>JAJDVI010000090.1 GCA_022826195.1 Acidobacteriota bacterium
GATGGACGTCCTGCTCCCGATCTGGAACGAGAAGCGGGTGACGGCGCGTCGGGTTCGGCACCGAATCTCGGCGGTGATGCGCTGGGCGGTGGCGCAGGGCTACCGGGAAGACAACCCGGCGGGAGAGGCCATCGGGGCGGCCCTCCCCAAGAACGGGGTGCAGGTGCGCCATCTCCCCGCGCTCCCGTATGCGGAGGTCGCCGGTGCCCTCGAGACGGTGCGCGGGTCCGGTGCCGATCCCGGTACGGTGCTGGCGTTCGAGTTCCTGGTGCTGACGGCGTGCCGGAGCGGCGAGGTGCGCGGCGTGCTGTGGAAAGAGATCGACCTTGAGGCTCGGGAGTGGCGCATTCCGGCGGAGCGGATGAAGACGAAGCGTGAGCACCGGGTTCCGCTGTCCACACGCGCCCTCGCGGTGCTCCGCGAGGCTCGGGAGTTGGCGGACGGCTCGGGGCTGGTGTTCCCCTCCGCGCGGAACCGGCCGCTTCCCGAGGTGGCGATGCCGGCGATGGTCCGGAAGCTCGGAATCGGGGCGGTGCCGCACGGGTTCCGGTCGAGCTTCCGGGACTGGGCGGCGGAGTGCTCGGACGCGCCGCGGGAGGTGTGCGAGTTGGCGCTGGCGCACGTGAACACGAACGCCATCGAGGCGGCGTACCGGCGCACGGACCTGTTCGAGCGGCGGCGGGCGCTCATGGAGCAGTGGGCCGCGTTCCTGGCCGCGAGCGAGGACGAGCGGACACTGGTCAAGTTTCCATCTGGCCATTCGAGATACTGAATCCCGGGCCTTGACACCCGTATTAGCGTCGGCATAATCACTAGGATGAGTGTTCCTATTGAGAAGCGTCCGATCATGATGGATGCTGAGAGCCGCCAACAGCGGCAGGTAGAGTCCCTTGAGGCCATCGAGGAAAGGCTCGAATACTTGGCCGATGTTCTCATTTGGATCGGAGAATTTGTGGAGGACCGCACCGGTCACCGTTCTATAGATGCGGGTTCTCCGAAGCGTCCGCCCACTCCGCCATGGAAGAAGGGCGCTGACGCCAGCTAGCCGCGTAGCCGTTCACGGCTGTTGGACCCAGCGGGTAGCCCGACGAAGTCGGACTCCCCGAGAAGGCACTCGCGGGGTCAGTATGAGGCCCGGAACCCTGATTCGGAACGGAGGGTTCGAATCACTCACCTGCCGCGTGAACCGAAAAACGTTCGGCACCCGAACCGACCTGACCGCGTGTTGCGTGTCGAATAGGATGCGGGCAGCATGGTGAAGGCCGACCTCATCCATCGGGCGGTGAAGGCGACGACTCTGGACTCTCCCGCCGCGCGGGACGCGGTGGACGTTGTGTTCGAGTCCGTTGCGTCCGGCCTGGAGCGCGGCGCCCGTGTGGTGCTGCGGCGGTTCGGGGTCTTCCACACCCGCCCCCGCAAGACAGGCGTGGCGCGAAATGTGCGCACCGGCGAGCCGATGGGCATTCCCCGCGGACGGGTGGTGCGGTTCCGTCCCGCAACGGACCTGCGCAACCTCCCCGACAGCAGTTGAGGAGAGCGCGGCTCCCGCGCAAAGGCCGGACGGCTGTTCACTACCAGCCTGTTCCTGCCGGGTCCTTCCTGTTCCGCAGAGTGTCCTGAAGTTCCGTTAAGCGCCTGATTCGTCAACGGGTTACGGCGCTATACTGTTCCGTCCCGGAACCGCCTGCCGGCGCTCGGACCTGTTCGAGCGGCGGCGGGCGCATATGGAGCAATGGAGCGCATTCCTGGCGGAGCAGGCCGCGGACTTCCGTCCCGGCTTTCCGCATCGACAGTCCCGAGTCTCCCGATCCCGGTGCGGCTTCCGTCGTCGTTGGAGGCCCCGGGATGGTGCCCATTCCTGGCCGCTGGCTCACGTGCTAAGGCACGAGGGCCAGCATACCCAATGTCTATACATTGGGACTGGCGAGGGGGCGCTGCGCCCCCCGTCGAACCCCCGGCATCCGCCGCTGCGGGAGCAGCGCACGGACGGGGAGCGCCGCCCCCCGAACCCCCGGCCCGCCGCGCCGCTGACGGAGCAGTGCGCGGACGGGGGGCATCGCCCCCCGAACCCCCTCACCGGTGCGCCCCTGGCTGAGCGACGCACCGTGCAGATCAACGTCCGCGTGTCGGCGGCCGAGCGCGCCGCCTGGGACGCCAAGGCGGCGGCTGCCGGAGTCCCGCTGTCCACGCTCCTCCGGAAGGCGATGGGCCGGACGCGCACCTGGACCGCGCCGGCGGCCGACATCGAGCGCGAGCGCAACGTCCAGGTTGCCCGAATCGGCAACAACCTGAACCAGCTCGCGCGCTGGGCCAACACGCACACCTCGGCGGTCGAGGCCGTCGCGGTGATCGCCAACCTCGTCGCGTTCGAGCGGTCGTTGCACGCGGTCGCCCGTCTCGGCGGAGAGGACGGCGATGCACATTAGCTTCGCCTCGGGCGGCGCCGGCTCGGCCCGCGCCTCGGCCGACTATCTCGTCGGCGAACGCGACTCCGCCGGACGGGTGCGTCCGGGCATCGAGGTGCTGCGCGGCAACCCCCACCAGGTGGCCGCCGTCGCCGACTCGCTGGGCTTCGAGCGGAAGTACACGTCGGGCGTGATCGCGTGGGCGCCGGAGGATCGGCCCACCGACGAGCAGATCGGGGCCGTCCTCGACGAGTTCGAGAAGACGGCCTGGGCGGGACTGGAACCGGACCGCTACGCATGGACGGCGGTCCTGCACCGGGAGGACGGCGACGGGGTGCACGTCCACGTCCTCACCGCCCGCTGCGACCTGGAGACGGGCCGCAGCCTCAACATCGCGCCTCCCGGCTGGGAAAAGACCTTCGGCCCGCTACGGGACGGTTTCAATCACCAGCACGGCTGGAGCCGCCCCGACGACCCGGCGCGAGCCAAAGCCCAGCAGCCGGGCCATCGCGCCTACATCGAGGCGGCGCGACTGCGGGCCGGCCTCGAGCACGAAGCCGGCCCGCGCGAGTTGATCCGCGACTACCTCCTGCAGCGCGTCGAGCACGGCGCGGTGCGGAGCCGCGCCGATGTGGTCGCCGCCCTGGAGGAGGCCGGTTTCGAGGTGCCCCGCCAGGGCAAGGACTACCTGACCGCCCGCGATCCGGAGAGCGGCAAGCGGTGGCGGCTGAAAGGAGCGCTTTATGAGCAGGACTTCCAACCCGAACGACTTGACCGCCCGGCTACGGACCCGGCTGGCGACCGAACGCCGTCAGTTCGAGGAGACGGCGGCGAACGAGCAGCGGCAGCTTGGCGAGAACTTGCGCGCCGTCGCGAATGGCGAGCTGCGTACCATCGAGAGCGATACGGCGGTGACGGTCGCGCGGATACGCGTGATGCTCCTGAACGCGTGGCTGCGGCCCCTGGTGGTGGGCCTGAGCCTTTTTCTCGCGTTCAGCGGCGGGAGCTGGGGGCTGATGCACTGGTTGTCG
>JAJDVI010000035.1 GCA_022826195.1 Acidobacteriota bacterium
ATGAACACCATGAAAGCAACCCCAACCGCTGCGATCCTGCTCGGGATCGTCGTAGTCCTGCTGACGCTGCTTCTGGCGGTACTCCCCTGCGATGCCGCCGCGCAGCAAACGAGCGCCGAAGCAGCCCTGCTCCGCGTGCCGCTGCCGGAAGAAGGCGAAGAGCGGATCCCCCGGCTCCGCACCCGGGTTCGCCATACCACGGTGATCGTGCTTCCGGCCGGGGAGCGCATCCTCGACTTCGTGGTCGGCGACTCCGAGTACTGGCACCTGACCGGCGCGGCGAACGTCGCGTATCTGAAGCCGCTGGCCGAGGACGCCGCGACGAACGTGGCGCTCGTCTGCGAATCCGGTCGCATCTACTCCTTCCTCGTATCGGAAAGCGGCGAGAAGCCGCCCCACCTGGTCGTCCGCGTCGAGGCGGGCGCGGAAGCGGAGGCCCCGTCCGGCACTCCCGGGTTCGTTGCCCGGAGCGAAGTCTCCGCCTACCGGGAGATGGCGGCCGAGGCGGTAGAAGCCGCCCGCCACGCACAGGAACAAGCCGAGGCGGGGATCGTCGAGGCCCGCCGGCGAGCCGAAATGGAGATCGAGGCGCTTCGCGCCGAGTATCCCACACGCCTTGCGTTCGAGTACCGCCTTGACCGCGCAGCCACCCGGCGGCCGTTCCTGGTCGAAGCGATGTGGCACGACGGCAAGTTCACCTACATCCGCTCGGGTCGCGAGGAGTCGTTCGGCGTGTACGAGCTCCGGGACGGCGAGCCCGCGGTCGTCCCCGTTCAGCTTGCCGGAGACGGCCTCTACATCCTGCATCGCGTCGTGGGTGACGGGTGGCTCCAGATCGGCGACCGGCGGGCCAGATGGCGGTTCGAGCCCGGGGAGGGCTCGAAATGAGCCGCTGGAAGCAGTGGGTGAAGGCGCCGAAGGGCGCGTTGCCGGGCGGCTTCGTCACGAAAGCCGGGATCGCTCTGATGACCGTGCTCGTGGCCGGACTGCTGTTTTCCTCGTCGTTTTCCGGTCCCGACCAGACGGCCGAGGGAGTCGCCCCGACGCCGGCGCGTCCCGTGGACGACCGCGCGGGCCGGTCGTTCGATGCGGGCATCCGCGACGAGACGCAGCGCGAGACGCAACGGGCCGCAGCCGATTCCCGCGACAATCCGCCCGACAGCGCGGCCGGAGCCTCCTCCGGCGTTGGGTCCACTGGGGCGAAGGACGGCGCAGGCGGCCGCGCCTTCGGCATGAGCCGCGCCGAGTTTGAGTTGCGCGAGGCGCTCCGGCTCGAAGAGGTCGAGCGTAGGACGCGCTCGCTCCGAGCGTTCCCCGTCGCGCAGTCGCACCGGGATCCGAACGGATCCACGGATGCCGCGGCGTCTCCCGTGGCGCCCGAGTCTTCCGACGCTGTACTCGACGGCGCGCTCGCATCCCTCGGGCAGTCCCTCGCCGCCCTTGAAGCCGAGATGGCGGCCGGACTGGCGGGCGGAGTGCTCCCGCCCGGCCTGCCGCAACCCGCCGCCGCAACCTCAACGCCGGCACCGGGCCGTTTGGTCCGCCCGCATGACCCGCCAGGCTGGGAGCGCATTCACGAAGGGACGTTCCTGGAGGCGGTGCTGGTCACTCAGTTGTCGGGCGAGTTCCCCGGTCCGGTGCTCGCCATGGTGTCGGCGCCGCTCTATTCGGTCGACCGCCAGCGCGTCCTGATCCCGCGCGGCGCGCGCGTCGTCGGCACGGCGCAGGCCGTCGAAACCCAAGACCAGAGCCGCCTCGCCGTCGCGTTCCACCGGTTGCTGCTGCCCGACGGAAGCTGGATCGACCTTGAGTTCGCCGGCCTCAACCAAACGGGCGAGAGCGCGCTCCGCGACCGGGTGAACCGCCGCTACCTCTCGACGTTCGCGGCTGCCGGAGCGGTCGGCGCGCTGAGCGGTCTCACGCTCGCCGGGGCCTCCCCGTACGGACTTCAAGCGGGCGTCGGCCAGGGACTCGGGGGCAGCGCCACCTCGATGCTGGACCGGTATCTGAACCGGCTGCCGGAGATCACGATCCGCGCCGGGCACCGGCTGCGCATCTGGTTCACCTCCGATGTCCTCGTCCCCACCCCTCCGACACACCGATGACACGAAAGGACTTCCCCATGCGCCACCGCATCCCCGCCCCCGCGCTTCTCGTCCCCGTCCTGCTCCTCGCGGGCGCTCGTCCCGCGAGCGCGCAGTTCGACTTCGGGAGCTGGTTCCAGCGGGCCACGATCATCGCGAACCAGATCACGCAGATCTCGCATCAGGTCACCCAGATCCGGTCGATGGCCCGCCAGCTTACGGAACTCGAAGACCAGCTCGACCACATGGAGCGCGCCGCCAAGGGCGAGATCGACGCGCTGCTCCGGCCGTTCTCCGACCTTGCAGCCGATCCGGTCGGTCTGGTGCGCGACGGACTCGGTTGGCGCTCGGACTTCACCGGCCCGGCCCAAGGAACGGTGGATGCCGTCCGCGCGATGGGGACCGGGCGCTCGTTCACGCGACACTGGAGAACCGCCCGCAACGCCGCCGACCGGGTGTCGGATGCCGACATCCTGGCTCTGTTCCGGGACCTTCCGCCGCAAGCCGCGACGCGCGCGCTGGAGGATCACCGCCGCGCCCGCGAGGCCGCCGACCGGCAG
>JAJDVI010000006.1 GCA_022826195.1 Acidobacteriota bacterium
CGGCTGGGGGCGCTTGGGCGTTCGGCTTGGGCATGGACGGCTCCTTCAACGATGATCTCAAGCTAGCGATTCGAGCTACCGCACCAAAGTCGCAGGTGAGATCAACGGACCCTCAACCAGGACGGGATTCGGGAGGGGCCAGCCCGGCAGGCAGAAGGCGCAGCCGGAACGTAAAAAGAAGGGGCCCCGCGGAAACCGCGGGGCCCCTTCCGTGCTGCAGGCTGGTTGGCGTCGCCGAAGCGACACGATCAGCCTTCCGGTCAGCTGGATGCCGCCTTGATCGTGATCGTGGCGGTCGTACCGTTACCGCTGGACTCGGAGATTGTGACCGTTCCAGCGCCGGATCCGGCCGAGGGATCCACACTGACGGTTCCCGTTCCCTCCGTTTCGCCCTCAGCGACCGCGATCGTCCCACCTGCGGTGGTCACTGATCCGTTCGCGTCGGTGTCATCGGCAGCGAGGGTGAACGTCACTCCACCGCTAGGCGCGGGGTTGGCCAGCGTCGCTTTGATCGTGACCGTAACGGCGGTGGCTCCGCCGGCCGTAATGTCGTGCTCGGCCACCGACAGCATCGCGTCATTGTCGAGGACCGTCACCGGGACGGAACTCGTAACGCCGCTGTAGCCTCCGCCCGCTCCGGTGAGCGTCAGCGTTACCGCCTCGTTCATCGCGTCTTCGGAACTGGGAACCACGGGCGGACCCGCCCCACCTCGGTCGTCCTCGACACCGTTCACCGTGACGGTCTGCGGGGTAGACCACAACGACGGTGTCGCTGCCCCGTCGTCCGTGAGGGTGCCACCGTCAAGTACCGCCTGCGTATTCGCGAAGATGAACGTGCTGTCGGTGGTCGTAGCATTGTCGCCATGTCCCGTAATGGTGACCGTCACCGGAGCCGCCGGCTGCGCGTCGAGCACCAACGTGAAGGAGCCGTTCTGCCCATAACTGGCAGTGCCGATTGTGACGGCGGTGGCGTCTTCGCTGACCCGCAGGTTGCCCATGGCATCCAGCGTGTTGGAACCTGAGGTTTCGTCCGCGGCGACCGTCATTCCGACGCCCCAGTTCACTGTGAAGCTGCCGGCCGCGTACTGCTCGGAGTTCGCCCCGTCATCGTCGCCGGAGGCGTCCACGGCCACGTCCTTCACCTCGAGGACGAAGCAGAGGTCCTCGGATCCTCCGCCGGCCGCCGGCCGCTTGATCGTGAAGGACTCCTCGAAGTCGATGCGCTTGGAGTCGTTCTCGACGTCCTTCGTACCGACACGCGAGGACGGCAGCTTCGTGTCCGCAGCGTCCTCTCCGGCGCAGACGGCCGTCGAGCCGTTGTTCGCGTAGACGCTCAGCAGCGCCTCATCGATCACGTTCGCGTCCCTGATCGAGCCGCTGACCGTCACCGTGACGCGGTCGGACGATCCGGCGCTGACCGCACCGGGACCGGAGCCCGCGGTGAACGTGGGCGCCTTCGTGTCGCGGGTGAAGTCGAAGAACGCCGCGCCCCAGTTCGTCGGGCTGGCGGCATCGCCGACGAGCACGCGGACGGCATGCGACCCCTCGTCCAATCCGGAGATGTTCGCCGTGACATCATCATTGTTGCGCGTCGCGCTGACCACCTCGGAGCGATAACGCCCGCTCCGGTACCTCTGGCCTACGACTCTGCCAAGGCCGCTACCGTCCTCACCAGTCTCCAGAGCCGGATCCTCGGCCTCGAACGTGACCGCGTCCACGCTCAGGACGACTTCCTCGTCCGGATTGAGGCGGCTGACCTCGGGGGCCGTGTGGTCGACGCCGAACTCACCGCCCGACTGGATCCGCTCGGTGCTGCCGCCGAGCCAGGTCGCGTTGCCGATCGCATCCTGCATGGCCTGCAGCTCCGCGACGTAGCAGTCGATGCCGCCGTCGTCGCTCAGTTCGCTCTCCGAGTCATCCTCGGGCAGCTCGCTGATGTTCCGGACATCGTCGTACACGGCCACGAAGTCGGTGCCTCGAGCGGCGTTGTCCGTATTCGCCGCGACCGAGCAGTCACCCACTGCGATGGTCTCGTCGACTCCGCCCACGCCCATCTCGACGACGTTCGATACGACCAGGCGCGGCGTCGTATTCGAATTCTTCGAGAAGTAGTCGCCATCCGAAATGTCGGCGTTCGCGCGTGCACCGCCTGTGCCGAACGGCCCGCTGACGACGATCGCCGAAGTTCCGTCCTGGTTGATGCGCGGGGCCCGGAAGTCGAAGTGGAACGGGCCTTTCTTGGCCGTCTCGTCCCCGCGGAACTCGCCGGTCACGTCGAGCCCGTCGGCGTTCTTGATGAGGCCACGGTTCTCGATCCAGTACTCGTTCGCACCCGGCTGGTTCTCCACGGCACTGTTGCCGGTCCACCAGCTCAATCCGATCGACCACGTGAACGGCGCCTCGTCGTCGACCGGATCGTGGGGCCTGCCGTTGGCCCTGCGGAAGCTCAGCAGACCTTCACCGGCTGCAGGCTGCGGATCCGTCGGGACCGGCGGCCGCGCCGTGTTCGTGTGGATGCTGCCGAGCTGCATCGAGCCGACCGTCGTGCCGACGTAGGATACCGGGCAGGCGTGGAAGCTGTTCACGTTCTCGCCGTCCTCACCCGCAGGCCCGCCGTAGAACGTGAGACCCTTGGTCGTTTCCGACACCACGGACATCTCGCCCGCGTCGTGGGAGATGATCACGAACCCGCTGTTCTTCAGCGTGATCGGCTGCGTGGCCACCACGCTGCGGGTCTTGCCCTCGTCCGTCGTAAGGACGGCACCCAGGGAGTAATCGCCGTTGGCGTACGTGGGATCGAGCTGCATGCCCATGCACTCGCCGTTGACCGCGTCCGTGTCGAGGAAGCAGTCCACCTCGATCTGGCCTCCCGACGCCGCGAGGCCCGCGATCGGGTCCGCATCGGCCGAGGTGCCGCGGCACTGGATCGTCTCCTCGCCCAGCGTGAGCGCGATCCCCGTCACCGTCTCGTCGTTGGGCTGCACGTCGAGGATGACCGAGATGTTACCCGCCACGTTCGTCGGGTTGATGGACTTCGAACGGTCCTCGACCTCCCTGAGGCCGAAGATCGCAACGGTGGCCTGCTTCACGCCGCTCTGGCCCACCGTGACGTTGAATCCCTGGTTGGCCGCGAGACCGTCCGGATCGGCCGCTGAGATAGTGACGATCGCGGAATGGATATAACGAATTGTGGTACAACGCGTTACGGTTCCGTACGACGGGCCTTCTACAGGATCGCCTTCCTCGCTCTCGAAATGAGGCCGAAACACGTACCGGGACCGGGCGCAGGAGGGTGCCGAGGCGGCCTTCGCGAGGGGCCCCGAGCCGACTCCCCAAGCGTACATGCCAAGCGGCGGCTATCTTCGCGAACCGGGATCAGCGAGGGAGTGTCGAGTGCATAACTTTCTAACAGGGCACGGGTTACGTCATCGGCTGCTCAGTTCGAGACGAACGCTCGCGCCCGGGTGCCATCGCTGACATGCGGTCATCGAGGGACGAGTTCGGGTCAATGGTATCAGCAACGCGACCGGTGAACGCGTCGCATTGCCATGGACCGAGCGATCTGTCCCCCAATTGTCGCACTCAAATCTGAATGTGGTAACGATTGGTGTGCGATTCACGACTATTATGACCGTATCCGCGATCTTTGTGCGACCGCGCCGACGCGACTAACGTTCATCCGTCGGAACAGGGAGAAGACACCAATGGCGACCCGCGAAAGCAAGCAGATCGACCGCCAGCGCCCAGGAACGATGGAGATCGGCGGCTACCGGGCGATCATCCAATTCGACCCGGACATCGAGATGTTCCGGTGCGAGTTCGTCGGCCTGAACGGCGGCGCAGACTTCTACGCTCGAGATGTGTCAGGCCTCAGGAGGGAGGGTGCGCTGTCGCTCAGGGTGTTTCTCGAGATGTGCGAGGAGGACGGTGTCGAGCCTGGACGCTTTGCACCCGTAATGGCCTGACCTCCGGTCACGCACCCCACACGGTGATAGGCGTGCCGTTCCGGCTCCGCTCCTCCGTGTAGATCTTCTCCGCCCAGGTCTGCCCCTCGCGCATGTCGAAGACGACGAGGTGGCCGGCGTCGGCATCGCAGAGGTCCATGTACGCGGCCGTCTGTTCGAGCCCACGCTCGATGGTCCGGGCCTGCGAGCGGCCATCCTTCAGCAGCTTGCACTCGACGACGAACCGGCCGGTGCCCGCCTGCCCGCCGGGCCAGACGACGAGCAGGTCCACGCGGCGGCTCCCCAGCGCGTACTCCCGCTCGATCCGGCCCCTCCCGTTCACGACCCGGTGCAGGAACGCCTGCAACACGAGTTGCGGGCCCGCCTCGGTGTACTGAGCCCTCTCGACCCAGTGTTCCGAGTTCTGCCTGAAGAAGTCCTGGAAGGCGGCGAGCAGCTTGTCCATGTCGAGATCACCGTCGGCATCGACGTACCAGGCCGTCTGCTGCGACGGCATCGCCTGCTGAAGCACCCAGGTGAGTTCGCGGGGGAGCACTTCGCCGTAGACGGGGTTGGCGATGCGAAGCGGCGGGTCCGGCGCGACGAGTCCGAGATCACGCACATACTCGAAGTCCCGATCGGAATACGCTGCGTCGCCCCCGCTGAGCAGTGGTTCGATCACCCGGCGCACGCGGGCCTCGCGCAGCTTGTCGGCGAGCTGGTCCAGGTGCGTCTCGCGGCTCAGGATCAGCGCCTCCCGCGCCTCGAAGACGTCCTGCTCGGAGATGGGACGGTCGCGCGGCTGGAGCGGCCCCTTCGGGAAGCACATTTCCCGCCCGAGCGCGTTCACCAGCCACGGCTGGCCCCGCGTCTGCTCCCACACCGCGTCCACCGCATCCGGTGCAAACGTCTGGCCCGTCTCGTCCGTGTGCTGGCCCAGCAGGTTTTCGACCTCGGCTCGCGTGAAGTCGCCCAGGCGGAGCGAGCGGGCCTTGATGTTGAAGGCGCTGCCGCCGGTGATCACCTCCCTCCCGGAGCCGGTGTGGATCCGGTAGTCGCGCACGTCCCGCACGCCGCACAGCACGACGCTCTGCGGGAATGCGGTCGGGCGATGGGCATAGCCCGCGCGGAGTTGCCTCAGGACCGATACCAGCGTGTCGCCCACCAGCGCGTCGATCTCGTCGATCAGCAGCGCCAGCGGCGCGGCCGATGCCTTCGTCCACAGGCGCAGCAGGGTTCCCAGCGCGACGTCCGGGCGTCCGGTGGTGTCGAGGCCGCGCGCCGCCTCGGCCGTGGCCGGATCGTTCAGCGTGTCCTCGGCCTCGTGGGCGATCTCCGTCGCGATCGCCCCCATCGCCCGCCCCACGTCCTCTCGGGCGGTCTGGGCGGGCTCGACGTTGATGTATGCGCAGCGGTACTCGCCCTCGGTCCCGCCGTTCAGCAGGTCGCGCAGCGCCAGCAGCACCGACGTCTTTCCCGTCTGCCGGGGGGCGTGCAGGACGAAGTACCGCTCGGTGCGGACAAGACTCAGGAGTTCGGCGGCGCCCAGGCGTCCCAGCGGCGGCACGCAGTAGTTCAGGTGCGCGCGCACCGGCCCGGCAGTGTTGAAGTCTCGCATGCGTAGATCGTCGCCCCCGCCGCAGGGAGGCGCAATCAGCGTCTCTACTGAGCTGAGGGGCTGGGCATCGCTCGTGCGGCGGATCGGCGGGTGGCCGACAGCGCTACCGCACGGCGGCGTCGTTCACCGGCGCGGGAGCGCCCGCCAACGTGCGGCGACCCACGCGCGGACGGGGTTTGGACCCCACCTCGGCGTGTCGCACTCGTGCTCGGATGAGGGAGCGATTGGTGCGATCCTCGCGACGTCAGCGACCGATGTCGCGATCATTGCGTGACTATGCCGACACAATTAACGTCCAAATTGGGTGACGCGACCGGGGCACGAGAAGCAAACACCCCCCTCCCCAGGTCCCCCCCGAAATCGGGTGCGGATCCCAACATTCATTACCACATTCAAGACACTGGTGCGCAACCATTTCCCGGGTGCCCGACACACTCGACAACCGGTGTCGTACACGCGATGATGGGCCGCCGACCACGCACCCTGTACCGATTCCCAAACTCTGAGAAGGTGGCGTGAGCGGAGAGACCTGCACCCCCTGGGACAGCGCCGAGTTTCTCGAGGATGACGAAGCGCGCATCGAATACCTGAAGGCCGCGCTGGCGGAGAACGATCCGGAGCTCTTCGCGAAGGCGGTCGGCGACGTCGCCCGCGCCATGGGCATGACCACGGTCGCCCGGGGGGCGCAACTGGGCCGCCCCAGCCTGTACAAGTCGCTGTCCGGCGAGCGTGACCCGCGGCTCGGCACGGTGATGAGGGTTCTCGACGCACTCGGCATCCGCCTCACCGTCGCACCTCCGGCGGTCTAACGGGAGGAAACTCGCCTTCCCTCGCGCATGTCGAAGACGACCAGCAGGTCCAGCTACGGCTCCCCCGCGCGTACTCCCGTTCGATCCGAAGTGGCATCGAACTCGGTCGTTCGGTAGAGTCAATGGACCATGTATCTTCACCAGGATGTCTGTTGTGGACCTGCAATGCACGGCGGTATTCCGGAGGGTTCCTGAAGGCTACATCGCCTTCATCGAGGAGTTCCCCGGTGCCAACACCCAGGGCGCTTCCCTCGAAGAAGCCCGGACGAACCTTCGCGAAGCCATCGCCTTGGTGATCGAAGCCAACCGGGAAATGGCCCGCGAGGACGCCAGCGGCGGTGCCGTCATCAGAGAGCCGATCACCGTCACGGCGTGAAGCGCCGGGACTTGCTGCGGCACTTGGCGCAACACGGGTGCGCGTTCCTGCGTGAGGGTGGGAGCCACACCCTCTACATCAACCGGACGGCCAAGAAGGTCTCGACGATTCCGCGGCACAGCGAGATCAACCGCGACCTCGCCAGAAAGATCTGCAAGGATCTCCAGGTGCCCCGGCCTCCAGGGAGCTAGATCCCCTTGCCCCAGCTCGGCCCATTCGAACGCGCCCGGCGAATGGCGGGCGAACTCCCCAGGCCGTCCATGCCTGTACAAGTCGCTGTCCGGCGAGCGTGATCCGCGGCTGGGTACGGTGATGAGGGTTCTCGACGCACTGGGCATCCGCCTCACCGTCGCACCTCCGGCGGTCTAACGGGAGGAAACTCGCCTTCCCACCGTCGCGGCCGTAGCCGTCTGACGTAAGAGGCTCCGCACTTCGCTGCGTACTGGTCATGGTCGTCCTCGGATGGCGGTCGGGTTGCCGGACAGGCCGGAGAGGAGCGTCGTCACGTCTCCGTCGCCGCCCGTGCACCGCTGGAGGGCGTCGAGGATCGCCTCTCGAGCGTCGGCACCGCCCTCGTAGGCCATGGCGGCGTCGCCCTCGTGAAGCAGCCACGAGACGAAGACCGTCTGGCGGTCCACCACGAGCCCATCGATGAACGCGTCGCGCTGCGCAGGGCCCATGCGGGCCGTCCAGTTCTCCCAGTGGGGGTACTGGTTCACGGTGATCCGGTCCAGCGCCCGCGGCGGATGTGTGGACCACTCGATGTTGACACGGGACCTATAGCCCAGACGCCCGGATTCGAAGTTCGCTTCGCTCTCATCCAGACGCGCGCGGCCTGCCACGAACGCGAAGTCCACGGACGCGACCGCGGAGGTGCAGAACACCGCCACATTGCCGGCCACGCCCAGGGCGTTGAGATCCGGCTTGTTGGGGGACACCGCCTGCCAGCCGCTCTCATCGCCCAGCGTAATCGCCTCGACGGTCCAAGTCTCGGGGGCGAAGACCAGTTCGGTGGAATCGCAGCCCGAGAGTACCTCCTCCAGGGCATCGCGCTCCGCCTCGTCCACCGTCAGTTCGTACTTGAGGCGCACGGCGACGACCGCGCCCGCGAACCAGCACCGGTTGAAGTCCGGCATCCACTCGGCGGCGTCGCGTCCGGCCTTGACGCCGAGATCCAGCGTCGGGGAGGCCAGCGCGAGATTCTCGAGGTCGCGCGCGAACGCCCGGCGCGCGCTCGGCGGCCAGGTGCAGCCGCCGGAATCGTGTGCCTCCCGCTTCGCCACGATGTGATCGACCTGGATCTCCCTTGCGAGGTCGTAGTAGACCCCGGTATACGCCTCGTAGAACCTGTCGCCCAGCGCCGCGGCGACCGCGTCCGCGAGACCGTCCGGGTGCCGGTATTGTCCCGCATCGTATTCGGAGCAGCGGACTTCGGGCGCGACCACGAGCCCGCGCCACGTTCCCGGCGCCGGCGGGGGCGGCGGCGCGCCCATCACCCAGACCGTCGTCGAGGTCGCCGTCTCGGGCTCCGTGATCGCGAGCGTGAGAGTGTCGCCCGATATCGCATACGTGCCCTCGCCGGACACCTGTCCGGTCTGCTGCCAGCTTCCGTCGCTACGGACGGTGAAGGTGCCTTCATCGACGATCGTCAGGGCCGGCGTCGTGATGCTCACCTCGTAACTGCCCGTCGCGGAGTCGCCCGAGGGCGCCTCCTGAGCAAGTTCCAGCGTCCCCGATACCGTCGGATGAGTGAGCAGCGTCCCGCCCGTGGACGTCCCGACCAGGCTCTCGAGGGAGTACGTCCCGCTGAGATCCGGAGGCGGAGGAGGAGGTAGGACGGTGATCTCGGCCGTGCCTTCCACCCCGGCGGCCGCATCGCTGCCGGCCGCGGTGATGGTCGCCGTTCCCTCGGCCACGCCCCGCACGAGTCCCATGTCGTCCACCGAAGCCACGGTGGTGTCGCTCGAGGTCCAGTTGTAAGCGGCGGCGGCGATCGGATGTTCGTTGGCGTCCGTGGCCGTCGCGACCAGCCGCACGGTATCGCCCGTGGCGAGAGTGTGGGCCTGCGGCGTGATCTCCACCGTCGTGGCCGTCTGTGAAACCGCGATCGAAGCGCTTCCCGATACGTCGCCGGCGAGTGCCGTGACGGTCGCGCTCCCGTTGGCTACCGCCGTCACCAGACCGCTCGTATCGACCGTCGCGACGGCGGTGTCACTGCTCGACCAGGCCACGGTCGCATCGGAGATCGGGCGGCCGAGTTGGTCGGTCACCTCGGCGGATAGCTGGACCGTCTGGTCGATCGCCGTGAGCGTCGCCGTGTCCGGCATGACCGTCAACGTGGTGGGTGCCGGCGCCGCGACTTCGACGGCGAAGCTCTGCGAGGCCGAGAGCCCGCCCGGGTCGGAGGCCGCGACCGTCACGGCGGCCGCGCCCTGCGCGACGCCCGTTACGGACAGCTCGGCTCCCGACAGGGCGACGGTTGCGACTTCAGCGTTGGACGATGCGGCGGTGTGGGTCAGCGCGTCGCCGTCCGGGTCCGAGAACGATGCCGAGACGTCGATCGTCACGGTCTGCCCCTCGACGACCATCTGATCCGGAATCGTCGCAGCCGACACCGGTGCCTGGTTGGCGGGTGGAGGAGGCGGTGGCGGTGGGGGGGGAGGTGGCGTTGGCCCCGGATCGACGGTGTCGCCGCCTCCGCAGGCCGCGGCAAGAGCTGCGGCCCCGATCAGAATGAGCGGGAGCGCGCTTCGCACCCGGCCTTGTCTCGGCATCGTCGCTCCCACCCGTACCTCCTCATAAGGGGATTACACAGAACGCTTGACAGCTTTTAGGATGCGCACGAGGATTTCCTCGATGCGGTCCATGCGCTGTTCAAGTCGCCCCACCCGTTCTTCCAGAGAGTCGAACCTGTAGCCGACCCGAGTGACGAACATCCCGTAA
>JAJDVI010000072.1 GCA_022826195.1 Acidobacteriota bacterium
CGGCTACGGCGTCGGTGCTGCCGGAATTACCCGCCGGACGGTTCGAATACCTGTACACCGACATCTCGGCCGGCTTCTTCGCGGAAGCGGAGGGCCGGTTCACCGAGTATGCGGAGGCCATGGAATACCGGCCGCTGGACATCGAGCGCGACCCGGTCTCGCAGGGCTACGAACCCCACGCATACGACATCGTCATCGCCGCCAACGTACTGCACGCCACCCGGTACCTCGAGGAAACGCTCGCCAACTGCCGGAAGCTGCTCGCTCCTTCGGGCCAGCTGGTGGCGCTCGAGACCCTGGGGGGCCACGGCTGGCTCGATCTGACCTTCGGACCGCTCGACGGCTGGTGGCGGTTCGCCGACAAGTACCGCCCGCGCCACGCCCTGGCCGGCCCCGAGGTGTGGCGCCGGGCTCTCCGGGACGCCGGATTCGAAGACGCGAGAGTCGTCGGGGTGGACGAATCGGAGTCGGGCGGCCTGCCGGACCGGGGGGTGATCGTGGCCAGCGGTCCGGCCGAGGTGAGCCTGCGCCCGGGTGTCTGGGTGGTTGCCGCGGACCGTGGCGGGGTGGGCGCGGAACTGGCGGCGGAACTCGCGTCGCGAAACCAGACCGTGGTGCTCGCGGAGGAGGAATCTCCGGCCGCCGGAGACGGCGCGAACGGGGTCGTGAGGAAGTCCCTGGAAACCGACCGGCGCGAGGCGTGGAGGGCGCTCGTGTCGGATCCGGCCGGCGGTCTCCCGCTCGCCGGGGTCGTGCACCTCGCCGGTCTCGATGGCCGCGGGCCGGACGCCGCCACGGAGGAGATGGCGGCGGACGTGCGCCACACGGCGGCGAGCGCCCTCGCGCTCGTCCAGGGCCTGGCGGACGCCGATGCGGCCCCTTCCCGGGGGATGTGGTTCATCACGCGCGGCGCCCAGGTTCTCGAACGGGAAAGAACCGGACAACTCGCGGGCGCCGCGCTCTGGGGACTCGGCAGGGTGGTCGCCAGGGAAGCGGGCAACCTGCAACCGCGGATGCTGGATCTCGACCCCGCCGCGGCAGTGTCGTCAGCCGATCTCGCGGAAGAGCTGCTCTTCCCCGACCCGGAGACCGATGTCGCCTACCGGGGGGACCGGCGGCTGGCGGCGCGCCTGGTCCGCACCGGGAGCGGCGCGGAGCGCCTCTCCCTGCCGGAGGAACCTCACTGGCACCTTGCCCCGGACGAGGGCGGCGCGCTCGAGAAGCTGCGGGTCGTGCCCCGGCCGGCGCGTCCGCTCGCGCCCGGGGAAGTCCGGGTCGCGATCGAGGCCGGCGGGTTGAACTTCCTCGACGTGTTCCGGGCGATGGGGCTGGTCCAGGGAGGGCTCCTCGGCGAAGAGATGTGCGGCCGGGTCCTCGAGGCCGGTTCCGGCGTGACCGGCATCTCCGTGGGAGACCGCGTGGTCGGCCTCGCGTTCGGCGCCCTGGGCCCCGAAGTCATCACTCCTGGGGAACTGGTGGCGCCGGCGCCCGCGGAGCTGCCGGCCGCCGCTCTCGCCACCGTGCCGGAGGTCTTCGTGACCGCGGCGCTCTCCTGGGAGACCGCCGGACTGAAAGCCGGCGAGCGGGTCCTGGTCCACGCCGGCGCGGGCGGCGTGGGGCTGGCCGCCATCCAGTTGGCCCGGGCCGCGGGGGCGGAGGTCTTCGCCACCGCGAGCGCGGCGAAGCGGCCGTATCTGCGTTCGCTCGGCGTGAAGCACGTCTTCGACAGCCGCCAGACGACGTTCAGCAAGGATGTTCTCGACGCCACCGGCGGCGGGGGCGTCGAGGTCGTCCTGAACAGCCTGACCGGGGAAGGCTTCATCGAGGCGAGCCTCGCCTGCCTGGCCGACGGGGGCCGGTTCGTGGAACTGGCCCGGCGGGACATCCTGAGCGAGGCGGAGATGGCCGCGATCCGTCCCGACGTGGCCTACTCGATCCTGGAACTGGACGTCCTGAAGGAAGAGGAGCCGGCGCGGCCGGGCCGGGTGCTCGGGGACGTGATGGGCCGGATCGCCGCGGGCGAACTGACGCCGCTCGTCCACACCCGCTGGCCGCTCGCGGAGGCCGGCGCCGCGATGGCGTTCATGCGCGACGCCCGGCACATCGGCAAGATCGTGCTGACCGCGCCGCCGCTCCGGGAGGGCCGGCTGCGGCCGGACCGGACCTACCTCGTGACCGGAGGGCTCGGCGGGATCGGGTGCGCGGTGGCGGGTTGGCTCGCGGACCACGGCGCGCGGACCATCGTGCTGAACGGGAGGCGGGCGCCGGATCCCGCCGCCGGCGAAACGATCGTGGCGCTCGAGGATCGTGGGGTGGCGGTCCGCGTTGAACTCGCCGACGTCACCGATGCCGGCGCACTCGACGGAATGTTCGCCCGGCTGGATCGGGAACTGCCGCCGCTCGCCGGAGTGATCCACAGCGTGGGCGCGCTGGCGGACGCCGCGCTCAGCAACCAGAGCTGGGAGAACTTCGAGACCGTGCTGTGGCCCAAGGTTCTCGGCGCCTGGCACCTGCACCGCGCCACCCGGGACCGCGACCTGGAGATGTTCGTCCTCTTTTCCAGCGTGGCCGGAGTCCTGGGGAACCCGGGGCAGTCGAACCACGCCGCGGCCAACGCGTTCCTCGACCAGCTTGCCGCGCACCGGCGCTCGCTGGGACTGCCGGGACAGGCCATCGCCTGGGGCGCCTGGTCCGAGATCGGCGAAGCCGAGGAACAGCGCGAGCGCATTGCCCGGCGGACCGAGGCGACCGGGATCGAGTGGATCACGCCGGAGCAGGGCCTGCGGGCCTTCGAACGGCTGGTGCGCGAGGACGTGGCGACGAGCCTGGTGCTGGCGAGGGACTGGTCCGTCTTCGAACAGCCGGGGGGAAGCGGTCCTCCTCTGCTCGAGGACCTGCTCACCCGCGAAGAGGCCGCGGAGGCTCCGGAGCTGTCCGAGGACCTGCTCGCCCGGCTCCGGCAGGCACCCGCGGCGGAACACGAGGCGCTGCTCGGATCGTTCCTGCGGGACCAACTGCAGGCGGTGCTGCGGCTGCCCACGCCGCCGGCGGCGAACGTGGGGTTCTTCGACCTGGGAATGGACTCGCTGATGGCGGTGGAGTTCCGGAACCGGCTGAACCGGGCGTTCTCCGGCGAGTACACCGCGCCGAACACACTGGTCTTCGACTATCCGAACGTCGAAGCGCTCGGCGGCCATCTCGCGAGCGAACTCGCCGAGATCGCCGGCGACACACCTCCAGCCGCCGAACCGCAGCCAGAACCGGAGCCGATCCGGACGGCCGCGAACGAGGATGACGCGATCGCCATCGTGGGGATGGCGTGCCGCTTCCCGGGCGCCGCGGACCTCGACGCTTTCTGGCGCCAGCTCGAGACGGGCGCCCACGCCGTGACGGAGGGTAGGCCGGACGCCGGTTTCGGGAACGGGGTTTCCGAGGGCGTCGGCGCCGCGGCAGGCGCTTCCCGCTGGGGCGCGTTCGTCGAAGGGATCGACAGGTTCGACGCGGAGTTCTTCGGGGTCCTGCCGATCGCGGCGCGGACGCTGGACCCGCAGGCGCGGCTCCTGCTGGAGACGAGTTGGCACGCTCTGGAGGATGCCGGCATGGACCCGGACCGGTTGCGCGGCGGCCGCGTCGGCGTGTACACGGGCATCTCGGCCGCCGAGTACCGGGAACTCATGAGAGCCGACGGCGACCCCATCAGCTACCTCGGCACCTTCGCCAGCATGGCGGTCGGCAGCGTCGCGTTCCGGCTCGGCCTCACGGGGCCGACGATGCCGGTCCCGCTGGAGTGCGCTTCGTCGCTGGTCGCCGTGCACCACGCGGTGGCGGCGCTCCGCCAGGGGGAAGCGGACCTGGCGCTGACCGGTGGGGTGAATGCTGTCTTTTCGCGCGGCCTGACCGCGGAAATGGCGGCTCTCGGGATGTTGTCGCCCACCGGGAGCTGCAACGCCTTCGACGCCGCGGCGGACGGCGCGGTCCGGGGCGAAGGCTGCGGAATGCTCGTCCTGAAACGGCTCGGCGAAGCGGTGGCGGACGGCGACCGGATCTGGGGCGTGGTCCGGGGAACGGCGGTCAACCAGAACGGGGCGACCGCCGGGTTGGCCGTCCCGAACGGCCCGGCGCAGGAACGGGTGATCGAAGAAGCGCTCGCCCGGGCGGGGGTGTTCCCCGGTGAGGTGGACTACCTGGAGGCCCACGGGTCCGCGTCCGAACTGGGCGATCCGATCGAGGTGCGGGCGGCGGCCGCGGTGTACGGGAAGGGGCGCGATGCGGACCGGCCCCTGCTGATCGGGTCCGTGAAGACGAACATCGGCCACCTGGAGGCCGCGGCGGGGATTGCCGGTCTCATCAAGTCGGTGCTCGCGATGAACCGGACCGTGATTCCGAGGCACCTTCATTTCCGGGACCCGACGCCGCACCTCGATTGGGACCGGCTGCCCGTACGGATCGTCGGCGAGACGACGGACTGGCCCCGTCAGGCGCACCGCCCCCCGCGTGCGGGGGTCAGCGCCTTCGGGGTTTCCGGCGTGAACGCGCACGTCGTGCTGGAGGGCTACGAGGCGGCGAACGCCGCGGACGCCGGCCCCGAGGAGGGGGGCTGGCCGGCGGGGCCGCCGCGACCGGTCGCCGTATCGCCGGCCGCCGGTCTCGCGGACCTTCCGGACGCCGGACGAACGGCCGCCCGGACGACCCGTTTCCTCCCGCTTTCCGGCAAGTCGGAGGCGGCGCTGCGGGAGTCGGCAGGCCTCTACCTGGAGTGGCTCGAAGCCCATTCCGATGAGCTTCAAGCCGGGGATGCGATGGAGTCGCTGCTCGCCGACATGGCATGGACGGCGGGCGTGGGCCGGAGCCACTTCGGCTATCGGGCAGGAATCGTTTTCCACGACCGCGATTCGCTCCGGGAAGGACTCGGCGCACTCGCGGCAGGTGGCGGCGGCCCCAGGGAAGCGGCCGGCGAGGAGACGCCGAAAGTGGCCTTCGCGTTTGCGGGGAACGCAGGCGACCGGTTCCGGATGGGCGAGGGCCTCTATGCGAGCGAGCCCGTGGCGCGGGCGGTGCTGGACCGTTGTGACGAGGTCTTCCGGGAGGGTTCCCGGAATTCCCTGTTGGACGTGCTGTTCGGGCGCAACCGGACGGCGGCGGACCCGACGTCGGAAGGCCCGGCAAGCTATGCGCTGGACTGCGCGCTCTTCGCCCTGTGGGCGGGAATAGGGATCCGGGCGCAGGCCGTGATCGGTTGGGACTTCGGAGAGTTGGCGGCGGCTCAGGCCGCGGGGGTCTTCAGCCTCGAGGACGGGCTACGGCTCGCCGCGTGGAGTGCTTCCGCCGACGGCGCGGAGGGCGCGGTTCGCGGAACGCCGCCGGACGAACTGGATCTCGCGCCCCCTTCGATCACGCTGATCAGCCCCAGGTCCGGCCGCGCCGTCAACGCCGCGGAGGTTACGGATGCCGAGTACTGGCGGCCCCGGAACCGGGCGGCGTCGGGACACGAGCGTGCGGCTTCGGTTCTTGCAGATCTGGACGCGCAACTCACCGTGGAGATTGGTCCGGAGGCTTCTCCCGGCTTCGCCGCCGCCGTGGCCGGGGCCTACGAGGCGGGCGTCCACATCGACTTCGCCGGGTTGTTCGCCGGAGAGAACCGCCGCCGGATGCCGCTGCCCGGATATCCGTTCCAGCGCCGCAGCTTCTGGATTCCGGAAACTCCGGCCCGGACCTGAGATCCGGGGGCGCCCCGGCCGGCCGGCAATCGGAGCGCGGTCAGTACAGACACTGAAGGCTCACGAAATCCCGGACGGCCGCGGCGCACGCCCCGGGATTCTCCAGCGGCAGAAAGTGCGTGGCTTCCGGGACGAAGTCGTAGTCCACGGTGAGGACGTGGGTCAGGTCGAAGGTCGGCAGGTAGGAATACGGCAGCGTCGGATCGGCGCCCACCACCTTGGTCGGACAGCTCAGCGCCTCGAAGTTCACCAGCACCGCAAACACCCTGGCGTAGTCGATGATCTGGGCCTCGTATTCCTTGGGGCAACGAAGCTCCAGGCCTTCCCCGTCGGCCGACTCGCGCAGGGTGGTCCGGGCCATGAGTTCGCGGGCCCCGGGAACCATCCGCGTGAAGGCCGGCGAGATGCCGAGTACCTCGGCGTAATCCTCCACCGTCCTGAAGCGGTCGGCCCTGGATCGCGTCATGGCCGCGGTACGTTCCGCCGCGAGGTCGAATTCCAACTGGCTGCGGCCGGGCTTGCACACCGGCGGATCGAAGAGGACGCGCGCTTCGTAGGCGCCGTCGGTCGCGGACGACAACAACGTCGTCAGCGCAGAAACCGAGTGGAAGACACCGACCTTGGGCTTGGCGCCGAATCGGTCGTCGATCGCCTCGAGCATCCGGTCGTGGTCCCGGACAAAGGTAGGGAGGCTGTGCGCCTCGCGCGGCCCGACGGCGTTCCAGCCATGGTTCCGGAGGTCGTAAACGACCAGGTCGAAGTCATCGGCGAGCAGCGACCAGAAGGGGTAGTAGAGGTCGACCGCCAGGCCGTTTCCGTGACTCAGGACCAGCCGCGGTCCGTCCCGATTGCCGTGGCGGCGGAGGGTGATCGAAGTGTCTGCGTCCACGGCCACGTCGCAGGTGGCGGTGGGCCTCGGGAGTTCCCAGACGGTCTCAGGAGTCTTGCTCAAATCCGTGACTCTCAGAGATCGTCGCACTCAGGATCCCGGGCGCCGGAGGCATCGTGCCGACTCTACCCCGCCGGCGCCGGTTTCAACCCCGAAGCGGCGCCGGACCGCGGCGCCTCGATCTGGATCGTCACGATGTCGGTGTCGTGGTACTGCTGGTGGCGCACCGAGGACGCGAGATGCCGGAGAATCCGGAGAGAGACCTCGCGTTCGGCCGAGACCTCATCCACGTGGTCGCTGAGGAGCGCCACGCGGTCCTCGACGTTCTCCGACCCGGCCGCGGCGACGAACTCCAGGGCCAGACCAGCGCCCTGGCGGCGCGCCGTCACCACGAGCCCGCGCCGCGCCGTCCGGTCCAGGGCCCGGTCCGGGGGCAGGAGGGTCAGCAGGGTCTCCTCGCAGACGGCGTCGAGGCGATGGATCATCGCCTTCCCGAACCCGTTGTCGGTCGCGAACCCGGTGAGGAAATCGCGAATCCGGGGCGCGGCGGCGAGTTCCAGGTCGGTCCGCAGCCGGCTCGGCCGGGGCTCGGTCACCAGGGTGAAACCGGTCAGGACGATGGCCAGGATGCCGCCGGAGGTCATGCCGTTGGTCAGCAGGCCGCCGGCGAAGTCGCGGACGAGTTCCGGGAAGATGAGGTCGTACTCGAATCCGAGTCCGGTCCAGAAGGAAAGGCCGACGATCAGCCCCTTGCGCTGATCGAACCCGTCGTTCAGGAGCAGCTTGAGACCGACGGCGAACAGGATCGCCAACAGCACCGCGATGTAGGCGGCGAGCACCGGACCGGGCACGGACACGATCAGCGCCAGAGCCTTGGGAGCGAAAGCGAAGGCGGCGAGCCAGATCCCGAGAGTGATTCCCACGACGCGGGACGCCACCCCGGTCAACTCGGCGAGCGACGCGCCCGTCTGGAGCGAGGACAGCGGCATGCCGCCGGCGAGACCGGCGAGCAGACTTCCGAGCCCCCCGGTCGCCACGGCATTCTGCACCGAGCGGAAGTCCACGGCGCGGCGGCGCCGCCACGAAACGTTCTGGATCGCGAGGTTGCCGCTGATGGTCTGCATCGAGGTCACCAGGGTGACGAACGCAAACGCCGGCAGCAGGCCCCAGAACGCTGGGCCGAACTCCAGATCCAGCCCCGGCCAGCGGGGTGACGAGAGGGCGATCCAGGCCGCTTCGGCCACCCCGGTCCCGTCGTAGAGACCGAAGGCCGCCGCCACCAGCGACCCGGCGATCACCCCGACGATGGGCGCCCAGAGGCGCCACGCTCCCGTTGCCTTGAGCGCGATCGCGCTGATGACGAGCACGGTCGCAAGCGCCGCGGCGGGCGCTCCCGCCGCCGGGGAACCCTCCGGCACGTCGTCCAGCATCGAAAAGACGACGGGCATCACGTTGACGACGAGCAGGAAGACGACCGTCGCCGACACCGTCGGGGTGAGAACCCGGCGCAGCCACGAAAGCCGTGCGGAGAACAGGAGCTGGAGGGCCGCGGCGCTGACGACCAGCGCCGCAAGGAGCGGAGGGCCGCCGGAACGGAGCGCGTCGGTAGTGACCGCAATCGCCGCGGCCGAAATCGCAGGCGCGATGATGAATCCTGCTCCGACCCGCCCGAAGCGGACTGCCTGGAGCGCCGCCGTCAACCCGCAGAACAGGACGGAGACGGAGACCGCCCAGGACACCAGGCCGTCGTCGGCGCCGGCAGCCCGGAAGGCGATGGTCGGAATCAGGATCGCCACGAAGAGCGGGGTAATGGCGACCTGAAGCCCCAGCCCGAGCGCGACCGGAACGGGTGGCCGTTCCCCGGGTTCGAAGCGGATGCGCCGGCTTTCCGGGCTCGCGGCGGCCACCATGAACGACCCTCCTGACCTGCGGTCCGCAGGTCTGGGTACTCCCGCGAACTCTCCGCGGGCGCAAGGACCTTACCGGAGCCGGTTGTGGAAAGGGCCCCCGCCGGAAGGGTCAGCGCCCGTCGCCGAGGGCTCCCCGGGCCGCTGCGTCGGGTGACCCGGTCCCCGGGCCCGGATCAGCCCGAGAGCTTGTCCACGAGTTTCCCGATCCCGCGCAGCGTCGTGCATCCGGCGCAGTCACCGGCGGTCAGCGAGAGACCGAAGTCACTGTTGACAACCTTCATGAACGCAACGGCGTCCACCGAGGAAACTCCGGAGTCGGCGAATTGCGCGTCCAGATCGGGAGTCCGGCCAAATTGTTCCTGGGCGAGTTCCGTAAGGCGCTGTTCGGTTGCAGTCATGTGCAGTTCTCCTTGGCGCGGCGAAGTATCACACACGCGGCAAACGAATCGCAGAACGATCTGCCGGCGCGCGGACAAGGGCTCCCACGCAGTCCGGGTGCCAGGGCCTTACCCGCCAGGACGACATCCCTTCAAACGGGATCAGGCGGACATGCCGCGCGCCGCAATCGGCCAGACGGCTTCCACCAGCCCGCCGCGGACCGCGTACATCCGGTCGTAGAGGTTCACCACCGGATCGCAGTGGGAGACGATGAGCTCCAGCTTGTCGCCGACCTGGTAGATCCGGCTCGGGTCCTCGTAGCGGATCGTGCCGAACTCGTCGGAGCCTGACGTGTAGCTCATCCCGCTTTCGCCCTTGACGATCGCCCAGGGCCGGTTGATGGTGCAGGCCTTGGCGCCGGCGTCGGTGGTGGCGCGGCCCTCGTACTGCGCGTTGAGCACCGTCGCCAGGATCGTCAGCGACGGCTGGAAGTCGGTGTAGACGTCGGGGTCGGTGGCGCCGCCGATCTCCAGGTACTGCGCGTCCATGAAGACGTAGCTCCCGCACTGGACGTCCGTGAAGCCGGGAGTCTCGTGATCGATGTTGTAGCTCCCGGTCCCGCCGCCGCTGAAGATCCCCGTGTCGAGACCGGAGGCCTTCATCCGTTCGCAGGTGTCCGCCGCCGCCGCCAGCCGCTCCAGCGTCTGCGCCCTGCGCTTCTCGAATCCCTTGACGTGCTGCGACCCACCGTCGTAACAGAGGATCCCGCGCAGTCTGAGCCCGGGAAGCTGGTCCACGAGCTGCGCCAGTTGGAGCGCCGGCTCTCCGGGCGTGATCCCGGTCCGGTGGCCCCCCGGGTCCACGTCCACCGTCACGTCGGCAGTGATCCCGGCCGCTACCGCCGCCTCCGAGAGGGCGCGCGCGTTCGCCTCGGTGTCGGTCGTCTGGATGAATCCGGGGCACTGCTTCGAGAGCCCCATCGCACGGCGGATCTTGAAGGGGGTCACGTTGCTGGTCGTCAGGAGCAGCCGGTCGATCCCGTGGTCGAAGAGCGCCTGGGCCTCGCTGACCTTGGCGACCGAGATCCCCAGCGCTCCGGCTTCGAGCTGCAGCCGGGCGATCGCCGGACACTTGTGGGTCTTGGCGTGGGGACGCGGCGCGATGCCGTTCGCGGCGGTGGTCCGGGCCATGGTGGCGATGTTCGCCTCCAGGGCGTCGAGGTCCACGAGGAGCGCCGGGGTGTCGAGGTCCCACATGGAGATCCCGAACTCCGCGACTTCGCGACCGGCCGCGCGGGCCTCGATCTCGGCGCCGGTGAGGCCCTTCGCCGCTCCCGGTGAGAACACGGCCGCGGAGGCGCCGGCGGCGCCGAGAAAACTTCGTCGGGACAGGGCATTCATCATCCCGCGTTTGTACCACCCCCGCGCCAGGACCGGCGACCGGGAACTCCGCCGGTCCGGTCGCCCGGCTCGAGGAGGTCGCGGTGACCCTGTGGGTGCGAATCCGACATCATTACATCATTACGTCTTGGTATCATTCACTCATGAAGCGCCTGCAGATTCAGCTGGACGAAGCCATCTACGACGCCCTGCGGCGTCGCGCCTTTGAAGAACAGGTTTCGATGGCATCCGTCGTCCGTGATGCCCTCGCTGGGTCCGTCGGGACGCCGGCGCCTTCTCCGCAAACCCTCGAGGACTTCGGATTCATCGGCGCCGGGAGCAGCGAATCGCCGCTCGACGGCCCGGTATCGGAGCGCCACGATGAGTTCCTGGACGAAGCGATCACCGCGCGGTTCCGGAAACGATGATCTTTCTGGACACCTCGGTCATCTACGCGCTCGCCGACCGCCGCGACGAATTCCACGGGGTCGCGCGGACCCGGTTCGATCTTGCCCTGCAGAGCCGCCGCCCGCTCGTTACCCACAGCTACGTGCTCGTGGAAGCCATGGCGCTGCTGCAGCGGCGGCTCGACCTCCGGACGGCCCTCGAGTTCTCACGGAACGCGGCCGCGTTTGAAGTCGAATGGGTGGGGGCCGGGCTCCATCGTCAGGCGCTGGCGGCGCTGTCCGCCGGAGCCGGGACCAGCTTCGTGGATCAGGTGAGCTTCGCCGTCATGCGGCGCCGTGGCATCACCGAGGCGCTGGCTCTCGACGCGGACTTCGTGGCGGCGGGTTTCAGCCTCTTCGGCGCGACGCCATCCTGACCGCCGGCAGGGGCACCTCGGCGGTAGCGCGGGCGAGCGGGAATCTCGTAGTATCGCCAGCCCCATGCGTCTTGCAGCCGCGGCTCTCCTGCTTTCCCTTGCCGTGTCGCCCGGCGCCGCCGGCGCCCAGGACGGCATCCCGGTGACGAGCCCGCTCATCGAGGCGGCGTGCGGCAGTTGCCACGCGACCGACGACGAGGGCCGGATGTCGCGGATCTCCTGGCAGCGGAAGTCGGCGGAAGGCTGGCAGATCACGGTGATCCGGATGATCCGCACGGGGAACATCAGCCTCAGCGCCGAGGAGGCGCGGGACGTGGTCCGCTACCTGACGGACAACCACGGCCTCGCTCCCGAGGAGGAGCGTCCTTACTTCTATCTGGCGGAACAGCGGCCCCACCAGGAGACCTTCGCCGAGGACGAGGCGCTGCTCCAGGAGACCTGCTCCCGCTGCCACCTCACCGCCCGCTTCCGCACCCAGCGGCGCGCGGCGGAGGAATGGGACCTGCTGAAGGGGATGCACGTCGGCTACTTCCCCACGATCGAGGGCCAGACCTTCCGCGGGGAAACGCCCGAGGACGGCTGGGCCGTCGACCGGGTCCTCGACCAGCTCAAGGAGAAGTACCCCTTCGAAACCGCGGCCTGGCGGTCCTACCGCGCCAAGGGGCCGGGACCGGGCATCGCGGGACGCTGGTTCTTCCGCGGCTCCCAGCCGGGGAGCGGGCCCATCGGCGGCATCGTCGAGTTCCGGCCGGATGACGGATCGGAGGGGAACTACGGCTACGAGGCCAACCTGGTCCATGCCGACGGCACCACCGAGCGCCGGCTGGGCGCCGGAGTGCTGTACGGCGGGTTCTCGTTCCGCGGCCGAGCGCAGGGCGACCGGCTCGAGCAGCGCCGCGCGGCGCTCATGCTTTCCGACGACGGCCAGACGCTCACCGGCCGGCTCTTCAGCGGCCGTTTCGGCGAGGACGGGCTCGACGTCACGCTCACCCGGGCCGCGGGTGGGGTCCAGATCGCCGCCGCCTGGCCGCCCGCGGGCCGGACGGGCGGCACGGCCGCCGGAGTCCGGATCCTCGGGGCCGGCTTCGGCGAGGACGCGGCCGCCTCGCTCGACTTCGGGGCCGGCGTGACGGTCGAGAACGCCCGGCGGGTTTCCGAAATGGAACTTCTCGTGGACCTCCGGATCGACGACGCGGCCCCGCTCGGCTACCGCGACGTGTCCGCCGGCGGCATTCGCCTGGTGGACGGCTTCGCGGTCCACGACGGTGTGGACTACATCCGCGTCTCTCCCGAGATGGCGCTTTCCCGGGTCGGCGGCGCCGTGGCGCCGAAGCAGTTCGTCCAGTTCGAGGCGAGCGGCTGGCACCGCGGCCCCGACGACGAACCGCTCACCGGCGACGACCTGGCGCTCGGGCCGGTCGAGGTCACCTGGACCACCGAGGAGTACTTCATCCGGGACGAGGACGCCGACACCCGCTTCGTGGGGAACATCGACGAGCGTGGCCTGTTCACGCCGGGGCTCGACGGCCCGAACCCGGAGCGCGAGCTGATGGCCGACAACATGGGAGACGTCTGGGTGGTCGCCGAACACCGGGATCCGGTGAGCGGCGAGACGCTCCGCGACCGCGCCCGCCTCGTGGTGTCTCCCCCGGTCTTCCTCTACTGGGACCTGTTCCCGCAACGGGCCGGAGAGTGACCGTGCCCGACACCGCCCCGACCCTCGTCGAAGCGACCCAGATGCACCGGTTCTCCGGTGGGGAGCGGCGTTACGCCTTCCTGGTGCCGTCCTCCATGATCTTCGAGCTGGACGAGACCAGCGAGCGGGTGCTGGACCGGCTCGCGGCGGGGCCGAAGTCCCCGGCGGACGTGGTCGAGTCCGCGGAGGAAGAAGCCGCCCTTCGGGAGCTGGCCGGCGTCGGCGCGGTCGCCCGGCAGGGCGCGCCACTTATCCCGATCGGCGGCCTCCAGGAAGTGGATGGCCCGCCGCCGATCCGGACCGTGGTGCTCAACGTCACGAACTCGTGCAACCTCGCCTGCCGCTACTGCTACGAGTACGGCGACGACCGGATCGCCGAAGCGGAGGTTCCGCTGGCCATGACCGAGGAGGTCGCGCGCCAGTCGGTGGACCGGCTGATCGCCGATTCCGGAGAGGCGAGGGATCTCCAGGTCACCTTCTTCGGCGGCGAGACGCTGCTCAACTGGCGGGTGATCCGGCCCACCGTCGAGTACGCCCGGGAGCAGGCGCAAGAGGCCGGCAAGCGGGTCGACTTCAGCCTCACGACGAACGCCACCCTCCTGACCCGCGAGGTCTCGCAGTGGATCGCGGACAACGGGATCGGGGTCACGATCTCGGTGGACGGCGACAAGCAGTTCCAGGACTCCATGCGGGTCTACAAGAGCGGGATGGGCAGCTACGACGTCATCGCCCCCCGGATCGCCGAGTTCCTGAAGCTGCAGAAACGGCCGGTCGGCGCCCGGGTGACCATCACCTCGAAGAACCTCGACGTGCCCCGCATCTTCGAACACCTCATGGGGCTCGGGTTCTACGAGGTGGGCTTCGCCCCCGTGACCTCGTCTCCCGATCAGGACTACGCCCTCGGCGAGGACGGGTTCGACGAACTGCTCGACCAGTTCCGGGATCTCGCCGACGACTACGTCGAGGCGGCCACCGAGGGCCGCTATCTCGGCTTCTCCAACCTCAGCGACCTGCTCGGCGAAATCCACGAGGGCGTGAGCAAGGCCTATCCCTGCGGCGCCGGGCTGGGCCTCGTGGGGGTCGCCCCCGGCGGCGAGGTCGGCCTCTGCCACCGGTTCGCCGGGTCGGGGGACCACGACCTCGGACACGTGGCCACCGGAATCGACGACGAACTCCGCGCCGAGCACCTGAAGAAGGCGCACATCGACGCCCGCACCGACTGCAGCCAGTGCTGGGTCCGCAGCCTCTGCTCGGGGGGCTGCTACCACGAGGCGCAGGTCCGCTACGGCGACCGCTTCCGCCCCAATCTCCACTACTGCGACTGGATCCGCGACTGGACCGCGCTCGGCCTCTCGGCGTACGGGCGTATCCTTGACCGGAATCCCCGCTTCCTGACCCGCTTCGAGGGCATGGTGCGGGTCGAGAACCCGACGCCTTAGGAGACGCCATGAAACACCTCTCCCCCAAGAACCTCAAGGCGCGCTTCGCCACCGAGTGGCTGGAAGGCGGCGGCGCCGCGCGCGCCACCGCCGACGACCCCGGACCCCACTACCCGTCGGGCTGCACCACCATCTTCTCGCCGGGCTGGGAGGTGGATTCGACCGGAGGAACCGCGGCGCTCTGCCAGCCCATGGAACGGGACCTCTACGACTGCTACAAGACCTGCTACTGGCCGGCCCAGGTGCCCGACTACCTGAACAACAGTCCCGACTGGCACAAGAACTGTGCGGCCGCCGTGCAGGACTGGCGGGAGATCGACCTGGTCTTTCCCTGAGGCGCCCTTCCCCGAAGTTCCCCCCGAGATTCGAAGTCCCGACCCCGAGTTCCATTCCATGATCCGGCGGCTCCTCCTCGCGCTCGGGATGGCTGCGCTCCTGCCCGGGCTCGCGAGCGGGCAGGATGCGGACCGTTTCCTGGCGGGCATCTGGCCCGATGAACTCATCACCTTCGACCAGGAGTCCCTGACGTTCGAAAAGATCGGGAACCTGCGCCACGGCGCCGCCACCAACAACACCTGGACCGCCGACGGCCGCTTCATGGCCATCGTGACCGGCCGGATGGAGATCGTCGAGATCTTCGATGCCGCCGAAATGGCCGTCGTGGACGATTTCCAGCTCAGCACGGTGGGCACCCGCATCCGTTTCATGAGCGCGACCCCGGGACCGGACGCCCGGCGGGTCTACCTGGTCCCCGTCGTCGTGGACCTCGAGCCGGACCGCTTCATCCACAAGACGCCGTCGGAGATCTGGGTGTTCGACCGTGAAGCGCGCGAGGTCACCCACCGGATCCCGCTCGGCGGCGCCGACGACTGGCGTCCCAACATCTACTTCAGCCCGGACGGTTCTTCGGTGTTCCTGGTGAACGACCAGATCGTGGAACTCGACGCGGAGACCTTCGAGGAAACGGACCGGATCGCCTTGGACCAGCCCCTCGCTCCCGGCTACGGCGGGGTCCGAGGGCACTCGCTCGACGAGGTGGAGCCGGGCCGGCTCTTCGGCGTCTACCGGACGGTGGAACCGCGCCAGGGGATGGAACTCTTCGGCCTGCTCGAGATCCGGCTGCCGGAAAAGACCTTCAGCCACTACGAGGTGGGGCCGCAGATGCGCCTCGCGCGTTTCGCGCTCTCGCCCGACGGCAAGCGCGGCTATGCCGGACTGAGCGACGCGGCGGTGATCGACATGGAGAGCCGGCAGGTCATCCTGCGCAAGAAGGGCTTCGAGCGGGGCCGCACCAACATCTCGATGATCGTCTCGGCGGACGGCAAGCGCCTCTTTGTCTCGGGCGTCGGGGACACCATGTACGTCTACGACGCGGAGACGCTGGACCCCGAGACCGAGATCTTCGCGGGGGGCGACTTCATGATCCCGCCGCAGCCGATCCGCTACCGGGCCGCCGGAAACTGAACAGCGATCGCCGGGAATCCCCGCATGACCCATCGTCATGCGTGAAAGCGGCGCCCTGACCCGTCCCTCCGACATCTACCGGCGTGCGTTCCGGCTGACGCTCCCCTACTGGCGGAAGCTCTCGGGAGTCCTCGTCCTCTCCCTGCTGGCCGGGCTGCCCGGCCAGCTGTGGCCGCTGCTCCTGGTCCCCCTCCTCGACGACGCCCTGCTCGGCGGCAACTTCGGACTGCTGCTCCAGCTCGCGGCGCTGATGGTCGTCATGCAGGTCGGCGGCCTGGTGCTGACCTCGTACACCGGCTACCGCTACGTGGGTCTCTCGGCCCGCGCCCTGTTCGACCTGCGCCTGACGGTGTACCGGCGGCTCCAGCAGCTCTCGCCCCGGTTCTTCGCGGGCGCCCGCACCGGCGACCTCCTTTCGCGCCTCAATACCGATGTCTCCGAACTGCAGCGGACAGCCGGCGACCTGCTGCTGTCGCTCACCCAGAACGTGGTGGGGCTCCTGGTCGCCCTGGTGCTCGTGCTCGCGCTGGCGCCAGCGCTGCTCGTGCCGGCGCTGCTGGTCCTGCCCTTCGCCGCCCTCGCGCTGACGCGTCTCCGCACCCGGGTGACCGACGAGAACCGGAGGTTGCGCGAAGCCGGAGCGTCCGTCGGCAGCGCCCTCGTCGAGTCCGTCCTGGGGATGCGGCAGACGGTCGCCTTCCGGCAGGAAGAGCGCGAGGCGGAGCGTTTCCGCGGCGAGAACGACCGCTTCATCGACGCGCTGCTGCGGGCGCGGCGGACGACCTACGTGGCTTCCGGGATCCCCGCGTCCCTGGTCTCCATCGCCGGCGCCGCGGCGTTCCTCTACGGCGGTTATCAGGTGATCCAGGGAAACCTCACCCTGGGCACCCTGGGGGCGGCGATGACCTACCAGATGCGCCTCTTCGGCCCGGTGCAGGGCCTCCTGGGCCAGTACCTCGGACTGCGGGCCGCCCGGGCGTCGTTCGAGCGGGTGTTCGAACTGCTGGACGAGCCCGCCGGCGTCGTGGACCCGGCGCATCCGGTCCCGGCCTCCAGACCGCGGGGACCGCTCCGCATCGAGTCGGTCTCCCTGTCGTACGGCAGGGAGGAAAAGCCGGTACTCGACGGCGCCTCGCTCATGCTTCCCGAGACGTCGCTCACCGTGCTCTTCGGCCCGAGCGGGGTGGGAAAGACCACCCTCTCCGATCTGATCCTGCGGCGCCTCGATCCGGATGAGGGCGGCGTTTCGTGGGCCGGCGCCGATATCCGGAAACTCTCCCTTTCCGAACTCCGGAGCGGGATCGCGGTCGTGGAACAGGAGCCCTTCCTCTGGCACGCGCCGATCGGCGAGAACATCCGCTACGGGCGGCCCGCCGCGGCCGACTCCGAGATCGCCGACGCCGTCCGCCTCGCGGCGCTCGACGATTTCGTCGCGCGTCTGCCGGAAGGCCTTTCCACGGTCGTCGGGGAACGCGGCCAGCAACTGTCGGCCGGCCAGCGTCAGCGGATCGCCATCGCGCGCGCGGTGCTCGCCGATCCGGCTCTCATCCTGCTGGATGAGCCGAGCTCGGCCCTCGACGCGGAGACCGAAGCACTCCTGGTCCAGCGACTCGTTCCCTGGCTGAAACGCCGGACCGCGCTCGTGATGACCCACCGGCGGGCATTCGTTGAAGCCGCCGATCAGGTCTTCGCCCTCCGCGACGGCCGCATCGAGACCGCGAACTGACGGCGTCGGCGACCGAAATGCTGCGGATCGCGATCCTGGACACGGGGATCAACCCCGCCCACCGCCAGGTGGGCCCGGTGGCGGCCGGGGTCCGCATCTCCTGGGCCGGCGGGCGCGCGCGCCTCACGGGACACCGGCGCGCCGACTGGATCGACGAGATCGGGCACGGCACCGCGGTGGCGGCGACGGTCTGCGACGGCCTGCCGCCCGAGGCTTTCACGCTGCTCTCGGTGCGCGTCTTCGGGCGCCGGACGGAGGCCCCGCCCCAGTGTCTGGCGGCCGGCATCCGCTGGGCGGTGGAGAACCAGGCGGCCATCGTCAATCTGAGCGCCGGAGTGCCGGTGGGCAGCGATCCGGAAGGCGAAAACGTCCTGCGGGACGCGTGGACCGAGGCCGGGGAGACGGGAGTCACGCTGGTGGCGCCGCGGTCGGGCCGGGGTTCCCTCCTCGTTCCGGGTTCGCTGGCGTCGGTTCGGGGCTCCGTGGGCGTCGAGGCCGACGCGGACCTCGACTACGGCGAGTTGGCCCGGCGCGGCCGGGTGCTGGTCGCCCCTCCCTGGGCCCGGCCCCTGCCGCCCCTGCCGCGGGAGAAGAACTTCTCGGGGGTGAGCTTCGCGGTCGCCGCGGTCACGAACCGCGTGGCGAGTGTGCGTCTCGGTGTGGCCACCGACGGATTCCCCGTCGAGCCGGACCCCGCTTCCTGATTCCCGCGTTCACTCCCAGCCAAACGCGTCCCCGATGATGCCGTGGACCCGGGTGTTCTCCCCGATCCCGAGGACTCCGTCGGCCCCGGGCCCGTAGCCGAGGAGCAACACCGGCTCCGAGGTGTGGCCTCCCGTGGACCAGACCACCTGCGTGTGGTTCGCCAGCTTTCGCGCCGCGAGCGCCACCGAGACAGTGGACGCATCGAGGTAGTAGGTGGCGAAGTCGCGGGGCGCGGGGGTCTCGGCGTTGAGCTGTTCCGCGAGATCGGCCGCCTCTTCGTCGGTAAGCCGGATCCCCGTCGCCTCCTCGATCACGGCGAGCACCGAATCCGCGGTCGCCGGGGAGGAGACCTCCGGCATCGCCTCGATCAGGGAGCGGCGCTGGGCGGCGAGCAGCTCGAGGTGTCGCTTCCCGGCCATCTCCGGGCCGGCGGCGTAGTCCGGGAACACCGTTTCGGGGAGCGGACCCGGCCCGCCGGGGCCGTAGGTGAACGAAAAGCCCCCGGTCCCGTGATCGGCGGTCACCAGTACCAGGGTGTCCTCGCGAGCCCGCGCGAAGTCGAAACCGACCCCGATGGCCTCGTCGTAGTCCAGGATCTCGGCCAGCATCGCCCCGGCGTCGTTGTCGTGTCCGGCGTAGTCGATCAGGCCGCCTTCGACCACCAGGAAGAAACCCTCTTCGTTGCCCTCGAGCGAAGCGATCGCGGCGCCGGTGAGTTCGGCCAGGGTGGGCACCGAACCGTCGAGTCCCTCCCACGACCGGTCGAGAACGTACGGCAGGTGGCTCGCCGCGAAGATGCCCACCAGCCGCTCGGCGCCGCGCGCCGCCTCCAGGCTGGCGCGATCGCCCACGACGGTGTAGCCGCGGGCCTCCGCTTCCGCGATCAGGTTCCGGTCGTCGCTCCGGTTCGAGGCGCCGTCGGTTCCCCCGGGCAGGCCGGGAACGCTGTCTCCGACGTTCGTCCCCTGCGGGACCATCGCCCGGCCCCCGCCCCCGAGCAGCACTTCCACCTCGGGTTCATCGAAGAGTTGGTCGGCAAGCTCGGACTCGGGGACGTAGCGCGACTTGGCGTGGACCTTGAAGGCCGCCGGGGTCGCGTGGGTAAGGCGCATGTTCGCGACGAGTCCGGTCGCGAGGCCGCGCTCTTCCGCCCACTCCAGAATGGTCGGGATCGGCCCGGCGGTTTCCGGATCGACGCTCAGCGTCTCGGTAAGCGCCTGCCGGCCGGTGGCCATCTGGGTGGCGGCGGCGGCGGAATCGGTGATGATCCGGTCGAAGGAGAAGGGGATCGCGTAGCCGGCCCCGCCCGCGCCGGCGAGCTCGGACATCGCAAGCGGCCGACCCCGCACTTCGGACGCGTACGCGATCCCGAGGGCAAGCTGGTTCATGCCGAACCCGTCCCCGATGAAGAGGATGACGTTCTTCGCCCGCTGGGGCTCCGGCGCCGGCGCACACCCCGACCCGGCCACCCCGGCGGCGAGGACGGTGAGCGAAAGGACCGCAGCGAAGGAACGCCGGCGGCAGGCTACTGGCCGGTCAGGGCCGCGTAGTTGTCCTTGCAAAACTCCTCCAGTTGCTCGGCCAGGTGGCTGGCCGCGTTGCGCAGGCTGGGCCCGGATTCCCGTTCGTCCAGCCCGGTCAGGCTCTGGCGCAGGGTTCCGGCGAGCGCCACCGCGTCCACGTAGTAGAACTCGACGATCTCACTGCGCTCGACCAGCTCCACCCGGCCGTTGATGATCAGCCGCTCGAGCTTGGGCAGCATCATCTGCGAGGTCCGGTAGTTGATGACGCGCACCGTGATCGCAGCGTCCTCCGCCGAGTCCACGATGCGAAACCAGTTACGCCGGCCACCGACGCGGTCCTGGACTTCCCGGGCCGCGGTCTCCAGCCCTTGCCGCAGCTCCTGATCCTCCGGCTCGCTGGGGTGCACGAAGACGGTGAAGGGCTCGGGAGGACGGCGGGGCGCCTGGGCGCCGGCCGCCGCAGCGCCAAGCGCCGTCAGAAGCAGGACGGCGGCGAACGCCGCCCGGTGCGGATGCCGAGAGCGGTGGATGGTCATGACGCCTCCCCGGGATGCGCGAGGCCGCCAGCCAGGGCCGCTCGCCCCGGAATCATGGCACGGGGAACTCGGGCGGTGTCCGGGACACGGCGCGAGAGAATCGCTCCCTGAACGGACGGGCCGGGAGACTCAGGGTGTGCCCGGTCCGGTCTCCCTCCGGAGGCGCCTCAGGGCGGCGTAGTTCTCCTTGCAGAACCGTTCCAGCTCTTCCGCCAGATGGCTTGCGGCGTTCCGAAGGCCGGGTCCGCCCGGAAAGTCCCGCTCATCCAGCCCCGTGAGCCCGCTCCGCTCGCCCCCCCCAAGAACGATGGCGTCCAGGAAATGAAACTCGCGGCCCATCAGGTCCGCGTAGGACCCCGGGGCTAGCGGATCTCCGTGTTGGCCGGTTCGGTAGTTGACAAGGCGCAGAGTCAGATCGGCGTCTTCAGCCGAATCCGCCAACTGGAACCAGTGCCGCCTCCGTTCCACGCGCTCCCGAACCATCGGAAGTACTTCCTCAAGCGCGGCCCGCAGCGCGTTGTCGCCGGGATCGCTGGTGTGAACGAAGACCCGAAACGGCTCCGGGGGACGCCGGGGCGCCTCGTCCTGCCCGGCGGCGGCTGCCAACCCCAGGAGCGCGACGGGCGCGAGAATCAGGCCGAGCCCCATGCCCCGCAGGCTACCAACGGGGTCCGCTCGGGCACAAAGGCGAACCTCAGCCGTCCGCGGGGTCAGGGACGAACCGATCCGCCGCCGGAGCAAACGCCTCGATCTCCTCGCCCCCCTGGAAGGCGCCGACCACCGCTTCCCGGAGCGACAGCCGTACGACTTCGCCGGGATCCGGGAACAAACGCTCCTCGATCTCGGCGATCCGCTCGGGCTCCGACCGGGTCCGTGGGGATCCGGCGATCAGCGCACAGCAGTCTTTCGCGGGCACGGCGGAGGTCTCCCAGGTGCCGATCTTCTGCGCCCGGTCCATGATGGCCACCTTGTCGAACCCGACCAGCGGCCGCAGGACGGGTAGCGAGAGCGCGGCATCCACGCTGATGAGGTTCTCGAGCGTCTGGGACGCGACCTGGGAAAGGCTGTCGCCCGTAGTCAGCGCCGCCGCTCCGAAGTGCCGGGCGACGACCTCGCCGCAGCGGAATGCGAACCGGCGGAACAGCACCGCCTCGTGGCCGGTTCTGCTGCCGGTGAGCCGGAGGTCGAAGTGGGTGTACGGAACGAGCACCAGCCGCGATCGGCCCGTATAGCGCGAAAGAACGCGGACCAGTTCCGCGGCCTTGCGGGCAGCGGGCGAATCCTGGTCCGGACGGGAGGGCGTGAGATGGACGAAGTCGAGCGAGGCTCCCCTTCCCGCCATCATCCAGGCGGCCACCGGCGAGTCGAAGCCGCCGGAAAGCATCCCCACCAGCCGGCCCGCGACCCCGACCGGAAGCCCGCCGGGCCCCTTCACCCGGCGCGTCCACAGGTAGATGGCTTCTTCGTGAGGCTCGATGAACACGGTGAGCGCCGGATTCGAGAGGTCCACGCGGCCCCACGCCGTGCGCTGCAGAATGGCGCGCCCTACCGACTCGGCAATGGCTTGCGAGCGGATGGGGAAGTTCCGGTCCCGGCGCCGCACCCGCAGGGCAAAGCCCGTCTCCGGTTCCGGCCGCGCATCCGCTGCCAACCAGCAGGCAAGCGAGGTGGTGTCGTCCAGCAACCGCTCGGGCGAGAGGGTTTCACCGCGCGGACGGGGAATCACGAAGCACGGAAGCGCGAGCTCGACGCCGAAAACGGTCGCGATCGCCGCGAGGGCCCGGTCGAGCGCCGCGGTCTCCCCCGGCGGAACTTCGATCCACACCCGGTCGCCGGCCGAACTCGTCCGCCAGCGCAGCCCGATGCCGCGGAGCCGCTGTCCGAGATTGCGCTTGAGCGCTTCCCGGAAGGAGGGCCGGTTTCTGCCCTTGATGCGGATCTCCGGCGACCTGATGAGGATGCGCCGCGGCGCGTCCGGCCCGGGTTGCGCAGCGGCGCCGGCAGGTCGTTCCGCCTCGGCTGGCGGGGTGGGAAGAACTTGCGGCACGGCGGCGGGAGTGGGGATGACCCTCCCCGACCGCGATGGTACGCGGACCCCGCAACGGGAAAGGCGACGGCGCGGCGCGAAGCGTTCCCGCATCGGGTGGTGAGCCGTGAAGGAATCGAACCTTCAACCTACTGATTAAGAGTCAGTTGCTCTGCCTGGTTGAGCTAACGGCCCAACCCGATGCGACGACGCTGGTACGCCTGAGAGGATTCGAACCTCTGACTTCTTGCTCCGGAGGCAAGCGCTCTAATCCACTGAGCTACAGGCGCTCCCAGCGGAACGCGGAAGGTTACCGTAGGCGGAGGTTCCCTCTACGGCTGTCTGCCGGCCAGCCGCCGCAGGAGTTCCTCCTTCAGCCCGGGCTCGGGGGTGTGGCACCAGGTCACCGGCCAACCCTCCGGCGCGTCGGTCCGGACGAGCCACGGTTTGGTCCCCCCGGCGTCCGCGTACCCGTCGGCGGGTCCCTCCCGGACGACCACCGAAGTCCGGTCGCAGTGGAGGAGTTCCGGGGCCACCAGGAAGGACACGGCGAAGGAATCGAACGGATAGGTCGCCCGGCGCCCGTAGTTGTCGCCGAACCAGTCGAGGTAGTCCTCGATCGGGCGGCGGAAGAACTCCCCGAACGGCGTGCTCCACACCGAAGCCCATTCCTCGGCATCGATCGGCAGCTTCGCGGCCAGCTCGAACGGGGCGAGGACCACCGGAGCCCCGCTTCCCACGACGACCTCCGCGGCCTCCGGGTCCAGTTCGAAGTTGAAGTCGAGAAGGTTGGGGCCGCTGCCGGGGAACGTCAGCGCCTCCCCGGCGCGGCGGCCAACCACCAGGATCACCGTCTCGATGCGGGCCGCGAGGTCGGGCCGCTCTCGGAGCGCGGCGGCGACGTTGGTCGCCGGCCCGAGCGCCAGCACGGTCAGCGGTTCCTCTTCGAGCGCCGCGATGAGGGCCCGGGACGCCGGCGTCGGGTCCGGAGAGGCCGCGGCGCTCCCCTTGTGGACCGCCACGTCCGCCCGAGCGAAGCGGGCCACGATCTCCCGGGCGATGGCGTAGCCGCGGTCCACCGGGGCGTTTCCGAACACCACGCTGACCCCGGCGACCCGCAACTCGGGCGAATGGAACGCCTGGACCATGGCGACCCCGTCGTCCGGCTCGTGACCACCGGGCATCACCGCGGGGTCCACATCGAGCCAGACGGCGCGGGGAGGCGGCGGATCGGCGCTTCCGGCGCAGGCGCCCGCCAGCAGCGCCGCCGCCGCGAGCGAGGCGCGCGCGGCGCTCAAACCCCGACGGGCGTTCCGGCGGGGCGTTCGTCCACCGGAGCTGCGACCTCCGCCGGCGGGTCGTACGGGTTCGGCACGCGGCCGGCGAGAAGCGTGGGGAAGTCGCCCTTCAGGAAACCCTGGGCAAGCGCATACGTCTGCGCGTCCCGGTTCCGCCCGAGGCCCCGCCGCAACTCTCCGATGCGGATCCGGGAGCCCGCGCAGAAGTCCTCGACCAACGGGAGCACGTCCTCTTCCCGCTCGCCGCGGGCGATCAGCGCCTCGGCGCGCACGACCGTTGCGACCTGCGCGTAGAGCTCGGCACCGAAATCCACGAAGCGCCAGAGGAGCATCTGCCGCTTCTCGAGCCCGGGGCCGTAGCGGAGCATGGCGTGGAAAAGACTGCGCGCCAGCCGGCGGCTGCTGCGGGCCACGAAACGGAGGTGGCGCCGCGCCCATGGCTCGCCGCCGGAAGGTGCGCCGGCCGGCAACCACTGGCGCAGGTACCAGGGCACGTAGAAGAACCCGGCGCGGATGGCCGTCGCGAGCCGCTTCGAGAGCGGCAGCGAGGGATTCATCACCGCGCCCGCCCGGCTCAGGTGGGGGTCCATGACCTCGCGGGCGATGAAGAGGCGCAGGATCTCGCTCGAGCCCTCGAAGATCGTGTTGATCCGGTTGTCGCGCAGGGTTCTTTCGGCCGGGAAGGGCCGCTCCCCGCGGGCGGCGAGCGAGGCCGCGGTCTCGTAGCCCCGTCCGCCCAGCACCTGGACGGTCTCGTCGGCGATCCGCCACGCGGCCTCGCTGGCGTACATCTTGGAGATGGCGGCCTCGATGCGGATGTCCGCGCCTCCGATGTCCACGAGCAGCGAGGTGAGATCGGACATGGCGTCCATGGCGAACGTCGTCGAGGCCATCCGCCCGATCTTGTCGGCGATCGCCGCGTGCTCCCCGATCGGCGCCCCCCACTGCACCCGCTCCCTCGCCCAGGTCCGGGAGATGTACAGCGACCGCTTGGCCGTCCCTATGCAGATCCCGGGGAGGGTGAGCCGGCCCGTGTTGAGCGTCGTCAGGGCGACCCGCAGCCCCTTCCCGACCGGGCCCAGGACGTTTTCGCGGGGAATCCGGACGTCGGTGAAGCGCATCACCCCGTTGTAGAGCGCCTTCAGCCCCATGAAGCGGCAGCGGCGCACGACTTCGACGCCTGGCCAGCGCGTATCCACGATGAAGGTGGTGATCCCGGCCCGCCCCCCCGGCGACTGCGCGGGGGTGCGCGCCATGACCACCAGCCAGCGCGCGCGGGTGCCGTTCGTGCACCAGAGTTTCTCGCCGTTCAGCACGAAGAACCGCCCGTCCGGGGTCGGTTCGGCGTGCGCCTGCATGCGCGCGGCATCGGAGCCCACGGTGGTTTCGGTAAGCGCGAACGCCGAAATGTCACCCGCCGCGACCTGGGGCAGGAACTCCGCCTTTTGTTCCTCGGTGCCGAACAGCAGGATGGGCTGGGCGATCCCGATGGACTGGTGGGCGGAAACGAGGGAGGCCAGGCTTCCGCAGTGGCTGCCGAGGAGGATTGCGGACCGCGTGTAGGTCCGCTGCGACAGTCCGAGCCCGCCGTAGCGCTTGGGGATCTTGATCCCGAAGGCCCCCATGGCCGCCAGCTCGCGGAACACCCGATCGGGAATCTCACCCGTGCGGTCGATCTCGTCGGCGTCCACCTCCTCGAGGAGATACGACTCCAGCCGCTCGAGGAAGGTTTCGCCCTCCGGTTCGATCCCGCTGTCGGGGTACGGGCGCACGATTCCGGTGGACAACCGCCCGAGAAAGAGCCCGCCGGCGAAGGTCGGGTAACGCCATCCCGTCTCCCGCGCCGCCTCGGTGAGTTCGAACGCCGCACGCTTGCCGGCCGACATCCGGGAGGTGTCGATGGCGGTAGTCACGGCGGGCTCCCGATTCTACGCGCCCCGCAGTCGCGCCGGGCGTCTCGCCCCGCTATTCTCCCGGGCACGGACGTCGGCCGGCGGACCGCCCCCGGTGGAGGGGTGGTTTCCCCGATCTCCCGTTCCGAATCTTCCGGAGCGGTGATCCGCCGGACAGCCGGCGGAAGGAGATCCGATGATCAGCCTGCTAGCGATGTTCCTCGCGCTGCCGAGCGCCGTGGAGTGGAAGACATTCGAGTACATGGGAGTCCACGGGGCCGAATACGTCGTCGGCACCCACACCGGGCTCATGGTCCAGTGCAATGAGGAGCAGGGGCAGATTCTCCTGACGGTCCACGTCCCGCACGAAGACGACGCCCCGTCCGGTCGCCAGCAACGGACGCTCTACGTGCAGATCGACGGCGGGGACACCCGGAGCATCGAGAAGACGGAGGACCGGCCGTTTCCCGGGATCTTCCAGTTCGAGCCGGAGGAATGGCTCGTGGACTTCCTGCTCCACGGCGGCAGCCTGGCGATGCGATTCGAGGGCGCCACGCTGGAGCTGGCGGTGGACGCGGCCATCATGGAGACGACCCTCGACCACTGCACGGGCGGCGTGCACGTCCACTGAGCGAAACGTGACGGGCGGGCATCCGCCCGAAAACTCCGGCCGCCGGAGGTTCAGGAACCGATCAGTTCCGCGATACGGGTCCCGAGAAAGACGGGCCACACGAAAAGGCCCAGGAAGCCGCGCCAGAAGCCCAGGTCCAGGAAACCGATGGTGAACAGCCACCCGACCATCCAGAGGCCGAAGCCGAGTCCACCCTGATCGATCTTGATCCGCTGGGTCACTCGAGATCGCTCCTCCACGACCGGATCATGCTATCGCCACGGGGTGCGGGAGCATTCCGTCAGGGCGCCTGCGGACGGCCCGAGAAGGTGTCCATGGCGGCGTGGATGCCGAAGAACGACGCAATCGGATCGAGCCAGCGGGCGGGGAGCAGGCGCAGCAGTTTCAGCGAGTGGACGAACCAGGGAAGGACGACCACGGCGCGATTCTTCTCGACCGCGCGGATGACGGCGTCGGCGACCCTCTCCGGTTCCAGGATCGGCAGCAGGAAGGGGAAGCGGGTGCGGACGCCGGCGAACATGCCGGTGTTCACGAAGAACGGGCAGATCAGGCTGGTTCCCACCCCGGGCGCCGTCCGGCGCAGCTCCGCCCGCAGCGATTCATGGAAGCCGACCGCGCCGAACTTGGAAGCGCAGTAGTCGGAAAGCCGGGAAGCCCCGATCAGGCCGCCCGCCGACGCCATCGTGACCACGTGCCCGGACCCGGCTTCGATCATGGCCGGCAGCACTGCCTGGGTCGTCCAGAAAAGCGCGGCGGTGTTGATCCGGAGGGTTCGCTGCACTTCCTCCGGCGCCAGCTCCGTCAGAGGTTTCCCGGAGACCACTCCGGCGTTGTTGACCAGGACGTCCACGCTGCCGAAAGAAGCCGCGAGACGCTCCGCCGCTCTCGCGACCGCGTCGGGATCCCCGACATCCACCGCTTCCGAAACGACGAGCTGATTCCCGCGCGGACGGGCGGCGGCAATCCGCGCGGCCGCATCCGGCAGCGCCCTCGGGTTCACGTCCCAGATGGCGACGTGGGCGCCGCGCGCCGCGGCTCCCCGGGCGATCAGCAGCCCCATGCCCTGCGCGCCACCCGTAACCAGCGCGCGGCGACCGTCCAGCTTCAACGCGACTCACCCGCCGGACGCGCGAAATACGGCGCGAGCGCCGACTCGGGAGGTGGGGCGGTGAACCGGCTCACCGCCACTCCCAGCACGAGCGAAACCACGACGCCCGGCGCTGCGGGATGGACCAGTTCCGGACCCCAGCCGGGCCAGGGCAGCACCCCGCTCTGCCAGACGAAGACTCCCGCGACGCCCCCGACCATGGCGGCCAGGGCGCCCTCCCGGGTGAGACCCCGCCAGAGCACGCCGAGCACGACCGGCACGAAGAACGCGCTCGCCATGATCGCGGTGAAGAGCAGCACGATGAACTGCACCAGTTCCCCCTCGCCGACGCCGCTCAGGATCAGCACCAGCGGCGCGATGCCGACGATCAGGATCCCGAGCCGGGCCGCCAGCATCCTCGCCCGCGGGCTGGCCCCGGGCCTGAAGACGCCCAGGAGATCGTGGGAGAGCGCCGATCCGGCCACCAGCAGCAGCGAGTCCACGGTGGACATGATCGCCGAAACCACGGCGGCCAGCAGCACCGTGCCCAGGATGGGGGGCAACGCGTAGGAGGCGATCATGGGCATGGCCAGGTCCCCGCTCGGGAGGATGGGGAACAGTCCCATGGCCCCGAGCGCGATGAGGAAGACCAGCAGGTTCACTCCGGTGGCCACGATCATGGCCAGAAACAGACCCCGGCGGATCTCGCGCTGGCCGCGCATCGCATAGAGGCGCACAAGTTTCTCCGGGGTGGCGATCCCCCCGAGGAGGAAGGAGATCCCCATCGTGAAGAGCAGCACGCCGGGAAGGGCGCCGAACTCGAAGGCCCCGGGCCGCAGGGTCTCGACGGCGGCGAACAGCGGGCCCGGTCCGCCGAGCAGGCGGAAGACCATCGGGACCGCCACCAGGGCGCCGATCACCATGACCACCAACTGCACGAGGTCGGTGTAGACCACCGCCACCATGCCGCCGATCGCGGTGTAGGCGAGCAGGATGACGGTGAAGAACACCATGCCCCAGACCGCCGGAATCCCGAACACGGTCTCGGCGATCAACCCGCCGGCGATCACCTGCGCCTGCACGTACACGGTGGCGGCGATCAGGATCACCACCGCGGCGAGCGCCCGGGCCCGCCGGCTGTAGTAGCGCCGCTCGATGAACGCCGGCAGGGTCAGCTCCCGGGTGCGGGCGAAGCGCGGGCCCAGGACGCCGGCCATGAACCAGTAGCTGAACGGGATGAAGAGCACGAGCCAGGTGAACTCCCAGCCCACCGTGTGAATCACCCCCACGGTGCCGATGTAGGTGCCCGCGCTCGCGTGGGTGGCGGCGAGCGTGGCGCCGCCGAGCAGCCAGCCGAGCTTGCCCCCGGCGATCCAGTAGTCGCCCTCGGTGCGGGTACGCCGGAGCGCCACCACCCCGATGGCGAAGATCGCCGCGAGGTAGGCGCCGAAGACGATCGCTGTCAAGGCGGACCGTCCTCGGGTTGGTCACGGGACTCGCCGCGCTCGAGGCGCCGCATCCAGAACCAGTAGGCGAGCAGGATGGCGCCGAAGACGGCGAACAGTCCCCAGAAGGAAAAGCGGGTCATCGGCGGCTCGTCCCGGCGGGACGAGGCGGCGCGAGGAGCCGGCGCGCTCCGAAGGCGCCGAGTCCGATCAGGAGGAGGGCCAGGGCCCCGTCCACGAACGTGGTCAGGCCGATCGCGAACTCCTCCTCGGGCACGAGCCGGAACCTGAGCATGGACGGGGGCGCTGGCAGGTCGACGCCGATGCCGCGGCTCTCGGCGCCACCCGCCGTAAGCGCCGGAAAGGCGTCGGCGATCCGGAACCCGGCAGGCGGGGTGATGCTTGCCGCGAACGCGGAGTCGGCTCCCGGTTCGGGAGCTTCGTCGGGGAGCGGGACGGGGACGCGGATCCAGCCCGCCTCGTCAGCCTGCGCGCTGTCCCGGAACAGGAGTGCTCCGTCCGGGCCCCGCTCGAAGGACATCGGCAGCCGGCGCCAGGCGGTCTCCGGGGACGGCGCGAGGACGTGAAACGCTGCGGAACCGGCGAACGGATGGTTCGGGGGGATTCGCGTGCGGACCGTTGCCCGGGCGGGACTCTCGAAGTCCACCGTCATCTCCGCCGTCTCCGGTTGAGCGGAGGCCGCGCCCGCCGGAAGGAATAGAACCAGCCCCAGACAACGGAGAGCGTGGGGCACTCGGTTTACGCCCAGACGTCCCTCAGCACCCGGAGCGCGTTCCCGCCCATCACCTTGCCGATGTCCTCGTCGGAGTAGCCGTGCTTCACCAGCCAGCGCAGGATGTTCTTCGAGCCCTCCACCGGGTTTTCAATGCCCGCGACGTAGGGAACCCGGTCGAAGGCGGGGGCCCCGCTGCCGGTGCTGGCCTTCCTGATGGAGAGCGCCGCCGCATAGACCCCGTGGAGCCCGACGTGGTCGCCGAACACCGTGTCGGGACCGAAACCGACGTAGTCCACGCCCACGAGGTCCTTCACGTACTCGAAGTGCTCCATGAAGGACTCGAGGTTGTGCCGGGGATGGTTCTTCGTGAGCGTCGTGTGCGGGGCCGCCTCGATCCCGATGATGCCGCCCTTGTCGGCACAGGCCTGCAGCACGTCGTCCGGGGCCATCCGCCGGGTGTTCCAGAGCGAGCGGGCGCCGATGTGGGTGATCGAGACGGGCTTCTCGCTCGCCGCGATGACGTCGAGGGTCGTCTGGTCGCCGCAGTGCGCGGTGTCGATCAGCATCCCGACCTTGTTCATGCGCTCGACGACCTGGTGCCCGAACGCGGTCAGCCCCCCGTCGTTCGCTTCCTTCAGCCCGCTCCCGAGCGCGTTCGACTCGCTGTAGGTGATCCCCATCTCGCGGACGCCGAACCCGTGGAGGACCTCCACGCGGTCGAGTTCGTTCTCGATGGGCGCCGCGCCCTCGATGGCGGCCACCCAGGCGATCCGTCCCTCGGCGTGGGCCCGGAGGATGTCGTCCACCGTCCGGCAGTGAATGAGGAAGTCCTGGTGGGCGATGTCGGCGAGGCGCATCCCGAGGTCGTGGAGGACCTCGTTCCACTTCCAGCCCGTGCGCGACTCGATCCGGCAGATGCCGTCGAGCAGGTTGTCGAACACGCAGTCCCAGTCGGACTGGGCGAGCGCCTCGAAGGGGGTGAAGACCCTGCCCTCCCGAACGTAGGCGGGGGTCCGGTGGATGTCCCGCGGAAAGCTGCCGAGATGTTCGTGCAGCGAGATCAGCACCAGCTCGCGGGCGAGGCGCTCCGCGCGGGCCTCGTCGTCGGCGGACAGCGGAACCGGGTGCGCCGGGAAGAGTTCGGCGTCCTCCACCAGGTCTTCCGGCGGGTAGTCCTCGCCCGGAGTCAGATAACCGAAGGAGCGGTACCCGTCGGCGCCGCGCTTTTGTCGTCCCATGAATCGATGCTACCAGCGGGGGAGCGCCAGCCTTCAGACCGGCATCCCGCCCGCGAGAGGCTCAGGTCCCGCGATGTCCCACGGTTGCGGCCGGTGGCCCCAAGCGTTATCTTACTTTGGGCTTACCAAAGACCTGCCGGAGGGTTTCCATGTCCAGGATCGAACCATCCACAACCACGCTTTCGACCAAAGGTCAGGTCATCCTGCCGAAACCGATTCGGCAGGCGCTCGGTTGGGAGGCGGGAGAGCGGCTGATCGTCGAACGCACGCTCGACGGCGTACGGCTGAAGCCGGTGCCGATCTTCCCGAGGACCCGTGTCGAAGACGTCTCCGGATGCCTCGCGTTCGAGGGTACGCCGAAGTCGCTGGCGGAGATGGAGGCTGGCGTCCTGGCGGAAGCGAGACGGCGCCATGCGGGCGATTGACACGAACGTCGTCGTCCGTCATCTGGTGGGTGACGATCCGGAGCAGGCGACCCGCGCGACAGCCGTGATCGCTGCGGGACAAGTCTTCGTGAGCACCACCGTCCTGCTCGAGAGCGACTGGGTTCTACGCAGTACCTATGACTATTCCAGTACTCAGGTCGCCGCTGCGCTGCGCGCCCTTGCGGGTCTCGAGGAGGTAACCGTCGAGGACCCCCTCCTCCTCGCAGAAGCTCTGGATCAAGCGGAACGGGGCATGGACTTCGCCGACGCGCTGCACCTCGGCGCTGCAACGCGGTGCGAAGCGATGCTGACGTTCGACCGCCGGTTCATCCGGGCCGCCGCGGACGCCCGCATAACGGTTCGGGAACCCTGACTCCGGCCAAACGACCCTGACGACGTACCGGCCGGAAACACCGGCCTGCGGCCAGTCGCTGCGAAAACGCAGAACCGCCCGATCGCGGGGACGGCTTGGAACGCCGACCTCCGGTCGGCATCGCGCGGTAGCGCGAAACCGGCGCCGATAACGCAACGTCCTGGTCACTGACCTCCGCCTTCTCACCACTCCCAGGATTTCGGCCGTGCCGGAGAGCCCAGCCCACGCTGATAGCGTTCCGTGCCCCCCAGAGTAGGCCCGATTCGCGGAGCTGTTGCATGAGAACCTTCACGAAGCCGACCGTTTTCCTCGTCCTCCCGCCCGACTTCTTCGGCACCTGATGTTGTCGAGAATTCCTGCGTTCGTATCGACGCCGGAGATGGCGTGCGATGCCATCCATCGCTTCGGGGGAGAGATCCGACGGAGCGCCGAGCTGGCGCGCCGCCTACCGTACGTCCATGCGTGGTACGCCGCCCGTGACGAGGATGGACGCTGGCGTTTCGGCCCCTCCAAATTCATTGGCTACGAGGGGCTCGATGCGGACACCTATCTGGAGCTCTCGCGGCGCGGCCTCGATGGACGAAAGACCGAGGCTCGACTTCGGGATCGGCAGTGGTTTGTGGAACTCGATTCGTCGTCCGACCTCTATCGCTCGGTATTTCGCGACCTACGCGACTTCGTCGCCGAATATGGCCAAGTAGCACGGCGCGGGGTACGCATCAACGTCCGCCCGGGCCCATGAAGTCGTCGGCGTCGTTCACAGGATCTTCCGGTCCGGATAGCGACATTCCCGGGCTAGTCAGGCCCGCAAGGGAGGGACCCAAAACGTCGGGCCACCGCTTGGCTAAGGACAACGCGAGCGCGTAGGTCCCGTCAACGCGACACAACCCGAAGCTACACCCAGTTCGACAGGAGCGCCACCGCCGGAGCGACCCGGATGCCCTCGGCGGTCTGGTAGTCCTTCTGCCCGGTGGCGGAGATCTGCCAGGCCGCCGCTTGCGGGAATCTGCGGCTGAAGTATCGAAGACCACGCTCAACGCGGGCATCAGACCACTTGCACTCCACGAGCAGTCGTGGCTCACCACGGTCGGTGACGACGAAGTCCACCTCGTGGCCGTCCCGGTCCCGGAGATAGCGAAGTTCCAGATCGTCGCCCTCGATGTCCTGGCGCCAGTGGACCCACTTCAACAGGTGGCAGGCCACGAAGTTCTCGAAGCGCGGCCCGTCGCCCGGCGGTAGCGTCCAATCCAGGTGGTAGTGCTTCTGCTGTTTCCTGACCGCCCGGATCACGGGCGAGCCGAACGGGGCCAGTCGAAAGATGGCGTAGAGCCGCTCGGCGGCGTCGAGCCAGCCGCTCGCCGTCTTGTGGCTGATCCGAAGGTCCTCGCTCAACGCGTTGATGGAGAGCGGGGAGGCGACCCGTTCCGGCAGCGAGAGCATCATCAGTTCCAGTTGACCGAGGTCGCGGACGCCCTCGAGGGTGGCGACTTCTTCCTCGATCAGGCGGGATCGATGGTTTCTGGACCAGCGCCTCGCCTGGCGTTCGGTGCCCGAGAGCCACGGTTCCGGGAATCCGCCGAGCCGGATGAGATCCAGTACTTCGTCCCGGCTCCTGAGCCCCAGTTCCGCTACGGAAAAAGGATGTAGCCGCATCATCGAGTACCGCCCCTGCAGCGAATCTCCGCCGAAGCGATAGAGATCGAGACGGCCGCTGCCGGTCACCAGAATCCGCTGTCCGGCCGGACGGGAGTCGTAGACGCCCTTCAGGTAGTTGCGCCACTGCCGGTATTTGTGGATCTCATCGAACACCCACACATCGCTCGCCGGCAACTCCTCCCGCAGGATGCGGTCCCGGTCCGAACGGACATCCCAGTTCAGATAGCCCGGCAAGGCTCCCGGCACGTTCTTCGCCAGCGTCGTCTTGCCCACCTGACGCGGACCGGCGACAAAGACCATGCGCCGTTCCAGGTCTTCCAGGACGTGCGAACCGAGGGCGCGAGGCCGGAGATCCATCCCGGCAATGCTACGGCAAATTTCACCCCAAGTCCAAAACTGCCGCGGCAGGTTTGGACTAAGGGTAAAACCTGCCGAACGAAATCCGCTCTGGTCGGGGATCCCCCGGGGACCGAGCGCTAGTTCCCCCCGGCCGCGATGGTGATTCCGGCGGCGTCCTCGCAGTAGCGGGCGATGGCTGCGTGATCCTCGCGGGCGTGACCGCCCTCCACCAGCGTCTTCACGAACTGGCGGACGATCGTGGTAAACGGAATCGGGCTGGCGCTTCCGCCGGCGGCGGCGAGGGCGTTGTCGAGGTCCTTGAGATGCAGTTCCAGGCGGAAGCCCGGCTTCCAGTCGCCCGCGATCATCTTTCCCGCCTTGGCGTTCAGGACCGCGCTCCCGGCCAGCCCTCCCTGGATCGCGGCGACCACGACCGCGGGGTCAAGCCCCGACCGGACCGCGAAGACGAGCGCCTCGCCGACGGCCTGGATGTTCGCGGCCACGATCATCTGGTTCGCAAGCTTCACCGTGTTGCCGGCGCCGGCCGGGCCGCAGAGGACCGCGCTCTTTCCGAGAACGTCGAATACCGGACCGAGCGCCCGGAAGGCGGCCTCTTCACCCCCCGCCATGATCGCGAGTTCGCCGGCGATCGCGCCGGGCTCTCCGCCGCTCACCGGCGCATCCACGAAAGCGACGCCGCGTTCGCTGGCGGCGGCGGCGATCTTTCGGGAAACCCCGGGCTCGATCGAGGACATGTCCGTCACCAGCGACGGAAGTTCCGGGGCGGCAAGGACGCCCTGCGGGCCGAGCATCACGAGCTCCGAGTCCGGCGAGTCCGGCAGCATCAGGATGACCGCATCCCGTCCGTTCGCGCACTCGGCGCCCGATCCCGCGCGCCTGGCGCCGGCGGCAACCAGTTCGTCCACCGGCCCGGGTGAGCGGCTGTGGACGGTGAGGTCGAACCCGGCGGCCAGCAGATTCTTCGCCATGGGTTTGCCCATGACCCCGAGACCAATGAATCCGATCGTGTGGAGTGACATGATGGACCGAGGCTACCACCGCGATCGGGTTGTTCCGGACGCTCTGGAGGCCTTCGGGATCATCCGCGCTAGCCTTGCGGATGACGACACAAGAATCGATTGGAGATGTTGGGTGAGTCACTACTACGACGACCATGATCTGTCCCGGTTCGGGGACATGGGCCGGAACGCGCCGGACCTTTGGGACAAGTTCAACGACTGGTACCAGGCGACCTTCCAGGAAGGCTCGCTCACGGGCCGGGAGAAGGCGCTGATCGCGCTCGGCGTCGCGCACGCCCTGCAGTGCCCCTACTGCATCGACGCCTGGTCGCAGGAATGCCTGGAGAAGGGTTCGAACCTCGACCAGATGACGGAGGCGGTCCACGTGGCGGCCGCCATCCGGGGCGGGGCGGCCCTCGTGCACGGCGTCCAGATGCGGAAGCGGAACGCCCAGTTGAGCATGTAGTCCATGGAAGCCCAACTGGAACTCCCGACCCGGAACGCGCACTTTTCGCCGCGTCCGTCCGAGAACCGGTTCCCGTCCTTCAATTCGCGGCTCGCGCGGCACGGCCTGCACCCGCTGCGCGCGACCGGCATCGAGGTCTTCCAGATCAACGTCGGCAAGCTCTGCAACCAGACCTGCCGGCACTGCCATGTGGACGCGGGACCGGACCGCACCGAACGGATGACGCGCGACACTGCCGAGGCCTGTATCCGGGCGCTCGAACTGACGGACGCGCCCACGGTGGACATCACCGGGGGTGCACCGGAACTGAACGAGAACTTCCGCTACCTGGTGGACGCGTCGAAGGCTCTCGGACGCCACGTGATGGACCGTTCGAATCTCACCGTCCTGCTCCTGCGCTCGCAGTCGGACCTGGCCGAGTTCCTCGCCGACCGCGAGGTCGAGGTCATCGCCAGCCTTCCGTACTTCCTGGCGGAGCGCACCGACGCGCAGCGCGGGGAGGGGGTCTTCGACAAGTCCATCCAGGCGCTCAAGCTGCTGAACCGCCTGGGGTACGGCCGGGACCCGGCGCTCCGCCTCAACCTGGTCTACAACCCCACCGGGGCGTTTCTTCCCGGCGATCAGGACGCCCTGGAGCGCGAGTTCAAACGGGAACTCGACCGGCGCTACCAGATCCGGTTCGACCGCCTCTTCGCGATCACCAACCTCCCTATCAGCCGCTTTCTGGACTTCCTCCTGGAGACCGGGAACTACGAGCGGTACATGGAGAGGCTGGTGAACGCCTTCAACCCGGCGGCGGCGCGGGCGGTCATGTGCCGGAACACCCTTTCCGTCGGCTGGGACGGCCAGCTCTACGACTGCGACTTCAACCAGATGCTGGACGAGACCGTGAGTTTCGGCGCCCCCGCCCACATCCGGGACTTCTCCCCGGAACTGCTGGAGAACCGCCGCATCGTCACCGGCCTCCACTGCTACGGCTGTACCGCCGGCGCCGGGTCCAGTTGCGGCGGGACCACCGCCTGATGCGCACGGCGCGGGCGGCAGTGCTGGCCGCGCCGGGCCGCCCCGCCGAACTCCGGGAGTTTCCGGTCCCGGCGCCCGGACCCGGGGAGATCCTGCTGGAGACGCTCGCATCGGAGGTGTGCGGGACCGACGTGCACCTCCGCGACGGGCGCCTCGCCCGGGTGCCCTATCCGATCATTCCCGGCCACGTGAGCGTCGGCCGCGTCGTCGAAGCGAACGATGTCGCGCGGGACGCGGTCGGCAATCCCCTCGCCGCCGGGAGCGTGGTGTCCTTCTTCGACGTCCACGCAACCTGCCATTCCTGCTACCAGTGCCTGGTGGCGCGCCAGCCGAACCGCTGTCCCTCCCGCCGGGTGTACGGCATCACCTATTCCGCGGAGGAAGGGCTCCTCGGCGGCTGGGCGGAGAACATCCTGCTCCTTCCCGGGGTCCGGACCGTGGTGCTCCCCGGCGAACTCTCGGTCGATGACCTGATCGGCGGCGGCTGCGGGCTCTTCACCGGGTTCGCGGCGGTGGACCGGGCGGAGATACGTCTGGGAGACAGCGTGGTGGTGCAGGGCGTGGGCCCGGTGGGGCTCGCGGCCATCGCCTTCGCCCGGATCTCCGGCGCCGGCGCGATCCTGGCGGTCGGCGAACCCCGGGCGCGCCGCGATCTCGCCCGCCGCCTGGGCGCGGACGAGTCCCTCCCGCTGGCGGAGACGGATGCGGACGAACGGGTGGGACGGGTGCACGCCGCCACCGGCGGGCGCGGCGCCGACGTGGTCATCGAGGCGAGCGGTAACCCCCAGGCGGTGCCGGAAGGTTTCCGAACGCTCCGGGACGGAGGCCGCTACGTCATCGTCGGCCACTACACGGACGCCGGGTCCGTGCCGGTCAATCCGCACATCGACGTCAACCGGAAGCACGCGGACATCCGGGGCCAGTGGGGAAGCGAGTTCCACCACTGGACCCGGGCCCTGGACACCCTCGTCCGTTACCGGCAGCGGATGCCGTTCGCCGACGTGATCGGCCGCCGCTACCGGCTCGAGGAGGCGAACGACGCCCTCGACGACGTGGAAGCGCTCCGGGTCACGAAGGCGGTCATCACTCCGTAACCCGGGCGCGCTCCGGATCGGTCCAGGCGATTTCCCGGGCGCGCCGCGCGAGCGCCTCCGCCCGCTGCTCCTCGCGGGTCCGGAACATGTTGCGGGGCGGCATCCCGCTCGCCGCGCACAGCCGGTCCAGAACCTCCTCCTGCGTCACGAGGGCGCCGTCCGCCAGGATGTGGGCGACCGGGGCGCCGCGTTTCCGCAGCGCCGGCGCGACCAGGATGGTGCGGTGGCAGTTGGCGGGATCCCGCTCGGCGCAGAGCAGCGCGAGACGGGAGTGGGCCGCTTCCTCAAGAACCCGAGCGATCCCCCGGAGGAACACTCCGGTCGTCGCCAACCGGGAGAAGAGCACCTTTCCGTCGTCGTCGTAGCAGGATGGCTCGGGGGTGCGAGCCCCGAGCTCGGCGCCCAGGAAGAGGTAGCGGATGCCGTGTTCCCGGAGCGACCGTTCGACCGAGCGGCGGTTGAACTGCGGATGCCGCCGGCTGTACGGAACGGAGCGGACATCGGCGACAGCCGCCGTTCCATGCCGCTCGAGCAGCGCCAGAAACGCGCCGATGGGGTGGTTGGAATGCCCGATGGTGAACACGTCGGGCGCCTCCGCGGGGCCGCCTCGACGTACCATGGTCACCACAGGTTCTCAATTCTTCCGGGAAGGGGCTCGTGATCGCCGAACCACGTCGTCTGGAGGAACCCCAAAACCTGGCGCGCGTGCGCGGCAGCCGGACTGCCGAGATGGTGGCGGCGGCGCGCGCGGGCCACTTCGCCCGGGGGGAGCGGCCGCTCGTAACCGAGGACCCCTACGCGATCCACCTCGCCGGCGGGCGTTGGCGGCGGGTGATCGGCTCGAGCTGGCGCCACTGGCTGGTCACCCGGGTGCTGCTCCGGAAGGTCATCCCGACCACCACCTTCGTTCTCATCCGGACGCGCTTCACCGACGACCGCGTCCTGGCTGCGGCGGCCCGGGGGGTCGGTCAGCTCGTGGTCCTGGGGGCAGGTTTCGACACGTTCGCGCTGCGGCATCCGGACCTCGGGATCCGCGTCTACGAGGTGGATCTTCCCGCGAGCGCGGCGCTCAAGCGGGAACGGCTCGCCGGCGCGGGCATCGCGGTTCCGGAACACCTGCACTTCGTCGAGGTGGATTTCGAGCGCGACCTGCTGGACGACCGCCTTCTTGCGGCGGGCTTCGACCGGCGCGCACCCGCCTTTTTCAGTTGGATGGGCGTGACGTATTACCTCGCGCCGGAGGCGGTGACCGGAACGCTGGCCCGGATCACCGATCTGTCGGCTCCCGGATCGGAGCTGACCCTCGACTACATGAACGTCCGCGAGGGCGTCCCGGCGGAGGAACTCGCGCTGTTCGACAACCTGGTCCGTTTCGTGGAGAAACACGGCGAACCGATGATCACCCGGTTCGATCCGGACTCGGTGGTGGATCGGATGGGACTCACCGGGCAATGGGACGTGCTGCAGCACGAGTTCCCGGCCGCGGACCCGGGTCCCTACCTGGGCGGACGGACGGACCTGCCCCGGGTGGCGCCGCTGTTCCGGCTGCTGCATTTGCGCCGAACGTAGCTCGAAGCGAACGTGGTTGAGGCGTGCGGTTTCGACCGCCTCTCGGCGGTCGATGCCGGCCAGAGGCCGCCGCTCCGAGCGGTACGCGTCGTGAGGATCGATGGAGTTGCGACGTTCGCTGCGCTGCGCGCCGGCGGTGCCGGTGGGGCGTTCCAAGCCGTTCTGCCACGGGGATGCTTGGTGTCACGACGTGCGGGGCGCGGAGCGCCGCGGTGCCGGTCTGGGTGGGAGCCGCCCTGTTCGGGGTGTGGTTGTGCCGTGCGCAGCGCGGAGCGCTGCGCGTGCCGGTCTGGAGACCGGCGTTCCAAGCCGTACCGCACTTCCCGGCGAGGTAGTCCCGAACGAGCGAAAAAACCTGATGGCAGTGAACCGGCGGTTCGCTGCCCGCGATTTCGGGGGAAAGTGTGAAAGGGGGTCCGCCACCGTCGCGCCCGCAACCCGTTTGCTCCGTTGGGTTTCCGCGACCTGCGCCGCTGCGCTGGCCCCCGGTCCGGCCCTCCGCGCGGGCGGGGTCTAGCGGGGCGTTTTCGGCCTGCGCGGGAACTCTGACGCATGAAACGACAGGCAGGAGGGACTTATCCGCCCTCCGGAAAGATGCAGCGCAGGTAGTCGATATCGACCCAGGTCGCGGACTCCGCGCCGCGCGTTGCAGCAGAGTCGTCCAGTGCGCGGGACATGGGGACTCCCCGGCGCCCGTCGTAGCCGTCGATGTGGGCAAAGCCGAACAGATGGAATAGCTCGTGCATCACGGGGCCGGCCCAATCGTCGGGCCTCCAATCCTCACGCTCCACCCGATACTTCGTAATGGCGAAGGCCCCGCAGTCTGGTACGGCGACAGCCCCGGCGTCCCGCACCCCCGGAACATAGTTGTCTAGGTGGAAGAAGTGCACCTGTCCCACCTCCCGAGGAACCGGACAGGTTCGACGAAACTCGTCAAGATCCTCGTTCCAGTCCGGCGGTGCTCCTTCGGGGACCGAGATCACGTCGCCCATTTCCACGATCCGGTAGCCGAGTTGCGCTTCGATTTTGTCCGCGAGGAGCCCAACCGGAGCGAGCAGCGCGTCGAGGCCAGCCTCCGATACAAAGTTCGGGAAGTCCTGAATCAGGTCCACCCGAAAGGGCGTCCCGTCCCACTCGGAAACGAAGTCGGAGTAGCGCAACGCCAGCCTCTGTTCGTTGGTACAACGTCGCGGTGCCGGCGGCAGGGTTTCCGTCTGGACGGCAACCGATCCCGGCCACGACACGCGTTCTCCGGCGATTTCTCGCACTCGGACGATGATCCTCGCGGCTCCCCCAGGTTCGAGTCCTTCGAGGCGGAAGAAATGCTCAGATCTGTAATGGACCTCTCTCTCGTAGCCTCCATCCAAGTACAAAAGGATCTGGTACAAGGTCGCACCTGGCCAAGGGTCCCAGGTCCAGACGATGAAGTCCGGACCTCGCTCCGCCGCCTTGACCCCGGTGACCGGGCCTGGCTCCGGCATTGGGGTCGGCGGCGCCGGGGGCGGCGCGGGGGTGGTGGGTGGCACGACGGGTGTGCCGTCGGTGCCCGTCCCGCAGGCGGCGGCGAGTAGCAAGAGGCCGCGTAGCGTTCGATTCACGGCGGCGTATTCGACCACCGCGCCCCTATGAAAGCTGGCGCGCGAGCCACCGCATCCCCCGCAACGTCGAGTTCCGCGAGTCCAACGGGCCGAGGCGCCGCCCCAAGCGCTACCCGTCCAACTGGTGCCGAGGATTGGAGACACGCCATCCGAGAAACCCTTGTTGATCGCCAGCTATCGCTCGTCGGCGCATTCGCGTGGGGTCGGGCCTGCTGGCTCAGGTTCCGGATCCGGGACCGGCACCGGCGACGCAACGGGTGCGGGAGCAGTCGTGGGAGGGGCGGAGCATCCCGCGCCGATCAGGATGGGCACGACCAGCCGAATGGCCACCGCCGGGCGAGGCGGCCTGCTCATCGCATCCTGCTGACCGGGCTAGCGACCCACCCAGTTACTGGTCGCCTGTAGCGCAAATCCCAAGATCAAGAGGATCAAGCCCGTCCGGGAAAGCGTCCGCGCCCGTTCGTATTCCTTGAGGGGCTTCCGGACTCTTCCACCCGAAGAACTCCAGTGCGCTCTCTCGCACTCGCGACGGCAGGCCGAAACGGTAGAGCAAGACCACTCCAGCAATGTCGAGGGTTAACCCCGCCGTATTGATCCATGCCGCCGCCACTGGACACATTCTCCGGTCGATCTACGGTCGATCTCTTCTTCTGGGCAGAGGTTTCCGTAGTTCCGCCCATGCCTCCGGCGGTGTCGTGAAGAGGATCAGAGCGGCCATGATCCCGATGAAGGAGATCAAGGGATGCTCGAAGCACCAGACGATGAAATCGGTGACACGGTCCAAGAACCGAAAGAGAGGGGTGTCGGGGCTCACCATCAGAGGACACCTTCTCGGAGCGACGACTCATCGATCCCACCGTCGGCGACAGGTGTGCCGAGCGGAATCCGCCGCAGCACCTCTTCAGGTGCTTCGGAGTTCGGGTCGATACGGACTAGCTCGCCGTACCTAGGGTCAAGCTCCAGCATGCGCACGAACGATAAACGCTATCCGCTTATGTCCCTCAACGAGCGGTGGGGGCCGCCTTCGACGCAGCGACCGCAAGCCGTACCGGGTGGAGCAGCGGCGGGACCGTACGACACCATCGAACCGTTGCCCGCCGCGTCGTGCCGCAGACGATCACCGCGGCCGTGAAGCGGAAGCGCGCCGAGAATCGTCTACGATTGACGGAAACGACGGAGCGAGCGATTGATGATCAGAACACAGGGGCCAAGAGGACCCGTGGCGCTCAGCATCCACGCCTACCTACACGGCCAGCGGACGGAACCCAGGACAAAGGATGGGGAAGTCGCAGAGGCGATCGAGAAACTCGACCGACGCGGAGTGTGGCACTGGCTGCGCCACGCCGCACTATGGCAAGCGCCCGAGTTGCTGAGCGAGGACGAGCAGCTCGCCGTGGTGCTGACCGAGATCGGAGACCCCGACCACCCGCAGCACGGCGGTGTGGCGTATATCCACGAGGCGCTCGGAGCAGACGGAATCCTTCGCGCGCGGGACGCCGCGGCGAGACAGGGACGGCTGACGCGGGAAACATGGGCGTACTGGACCCGGCGGGCCGGCCAGGAGCCAACGACGGCCGACACCAGCAACGTACGATTCCACGAGCCGTTCCATTGGGAGGGGGTCACCGAGGAAACGATGGACGAGCGTTGCTACGTCCAACTCAATGAGGATCAGGAGGTGTGGGTCGGAAAGCCGTGAACAAAGGCCTGCAGCCGACGCACACGGGACGGCTGGACCCAAGAATCCGCCGCATCTGGGAAGACCTAGGCAGTATCGGGCCGCAGTACACGCTGATTGGCGGCACCGCGATCGCGCTGTACTGCAACCATCGCCAATCCGTGGACGTGGACCTCAGCTGCAGGGGGGCGGCCGAACACCCTCGCACGATCCGAAGGAGCATCCGGGCTGAACTCGGCAAGCACAAGGTCCTGCAACGGCGGACGGGCATCCGGATCAAGTTCTTCGCCACGGAGACGAGTCCGAAGATCGAGGTTCACGGGACCGACCCGTGGAAGATGGCCGCGCCACCCTTGCGGGCTGACAACGGGCTGCACGTAGCAGCGCCGAGCGACCTCGCGGCTCGGAAACTGGCGGCGATGATCGAGCGGGACAGCCCGCGTGACGGCGAGGACCTCCAGGCACTCCAGCGAGCGGGAGCAGACCTCGGGGCGGCAGCCCGAAGCGTGATTGCCCAGGTGGACCGGCAGAGCGTGGAACGGCTCGGAGAACGGCTTCAACACAACCCGCAGGAGCGGTGGCCGAAGCTTGAGACGCACGAGGGGGTGCTGGCGTCACTGCAAATGGCCGCAGCCGGCGTCATCGAACCGCCACCGAGTCGCATCACGTTCGAGGAGAAGGGTCCCGAGAGGTTCGACTTGACCCAGGAGAACCTCGAAACCGGGAGCAGGGCCGTATTGATCCAGGTCCGATCCATTCGAGAGGGACTCGAATGGCTCGCACAAAACGGCCGCATCCCGACCAGCGAGGTCCCGACGTTCGAACGAGAGCTTGAGGTCGAGTTGAAGCGAGACCGAGACCGGGGCATCGCCCGTTGAAAGCGGGCCTGCAAGAGATACCGTCGCGGCACGTAACGAGGCCGTTTGAACCACGGACCCCGGCCCGCTGCCCATGCCACACTCGAACAGCGCACGGCCGCCGTGCAGATCCTCGGCTGGTCAGCGGCCGACGCCCACTGGCTGGCCCTGGTCTGTCTCCACTCCGGGGTCTTCACCCGCCGCCAATACCGGGACTGGCGCACTCTCCTCCCAGGGCCGGGGGTCGCTTGCAGCCCGCGCCTATGGCGCGAGTGATCCCTGCGGGAAGGCTTCTGGCCCCGCCTCCGGCGGGTCCACACGGAGGTTGGCAAACCTCCGCAGGCGGCGCGATCCTCGACGGGGACGTCGGGCCACGGTGCGCGGACCCTTCTCGCGGACTTGTGGGTCAACTCCCCGTCGTTTTGAAGCCGGAGGGCCTCCGCCGATTGGTCGAAGGCGACCTGCCCCGCCTGGGTGAGATGGCGACCGATCACAGCAGTGCGCCGCTGCGCCGTGCGTGTGCGCGCTGGTGCGAAGGCTGCATTTGGCGAGTCACCGGTACCGGTCTTCCCACCACCACGAACTCGGCATCGTGATGCCGTTCCGAAGCGCCGGACGATGGCCTCCGCTTGCTGTCCGCGTCCCACTGCCAGAGGCTCCGCTGGCCCGGCGCGCCGTCCAGGTAAGTCCACGAACTCGCTCCCGCCCGGCGCTACAGCAAGTCCAAGCAACATGGGCCGTCATCAGCGCTTCCGGTGATACTCGTTCCAGAGAAGCGGTGTTGGTCCGGTTTGCCTCGCACCATCTTCGGAGCGTCGTAGAATCTGCGCCCCGTGAGCAGGACGCCGTGGATTTGCAGCACGCTCCTGACCGTCGCGGCCTTCGGTTGCGGCGGAGGCACTGACGGCCAGCCCGTTCCACCCCCGACCGCTCCGTCGGTGCCAACGGTACCCCCGCCCGTCCCGACGGTTCAGGCGCTGGTGTGGCTTCATTCCGCGCCAGAGAATGCGGGCGGCTACTACGTGGGCGACCGGATCGTGCTGATCGCCGATTTCGAAGAGCGAGTCAGTGTCGTGGACTCACCCCGGCTGGCGATCAAGGTCGGCGAGCAGATTCGTGACGCCATCTTCTCGCCCTGGGTCGAGGACGACTTTCCCCCGGAACAGCTCTCCTGGCTCCAGCGGTTCGAGTACCGGGTCGCCCCCGAAGACGAAGACCACGACGGCATCAGCGTCGCCGCGGACGGGTTCGACTTTTCCCACGGTGCGTTGCTTAACGCATCAGGTGCCGAGATCGAGGTTGAAATCTTCGCCGTCGCTACCACGCGGAACGCGCCAGTCCCCGCCGCTCCCGGCGAGGCCCTCGGCGCGCATCGGGTCATCGGAACGCCGCCACCGCGAGTGTGTACCAACGAACGGGAGATGGTTCTTCGCTACGAAGGCGGGAACCACATCGCTCGGGAGTGGAACCCTGAACGCCCCTTCCGCTTCTTCTTCGATGAAGCGGCCCTACGCCAGTGCGGCGAGAGACTTGGGCTCCCAGACTGGTATGAGACGGAGATCGTGGGCCGAATCGCGAGCGCTCAGGCCGACTTTGAAGCACGGCTCGGTTACGCGATCTTTGAGGCGATTCCCGCTGCGGAGGATCCCGGCGTCATCACAATCACTACCCGGTCGCGAAGCAATGACCCTGAGACGGAATGCGAACGCGGCAGCAGCGCTTACGCGAGGCCGACAGAGGGATTGCTGTACTTCTCCTTCGGGTACTGCGACCTAGCCTGCCGGCCGCCGAGGGAAGTCGGATGGCAGGCGGAACCCACCGTCAGGACTGGAACGGTCATTCACGAACTCGGGCACATTCTAGGAATGCGTCATCACGACCGCGGAGAGCCTGACGACACGGACTCCCAAAGGATGTACGGACTCGAGATGAGCGAGAAACTTGACGGTGTCTTCTACCAACCACGCACTTTCACCGTTTACGATATTGACCGGCTCGGTTGCGCCTACCCTCTCGAAGAAGCGCCATGATTCGAAAATGAGAATGCCGCGCCCACTAGCGGGGGAGCGCCAATCATGCCGGGAGGCCAGCGACTGAAGCCGATGCTCGACCCGAAGCGTGACCTCGCGGGGGTAATCCCTGCCCGGCTCGACGTTCTCCCGGACGTTTAGTCCAAGAAAACCGTAGCTGAGACGAAGACTCCACAGCGCGAACTCATCGTACTAGGTGAATTCCGCGAGCCAGCTGCGGGTGTCGTCGAGCTCCCGCGGCAGACGGTTCACCTCCCCGACCGCCGCCGCTACTTTCGCGTCGGTGGGCAGCGGCTCGTCCGCGTTGTCGGCGAAGTCGCGCAGCAGTCCGTCCCAACCAACGGCGAGGCACTTCGGCCTCTGATACGCGAGCGCCAGTCGTCTCGCCATTCGGTCGCGGGCCGTCACCGCAGTGTCGAGGGCAGCTGCGGTGCGTTTCTCCGCAAGCAGGAGATCGGCGTGGACCCGGTCTTGATCCTGCATAGCGCACCCGATCCTGCACTCGCGACCTCCGTCGAGGCACAACTTTCGTGTGAATCCGTGGAATTGCCGTGTGAACTGCCGTCCCGCTGGAAGACTGTGGCCCGGTTCTGGTCAGAGTTCCTCCGCCCGAGAAGCAATGTACCTCACACCCGGGGCGAGCTCTGACCCGGCGGGCCAAATCTGAACCCATTCGCTGCCGGGCGCAGCGGTCCCGGCCCCGCCGCTTCTGAAAGGTGTTCTCTGTTCCTGCTGGAAAGCTCTCGACCTTCGGGGGAACTGGCGAAGCGCCATCGCTTCCTCGGGGATGGCCCCAGGGGTGCCCAGCGTTCTCTCGTCGCGGCGGACCTAGCCCCGAGCTAGTATGCCGCGCCCTAGGCGGATGTGGGTGATTGCGCCAATTGGTTGGTGGATTCTGGGCGCGCGGCGAACTGGTTGATCCAGGCAACGACGTTGGCGAACCGGGCACGAGAGAGGTGGATGGCGCGGGCGACCTGGTAGATGGAGAGGCCGCCCCGCGCGAGCAGGCGAACGAGATTCTTCATATGGATGCAGGCG
>JAJDVI010000019.1 GCA_022826195.1 Acidobacteriota bacterium
TCGGGACTGCCGGGCCGTTGAGGAAGTGGCCCCAGACGTGACCCCCGTTTTCGGGGATCGTGTATACTCGCCCGCAATAACAACGACTTACGAGGGGTCTGCGGCGGTCCTGCGGGCCGCGTGCCGGTCTGAAGACCGGCGTTCCCAGCCGTGTGCGCCTTCCGGAGCGCAGCGCTGAACCGCGCTGCGGGCCTTCGGCCTGCGGTGTCGGCTGGCCAGCTCGTGCGCCGCTACCCGAACCGGCCGACACACCCGGATCAGGCCTACCGGTCCACCGATGGCGCGGCCCGGGAGGCGGAACCGCAGGGCTGATTCTGAGGGCCGGCGGGGCGCCGCCGAACGCTCCGGCTTCGCTCTCGTTGGCGTGCTAGCGTCACCGCGTGGGCCGGACGGTTCCGGCCGCGACCTTGAACGGGAACATCTTGAGCCTGGAAACCTCATGAACCTGGACGAGACGCGGCCGCCGGAGCCGCCGGGAGGGATGATGAAACGGAGAGACTGGACGCTGCTGGTCTCGCTGATGGTGGCGCAGACGACGCTGATCCTGGGGATCGGCGCGTTCGGCTTCTACCGGCTGGACGACCGCATGGACCGGATGGAAGCGCGATTGGACGAGCGGATGGATCGGATTGAGGCGAGGATGGACCGGATGGAAACGCGTCTGGACGACCTCGACCGGCGCGTGGCCCGCATCGAGGGCATCCTGCGGTTGCAGGCTGACGGGGATCTGTCGGACGAGGACTCGGACAACTTCTCCCCGGATTCCTGAACCCTGCAAGCCGGCCCGCTCGGCCGGGCCTGAGAGTCGTCGCCGGAGGATGCGCCGTGGATCTGGATGGGCGTGGTGTTCGCGGCCTTCGGCCGCGGTGCCGGCCGGAGGCCGGCGTTCCAAGCCGGCAGGCCATCCGGGCCGGGGGGAGCCCCGTGCGGCCGGTGTTCTTTGCGCGGCGGCGCTGCCCGTGTCCAGAATCCCGGGACATGTAAGGAGGATGTCCCATGGGGAACATCAGACTCGGGGTGGGACCGGCGGCTTCCGTCCGCCGCTTTGCCGGCCTCGCCCTCGCCGCGGCGCTCGCCGGTTGCGACAGCGGCTCCGATTCGCCGACGACTCCGGCCCCGATCCCCGCTCCCGCCCCGGCCCCCGAACCCGCGCCGCCGCCGCCGTCGAAGGACGACCCGGCCGCCTTCACGCAGGCCTTCGTGCAGCGGGCCGTGGACCTGTTCGAGGCGGAAGGGCTCGAAGCGACGCTCGCGGCCTACAACGACCCGGCGAGCGTTGACGAATCCTGGTACGTGTTCATCCTGGACGCGGAGGGCGTGATGCTCGCGCACGCGACGGTGCCCGAGAACCTCGGCGCCAGCGTCCTCGGACCGCTCGGGGTGGACTCGGCCGGCAACATCTTCGGCCCGGCGCTGGCGGCGGCGACCGAGGACGGCGTCTGGGTGGACTACAACTACTTCAACCCCGCCACCGGCGACGAGGGGATCAAGCACACCTGGGCGGTCCGCCGCGACGGGATCGTGTTCGCCTCGGGCTGGTACGAGGGCGCGCCCACCGACTCGAGCATCGAAGCCCAGACGCAGGGGGTGGTCCGGCAGGCCGTGGGCTGGGTCCGCGAGCGCGGACTGGAGGCGGCGCTCGACTTCTACGCCACGCGCGCCTCCACGAGCGGCCCGTGGTACGTGGCTTTCCTCGACGCCGCGACGGTCGTGGTGAGCCACGGGGCGAACCCCGCGCTGGTGGGGAAGAGCAACCTCGGGGCGCTCGGCGTGGACGTGACCGGGAAGCCGTTCGGCGCCGAACTGCTGACCCTCCCGCCCGAAGGGGGATGGGTGGACTACGCCTTCTGGAACCCGGCAACCGGCGAGCAGGGGACGAAACACTCGTGGGCGCAGTTCGAAGCGGGCCACTGGATCGTCAGCGGCTGGTACGAGTCCGGGGACGTGGTGGACGACCCCGCCGCCCGCGCCATCGGGGTCGTGGAGATGGCGACCCGGTACGCCGACGCCTTCGGGGAGGACGCCGCCGTCGCCTTCCACAACACCGACGCGAGCTGGCTGGGGTCGTGGTACGCCTTCATCATCGACGCGGACGGGATCCTGGTCGCGATCGCCCCGGCTCCGGACAAGGTCGGCCTCGACGCCTACGACCCGGAGGAGGGCACGGACATCAAGGGCCACTTCTACGGTCCGAAGCTCGCGCGGGCGACCGAGGAAGGCGTGTGGGTGACCTACTGGCAGCCGAATCCGGCGGCGGGGGGCGAGCAGCAGTTGAAGCACACCTTCGCCCGGCGCCACGGCAACCTGGTCTTCGCGTCCGGCTACTACGAGGAATAGCGGCCCGGCCGGCGATCCGTGGCCGGCGGCATCCCGCGTGGAGGCTGCTAGTCTCGCCGGCCGACGCCCCGCAGACCCTGTCCGAGGAGATCCTCGTGCCGAACCCCTCCGACGAACGGACGCTCGCCAGACTGGTGGAGTGGGCGGGGGACCACGAAGAGTGGGGGGATTTCCGGGCGGAGGTGTTCGGCGCGCATTTCGGGCCCTTGATGGACGATCTGGAGCTGCCGGACGACGAGCTGTTCGAGCGCCTGGGGCCGGCCACTCCCGACGTGCTCACCGCCGTCATGGAGGACTTCCTCACCGCCCGTTTCGGCGAAGAAAACGAGCGGAACGCGGTGGACGAGTACCTCGCCCGCCGGGGATGGCTCGAGAAGAAGCACGCGGCGAGCTACCTGCGGGCGGTTCGGGACTCGGCCCCCTCGCTCTACGAGGTCGTGGCCGTCGATCCCGGGCGTGCGGTGACGGTGCGGGACCTGGCCCGGGAGACCGAGCCGGAGAGGGTGCCGGATCGGCTGGTGTCCGACGTGGTGTCCGTCTGGGACTGTTTCGTGGGCCGATTGGTGGGGTCCGGCCGGACCCGGCGCTTCACCGTCAGCGCCCTTCCCTTTCCGCGCGAACTCGTCCGAACGTGCCTCGCGGACCTGATCGAAGTCACGAAGGAGATTCCGAAGCAGATCCGGGAGATCATCCGCGAGCAGGGAGGGAAGGGGGACATCGGCGACCTGGACCCTCGTGAATTCCTGTTGCGAGGCCCGATGGGCACGATCTTCTTCACCAGCCGGTTCGTGACCTGGCACGTCGACCGGGCGGAAGCCGGGCTCGGTGGACTGAAGAACACGGACGACGAGGCCCTGGTGCTGTCCACGGTCCGGTTCCCGATCGAGGGCGGCGACGCGGACGTCGCCGCCGCGCTCGACGCCGTCCCGGAGTTCGACCGGGACGACGGCGGCGAACTCCGCTGGTCGTGGCGGGGCCGTGAACTGCCCCGCCTCGAACTCCCGGAGAGCCTCGCCGGAAACGACCCCGAGGTCGGAACGGGCTACCTCACGCTCGGGCAGGCGGAGATCACCGGCGGCGTCCTCCTGCTCCGGGTGAACTCCGTCGAGCGCGCCGAGAAAGGCCGGGACCTGCTCGTCTCGAAACTCGGCGCGCTCCTGGGCACACCGTTGACCGCGCACGAGGACCCCGCGACGCAGCTCGGGGAGTCCGTCGGGGAAGGGCCGCCGTCGCCGCGGGATCTCGACATCCCGCCGGAGGTCGCCGAGGCGGTGCTCCGCGCCCACTTCGAGGAGCACTACCGGCGGGTCCTGGACGAGCCCATTCCCATGCTCGGGAACGTCACTCCCCGGAAAGCGGCGAAGAGCCGGAAGGGCCGCGCGGCGGTGGTGGAGTGGCTCAAGGAAATCGAAAACGGCGAAGCGCGTCAGGCGGCGCAGACCGGCCGGCAACCCTTCGACACCGCCTGGCTCTGGGAGGAACTGAAGATCCCGAGGTCCGGCGGCGGGTCGTAGACGTTCCGGGCGGGGCCGGTTTGCGGCTCACGGGTGATCCGTACGGTCGTGGCTCACTTTCGGCGAAAAGTGATCCACAAACGGCTTTGTGTCTCACCGGTGATCAACAAAGAGGGTTGTGTCTCACTTTTGGCGAAAAGTGAGACACACACGATGGGCAGCCACGTCGGCGGGGACGCAGGGTCATGGACGCGGGTTTGGCGCTCCCGCGCGATGCCGGCTGAAGCCGGCGCTCCAAGCCGTACGTGCTGTCTCGGTTCTCGCGATCCACGCCGGGGCGGGACTCATCCTGTCCGGGTGGGTTGCGACGTGCGCGGTGCGGAGCACCGCGGTGCCGGTCTGGAGACCGGCGTTCCAAGCCGGCGGTCCCGTGGCCTTTCCCTTGTGCCAGAATTCCGGGTTGCCCAACTACGGATGAAAAGCGGCTCCGGCCTCCCTCGGATCCCGCCCCTCCAGTTCGCCCGGCGGGGTCCCGGTCCATGCCCCCTCTGAACACGCTCCGATGAGTCTCCACACCGTACGCCGCGGGTTCGACGTACGGGTGCTGGGGGCCCCCGCTGCGGACGGGCGGGCCCCGGAACTCCGGGCGCCGTCCCGGATCGCGCTGCTCGGGGCGGACTATCCGGGCATGCGGCCCACCATGCGGGTCCGGGAGGGAGACGCGGTCTCCCGGGGCGACGTCCTTTTCGAGGACAAGAAGACGCCCGGCGTCCGTTTCACCGCCCCGCTTGGCGGGCGGGTCGCCGCGGTCCACCGGGGAGAGCGCCGGGCCTTCCTCTCGCTCGTGATCGAGGTGAATCCGGACGAGCGCTCCGGCGGCGGCCGCTCGGGACACGTGGCCGGGGCCTGGTCGGGACGGCACCCGGACGCGCTCGACGCGAATGCGATCCGCGAGCTCCTGCTCGAGTCCGGGGAGTGGACCGCGATCCGGACCCGCCCCTTCGGCCGGGTGGCCAACCCGGAGACCCGGCCCCGGGCGATCTTCGTGACGGCGATGGATTCCGCTCCGCTCGCCCCCGACCCGGTGGCCGCGGTCGCCGGCCGGGAGACCGATCTGGAGTGGGGCCTTGCGGCGCTGGCGCAACTCACCGGCGGACCGGTCTTCGTCTGCTCCCGAGCCGGCCGGCGCCTGCCGGTGGACGAAACCGGCCGGATCCGCCACGAGGAGTTCCGGGGACCGCACCCGGCCGGGACCGCGGGACTCCACATCCACCGGCTGGCCCCCGTCCGCCGCGGCCAGGAGGCCTGGCACCTCGACGCCCAGGACCTCGCCTCCATCGGCGGCCTGTTCCGGACCGGCGCCGGCGACGCGCTCCGGGTGGTGGCGCTCGGAGGTCCGCCGGTACGGAACCCCGGCCTCCTGCGCATTCCCATCGGCGCCTTGCTCACCGAGTTCGGGGCACCGGAACCCGCCCCTGGGCGCGACCCGGGCGAGCGCCGGGTGATCTCCGGGTCCCTCCTCGCGGGAAGGACCGCCGCGGACGACGTGACCGGCTACCTCGGCCGCTATCACCGGCAGGTGACCGTGCTCGAGGAGGACCGCCGCCGGCGGCTGCTGGGTTGGCTCGCGCCCGGCGCGGGAGCGGTCTCGGTGAGCCGCGCCTATCTGTCCAGCCTGCTGCCCGCGAGGCCCCGCCCCGTCACCACCGGGACGAACGGCTCCCGGCGCGCCATCGTGCCCATCGGGACCTACGACCGGGTGATGGCCTTCGACATCCCGGCGGCGATGCTGTGCCGCGCCCTGCTCATGGAGGACATCGAGCGGGCCGAGGAGCTCGGCGCGCTCGAGCTCATCGAAGAGGACGTGGGCCTCCTGACCTTCGCCTGTCCCGCCAAGAACGACTACGGCCCGGCGCTCCGGCGCGTGCTCGACACCCTCGAGAAGGAAGGCTGATGCTCCGCGGGCTCCTCGACCGCCTCGGCGCGCCGTTCGAGAAGGGAGGGCCGCTCCACCGCCTCTGGCCCCTCTGGGACGCCCAGGACACCTTCCTCTACACGCCGGGCAAGACGACCGCCGGGCCGTCCCACGGCCGCGACCGCCTGGACATGAAACGCCTCATGTTCACCGTGGTCATCGCGCTCGCGGGCACGGTGGCGATGGCGTTCTACAACACCGGCCTCCAGGCGAACCTCGCGATCTCGCACGGCGCCACGCTGCTGCCGGGCTGGCGCACCGCGGTCATCGAAGCGCTGGGAATCGGGTTCTCCCCCGACAGCGTGCTGGCGGCCGTCATCCACGGCGGGCTCTGGTACCTCCCGGTCCTGATCGTGACCTTCGCGGTCGGCGGCGCCTGGGAGATGCTCTTCGCGATCATCCGGCGCCACGAGGTCAGCGAGGGCTTCCTGGTCACCGGGATGCTCTTCCCGCTCATCCTGCCGCCCACCGTGCCGCTCTGGCAGGTGGCGCTCGGCATCAGCTTCGGGGTGGTGGTCGGCAAGGAGATCTTCGGCGGCAGCGGGTTCAACATCCTCAACCCGGCGCTCACCGCCCGCGCCTTCCTCTTCTTCGCGTATCCGAGCGACCTGACCGGCGACCGCATCTGGATCGCCGCCGACACCGCTCCGGACGCCGTGAGCGGGGCCACCTGGCTCGCCCGGTTCAGCCTCACCGGCAACGAGGCGTTCGCGGAGACCTTCCACCCGGCGGGCGGACCCGGGATCACCGCCTGGGACGCGTTCATCGGGTTCCTCCCCGGCTCGATGGGCGAGACCTCGGTGCTCGCCTGCCTCTTCGGCGCGGTGGTGCTGGCCGCGACCGGGATCGGGTCGCTCCGGATCATGCTCGCGGTGGCGGCCGGGACCCTCCTGATGGGCGGCGTCCTGAACCTCATCGGATCGGACACGAACCCCTTCTTCGCGGTCCCCTTCTGGTGGCACTACCTGATGGGCGGCTGGGCCTTCGGGACCGTCTTCATGGCCACCGAGCCGGTGACCGCGCCCTCCACCGACGGCGGGCGGCTGGTCTACGGCTTCCTCATCGGCGTGCTCGTTGTCCTGATCCGGGTCGTCAATCCCGCCTACCCGGAGGGAATGATGCTCTCGATCCTGCTGATGAACGTCTTCGCGCCGCTCATCGACCACTTCGCGCTCAGGAGCAACGTCCGCCGCCGCGCGGCGGCTGGCCTGTTGCCCGAGGCCGGCGGCTGACAGGCTACGGTCCGAGCGCCCCCACCGGGATCACGCTGACCCCGTTCGGCATGCGGTATCCGGCGCCGCCCGGAAGGATCACTCCGAGCGCCGCGGGTTCGCCGTAGCCGTCCCGATTCCCTCGCAGGCGGTCCCGGAGCCGGAGAAGACTCGCCGCGCCGTCGTCCACCCAGCTGTGGCCGAGCTTGACCTCGAATGCCGCCCACCGCCCGTCTCCCGCATCCACGATGGCGTCCACTTCCAGGCCGCCCTTGTCCCGGTAGTGGAAGACCTCGGCATCGGCAGCCTGGGCATAGATGCGGAGGTCGCGGACGACCAGGGACTCGAAGAGGAATCCGAGGAATCGCAGGTCGGCCATGAGCCGCGCCGGGGTCGCCCGCAGGGCCGCGACCGCCAACGACGGATCCGTGAAGTGGCGGACGGGCGTCCTGCGGAGCATCGTCCGGGACCGGAGATGCGGCGACCAGGCCGGCTGGTTCTCCACGACCATCAAACGCTCGAGGGCGTCCAGGTAGTCCGCGGCGGTGTCCGCTTTCAGGGCGTGGTCCGATCCGCCGGCCTCGGACGCCAGACGGGACACGGAAACGGGAGTGGCGACGTTCCGCGCCAGCGAGCGCAGCAGCCGTCCGACCCGGACCGGATCCCGCCTCCCCCCGAGGCGCGGCAGGTCAACGCGGCGAATCTCCTCGAGATAGTCGCGGTTGGCCCGCAGTCGCCGTTCGGCCGGCGCGCCGAGTTGCGCCGGCCACCCGCCGACCGCCAGAACCTCCGCAACCGCCGCAACGGTCAGGGCCGATGGCTTCGCTGGCCGGGCGTCGCCGTCCAGCAGGTCTCCAAGCGAGCAGTCGCCGCTCGAGATGCCCAGCTCGAACAGCGACATGGGGCGCATCCGGAGCCGGGAGAACCGCCCGGCGCCGGTGTGGCGCGTGATGTCGTCGGCCGGGACCGCGGAGCCGGTGAGGATGAACTGGCCCGGCGCGCCGCGCTCGTCGACCGCCCGGCGCACCTGGTTCCAGATCGAAGGAGCCAGTTGCCATTCGTCGAAGAGGCGGGGAACGGGACCGGCAAGCGCTTCCGTCGGATCCGCGTCCACCATCCGCCGCGAGTTCTCGTCGGTGTCAAGCAGCGCCTCGCTCGCGGCGAATCGGCGGGCGGTCGAGGTCTTGCCGCAGGCCCTCGGACCCTCGATCACGACCGCCCCCGCTCCCAGCAGGCGGTCCGACAGTTCGGCGTCAATCGTGCGCGGCAGGTAGTTCATGCTCGGATCGGCAACCGTTCCCGCCTCGGAACCACAACCGAAAGGACGCGCGAGGGGGTGATTCGGCGACAGTCTAGCGGGCGATTCGGCGACAGTCTAGCGGGTGATTCGGCGACAGTTCAGGGGGTGATTCGGCGGCCGGCTTCGGTCGCCGCTACCCCGCGCCGCCGGACCGCCCGCGCCGCTGGTAGGCGAGGATGGCCTCGTAGAGCTCTCGCCGCCGGAAGTCCGGCCAGAGGGTGAGCGTGGTCCAGAACTCGGTGTGGGCGCTCTGGAAGAGCAGGAAGTTGGAAACCCGCTTTTCACCTCACCCAACCGGCCGAGCGGGCGGAACCGGATGTCGTTGGCCAAGAGGTTGTCGGTCTCGAGCCGGAGATAACGCTCCACGAGCTCCAGGAGCGCCGCGACCTCCCCGGGAGGCCGGCGCCAGTTCTCGCTCGAGAAGGCGAAGACGGTGAGGGCGCCGAGTCCCAGCCGGGCGGCGCCCTCGACCGTGTCCCGCACGGACTCGACTCCGGCCGCGTGACCCTCGATGCGCGTGAGTCCCCGGGCGGCCGCCCAGCGGCCGTTCCCGTCCATGATGGCGGCGACGTGCCGCGGCAGCCGGGTGCGGTCGATCTCCGCGAGCAACTCGGCGGTTCCCACCGCGCTGGCCGCGGGCCGCCTCAGGCGAACCCGAAGAGCGGCGGGAAGCCGAGCACGACCACCGCCGCCCACGCCGCGTACACCGGCAGATAGGCGGTCTGCCAGCGCTCGACGGCCGCGAACGGGCCGCGGCCGGCGACGAAACGGGCGTAGAGCCACGCCGACCATCCCAGGTTCCCCAGCAGCACGAGGTTCTCGCCGAGCGCCGCCACCCGGTTCGGGCTGAACCCGAACTCGGAGATGCGGGTCACGATCGCCGCCAGCGCCACCCCGTCGGCGACGAGCGCGCTGACCACCAGCACGAGCAGGATGCGGTCGAAGAGGTCCGGGGGCGCCAGCGGGTCGCGGGCCGAGACGGCGTAGAGCAGCAGGCCGAGCACGACGGCGAGCAGCAGGTCGAAGGCGATCAGCACCTCGCGCTCCACACCGACGCCGCGCCCGGTCCAGGCCATCGCGGCGAGCAGGGCGAGCAGCAGGCCGGCGAACAGCGGGGTGAAGACCCGGGTGAGGACGGGCGCCATGTTCTCGATGACGCTCTGTTTCGCCTCCACCAGCCAGGCGCCGACGATGACCGCGCCGGCCGCCCCGCTCGGGAGGATCAGGCGCTGCGCGGACCCCTCCACGTCGAGGCCGATCGCCTCGAAGCTGATGATCGTGAACGCGGTGAGCACCCCGCCCCCCAGCGCGATCAGCACGAAGTAGATGAAGAGTTCCCCCGAGAAGCGGACGAAGTCCATGCGCCCGGCGACGTTTCCCCACCAGCGTCCGCCGACGTAGGCCACGCCCACCGCGAGCCAGAGCGCGATCGGAAGGTGCAGCACCGCCAGCAGCTCGGTGTGGCCGCCCGGTTCGAACGGGACGAGGTTCACTGCCACCGCGGCGGCGGCGAACGCCCCCGCGAGCCAGAGGCAGAGCTTGCGGTCGAGGCCGCGTTTCCAGGCGAAGTACCCCGCGAGGAGGGGGAGGACGAACAGGCTGGCGTTCAGGGCGTAGAAGCCGCTCTCGCCGAACTGGTGGCCGAAGAGCTGGGGAAGCTGGATGGCGAGCGCCGCCGCGACCGCGAGACTGAGCACGACCGGGACCTCCCGGCGGGCGGCGCGGCCGGAGGCGGCGTCCTCCTCCGGGGCGGCCACGAGCTGCTTCCAGAGCCGGTCCGAGTGCTCGCGGGCGAACTCGCGGGAGACCGCGTCGAGCCGTCCCATGCGCTTCACGGCCACCAGGAACGCTTCGTCCCCGGCGAGCCCGGCTTCGAGGAGCGCCGCGATCTGGTCGCGGAGGTGGCCTTCGAGCTCGTCCACGTCCTCCGGACGGAGCGCCGGCTGCCGGCGCAGCCAGGTCCGCCAGCGGGTGATCTGCGCTTCGAGCGCGTCCGTGAGTTCGGTCACCCGGGCTCCGCCTGATCCCTCCGCGGGCTACACGAAGGCGAACCTCATCCCGGTCCAGATGCCTCGCAGCGCGGAGTCCACCACCTGCCACTGGCGCCGCTGCGCCGCCAGGTGCGCCGTTCCCTCGTTCGTGATGCGGTAGTACCGGCGCCGGCGTCCGGTTTCCGCGGTCGCCCAGCGCGCCTCCACGTAGCCGAACCGCTCGAGGCGGTGGAGCACCGGATAGAGCATGCCGTCGGTCCACTGGAGCTCGCCGCCGGAGAGCTCCGCCACGCGCCGGATGATCGCGTAGCCGTAGCTGTCGCCTTCGGCGAGGATGGCGAGGACGAGCGGCGTCGCGGAGGCCGCGACCAGGTCCTTGCCGATGTTCATCGCGGGTCTCGCCCACGAGGAGACCGGGATGCATCCGTCAGATACATAACGACAGCATGCATTGATCTACAATGTATGTCAAGCGCCGCGTTTCGGCGCGCCCGGACGCCGGACCGGCGGCTAACATTTGTCCGCCTTTTTCGTGACCACCGCCCGCTACATCCTGGCGTTTGCGGGCGCCGTGTGCCTGGTATGCGCGGTGATGGTCTCCGGCTCGGCGGTCGCCCTCCGGGACCTCCAGGCGGCGAACGCCGAGCAGGAGCGCCAGCGCAACGTCCTCTTCGCCGCGGGACTCGCCGATCCGGAAGAGGAACTCACCGACGCCGACATGGCGGAGCGCTTCGCCGCGGTGAGGGCCGTGGTGGTGGACCTCGAGACCGGAGCGGAGCTTCCGGAGGTGGACCCCGCGAGCGTGGATCCGCTGGTGGAGGCGGGCATCACGGACTCCTCGCGGGCGGTGCCCGAGAACCTGGCGCGGGTGCGGCGGGTGGAGCGGCGGTCCGTCGTGTACCTCGTCGAGCCGGGCGGCGAACTCGACGTGGTCGTGCTCCCGGTGCGCGGGCAGGGGCTCTGGTCGGTGCTCTACGGCTACCTGGCCCTCGAGGCGGACCTCGACACGGTCCGCGGGCTCACCTTCTACGAGCACAAGGAGACCCCCGGCCTCGGCGGCGAGGTGGACAACCCGAACTGGAAGGCCCTCTGGCCCGGACGGCAGGTGTTCGGAACCGCCGGGGAGCCGATCATCGAGGTGGCGCGCGCGGCCGCGGGGCCGGTCGCCGAGGACCCGCACCGGGTGGACGGGCTCGCCGGGGCCACCATGACCAGCCGCGGGGTCACGAACCTGCTGCGTTTCTGGCTCGCCGAGAACGGCTTCGGCCCGTTCCTGGAGCGGCTGCGCGTGGAGGCGGCCGGCTAGGCGATGGCCACCGAAACGCGGCGGGTCCTGATGGACCCGCTCATCCACAACAACCCGATCGCGCTCCAGGTGCTCGGGATCTGTTCGGCCCTCGCGGTCACCACCGGGATGCAGACCTCGGTGGTGATGAGCGCCGCGGTGGTCGCGGTGATCGCGCTTTCCAACCTGTCGGTCAGCCTGCTCCGGAACATGATCCCGACGAACATCCGGATCATCGTCCAGCTCACGATCATCGCTTCGCTGGTCATCGTCACCGACCAGATCCTGAAGGCGTACGTCTACGAGATCTCGAAGCAGCTCAGCGTCTTCGTGGGCCTCATCATCACGAACTGCATCATCATGGGCCGCGCGGAGGCGTTCGCGATGCAGAACCCGCCGCTGAAGAGCCTGATCGACGGGATCGGGAACGGGATGGGCTACGCGGCCATCCTGCTGGTGGTCGGGGCGGCGCGCGAGGTGTTCGGGGCCGGCACCTTCTGGGGCATCCCGGTGCTGCCGCTCGCTTCCGAGGGCGGCTGGTTCACGCCGAACGGGCTGATGAGCCTGTCTCCGGGCGCCTTCTTCGTGATCGGCTTCCTGATCTGGATCCTGCGGACCTTCCGGCCCGAGCAGAACGAGGCCGAGTGATGCTCCAGGACTACCTGAACATCGCGGTCAAGGCGATCTTCGTCGAGAACATGGCCCTGACCTTCTTCCTCGGGATGTGCTCGTTCCTCGCCGTCTCGAAGCGGGTCAGCACCGCGATCGGCCTGGGGCTGGCCGTGGTCTTCGTCCTCACCGTGACGGTCCCGCTGAACCACGCCATCAACGACTACCTGCTCCGTCCCGGCGCGCTCGGCTGGGCGCACGCCTCGCTCACGGGCCAGGACCTGTCCTTCCTGCGCTTTTTGACCTTCATCGGGACGATCGCGGCCACGGTGCAGATCGTCGAGATGGCGCTCGACCGGTTCTTTCCCACGCTCCACGCCGCCCTCGGCGTGTTCCTGCCGCTGATCGCGGTGAACTGCGCGATCCTGGGGGCGTCGCTCCTGATGGTGGAACGGGGACTCACCCTGCCCGAGGCGGCGGTCTTCGGCTTCGGGTCCGGGGTCGGCTGGCTGCTCGCCATCGCCGCCCTCGCCGGGATCCGCGAACGGCTGCGGTACCACCACATCCCGGCCGGACTGCGCGGGCTCGGCATCACCTTCCTGCTCACCGGGCTGATGGCCATCGGCTTCCTGGCCTTCGGCGGGATTCAGTTGTAAGTGACAACCGTACTCCTCGGTGTCGCCGGCTTCACCGGGGTCATCCTGGCGCTGGTGGTGGTGCTGCTCTACGCCCGGAAGCGGCTGGTCGCGACCGGCGAGGTCACGATCCGCATCAACGACGACCCCGAACACGACATCTGCACCCCGGCCGGAGGCACCCTGCTCGGGACCCTGGCCGCGAACGGCCTCTTCATTCCGTCGGCGTGCGGCGGCAAGGGGAGCTGCGGGGTCTGCACCCTCAAGGTGCTGGAGGGTGGGGGCGCCGTGCTTCCGACCGAGCGCAGCCACCTGACGCGGGGCGAGGAGCGCGAGGGAGTCCGGCTCTCGTGCCAGGTCAAGGTGAAGCAGGACGTCTCGATCGAGGTGGCGCCGGAGCTGTTCAGCGTGCGCCAGTGGACGTGCCGGGTCCGGTCGAACCACAACGTCGCGACCTTCATCAAGGAGCTGGTCCTGGAGCTTCCCGCCGGGGAGGAGGTCCCCTTCCGGGCGGGCGGCTACATCCAGATCGACTGCCCGCCCTACGAGCTGAGCTACGAGGACTTCGACATCGAGGAGGAGTACCGGGACGACTGGGACCGCTTCAACATGTGGCAGTACCGGGCCACCGTCGCCGAGGACGAGGAGGTGGTGCGGGCCTACTCGATGGCGAACTATCCCGAGGAGCGCGGGGTCATCCTGCTGAACGTCCGGATCGCCTCGCCGCCGCCCCGGATGCCGGACGTCCCGCCGGGCAAGATGACCTCGTGGCTCTTCGCCCTGAAGCCCGGGGACGAGGTGACGATCTCGGGTCCCTTCGGCGAGTTCTTCGCCAAGGAGACCGACAACGAGATGGTCTTCGTGGGCGGCGGGGCCGGCATGGCGCCGATGCGCTCCCACATCTTCGACCAGTTCCGGCGCCTGCATACCGACCGCAAGGTCTCCTTCTGGTACGGCGCCCGGAGCCTCCGGGAGGCGTTCTATCAGGACGACTTCGACGCCATCGCGGCGGAGAATCCCAATTTCGATTGGAAGCTGGCGCTGTCCGAGCCCCTGCCCGAGGACAACTGGACCGGCTACACCGGCTTCATCCACCAGGTCCTCTACGACAACTACCTGAAGGACCACCCGAACCCGGAGGACGCCGAGTACTACCTCTGCGGTCCGCCGATGATGCTCAAGGCCTGCCTCCAGATGCTCGACAGCCTCGGGGTCGAGCCCGAGAACATCGTTTTCGACGACTTCGGGTAGGCTCCATCGCACCACCGCGACACCTCGCCAAAGGGAGGACAGCATGGCCAAGTACATGTTCCGAACCAACTACACGCAGTCCGGCCTGCAGGGGCTGCTCGCCGAGGGCGGCAGCGGCCGGGAGGGGGCGCTGCGCGCGACCGTCGAGAGCGTCGGGGGCACCCTCGAAGGCTTCTACTACGCCTTCGGCGACTGCGATCTCTACCTGATCGCCGACGTTCCCGACGAAGCGGCGGCCACCGCGCTCGCGCTGAACATCGCCGCGGCGGGTGCGCTCACGGTCCAGACGACCGTCCTGCTCACCGCGAAGGACATCGACGCGGCCGTCGCGAAGTCCAAGTCCGTCCAGTACCGCCTGCCCGGCGCCTAGGCGGCCTGGAACGCCGGCTTCAGCCGGCGCCGCCCACCGGAGGCGGGCGACGGGACGCACCTCATTCCCCGTGATGGCGCGACGGCCTGGAACGCCGGCTTCAGCCGGCAGCGCCCGCCGGAGGCGAGCGAAACGCGCAGCGGCCGTTCGGAGCGCCGGCCTCTGGCCGGCATCGCGGCCCGCGAGGGCCGCGAAACGCGTACTCCTGTTCGCCCTCACGGCACTGACCGCCGCGGCCTGCGCCCCACCCCCCGACCCCGTCTGGTCCCTCGAAGGCGAGGCCTTCGGCACCCGCTGGACGGTCCGTATCCGGGGCCCGGAAGGGGACACTGAGTCCGTCCGGGCGGCTATCGAGACCGAACTCGACGCCGTGGACCGCAGCATGTCCAACTGGCGGGCCGACTCGGAACTCTCCCGCCTGAACGCGGCCGCATCCCCGGCACCCGTCCCGATCTCGGACCCCCTGGCGCTGGTGCTCGAGACCGCGCTCCGGGCGCACGAGGAATCCGGCGGCGCCTTCGACATCACTGTCGGCCCCCTGCTCCGGCTCTTCGGTTTCGGCCCGGACGGCGATCCGGAGTCGGCAGCGCCCGATCCCGAAGAGGTGGACTCCATCCGCACCCGGGTGGGGAGCCACCTGCTGTCCCTGGAGCGGCGGGACGCACAGGCCACTCTCCAGCGGCAGATTCCCGGCGTCGAACTGGATCTCTCCGGGCTCGCCAAGGGCTACGCGGCGGACCGGGTCTCCGCCGCGCTCACGGAACGGGGTTTCGCCGAGCACCTGGTCGAGATCGGCGGCGAGATCCAGGCGCGGGGCGAGTGGACGGTCGGCGTGCAGGACCCCTCCGGGGGGATCGCGACGACCGTCCACCGCGCGTTCCCGGTCCGGGACCTCGGGATGGCCACGTCCGGCGGTTACCGGGACTTCCGCCCGGCCGGCGGCGATGAGGAGGGGCGCTTCTGGACCCACATTCTGGACCCGCGCCTCGGCCGGCCGGTCGAACGGCGGGCCGGGTCCGTCACGGTGCTCGCCGACTCCTGCCTGGAAGCCGACGCCTGGGCCACCGCCCTCTATGTCCTGGGGCCGGCCGAGGGCCTTGAACTCGCCGAGCAACGGGGCATTGCGGCACTCTTCCTCACCGCCGGCCCCGATGGGGCGGTCGAAGAAATCGCGACCGCCCCCTTTGCCGCCGCAACCCGCGCCCCGGGCGATTGAGGCCGGGGAGGCCCGGGCTCCGCCTCAGTCTCACCACCTCAGAACCGAGCCTCGCGCCGTTCCTCGAGCAGCGCCTCAAGGATGCTGGTCCCGAGTTTCAGAGGTGGTCGGTCCAGGACTACTCGGCCATCGCCCCTGCCCGGGCGCAGAATGCCCGCCGCGATGAGTCGCTGGCGGTCGTCGTCCCGACTCGCCTCACACGGTACAAGTCGAGCCACGGGCGTGCCTCGATGGAGCACCCGAATCTCGCCGCCGCGCCGCACTTCGCGCAGATATCGCGAAAGGTTGGCCTTCAGTTCGGAAATGGACACACTGCGCATAGGTCCATCATGATTGCGGATGCACGACCGAGCAAATCGTGGCGCGGCCTGAGAAGCCGCAGCTCCCCGCGAACGCGCCTCCCAACCGGGGGTAGGATGACCCCGGAATGCTTCAGGCGCTCGGGGTCGTCCTCCTCTCGCTGGCGGTGGTCACCCTGTCCATCTTCCTGCTCGGGCTCGGCACGCTGCTGAAGGGCCGTTGCATCCTCCGCCGCTGCGGCGTCGAGGGGCCGGTGGGCGACGCCTGCGACGGATGTCCCCGGGCGGAGCAGCCGGAGCCGCAGCCTCCGATGGAGGTCTGATCCGGCCGCGGAACGGCGAATCGCCCGCCCGGCCATCCCGGCCGGGGGAACCGGCCCCATCCGGGCCTATTGCTCCGAGGCGTCCAGGTAGATCCCCGATCCGAGGAGCATCGGCTCTTCGCCGACGGTGATCGGAACCGCGTAGGCCAGTTTGGGCGACCCGTGCTCCTCGTCCCCTTCGACCACCGGGTTGTCCCAGCTATACGCCACGAATCCCCCTCCCGCGCGAGCCGCCTCGAGGAGTCCCTGGCCGAGCCTCACCCCGTTCAGGTCCACGGAGTCGGAAACGTCCGTTCCCTCCCAGTCGGGGTCGGGCGCCTGGAAGAAGTTGATCCCTTCCATGGTGATGACGAACACGTAGATGTCGAGGTGCCGCCACTCGCCCTCGTCGCGGAAGTTCGCATCGAGAAAGGCGTGCGCGCTCTCGCGGTCGGCCGCGTGCTCGGACAGGGCCGCCGCCGCCCGTTCGACGAACTGCTGCAGGTTCCCGCGGTTCAGGACGTCGGACGCCTTGACCGGGGCGTAGATGCCCGACCCGATCAGCAGCTCGAGATCTCCGATGTCGAGCGGCAGGGCGTAACCCACCTTGGGCGAGCCGGTCTCCTCGTCTCCGTCCACCTCGGGGTTGGGCCACCGGTACTCGACGTAGTCCCCGCCCGCCGCAACCGCGGCGAGGATTTCCTCGCTGATCTTCACGCCGTTCACATCTTCGAGCGGCAGGAGGTCCTGCCCCTCCAGGCTCTTGTCCAGCGGGTGGAAGAAACCGGTCCCGTCGCGGTGGTGGACGAACAGGTAGATGTCCTCGTGACGCCAGCGCCCCTCGGGCCCGAAGGTGGCGTCAAGGAATGCGTAGAGTTCGTCCCCGTCCGCGACGTTCGTCGAGACCTCGTGCGCCGCCGCCTCCACGAACGACTTCAGGGTCTCGCGGTCCACGACTTCTCCAGCCTGGATCGGGGCCGGCTCGGGTTCCGGAGGCGGCGCCGGCGGCGGCGCCGGGGCTGGCGCGGACGGCGCCGGAGTGGTCGGACTGGCCTCGTCGTCACATCCGGCCACGGCGAGGCTGATCACGGCCACGGCGAACGCCGCGGCGGCGAGCCGGGTCGAGCGGGAGAAACGCATCAGGTTTCGCATGGTTCCGATGCTAACGCTGCGGCGCCCGGACCACCGGTGCCCGCCGGGAGAACGGGCCTCCAGGTCGGCCGTCCGGCCTATTGCGCCGACGTGTCCAGGTAGATCCCCGATCCGAGGAGCATGGGTTCTTCGCCGACGGTGATCGGGACCGCGTAGGCCAGCTTGGGCGACCCGCCCTCCTCGTCTCCCTCGACCTCCGGGTTGTCCCACAGATACTCGACGAATCCCCCGCCCGCGCGGGCCGCCTCGAGGAGTTTCTGGCCGAGCCTCACCCCGTTCAGGTCCACGGAGTCGGAAACGTCGGTTCCCTCCCAGTCGGGGTCGGGCGCCTGGAAGAAGTTGATCCCTTCCATGGTGATGACGAACACGTAGATGTCGAGGTGCCGCCACTCGCCCTCGTCGCGGAAGTTCTCATCGAGGAAGGCGTGCGCGGTCTCGCGGTCGGCCGTGTGCTCGGCAAGGGCCTCGGCCGCCCGTTCCACGAACTGCTGCAGGTTCCCGCGGTTCAGGACGTCGGACGCCGTGACCGGCACGTAGATCCCCGCCCCGAGCGACAGCTCCAGGTCGCCGATGGTGAGCGGGACCGCGTAGCTCACCTTCGGCGAGCCGGTGTCCTCGTCCCCTTCGACCTCGGGGTTGGGCCACCGGTACTCGACGTATCCCCCGCCGTCGGCGACGGCGGCGAGGATCTCCTGGAGGAACTTCACGCCATTCACGTCTTCGAGTTCCGAACGGTCGAGCCCTTCGGTCTCGGGGGTCAGGGCGTGGAAGAACTGGATCCCGTCCAGGTGGTGGGCGAACAGGTAGATCTCCCCCTTGCGCCACGGGCCCTCGGGCCGGAAGTTGGCGTCGAAGAAGGCGTAGGCTTCGTCCGCGGAGTCGATCTGCGCGGCGGCCTCGGCGGCCGCCTCGACGAACGCCTTCAGGGTCTCGCGGTCCGCCACGTCCCCGGCCTGGATCGGAGCCGGCTCGGGTTCCGGTGCCGGCGCGGGCGCCGGGGCGGGTGGCGCGGGCGCCGGGGTCGTCGGACTCGCATCGTCGTCACATCCGGTAACGAAAAGGGCAAGCAGCGCCCCCGCGAACACCGCCCGGGCGAAACGGATCCAGGACGAGAAGGGCATCGGGTTCCGCATGGCCCCGATGGTAGCGCTCCGGCCGGCGCGCATCGGGCAGTTCGGGCTCTCCTTCCCGCCCTCCGGCGGGGGACGGTTGGTACGATCGCGAACGCACGGCCCGCGTAGAGGCCCTGTCTTGCGAAGGTGTTCCCGGACCGTTTCGACGACCATGCGATCCGCGTAGCAGCGGGCACCTGGGTGCGTGACCAGGCAGTCCTGCACGGGCCGGAACTGGACTGGGGCCTGCTGATGCACGGCTTCGCGTTCCGGAACGAGCGGGTCCCGCTCGTCAACCAGCGTGGCATCTGGAAGCCGCGCCACATGGAGATGCCGCTGTCCATCAGGACTTCCTGGGAGAACCCTTACGGCGACAGCTTCGACAGGAAAACGGGCCTGCTGCATTACCGCTACTACGGGAGCGACCCCCGGCACGCCGACAACATGGGACTGCGCCGACTCCTGGAGCAGCGACGGCCGGTCCTCTACTTCCACGGAATCGGCCGCGCGCGGTATCTCCCGGTCTGGCCGGCGTTCATCGTCGGCGACGATCCCTCGAACCGGACGGTCACCGTGGTCGCGGATCACGCCGACTACGCGGCGCAACAGCTCGCCGCCGAGCAGACGGGCGTTTCGCTGACTGCCGGCGGAGACCGCGAGCTGGAGCGCAGCTACGCGACCCGAACCACCGTCGCGCGCATTCACCAGCGGGTCTTCCGGCACCGCGTCCTCAGCGCCTACCGAAGCCGCTGCGCGTTCTGCCGCCTCCGCCGGGAACCGCTGCTCGACGCAGCGCACATCGTCCCCGACCGAGACCCGACAGGGGACCCCGTCGTGCCGAACGGACTCTCCCTCTGCAAGATTCACCACGCGGCCTTCGATCAGTTCTTTCTGGGCGTGACGCCCGGAGGCGTCATCGAGGTCCGTCCCGACCTTCTGGAGGAGAAGGACGGTCCCATGCTGCGCCACGGGCTCCAGGACCTGCACGACCAGCGCATCCACCGTCCGCGACGGCGGGCGGACCACCCCGATCCAGACCGGCTGAGTCTCCGCTACCGGGAATTCCGGCAGGCGTCCTGACTCGGCGGTGCCGGATGGTGCGGACGTCAACTAGCAGTGTTTTTCGGAATACATTCCGAAAAAACCTCTGTTTTTCGGAATATGATCCGAACAGGGCATGTATTCGCGATCACTCCACATCGAACTTCCGCCGAGACAGTCCGCCTTCCTGTGGGGATCCCGAAAGACGGGGAAGTCCACGCTCCTGCAGCAGCAGTTTCCCGATTCGGCCCGCTTCGACCTCCTCGACACCAGGCTCCTCGTGGAGTTCACCCGAGCTCCCTGGGGCTTCGCCGAACAGGTGCGCGATCTCGATGCCGCTACCCGCGCGCGTCCGATCATCGTTGACGAGGTTCAGAAGGTCCCGGCACTCCTCGATGAGGTCCATCGGCTGATCGAGGACCAGGGGCTTCGGTTCATCCTCTGCGGGTCCAGCGCCCGCAAACTGAAGCGGGGCCGGGCCAACCTCCTCGGCGGGCGCGCCTGGCGCTTCGCGCTCCACCCGTTGACGTGGCCGGAGGTCCCGGATTTCGACCTGCGTCGGGCGCTCGACCACGGTCTGGTCCCGGAACACTACGCGGCGTCCGCGCCGCAGCGCGCGCTTGCCGGCTACTTGGACGACTACCTCAGGGAGGAGGTCTTCGCCGAAGGGCTCACCCGAAACACCCCCGCGTTCTCCCGGTTCTTCGACGCGCTGTCGTTCTCCCACGCCGAACTTCTGAACTTCAGCGCGATCGCACGGGACTGCGGCGTGGACTCGAAGACGGTGCGGGAGTACTTCCAGATACTCGTCGACACCCTGCTCGGCGTGTTCGTCGAGCCCTTCGCCCGGCGCCGGTCCCGCGCGGTGCTGACGCGTACCCCGAAGTTCTATCTGTTCGACGTGGGACTGGCCGGGCGGATCACCCGCCGCCGGGTGGAGGCGCTCGCCGGGCCCGGTTTTGGCCAGGCGCTCGAGCACTTCGTCCTGATGGAGCTGCTCGCGTATCGCAGCTATCGCGAGCTGGATTTCCCGGTCCGCTTCTGGCGCACCGGAACGGGTCTGGAATGCGACTTCGTGCTGGGCCACGAGGGAGAGGTGGCGGTGGAGGTCAAGGGGACGAGCAACGTTCAGAAACGGAATCTGACCGGCCTCCGGGCGTACCGCGAAGAGCACCGTCCCCGGCACGCCCTCGTGGTATGCAACGAGTCGCGTCCCCGGCGCACCGCCGACGGCGTGCGGATCCTTCCGTGGCGGGACTTCCTGGAGCAGTTGTGGTCTGACGACCTGATGTGATGGTGTCGGCTGCCACCCGTACTCAGCGCGCGAACACCGTCTCCCCGCCCACGACCGTCATCTCCACCTCGATCTCGTCCGCGGGCACGTGGCGCGGATCGTCCGACAGCACCACGAAGTCGGCGAGCTTGCCGGGTTCGAGCGTGCCCTTGAGGTCCTCCTCGAAGTTCAGGTACGCCACGGCGTGGGTGATCAGCCGCAGGCCCTCTTCCACGCTCACCCGCTGGTCCTCGCCGAAGACGCCGCCGCTGATCGTCTCGCGGGTGACGAAGTGGTGGAGGACCCACAGCGGCGGGTAGGGGATGACCGACGCGTCGGTGCCCCCGGAGACCATCACTCCGGCGTCGAGATAGGCCCGCATCGGGGTGGTCCACTCCGCCCGTTCCCGGCCCCAGTACTTCTCGAGGCTCGGGCCGGCGACGTAGAGGTGATGCTGGCCGGCCACCAGGAGCCCCAGGCGGTTCATCGTCGGGAACTGGTCCTCGCGAGGGATGAAGCCGTGTTCGATCGCCCAGCGCTTGCCGGCGAGCGGCGTGACCTCGTTCGCGGCCTCGTAACCCTCGAGGACCTGGTCGATGGCGAGGTCCCCGACCGCGTGGGTGGCCACCCGCCAGCCGCGGCGGCCGAGCTGGGTCGCGACCTCGTTGAAGACGTCCTGCGGCATCGTGCGCAGGCCGTGGTAGGTGCCCCCCTGGCCCCACGGCTCCTCGTACGGCTCGCGCAGCAGGCCGCCCTCGAAGCCGCCGTCCACCCCCAGCTTCACGCCGCCGAGGCGTAGCCACTCGTCGCCGGCCTGCGGCTCGAGGCCCCACCCGTCGATCGCCGCGTCCACGTCCGCCGCGCTGCGGGCGCGCATCCGCATCAGGAAGGTGACCCGCATGGTGAGGAGTCCCCGCCGCTTCATCTCCTCCAGCAGGCGGAAGTGCTCGATGCTGCTGCCGGGGTGCCGGATGCTGGTGAGGCCGGCCGCGTGGAGGGTCCGGTATTCCTCGACCTGGTCCTGGATGCGTTCCTCGAGGTCCCGGGGCGGCCGCTCGGGCAGGGTGACCAGCCGCTTCGCGGTGTCCACCAGCTCTCCGTTCAGCTCGCCGTCGGGATACCGGGTGATCCGGCCTCCGTCCGGGACCGGCGTTTCGGTGGTGATCTCCCACTTCTCGAGCGCCTGCGAGTTGAGGATGTACTCGTGACCGCCCCGGACGACGACGACGGGGTTGCCGGGCGCGGCCCGGTCGAGGTCCCGCCGCAGGGGAAGCCGCTGTTCCCGAAGCTGGCCTTCATGCCAGTCGGAGTTGGTCGTCACCAGCTCGCCGGGGCCCTCGGTCTCGGCACGTTCCGTGATGGCTCCGAGCAGTTCGTCCATCGTGCGGACGCGGGAGAGGTCCACGCCGTCGCCGCCCCCGACGCGGTGCAGGTGGTTGTCGGCGAGTCCGGGAACGACGGTCTTGCCGGGGATTTCAACGATTTGCGTGTCCGGACCGATCAGCGCCCGGACATCCGCAGCGGACCCGACGGCCTGGATACGGCCGTCCTTGACGGCAAGCGCCTCTGCCACGCGGAAGTCGGCGTCCACGGTCAGGACGGCACCGCCGACCACCACGAGGTCGGCCGGGTCGGTGGGGCCGGGGGAGCAGGACCAGGCGAGGATCGCCAGGAAGGGGACGGGGAGGGCGGTACGGACGGGGTTCATGGGTTCGTAGTGAACCATGAGCCGGGCTGCGGTTGCGTGTTGCGTCCGCCTGCGGCGGATGCCGGCCTGAAGGCCGGCGTTCCCAGCCTCCTCAGCGCGGTGCCGGCCTAGAGGCGACCGGTGTCTTCTCCTGGCTACTCCCGATCCTTGGTGCCGATCGAGACATCGACCGCCTCGGCGCCGCAGCGTGTCTTGCGCTCCCAGCGAAGCACGGGTCGGTCGTAGATCTCCTCCCGCGTCGGTCGCCGACCGGCAATCCACTCCAGTTTCCGCGGTTTCTGCGACAGCAGTCTCCTCATCGCAATGTCGTACTCGTGGTCATGCTGGCGCACTTTCTCGATCACCTCCGCGAGCCAGCGGGATACGCTCCGGTCCTCGGTCGCGGCCCGAGTCCGAACCCAGCGGGCGAGGTCTTCGGGCAGCCTGATGGTGATCCTTTTCATGGCGCAAGAAGAGGATAGGACAACGAGGTCGCCGTTCCCCTACTCCGGATCCTTGATGCGGGCGGTGATTTCGACGCCCTCGTGCTGGGAGATGGCCCCGATGACCGTGGCTAGGTGAACCGCGCGCGGGTTGCCGCTCGGGCCCAGCATCCGCATCAGGCTCTTCTCGGGGATGCCGGTGCGGTCCGCGAGCCGGGCGAACCCGAGTGTCGCGTTCACGTAGCTGCGGATCCCCTCCCGGAATCCGGGAAGGTCGCCGGCGAGGAGCGCGTCGAAGCCCGATTCGAGGAGCGAAACCCGGAACAGGGGGTCCCGGACCGCACGGGCGCGGACCGATTTCCGGAAGGTGCGCCGAATCACGGCACAATGGTAACGAATACGTTACTGAATCAGTCGGCCGCCATCGATGACGAGCGGCAATCCGGTCACGAAACCGGACTCGTCGCACGCCAGGAACAGCATCGCCTGCGCCACGTCCCGCGGGGTTCCCAGCCGGCCGAGCGGCGTGATCTCGTACCAGGAACGGCGCATGGCGTCGGGGTCCTCGCTCCGCGCCAGGTTGCGCTCGTTCATCGGCGTGTCGATGACCCCGGGGCACACCGCGTTCACCCGGATGCCGTAGGGCGCCCCCTCGAGCGCCAGGCTCCGGGCCAGCGCCATCATCCCGGCCTTCGACGCACCGTAGGCGGAGCTCTTCGTCGCGGCGATGAAGTTCCCGACCGAGGAATTCATCACGATGACCCCGCGGCGGCGTTCCTTCATCCCGGGGACGACCCGGCGGCACATCAGGAACGCCGACGTGAGATTCGTCCGAAGGATCCGTTCCCACTCGGCGAGGCTCGTGTCCTCGACCAGCTTCTTGAGCTCGACCCCGGCGTTGTTCACCAGCACGTCCACCGGGCCGAACTGGTCCTCGGCGGCTCCGACCACGGCTTCGACGCCCGCTTCGGACGAAACGTCCGCCACCACCGCCGCCGCCGTGCCGCCGGCGTCCCGGATTCCGGCCGCGACCTCTTCCACCGCGTCCGCGGCGACGTCCGCCAGCACCACCCGGGCCCCCTCCTCTGCGAAGAGCTCGGCGGTGGCCCTGCCGATCCCGGCCGCGGCCCCGGTGACCACCGCCACCCGCTCCGCCAGCCGCGTCATGCGCGGGTCCGGCTCGCTCGCCGGCAGGACAGCCCCATCCGGCCGATTCTATGAGCGAAAATGCCCGCGGGGATGGTTCTTTCTCGTGGGCTGGCCGTTCACGCGGCCCTGGTTCTGGCGCTGACGCTCGCCGGCGCGGCCGCGGTCGCGCAGTCGCTCTCCTCGGTGCACGGGTTCGTGAGCGACGACACCGGCGCCGCGCTCGCCGGGGTGACGGTCGAACTCGTGGACCGCGAGCGCGGCCACCGCCGGACGGTGGTTTCGAACGACCGGGGCTTCTTCGCGCTGCGGGCCGTCCTGAGCGGCGAGTACGACCTCATCGCCTCGCTGCCGGGGTTCCGGACCGTGCGGCGCGACGACCTCCATCTCCACGTCGGCCAGAGCGTGGAACTCGACCTGCGGCTCGGCCTCGCGTCGGTCGAGGAGACGGTGACGGTGAACGCCCAGGCGCCCGTGCTGGAGGTCGGCAGGTCGGGCGCCGCCGGCTACGTGGACGAGGAGGAGATCGCGGCGCTCCCGATCGCGGGCCGCGACTTCGTCCAGTTCGCGCTGCTCCAGCCCACGGTCCAGGTGGACCCGAGCCGGGGGACGCTCTCCCTCAGCGGGCAGCGGGCCGTGAACTCCGGCCTCACGATCGACGGGGCGAACGCGAAGAGCGCGTTCTTCGGGTTCGGCCGCGGCGGACTGGCGCGGGAAGGCGGCGGCGTGCTGGTGGCCCAGGAGTCCGTCAAGGAGTTCCAGGTGGTCACCAGCGGGTACGCGGCGGAGGCGGGCCGCTCCGGCGGCGGCGTCATGAACGTCGTGACCCGGTCCGGCGGCAACGAGTTCGCGGGGTCGGCGTTCTGGTTCCTCCGGAACGACCGGATGGTCGCCCGGATTCCGCAGTCGCCGCTCGACGCGTTCCGCGGCGTCTCGCCCGACGACGACCGCTACCAGGCGGACGCCTTCCGCCGCGCCAACTGGGGCGCCTCGCTCGGCGGCCCGATCCGGCGCAACCGCACCCACTTCTTCCTGTCCTACGACCACACGTCGCAGAACCAGCCCTTCCTGCGGGACATCCGGGGCCGCGGCCACTACGACGCCGTGCTCGCCGCCTTCCCCGAGCTCGTCGCCGGCTACCGCCCGAACGACGACGGGATCGCCGCCCCCGACCCGGAGCGCGGCCGCACCGCCAGCGGCCAGTTCCTGCGCGAGACCGGCAACCTCATCCTCTTCGGCAAGCTGAACCACCGGGTGAACGACCGGCACTCCCTCAGCGTCCGTTACAACTTCACGGACTACGACCGGGTGTCCGACTACGTCGGGGAGGAGTCCCGGCGGTTCGTCGAGAGCCACTCGCTGGTGGGATCGCTCGTCTCGCTCGTCGGGAGCGCCGGCGTCAACGAGCTCCGGCTCCAGTACGCCTACGACCACTTCGACCGCAGTTCCCACCTGCCCGACAGCGCGCTCCAGGCGCACTTCCGCATCTTCTCGCCTTCCGCCGGCTCGTTCGGCAAGCCCTGGTGGCTGCCCGTCTTCAACCACGAGCGGAAGTTCGAGGTGCGCGAGCGGTTCTCCCTGCTGCTCGGGAACCACGAGGTCCGCGCCGGTTTCACGCTCAGCCACGACACCCTGAACGAGTACTTCGTCGGCAACGCGGACGGCGGCTACGACTTCGACACGCTGGAGGACTTCGTTGCCGGGGACGCCGCCCGCGCCGTCATCTGGTTCGGAAGCAAGGCCAAACCCAACTTCCGGGTGGCCCAGCAGATCCTCGGCGTCTATCTCCAGGACTCGTGGAGCCCGAACCCGCGGCTCACCCTGAACGTCGGTGCGCGCTGGGACGGGACGTTCAACCCCGGCGGCATCGAACACGTGCTGCCCGAGGGCCGGCGCATCCCCGACGACCTCGACAACGTCTCGCCGCGCGGCGGGCTCGTCTGGTCCCTCGACCCGCGGAGCGTCGTGCGCGCCGGGGGTGGGATCTTCCATGCCCGGACGCCCACCCTGCTGTTCTCGACCGCGCACAGCGACACCGGCGTCTTTCCCCGCTTCGGCAACGCGATCCTCGCGCCCGGGGACACGGGTTTCGTCCCGCTCGGCGACCCGATCGACAACGAGAACCCGCCCGCCGGCATGATCCCGGCGCTCAGCTACTTCGATCCCGCCTTCGAGGACCCCCGGACGGAGCGCGTCAATCTCGGTTACGAGCGCGAGATCGGACGGGGGCTCGCCGTCTCGCTCGATCTCCTGGCGGCGCGGAGCCGTTTCCTCCAGTCGAACCGGGATGCGAACGTCCCGGCGCCGGGCCGGGACGCCTTTGGGCGGCCGGTCTACTCGGGCGAGCGGATCAACCCGGCCTACGGGCCCGTCCTCGTGCGGGCCGCGCTCGGGCGTTCGGACTACGTGGCGGTCACCGCCGCGCTGCGGCGCCGGTACTCGGGCGGCGTCCAGTTCCAGGCCCACTACACCTGGTCCCGCGACCGCTCGAACGACGACAGCGAGCGATCGGGACGGCTGACCCTCACCGATCCCGCGGATCCCGACTACGACTGGGGGCTCTCGAACCGGGACACGTCGCACCGGCTGGTGGCGAGCGGAGTGTTCGACCTGCCGCTCGGGCTGCAGGCGAGCGGCATCTTCACCGCCCAGTCCGGCTCGCCCTACACCGCCCTCGATCCCGCGGTGGGCTTCCACAACCACCCCGGCTTCGCGGTCGGGCCGTCCGGCGCCCATGCGCGAGCGGTGGTCGGTGGCGCGCTCGTCCCGTTGAACGGCGAGCGGAACGACCCCTGGACGAACCTCGACGTGCGGCTCACCAAACGATTCGGACTCGGCCCCGCGCGGGTCGAGGCGCTCTTCGAGGTCTTCAACGTCCTGAACCACGCCGCCTTCCGGGTGGGGGACGTGGACCAGCAGGAGGTCTTCCTCGACGACGGGGTGACCCCGAACCCGGAGTTCGGTCTCGCGGGCGCGCTCGCCGGCGCCCAGCGTCAGGCCCAGCTCGCGCTTCGCATCGTTTTCTGAACGGTCGCGCGTTCGTCTCGCAGGTCTTTCCGGCGAGTCCTTGAAAAGTCACGCTTCCACGTCAAGGATTCTCGCGTCCCGAGGTACGGGGAACGTTCCGGTCTCGCGCAGAACGGAGGACCAGCGTGTCGAACACCAAGAGCCTGACTGCCGGCATCCTGCTGGCCCTTGCCCTCGCCGTTCCGGGCGCGGCCCTGCAGACCCTCGGGACGGTGCAGGGCTTCATCACCGACGAGAGCGGCGGGGCGCTGCCGGGCGTGACCATCGAACTCCGGGACACCGAGCGGGGTCAGGTGCGGACCACGGTCACGAACGGCCGGGGCTTTTTCGCCGTGCGGTCCGTTCCGAGCGGCGAGTACGACCTCACCGCCTCGCTCGCCGGGTTCCAGACCACCCGGCGGGAAGGGATCCAGCTCCTCGTCGGCCAGATCCTCGAGACCGACCTCCAGCTCGGGCTGTCGGGGGTGGCGGAGACCGTGATGGTGACCGCCGAGGCGCCGCTGCTCGAGGTCGGCCGGGGCGGCGCCGCCGGCTACGTGGATGAACAGGAGATCTCGTCGCTGCCGATCTCGGGCCGCGACTACGTCCAGTTCGCGCTGCTCAAGCCGACCGTGAAGGTGGAACCGCAGCGCGGCGGCATCTCGCTGAGCGGCCAGCGCGGGATCAACTCCGGGCTCACCATCGACGGCGCCGACGCGAAGAGCGCCTTCTTCGGCTACGGGCGCGGCGGCGAGGCCACCGAGAACGGCGGCCTGGTGGTCGCGCAGGAGTCCGTCAAGGAGTTCCAGGTGGTCACGAGCGGCTACTCGGCCGAGGCCGGGCGTTCCGGCGGGGGCTACATCAACGTGGTCACGAAGGCCGGCACCAACGAGTTCGCCGGATCGGGCTTCCTCTTCTTCCGCGACCAGCGGATGGTCGCCCGGCTGCCCCAGTCCCCCCTGGACGCCCACCGGGGGATCGACGCGGCCGACGACCGCTACGAGGTGGACGAGTTCGAGCGCTACAACTGGGGCGCCTCCTTCGGCGGCCCCGTCCTCCGGGACCGGACCCACTTCTTCCTGTCCTACGACCAGACCGCCCGCAGCCAGCCCTTCATCCGGGACATCCGGGGGGCGGGCCAGTACGACGCGATCCAGTCGGTCTATCCCGAGGTGCTGTCCGGATTCAGCCCGAACGGCGACGGCACCGCCAGCGGCCAGTTCGTGCGCGAGACCGGCAACCTGATCCTGTTCGGCAAGCTGAACCACCGCGTGAACGACGACCACTCGCTCACCCTCCGCTACAACTTCACCGACTACGCCCGGACCTCGGACTACGTGGCCGAGGAGTCGCGAAAGCTCGAAAGGACGCACGCCCTCGTCGGATCGGTGGTCTCGCTGCTCGGCGAGACGGGGGTGAACGAGTTCCGGGTCCAGTACGCCTACGACGACCTCGACCGGCTGGCGAACCTGCCCGAAAGCGCGGTGCAGGCGAACTTCCGGATCTTCGAGCCGTCCTTCGGGTCGTTCGGCAAGCCGTGGTGGCTGCCGATCTACGTGGACGAGCGGAAGTTCGAGGTCCAGGAGCGCTTCTCGTTCCTCTCCGGGAACCACGAGATCCGCCTCGGGTTCGACTTCAGCCAGGACCACCTCAGCGAGTACTTCGCCGGGAACGCCGACGGACGCTACGACTTCGACAGCGTCGAGGACTTCGTGAACGGCGAGGCGGCGCGGGCCCGGATCTTCTTCGGCGACGTCAGCAACCCGAACTTCGACATCACCCAGCAGACGCTCGGGTTCTACCTCCAGGACACCTGGAGCCCGAGCGCGCGGCTCACCCTGAACGCCGGCGCCCGCTGGGACGGCACCTTCAACCCGAGCGGGATCGAGCACGTCCTCCCCGAGGGGACCTCGATCCCGAACGATCTGGACAACGTCTCCCCCCGCGCCGGGTTCGTCTATTCGCTCGACGCCGACACGATCCTCCGCGGCGGCGCGGGGATCTTCTACGGGCGCACCCCGACCCTGCTGTTCTTCTCCGCCTACAGCGACACCGGCGTCTTTCCGCGCTACGGCAACGCGGTCGTGGCGCCGGGCGAGACGGGCTTCGTCCCCATGGGCGGCGCGATCGACAACGCGAACCCGCCGGCCGGCCTGACGCCGTCGCTGAGCTACGTCCATCCGGACTTCGAGGACCCCCGCACCACTCGGTTCAACCTCGGTTTCGAGCGTGAGGTCGCCCGCGACCTCGCCGCTTCGCTCGATTTCGTCTACGCCCGGGGCGATCTGCTGGCCTCCAACGTGGACGCGAACGCGCCCGCGCCCGGCCGCGACGCCTTCGGGCGCCCGGTCTACAGCGGCGAACGGATCAATCCGAACTTCGGGACGATCCTGGTGCGCGACTCCCTCGCGCGCTCCGACTACGTGGCCCTGACCGCCGCGCTCCGCCGCCGGTTCCGGGACGGCATCCAGTTCCAGGCCCACTACACCTGGTCGCGCGACCGCTCGAACGACGACAACGAACGGTCCTCGGGCAGCCTGACGCTGACCGATCCGTCGGACCCCGACTACGACTGGGGCCTTTCCAGCCGGGACATCCCGCACCGCTTCGTCGCGAGCGGCGTCTTCACCCTGCCCTTCGACATCCTGGCGAGCGGCATCCTGACGGCCCAGTCCGGATCACCGTTCACGGCGCTCGACCCGCGGGTCGGGTTCCACAACCACCCCGACTTCTACGTCGGCCCCTACGGCCCCCAGACGAGGGCGGTGATCGGCGGCGAACTCGTCCCGGTGAACGGTGAGCGGAACGACGTTTGGACGAACCTCGATCTCCGGATCACCAAGCGGTTCGAGGTCGCCGGCGCGCACCTCGAGGCGCTCTTCGAGGTGTTCAACGTCTTCAATGCGGCGACCTTCCGCGTGTCCGGCTCGGACCAGCAGGAGCCGGCGCTCAACGACGGTTCCGCGAATCCGGAATTCAGGCTCGGAGCCGCCCGCGTCGGCGCCCAGCGTCAGGCCCAGCTCGGCCTGCGGGTGATCTTCTAGCCGCACTACCATCCCGTCACGGGGTGTTTGACGCATGACGGGATCCAGGCGAACGGGCCGGTGGACGGCGCTGCTGCTCGCCGCTCTGGTAGCCGGCGCTCCGTTGGCCGTCGCGGAAGACCGCGACCGGAAGCGCGCCGCCCGGCCGGCCGCGCAGGACGCCCGCGCGCACCGGGGATCCGGCGGCTGGCGTGTTGAACTCTTCGGACGCGGCGGGGCGCACGTCCTGGCCGCGAGCCTCCGGACGGAGATGAGTCTCGCGGGCTTCGAGATCGGCGAGCCGCCGATCAGCTTCTCCGCGGGAGACTCGGAGTCCGCGTGGAACTACCTGGGCGCGGGCGGCGTCCGGCTGGCGCGCGGCCGGTCCGGCTTGGAGATCGCCTGGACCTTCGCCCCGAACCGGCTCCTGACGCCGGCGGTCGCGGACGTTGGTCCGTTCGGCGCGTTCGAACTGGCCGAACCGGGTGGCCGCTACCGCGGCGACGACGGCTACGGAGACGACCGCTACGAGGACGACGGCTACGAATCCGAGTACCGGGCCGATTCGCGCGCCGGACTGCTCGTCGTCCAGGCGTTTCACGAGGCGCCGGTGTTCGGGCCGGACGTCCGGCTGTTCGTGGGGCTCGGCGGCGGCTGGCTGCGCGTCCGGGACGAGGGTTCGGACCGGCTGATGGCGGGCGGCGACGATCCACTCGGCATCTTCGCGCTCGCGCGGCAGGGGTTCCCGGGCGAGCCGCCGCCGATCGAGACGGACTTCCGCCTGACCCAGGCGCGCGACAAGGCGCTCATCGGGGGCTCGGTGGGGGTCACCCTGACGGCGGGCAACCTCATCGTGCGCCCCCGCGCCGACATCTACTGGTCTGGAGCGCTCCTCTCGGACACGGTCCTCACGATCGCGGACCCGTCGTCGTCCATGTCCGGCAGCATGACGATCAGCGAGCGCGTCCGGCCCGCGTTCTTCCTGTTCAGCGTGGATTTCGGGTTCGCGTTCCACCGGTAGCCCGCCTCCCGAACCGCAATCCCGCCGTGGCCCCCCGGCCGCGAACGCCGGCCAGCTCTCGACGTTTCTCATTAACTGTGATATTCAGCCCGTAAGAGTCTGATTTTCGCAGTAAAATGACTCCATGCTGGAGCGTCGGGGACCGTTGCGGGGGCTCGATGCGGCATTCGCCGGATTCTCCGCCGTCGCCATTCTCGGGCCTCGCCAGATCGGGAAGACGACGCTGGCCCGCCAGTTCGCCGAGCGCCTCCCCGGCCCGGTAACCCGATTCGATCTTGAGGACGCTCGCCACGTTGCCCGGCTCGAGGATCCGCTCGGCGCCCTCGAACCCCTGCGGGGACTGGTGGTCCTCGACGAGATCCAGCGCCGGCCCGAGATCTTTCCTGCGCTCCGCGTCCTCCTCGATCGGCCGGACAATCCGGCGCGGTTCCTGATCCTTGGCTCCGCCAGCCCGGAGCTGTTGCGCCAGTCGAGCGAAACCCTCGCGGGACGCATCGCCTACCGGGAACTCGGCGGCCTCGACGTCGAGGACACGGGTTCCGAGGCGCTGTTCGTCCGCTGGCTGCGGGGTGGGTTCCCGCGGTCGTTCCTCGCGCCGAACGATGCCCGGAGTTTCGCGTGGCGCCGGGAGTTCGTCCGCACGTTCCTCGAGCGTGACCTGCCGCAGCTCGGCGTCCGCCTGCCCGCGCCGACGCTGGGCCGCTTCTGGGGAATGGCCGCCCACCTCCACGGCCAACTCTGGAACCACGCCGAAATGGCCCGCGCCTTCGGTGGCTCGGCCAAGGTGGCGCGAAGCTGCCTGGACCTGCTCGAAGCCGCGCTGGTGCTCCGGGTGCTTCGCCCCTGGTCCGAAAACCTCGGCAAGCGCCAGGTCAAGACGCCCCGCGTCTATCTACGCGACAGCGGGCTGCTCCACTACCTGCTCGACATTCGGACTCCGGAGGACCTGGATACCCATCCCAAGGTGGGCGCGTCCTTCGAGGGTTTCGCGATCCAGGAACTGATCGCGCACCTGGACGCCCACCCCGAGGAGTGCTACTTCTGGAGGGCGCACACCGGCGCGGAGGTGGATCTCCTGATCGTCCGCGGCCGGGAGCGCCGCGCTTTCGAGATCAAGCGCACCTCGGCCCCGCGCACGACGCGGTCGATGCACACCGCTGTCGAGGACCTCCGACTCGACTGTCTCGACGTCATCCATGGCGGCCACGACACCTATCCCCTCCGTGACCGCATCCGCGCCGTCTCCGTCTTCCGCATCCGCGAGGACGTGCCGGCCTGACAGGCGGTTTCTTGGTACTCCCGTCACTCTCCCCCCGGCTGTCCGACCGGGCCCGGAGCACGGACGGTGAAGGCGTACCCCGCGCGGCGGATTCGATAAGGCTCTCTCACCGCGGGTGAGGCGACGAAGTTCTCTCCCTCCGGATACAGCCGGCGGAAGGCGCGAACGGAGCCGCCGTCGAGTTCGTCCGGGTCCATCCTGCACTCCACGAGGTCCACGCGGTCCCGGGCGCGCCGGATGACGAAGTCCACTTCCCGTCCGCTCTTGTCGCGCCAGTAGAAGATGCGGTCGTCCGAAAGCCGGAAGCGCAGCGAGTCGAGCACGAGGTGCTCCCAGAGGATCCCGCGATCCTCCGGCCGCAGCGCGTCCCATCCTTTCTCGAAGGTGACGAACCCCGTATCGAAGGCGTAGCACTTGGGACGGGCCACGATCTCGCGCGTTCCGCCGCCGTGGAACGGGCGGAGGAGGTGGACGGCGTGCGCGGTCTGGAGGGCGTCGAGATACGTCCCGACGGTCAGGCGGCTCAACTCGGACTGCCGGGCCACGCGGCCGATGTCGAGTTGTCCGCCGCTCCAGCGCAGGAGAAGCCGGACCAGCGCCAGGAAGCCCTGGCGGTTTCGGACATCGAACAGCTCCAGGATGTCCCGGGCGTAGAAGCTGTCGATCCACTCGCTGAAGGACGAGGGGCGTTTCTCGTCGCGCAGCAACGCCTCCGGCAGACCGCCGTGCAGCAGCCGGCGGTCGAAATCGCCCACTCCGAAGGGTTCTGCGCACTCTTCCCACAGCACCGGGCAGAGATGGACCGATTCCTTGCGCCCGGTCAGCGAGTCGCGGAACTTGCGGGTGGCGGCCAGCGTGGAGGACCCGGTCGCCAGAATCCGAAGGCTCCGGTACTCGTCCGCGGCGATCTTCAGCAACCGACTGGGGTCGGGGATGCGGTCGATTTCGTCGAGGACGAGCGTCGCTCCGGGCGGCTGGCCGCTGAGGAACAGTTCCGGATCAGCCAGCGTTCGCGCAGTGGCGGGGAGGTCGCAGTTCAGGTGCCTCGCATCGGGCAGCATCCGGGACAGGTTCGTTTTCCCCACCCTTCGGACGCCCGACAGCCACACGATCGGGCGGTGTGACCAAGCCCGGCGAATGCGGTCTAACCAGAGCGGTCGACCGATCATGCTGTTAATTGTATATTGAGACCGTCCAAATAGATAATATACGTCTTATCGGGGCTGGCTCGCGAAGGGGTGCTAACCCGCGCTGTCGTCGAAAGCGGCCAGGATCGCCCCCACCGTGGCGTTCAGGTACTCGTCGAATCCTCCCGGGCTCGGGCCGAGGCGGACCACCACCACGTCCCGCGACGGGATCACCATGGTGACCTGCCCCATGTGGCCGAGCGCCCAGTAGGCGTCGCTCGGGATGTCCGTGTAGCGCCCGCCGAGGTTCAGCCACCAGAGCCCGCCGTACTCCCCTTCCTTCGCGCCAGGGGAGAGGCTGCTCACGAACTCCGACCAGTACTCGGGGAGGATGCGGTCCCCCGCGAAGACGCCGTCCCAGAGGTGGAGCAGCCCGAAGCGCATCCAGTCGGCCGCGCTTCCGTACTCGTAGCCGCTCAGGATGAAGTTGCCCCACGGGTCGGGCTCGAGCACGAAGTCGCGCGAGCCGATCCGGTCGAAGAGCATCCGCTGCGGGAAGGTCAGGTAATCCCCGCCGGCGCCTTCCACGGTCTCCCGGACGATCCGGCCGAGGGTCAGTGGATCGGAGTTCCGGTAGCGGAACTCGGTGCCCGGCGGGATGCCGTAGGGCTGGCTCGACGCGTGCTCGAAGACGTCCAGCGCGTCGAAGTAGACCCGCATGTGCTCGTTCTCGGGGACGAGCGACGGCGGACCGTCGAATCCGGTGTTCGTCATGTCGAGCCCGCTGGTCATGGTGAGCAGGTGGCGCATCAGGATGACGCCGCGGGGGTCGCCCTCCTCGCGCCACTCGGCCACCGGCGCCGGATCGTCGAGCCCGAAGTGCCCCTCCTGCATGAGCACGCCGATCAGGGTGGCGGTGACGCTCTTGCCCTCCGACCAGCTGATCTGCGGTGTGTTCCGGTTGAATCCGGGGGCGTAGCGCTCCCCTACGATCTTGCCGCGCCGGACCACCGCGAGCGCCCGGGTGTTCTGTTCGGTGCCCATCGCGGCATCGAGCGCCGCGTCGAGCGCCGCCCGGTCCACGCCGGCCTGGTCGGGTTCCTCCGCACCCACGTCTCCGAGCGGCCAGTCCTGTTCCTCCGCCGGCGGGAGGTTCCGCGGAACCGGAACCGGCGTGAAACGGACCGATTCGGCGCCGTCCTCCAGGATCGTGCATCCCTGATCGCCGTGGTACTTCGCGGTGCGCGGCGCCACGTCGGCTGCCCAGACCGTGGCGCTCCTGGCCTCCATGTCCACGGTCCACTCGAAGTCGGCCTGCCAGGCCCAGTCGTCGAAGGGGACGATGTCGTCCGCCAGCACCGTCTCCGGCGAACGCTCGGTCACCCTCCCGACCACGAACACCCCGGAGCAGAGGTGGTGCGCCCCGATCCCGGCGGCGTACTTGCGGAAACGGCCGTCGTCTGCCCCGTCAGCGGGCTCCATTCCTGCGCCGCATCCGGCAAGGACCGCGAGCGCGCCCGCAAGTCCCAGAAAAGCACGCCACTTCCGTGGTTCCGTCATCGGGCGTCCCTCCCGCAGGTTTCGATTCTACGGGACCCTGACGGTCAGTCCGCGCTGTCGTCGAAGGCGGCCAGGATCGCGGACACGGTGGCGTTCAGGTAGGGCCCGAATTCCCCTGGGCTCGGCCCGAGCCGGACGATCACCACGTCGCGGGACGGGATCACCATCGTGGTCTGCCCCATGAATCCCGAGGCCCAGTAGGCGTCGCGCGGGATGTCCGCATAGCGCCCCCCGAGGTTCAGCCACCAGAGCCCGCCGTATTCGTCCTCCTGCGCTCCCGGCGAGGGGCTGCTCACGAACTCGGACCAGCCCTCCGGGAGGATGCGGTCGCCCTCGAAGACGCCGTCCCAGAGGTAGAGCAGGCCGAACCGCATCCAGTCGGCGGCGCTGCCGTAGTCATAGCCGCTCAGGATGAAGTTGCCCCAGGGGTCGGTCTCCAGCACGAAGTCGCGGGAGCCGATCCGGTCGAAGAGCATCCGTTGCGGGTGGGTCAGGTACTCCCTGTCGTTGTTCTCGACCGTTTCCCGCACGATCCTCCCGAGGGTCAGCGGACCCGAGTTCCGGTAGCGGAACTCGGTGCCGGGCGGGATGCCGTAGGGCTGTCCCGACGCGTGCTCGAAGACGTCCAGGGCGTCGAAATAGACGCGCATGTGCTCGTTCTCGGGAATCAGCGATGACGCGCCCTCGAGTCCCAGGTTCGTCATGTCGAGCCCGCTGCTCATGGTGAGCAGGTGCCGCATCGTGATGACGCCGCGGGGGTCGCCCTCCTCGCGCCACTCGGCGACGGGTGCCGGATCATCCAGCCCGAAGTGCCCCTTCTGCATGAGCACGCCGATCAGGGTCGCCGTGACGCTCTTGCCCTCCGACCAACTGATCTGGGGAGTGTTCCGGGTGAACCCGGGGGCGTAGCGCTCGCCCACGATCTTCCCGCGCCGGACCACCGCGAGGGCGCGGGTGTTCTGCTCCGTCCCCATCGCGGCGTCGAGCGCCGCGTCGAGCGCCGCCCGGTCCACGCCGGCCTGGTCGGGTTCCTCCGCGCCGACGTCCCCGAGCGGCCAGTCCTGCTCGTCCGCCGGCGGCTGGTTCCGGGGGACGGGCACCGGGGTGAACCGCACCGAGTCCTCGCCGTCGAGGAGCAGCGTGCACCCCTGGTCGCCGTGGTACTTCGCGGTGCGCGGCGCCACGTCGGCGGCCCAGACCGTGGCGCTCTTCGCCGCCATGTCCACTTCCCACTCGAAGTCGTCCTGCCACGCGAAGCCCACGAAGGGCTCGATGTCCTCGGCCAGGACCGTCTCCGGGGAGCGCTCGGTGACCCGCCCCACCACGAAGGTGCCGGAACAGAGGTGATGCGCCCCCATCCCGGCGGCGTACTTCCGGAAGCGATCGTCGTCGGCTTCCGCGGTTGGCTCGCTCCCGCGGCTGCACGCCGCCAGCACCGCGAGTGCGGTCGCCAGCCCCAACAATCTGCACCAGTTCCGTGGGTCCGTCATCGGGCGTCCCTCCCGTGCGACTCGATTCTACGAGACCGGCATGGCATCGCCTCGGCTACGATGCGAAGCGGCGAGCTCGTGAAGGTCCGATGACGAACACCGATTCCCGCACGATCACCCGCGCTCGCCTGCGCAACTACAAGAGCATCGCCGCCTGCGATGTGCGACTCGAGCCGCTGACGCTGCTGGTCGGGCCGAACGGAGCGGGGAAGAGCAACTTCCTCGATGCCCTCCGCTTCACCGCCCAGGCGCTCCGGTTTTCCCTCGATCACGCCCTCCGCGAGCGCGGCGGCATCGGCGACGTCCGGCGGCGCTCGCGGGGTCATCCGAACCATTTCGGAATCCGCCTCGATCTGCGCCTCCCCGCCGGCGAGGCCGCCTACGCCTTCTCGGTCGGCGCCCGGCCGAACGGCGGTTACGAGGTACGCAGTGAGGAGTGCCGGGTGCGTTCGACGGATCCGGCGCAGACCGGACATTTCGTAACCGAGAGGGGCCAGATCACGCAATCCTCGATGCGCGATTTGCCTCCGCTCACCCAGCGGGACCGGTTGTATCTCCTGCCGGCGTCCAGCCATGCGGTGTTTCGGCCCATCTACGACGTGCTGTCCGGGATGGGGTTCTACAACCTGGACCCAGGCCGGATTCGCGACCTCCAGTCCTCCGCGCCGAGCGACGTTCTCGACGGCGACGGGGCCAATCTGGCGAGCGTGTTCGGCGCGATGCGGTCGCGCCACCCTTCCAGCATCGAGCGCATCGTGCGGTACCTCTCAGTGATCGTTCCGGGAACCGTTGGCGTGGAAACGAAGACTCTCGGCCCGAAACTGACGCTGGAGTTCCTGCAGAAGGTGCGCGGTGACGAGCACGCCTGGAGGTTCCTGGCGAACAACATGTCGGACGGGACGCTCCGGGCGTTTGGCGTTCTGGTGGCGCTGTTCCAGGGCGTCGGCAATTCATCCCTCGCCGCCCGGCTCGTCGGCATCGAGGAGCCGGAGAGCGCTCTCCACCCGGCGGCGGCGGAAGCCGTGGTGGATGTCCTGCAGGAAGTGAGCGCGACCGTGCAGGTCGTCGCCACGACACATAGCGCCGATCTCCTGGACCAGAGGACGCTCCCCGCGCGGTCTCTCCTGGCGGTCGTGTCGGAAGACGGCGAAACCCGACTCGCGCCGCTGGACGAGGAGGGTCGGGGAATCCTGCGTGACGGGCTGTCAACTCCCGGAGAGTTGCTGCGGATGGAAATGCTCAATCCCGATCCGATACTCGCCAGACCCACGCACCTCAAGCTCTTCGGCAACGGGGCGTGAACTGTGGTCCGCATCGCCGTGATCGTCGAAGGGAAGGGAGAGGTTCAAGCCGTCCCGGAACTGCTTCGCCGGATCATCGCGGAGGTCTCGGCGGGCGACCCTCCGAGCATCGCACGCCCGATCCGCGCCCCTCGTGACCGGATCGTCAAGGAGGGTGAGTTGGAGCGGTACGTGAACCTCGCAGTGAGCCACGGCGGCCCGGACGCCCGAATCCTCGTTCTTCTGGATGCCGACGAGGACTGTCCGAAGGAACTGGGCCCGGAACTCCTGAGGCGGGCCCGGGAGGCCCGTCCAGACAAGCAGATTCAGGTGGTGCTCGCCGCGCGGGAGTACGAAGCTTGGTTCATCGCCGCCGCGGAGTCCACAGTCTCCGGCGTTTCGGCAGCCCCCCAGAACCCTGAGGCGATTCCGGGCGCCAAGGAATGGATCGGCAGGCACCAGCCGTATCGGCCCACCGCGGATCAGGCGCCGATGACCGCGACGTTCGACATGGCGGAGGCGCGCCGGAACGCGCCGTCTTTCGACAAGATGTGGCGAGCCGTGGAGGCCCTGCTGGCTGGTCCGCGTCCGGCGAAACGCGAATAGCAACTCGGCTCGAGGGGTTCCTTCAGCCCGCGAAGGCTTCCATTCGGTTGAGGGCCTCGGTGATCAGCTCCTCCGACTGGAGCATGGAGACCCGGGCGTAGCGGTCCCATCGCTCCCCGAAGGCGGTCCCGGGGAAGATCAGCACCCGCGCCTCGGTAAGCAGGCGCCGGCAGAACGCCTCCGCGGAGAGGCCGAACCCGGAGATGTCCGCCCAGACGAAGAATCCGCCCCCCTGCGCCGCGGTGGGGATGCCGAGCCGGGCGAACCCGTCGAGCAGCAACTGTCTTCGCGGCCGGTAGATCTCGCGGAGCCGGGCCGGGAAGGCTTCGCCGCCGGCGAGCGCGGCGGCCGCCGCCCGCTGGGAGAAGAGCGGTCCCGGGCCGGAGAGCGCCGCCTTGGCCCGGGCGCAGGCGGCGATCGCGTCCGCGGGGCCGGTCAGGTAGCCGACGCGGAAGCCGGTCATGGCGTAGCTTTTGGAGACGCTTCCCATGGTCAGCGTCCGGTTCCGCATCCCGGGGAGCGTGGACGGCGAGAGGACCGGCCCCTTTCCGTCGAGCGCCATGTCGGCGTAGACCTCGTCGGACAGCACCCAGAGGTGATGGCGGTCCGCCAGCCCGCAGAGGTCCTCGACCTCCTCCGCCAGAGTCCTGGCGCCGGTCGGGTTGGAGAAGTTCACGATGGTGAGGAGCCGGGGCCGCTCGGCCTGCCGGAGCACGTCTTCGGTGGCCGCGGCGCGCATCCCGAAGTCCTCGCCGTCTTCGCCCTGCACCCCTCCGCAGGGCACCGGCGCCATCCGGCCGCGGGCGAGCGCGATGGCCTGCACGTAGGAGGTGTAGCGCGGGTCGGCGAGCAGCACCTCCTCCCGCTCTCCCACCAGCGCCAGCATGGCGAGGGTGATGCCCTCCTGGGCGCCGCCGGTCACCAGGGTCTCGGTGTCCGGGTCCCAGCGGATGCCGGTGCGGGCCTCCTCCCGCTCCACGATCCGTTCCCGGAGCCAGCGCTGGCCGAGGAAATCGAGCGGTTCGGTCTCGCCGAGTTGTGCGCAGGCGGCTTCGAGAACCGGCGCCGGGGCGTCGGCGTCGGGGTCGCCCCGGCCGAGGCTGACCACTCCGTCGAGACGCGCGGCGAGCTCCATCAGCGAATAGCGCGAGTCGTCCTTGCCGGGTTTCGCGAGCGTGGGACGCGGCCGCGGTTTCGCCGGCCCGGCTCCCAGCAGCAGCGCGGCGGTCCGCTGCGAGGGGGCCGCGGTGCAGATCGAGACCGCCTGCTTCAGGCTCCGGAGGCGGCCCAGAAGCCGCGGCGGCACCCGGAAGAAGCCGACCCGGAACGGGGCGAGCTCGGGGAGGCCGTCGAGCGAGCCGACGAGCACCGCCTCTTCGCCCACCCCGGCGAGGAAGGTGCTCTCCGCATCGAAGGAGAGGAGCCGGTCCCCGCAGTCCACGATCTCGACCGCGACGGCGCTGCCGGACTCCTCCGGCGTGGCGATCCGCGCGACTGCACCCTCCCCGGCCGCCTCGGCCGCCGGAAACAGATCGAGGAGGGCGCACGCGGCGAGCAATCCCGGGTCGCCTTCGGTCGCCGGCGACAGGGCCACGCTGGCGGGCGCGTCCCCGGCTTCCGCGCGCGCCCCGGCGAGCGCGACGAACAGCGCTTCCTGCCGCCCCCCGGTGATGACCACCGTCCCGCCGGGCGGCGCCCCGGCGGCCTCGAGCCGCCGGCCGATCTCCTCCTGGAGTTCCGGTAGGCCCGGTCGGGGCGTGTAGTGCGTCTCCCCGCCGAGCAGGGCGGCCCGGAGCGCGGCGGCGGGCTCCGGAGCGAGCGCGGCCCCGGGGTCGGGCAGGGTCCGGCCGGCGCCGAGCGCGTGCGACCGGTCGGAAACCGGGATCGGGCAGAAGTGGTTCACGTGGCGAGTTCTGCCCAGGCGTCCGCCGGCAGCGGCAGTCCGCGGGTTCGCACCGCGCCGGCCACGCGGTCGGCCTCGAAACGCCGGCCGTTGGGCGCGCCCTCGAAGCCGGGCAGCAGCGCGAAGGCCGCGAAGGCGGGACCGAGCGCCTCCGAAGATCCCCAGACGCGCTTCTCCGCCGGGAGCGCGGCCTCGTCCGCCCGCGAGAGCCCCGTGGGCTTGATGCGCCCCGCCCCCGGCGTGATCGTGTTGGCCAGGATCCCGGCGCCGCCGCACTCCTCGGCGAGCGCCTTCGCGAGGCCCTCGGTCCCGAACTTGGTCGCGCAGTAGACGGCCTCGTTGGCGAATCCGGAGATGCCCGCCCGCGAGCTGGTCAGCAGGACCGATCCGCCGTTGCCGGCGCGGAGTGCGGGCATCAGCTCGCGCACGAGCAGGAACGCCGCCGTCAGGTTCACTTCCAGCATTTCGTCCAACTGCGGCCCGGTCGTTTCCTCGACGGCGGTCAGGTGCATGATCGCGGCGCAGTGCACCAGCGCGCTCAGGTCGCCCCGGGCGGCTTCCCGGGCGCGAGCCGCGGCCTCCAGCGTGCTCTCCCGGCGCGAGAGGTCGCACACCAGCGGGTGGAACGGTCCGGGACCGCGGTCGGCGGCGATCTCGACGGTGGTCTGGAGTTCGTCCCGCGACCGGTCGAGCAGGATGCACTCGGCGCCCTCCTCCGCGAGCCCCCAGGCGGCGGAGGCGCCGAGTCCGCGCGCCGCGCCCGTGACGAGGACGCGGCGCCCCCGGAGTCGTTCGCCCATCAGCCCGGCAGGATTCCCCGCAGCAGGTAGGCCGTCCCGAACCCCAGGTAGTTCCCGAACCCGTAGCCGAAGATCCCCATGATCACCGCCGGCGCGATGCGGTGCTTCCACTTGAGCGCCATCCCGAGGGCGAGCGCCGATCCGGGCCCGCCCACCGCGGCCTGGCTCGACAGCGTGATGGTCGCCAGGTCGAACCGCGCGAGCCAGCCGATCCCGTAGAGCACGGCGGCGTGGATCAGGATGATCAGGATCATGTAGAAGAAGAGCCAGGGGCCCGCCGCCACCACTTCCCGCACGTCGGAGCCGGCGCCGATCACGATGAAGAAGAGGTGGAGGGCGAAGTAGGACAGCATCGCGGACCCGTTGAGCCGCTGGATGGCCGGGATCTGCCCCAGGATCAGCGCGAGCGTCGTCAGCCACAGGACTTCCGGCACCCCCGGCAGGACGCTGGCGAAGAGCCCGGCGGCGACCAGCGCGAGCAGGGGGATGGCGGCCAGGATGGCGAGGTGCGTGATCGAGATCGAGCCCTCGGTCCAGGTGCGCCGCAGCGCGTCGGTGTCCACCTCGGTGTCGTCGGCTGCCGCATCCAGCGCGTCGGGTTTCGCCCGGCGGAGGAAGACCCCGGCGAGGGCCGACGCGAGCGCGACCTGCCCGAGCATCCACGGCACCGTCGAGAGGTTGTCCACCACGAAGGCCCCCGCGAAGAGGCTGGGGGTCATCTCGAGCCCCTGGCCGACCGCGGCGAAGTTGAGGCCTCCGCCCCAGAACGCTCCCGCGAAGGTGCCGCCGAGCTTCCACGTCTCGGGTCCGAGGAGTCCCGCGAAGAGCAGGCTCGCGGTGAACGCTCCCACGAAGGTGCCGAACCCCGCAATCCCGAACCCCACGACCATGCGCGGTCCGGCGGTCTTCAGGTCGGCCAGCCGGGTGGAGAGCACGAAGAGCACGATCGCGTAGGGGATCGCGTAGCGCGACAGCGAACCCATGAACTCGCCGCCGCGCGGGATGAGTCCGATGTTGGCGAGCAGGATGCCGAGCAGGGTGCAGACGACCGCGGAGCTGATCTTCTGGATGACGGGGTAGCGCTCCTCCGCCTGCCGCGCCGCCGCGATGACCAGCAGCAGGAAGGCGAGCAGCAGCAGCGGCTGGGCGATCACGGCACGCTCCCCGGCTCACGCGGCGCCGGTGGTGCGACCGGCACGAACTCCGCCTCCCCGCAGAAGAGCGTCCAGTCGCCGGCGGTGGTCGAGGGGTAAGTGCGGAACCCGAAGAGCACGCCGTCGCAGGGAGCGTTCAGGTCCTCGACCGGGTTGCCGAGCAGGTCGAGGATGCGGAGCAGGGTCTGTCCCTTGCGGATGGGCTTCTTGAGGTGGTCTCCCGCCTCGCCGGCCGCCGGGCTCAGGATCCCGCTCCCGCTGGCGCGGACCACGTTCTGCCGGCCGCGCCAGAGCGTCGGGGCGTACTCGGCATCGCCTTCCAGCATCCCGTAGTGCCGGCAGACGTTCCCGATGGCGCGCTTCAGGATGTCCACGTTCTCGCGGAACATGCCCGGCATCGTTCCGGCGCTGCCGCCGAGTTCCACCGTGATGGCCGGCTTGCCGCGGGGGGTCATGGCCGCCATCGGGGAGCCGGCCGGATGCGGTGTATCCAGCACGATGGTCCAGTCGGGCCCCATCGCCTGGGCGAGCTCGAGCCCCAGCGGGTCGTTCGAGGTGGTGAAGATCGTCTCGGCGAGGTAGCAGATGTTCCCGCCGGAGTGGAAGGTGATCTCGAGGTCACAGGCCGCCCCCGCCGTCTCCGCGTGGGTGGCGGCCACCCGGTCCGTCAGGTACCCGCTCGGGTTCCCCGGATAGATGCGGTTCATGTCGTGGCTGTGCGTGTCCCGGGGGTTGCCGCGGGCCATGGCCTCGAAGGCGCCGACGTTCATCAGCGGCACCGCGACCACCGCGCCGGTCAGCTCCGCGGGGTCCGTCTCCCGGACGAACTCGGCCACCGCCAGCGTTCCCTCCTGTTCGTCCCCGTGGATGCCGCCGTCGATCAGGAGCACGGGTCCGGGCCGGGCGCCGTTCGCGATGAGGACGGGGAACCCGAGGGACGTCCCGTCCACGCGTTGGACAGCCGGAACGAAGCCGGAAGCGCGGTTGCCCGGAGCGCAGCTCACGGGGCCGATGGAGAGTTCCTGGTTCGTCATGTTGGGTCGCTCACTGTTGGGCCGCCCGGGCGGCGTGATCCCTGATGGCGGCGGCGACGCGGACGAAGAGTTCGCGCTGGCCGCCCGCGCCGGCCCCGCCGGTGTGCGGGGCGAGGACCAGCCGGGGAGTGTCCACGAAAGGATGGCCGGCGGGAAGGGGTTCCTCGCGGAAGACGTCGAGTCCGGCGCCGCCCAGCCTGCCGTCCCGGAGGCGCTCGGCGAGCGCGGCCTCGTCCACGAGGCCCCCGCGCGCGGTGTTCACGAGGATCGCCCCCGGCTTCATCCGGTCGAGCATCGGGCCGTCCAACAGGTTCTCGGTCTGGGGGGTGTGGGGAATGTGGAGGCTCAGGACGTCGGATTCCTCAAGCAGCTCTTCCACAGACGCCACCGGTTCAACGCCCAGGCGGCGGTTCCACCCCTGGTGCAGCCCGGTGCGCTGGTGGTAGCGGACCCGCATCCCGAAGCCGAGCGCGCGGCGCGCGACCTCCTGGCCGATCGCGCCGAAACCGACCAGCCCCAATTCCAGGCCGTCGAGGATGAAGGCGTCCTTCCGTCCCAGCCAGTTGAAGGCGAAGAGGCGCTCGGTGGTGACCGATGGTTCGAGGCCGCGTGCCCGGTAGGCCCCGGCGCGCACGCCTTCGTGCCCTTCCACGATGCGGCGCGCCACCGCCAGCAGCAGCCCCAGGGTGTGGTCGGCGACCGCGATGGCGCCGGGGTGGGGGATGGCGGTCACGGGAATCCGGCGGTCCGCGGCCGCCCGGAGGCTCACCTGGATCGGGTTCCGGCCGAGGACGAGAATGCGCGACGGCTCGGCGCAGTCCATTTCCCGGGACCCGACCCGCCGCTTCCGGGCGATGAGAACGTCGGCGCCGCGGATCGCGGACTCGACGGCCGTCCGCGAATCGTCGTCGGGAATCCGGAGGTCGAACCCGGAGAGGGCCTGGGTCGCCATCTGGTGGACGAAGTCGGGGGGCCGTTCGGCGAAGGCGACGGCGAGGGTTGCGGTATTGGTCGACATCGCCTCAGAACACCACGAAGATCAGGTAGGCCGCGTATCCCGCGAGGAGCACCACGCCCTCAACCCGGGCGACCCGGCGGCCGGTAAGCATGAACACCCCGGCGAGCAGGGTGAGCAGGACCACGCCGGGAACCTCGGCGGCCGCCAGGTTCGGTTCGATCGCCACCGGCACCACGGCCGCCGAGATCCCGAGCGCCCCGAGCACGTTGAACAGGTTGCTCCCGATCACGTTGCCCGCCACGATCTGGATCTGCCCGCGTCTCCCGGCGGCCACCGAAGTCGCGAGTTCGGGGAGCGAGGTCCCGATCGCCACCAGGGTGAGACCGATGACGGTTTCGGAGGCGCCGAGCGTCCGGGCGATGTCGCTCGCGCCCCGGACGAGCAGTTCGGCGCCGATGAGCAGCGCCACCAGGCCGACGGCGGTCGTCGTCAGGCTCCGCCCCAGGGGGGAGTCGCCCTCCGCCCGGGCGGAGGTGCCCGCTTCGTCGTTGCGGCCCCAGCGCACGGAAAGGACGTTGAACACCAGGAGCGACGCCGCGAGCACGAGCCCGACCGGCCGCGACACCACCCCCGCGGCCGCCAGCGGCCACAGGAGGAGCGTGGCGCCGAGCATGAACCAGAACTCGCGCCGCAGCAGGCCGCGCGGCACCGCGAACGGGGTCATGACCGCGGTGATCCCCAGGATCAGTCCCAGGTTGGCCGCGTTGCTGCCGATGACGTTCCCCACGGCGAGCCCCGGGCTGTCGCCGAGCACCGCCACCAGGCAGGTGCCGATCTCCGGCGCCGAAGTGCCGTAGGCGACAACGGTCAGCCCGATCACCAGCGGGCTGATGTGGAACCGGCGCGCCAGGCCCGAAGCCCCGTCCACGAACCAGTCCGCCCCGTAGGCGAGTCCGGCAAACCCGAAGAGCGCGAAGACGCAGGCGAGGAGAATCAAGCAGGAACGCCGGCACGGGGCCGGCTACGCGCTGCGCCAGAGGACCGAGCCTTCGGCGCGCGACTCTAGCAGAGCAAAACGCCGTTCCGGCCGGGACCGCCGGGCAGTTCTCCCGGTGGGGCCCTTCAGACCGGCACGCGGGCCACCGGCCCGCAAGGCGCGTAGGGCTCCATGCCCGTATGGCGCACCCGCCGGGACCGCCGGGCAGTTCTCCCGGTGGGGCCCTTCAGACCGGCACGCGCGGTGCTCGGCACCGCGCAGGTCGTAACCGCCATCCATCCTGACGAGGTGTCCGGCTGGGGCCACCGGAGCCGCGCACCACCGCCCTCCGGTCAGCCGGGAGGAAGCAGCACCGCAACGTCGGCGTGAAGTGTCGCGAAACCGGAGTCGAGGGTGGCCACGCGGCCGCCCCGGCGGCGCGCCAGCTCGGCGAGCCATGCGTCCGCCACCTGTCGATGGCCCTGGAGGTTCCGGTGGGGCACGTCCAGATAGTCGAGCGCATCGTCCCACCACTCGTGAGCGGGATGCCCGGACACGGCGCGCATTGCCTCCCAGGACGCCGCCGCCGTCCCCTCCACGGAGACGCGCATATGCACCCGCAGGAGCGTGCCCTGCGTGACGGGGCAGGTAGCGAAGCGGTCCTCCCGAAGTTCGGAAAACCATCGGTGCACGCGTTCGTGATGAATGTGGTCTTCCAGAAGAAGCGCCAACAACACGTTGCCATCTGCCAGCCAAGTCACCTTGCGTCGTCCTCGTCTTCGATCTTCTGGACTGTCTCCGCCGTGATCACTTCCTTTGCACGGCAGACCAGGAGCCCGTTACGGCGCTTCATCCCGGAGGCGACTCCGGCCTGGCGCGGCTCCGCGCCGGGCAGCGCCCGGCGGACCAGCCGGTTGACCGCGGCGCTGATGCTGCAGTCCTCTGCCTTGGCGAGCGACACGGCTACGGCGTAGAGCTCGGGCTCGAGGTTGATGGTCAGTCTCATGGATCCATTGTGGTGTAGCGGTGCAACGGTGTCAATCACCGCTCGCGTTGATCGGGCCGCGAGTCGAGGCTTGATCTCACTTGGCATGGCGTGGGGCATCGGGAATTCCTCCGTGGAGATGCGGACAGCGGGAGACACGATGTCTCCCTCTGATTCCATAGACGTAATTCGCGCCCATTTCTTCTCACTTCGGCCGGAAATGTGGAGAAGTCGGAGCGAACGTGCGGAATCGAGACCGTGCGTCGCCACACAATTCCCCCATGAACACCCGCAGCAAGACCCGCACCTGCCTCTGGTTCGAAAGCGGCGGCGAGGAAGCCGCCCGCTTCTACGTGACGCTGCTCCCGGACAGCCGCATCGAGTCCATCTACCGGACGGAGCCGGATCAGCCCGCCCTGGTCGTGGACTTCACCCTCGCCGGCGCGCCGTACCAGATCCTGAACGGCGGCCCGGAGGTCGCCCAATCGGCAGCGGTCTCGATCTCGGTGGTGACCGAGGACCAGGGGGAAACGGACCGGCTGTGGAACGCCCTCACCGCGGACGGCGGCAAGGAGGGCCGGTGTGCGTGGCTCACCGATCGCTGGGGGGTGTCATGGCAGATCGTGCCGCGCGTCCTCATCGATTCGCTGACGTCCGAAGACCGGGCTGCCGCGGAGCGGGTCTTCCAGGCGATGCTGACCATGAACAAGGTCGACGTCGCGGGCATCGAGGCCGCGTTCCGGGGGGATCTCAGTCGAACAGTGGTTGAATAGGGTCCACTGATGCGGCGACTATCGCCGCATTTGGGACTATAATTCAACCCATGCCTCTCAACACGGAGCGACGCGCGGAGTTGCTGGACCTCGTTCCCTACAGCTTGGTCGCAACCCGAGAGTGGCTGCTGCGGGCCGGGATGACCCGGTCCGCGCTCGACAACCAGATCAAGAGCGGCCAACTCCTGTCACTTCGCCCCGGAATCTATGTGCGTCCCGGGACGCGCCTGGTCTGGCAGGGCGTTGTCTGTTCCCTTGAGCGAATGGGGAGCGATCTGGTCGTGGGGGGAGCCACCGCGCTCGAAGAACAGGGACGGGCACCGGAACTTCCCCTCGCGGGTCGACGCTCGATCCAGCTTCACGGCCTCGACCCGTTGCCTTCGTGGACGAGCCGGCTGGACTTGCCGGAGACCTTTCGCCGGAGAAGCACCGCCTGGCTCGCCAGCCGCGGGGATGATTCCGACGCCGAAGGGCGACCTCCCCCATCCTTCCTGACCGCCGCTGCCCCGTGGGGAGACGGGTTTTGGAGCATCCGGTTGTCGATGCCCGAGCGCGCCCTGTTTGAACTGTTGAAGGATGTGCCTCAAAGCGTGTCGTTCGAGCGCGCCGAGCGTTTTCTGGAAGGTCTCTCCGACCTCTCGCCGGGTCGCCTGGAACTCCTGCTGCAACGCACGCGCAGCGTCAAGATCCGGCGTCTCTTCTTTTGGCTGGCCGAGCGGCAGGGACACCCCTGGGCTCGACGGCTCCGGCCGGAGGACTTCGACCTCGGCCGCGGCAAGCTCGTGCTGGCGAAGGGCGGCCGGTTCGTGAGCCGATACGGGATCACCGTCCCCGCAGCGCTGCATGGATAACCGCAACCGATTCCGACGTCAGGCGGCGCTCGTCGTGCGTGTGCTGCCTTCGTCGCGCGTCAGGAGGAGTTCGCGCTGAAGGGCGGGACGGCAATCAACCTCTTCCTGCGCGATCTTCCGCGTCTCTCGGTGGACATTGATCTCACGTATCTGCCGCTGTCGCCCCGGGCTGAAGCCCTTCGCGCCGCGCGTAATGGTCTGCTTCGAATAGCCGAGGAGGTGAAGCGGGCGATCCCGGCGCTGGAATGCGGCATTCCAGACCCCGATCGACCTGACGCCCTACGACTGACGCTCACCCTGGGGGGCGACCGCATCAAGGTGGAAGCCTCTCCGGTGATGCGCGGTGCGGTCTGGCCGCCGGAGACCCGCCATGTGACAGCCGCGGTGGAGGAAGTGCTCGGCTACAGCGAGAACCGGCTGCTGTCCTTTGACGACCTCTACGCGGGCAAGATGTGCGCCGCACTCGACCGGCAACATCCGCGCGACCTGTTCGACATCGCGCTTCTCCTGACAAACGAGGGCATAAGCCGTAGGCTGCTCAAGACCTTCCTCGTGTATCTGATCAGCCACAGACGGCCCATCGCCGAGCTTCTCGCACCGCGCCGCCTGGACATTCGCCAACTCCATGACAACGAGTTCAAGCCGATGGCCCGGCACTTCTTGCCGTTCGAGAGGCTGACCGGGGCCCGCGAGGACCTTGTAGCCGCCATCCACGCCGGCCTGACCGAGGAGGACCGCGACTTCCTGATGTCGGTGAAGAACCGCGAGCCGCGCTGGAACCTGCTTGGGTTACCTAACATTGCGGACCTGCCGGCCGTACGGTGGAAACTCCTGAACCTTGGGCGAATGAGCGCCAGCCGTCACACGGCCGCGGTGGCCCGCTTGCGGCGAGTTCTGGAGGCCGGCGGGGGATAGTGGGACCGCGATTCAGGACCAGCGGCGGCACACCTCGTCGAGAACGGCTCGGTAGGTGCGACTGGCGTCGGCGCCGAAGCAGGCGAACACGACCTCTTCGAGGGCGGCGCCGCTCGAGAGGTGATCGCGCGTCTTTGTCAGCGCGATGCGGGTCGCCGACTCGAGGGGGTAGCCGTAGACACCGGTGCTGATTGCCGGGAACGCGATGGAGTGGAGCTTCTGTTCTTCGGCGATGGCGAGGCAGCGTCGGTAGCAGCTTCCGAGCAGTTCTGCTTCCCCTGAGCCGCCGCCGCGCCAGACCGGGCCGACGGTGTGGATCACGAAGCGGGCAGCGAGGTCGTAGCCTCGGGTCAGCCTGGCGTCGCCGGTGGGGCAGCTGCCGAGGGTGCGGCATTCCTGGAGGAGCCGGGGACCGGCGGCGCGGTGGATGGCGCCGTCCACGCCGCCGCCGCCGAGCAGGGTCTCGTTGGCGGCGTTGACGATGGCGTCGACCGCGAGCGTTGTGATGTCGCCTTCGAAGATGCGGATCCGGTCTTGAAGATGGGTCATGGGGTGGGTCTTGGACGATACCCCCGTGTGCGCCGTCGGTCCGATGAGCCCTACGCGCGTTGCGGGCCTGCGGCCCGCGTGCCGGTCTGAAGGGCCCCACCGGGAGAACTGCCCGGCGGTCCCGGCCGGGGGTGCTGTGCGGGTGGGCGGCCCTGCGCGCTCTCCGGGCCTGCGGCCCGCGTGCCGGCTAAAGCCGGCGGTCCCAGCCGCCTCTGCCGCGGAGGCGGGTGACGGGGGGCGGTTTCGCGGCCTGTGGCCGCGATGCCGACCGGAGGCCGGCGCTCCGAGCCCCCATCGGGCTAGAGTTGCGGCGGAACACACGAAGGGTCTGGATCGTTGATCCCGAGTACCTGATCGTGCGTTGCTCCAGTGGCTGGTGGGGTCCGGGACGGGAAGATCTCCCGTGACCGGAGGGGGAGGAGGTTTCTCGCCGCTCTCGGAGCGTGCCCGATCCGGCCCGGCGGCAGGTTGGAACCGCCGAAAGGAGAACCGATGAAATCTCTCGATGCGCGTGGCAGTCGCCGGTGGAAAGCCTGCGGCGTCACAACGTTGCTGTTGGCCCTCGCGCCCGTGGCGGCCGTCGCGCAGAGTGCGGGAGAGCAGCGGGAAAGCGCCATCACCGACCGGGTGCTGAACCAGTATCGCGACCTCCTCGAGCAGGAGACGCTCGCGTTCACGATCTCGCAGGCGGTGGACGTCGCTTCCGAGCTGCACCCCGAGGTGCGCCTCACCCGCGAACGCCTCGCCGAGTTCCCGAGCCTGGTGCGGGAGGCGCGCTCTCCCTACCTGCCGCAACTCGACCTGAATCTCCAGTTCGCCCAGACGCGCGACCCGGGCTTCCGCAACAGCCCCTTCTTTTCGCGGCTGATCGACAGCCCCGATGGTGGCGACAGTTCCGACGGCTTCCCCTTCGGCGGTGGCGGCGCCGGGGATTTCGGCGGCGCGTTCACCTTCGGCACCTACCTGTGGAACTTCCAGGCCTCGCAGGTCCTCTGGAGTTACGGAATCCGTCCGGCGCTCCGCGGAGTGGAGGTCGGCCGGGCGCGCGTCGAGGCGGACCTCGAGGAAGTGCAGAACCGCGTCGCGCGCGACACCGTCACCCGCCTCTATTCCTATCTGCTCGGCCTGCGCACCCGCGACGTGCTCCAGCAGGCCGTCGAGACCAGCGAGCGCGGACTGGACCTCGCGCGCGATCGCGTCGAACTCGGAGCGGGGGCGCGTCTCGACGTCCTGCGCGCCCGGGTGCAGCTCTCCCGGCTCCGCCGCCAGTTGGCGGACGCCGAGGACGCCCTGATGGTGGAGCGGGCCGGGATCAACGCGCTCGTGGGCCGCGAGCAGGCAAAGGCCATCGAGGTCCTCGACGAACTCGAACTGCCCGACCCGCTGCCTCGCATCCTGCCGGCCGAGGCGCTGATGGAGCTCGCCGTTCAGCAGCGGCCGACGGTCCGCCAGTTCGACCTCGACCGCGAGCTGCTGGACGCGCAGACCAGCCTGGCGCTGGCCGATGCGCGTCCCGAGGTCCGGGCGACCGCCTCCTACGGGATCAACACCTTCACGCTCGAGAACACCTACGACCTGCAACTGCACAACTGGAACGCCGGCGTGTCGCTGACCTGGAACCTTTTCGACGGGTTCGGCAGCGGCTCGCGGGTCGCCAGCCTGCGGTCGCAGGTGACCCAGAACGATTGGGAAGCGAACGAATACGAGTCCACCCTCGAGGTAACGCTCAGGAACGCCACCGCGAACTGGCAGGCGGCGCTCACCGCGATCGAGGAGGCCACGCTCGCCCTCGAAGAGGCCATGGAAGCGGAACGGGTCGCCGGCGAAGAACTCGTGGCCGGGGCGGCGACGTCCTACCTGGTCATGGAGACCGTGCAGGCCCGCCGCGACGTGGAACTCGAAAAAGCCCGTCACACCCATGACGCCCTGAATGCGCTGGCGGAGCTGAAGTATCTCGTCGGCTATTCCGCGAACGCCCCGCACTCGGTGATCGCGGACACGGCTCCCCTCCCTGCAGCGGATGCCGCGGAAGCCGGGCCCGCGATGCCCGAACTGGAGGAAAGACGGTGACCGTCACCCCGAAGAAAACCCGACTGGCGCTCCTGCTGGCGTTCACGGTGACTCCCCTGGTCCTCATCGGAACCGGGTGCGGCCAGGAGGACGGCTTCGCCGCCGAACCGGAAACCGGGACCGCCGACGCCGTGGACCTGCGGCCGGCGGTGGAAGCCGCCCCCATCCTTCCCGGGTCCCTGACCGACGTGCTGGAGATCTCCGGCCGGCTGGAGCCGCGGGCGGAAGTGCTGATCTCCTCCGAACTCGGCGGCGCGGTCGAGGAGGTGCGTTTCGACAAGGGCGACCGCATCCGGAAGGGCGCGCTGCTGGCGCGGGTCGGTTCGGACCTCCTGCGGGTGGCCCTCGCCGAAGCCGAGGCGGAACTCGAGGGGGCGCAACTGGACTACACCCAGGCGAAGCTCCTGGTCGAGCGCGAGGCGAGCCCCGCGCAGGACTTCCTCGGCGCGGAGGTGAACCTGAAGCGGTTCGAGGCCCGGGTCGAGGCGGCCCGGCTCCGCCTGGCGCGCTCGGAGATCATCGCGCCGGCGTCGGGCGTCATCGTCCAGCGGGACATCGAGCCGGGCGAAGTGCTCGGACCCGGGAGCCCGGTGGCCGTGCTCCACGACAACGCGGTCCTGCGCGCGACGATCGGCATTCCCGAAACCGACATCGCCTTCTTCGCGGTCGGAAGCCCGGCGGAAGTCAGCGTGGACGCCTATCCGGACCGGTCGTTCGAGGGCCGCATCGCCTACATCGCACCCAGCGCCACCAGTCCCGGCCGGAACTTCCAGGCCGAGGTGGAGGTCGCGAACGGCGATGGCGCCCTCCGCTCCGGACTGATCGTGCGGACCCGGCTCCAGCGCCGGGCGTTCGACGATGCCGTGGTGGTCCCCCGTGACGTGCTCGTGGAGCGCGACGGGATCCTCCACGCCTTCGTCCTCGAGGACGGGACCGCGGATCTCCGGACGATCGCGCTCGGCCCCGACGAGGGCGACCGGGTGGTGATTACCTCGGGCCTCGAGGTGGGAGAGACGCTCATCACCAACGGACACCGGAACCTGCTCGACGGGCAGCCGGTGCGGGTGGTGTCCCGCGCGAACTGATCGAAGAGAACGGGCCGTGAAAATCACGAAGTACGCGATCCGGCACCGGCTGTCGGTCTATTTCCTGATCCTCATCCTCTGCCTGGGCGGGGTGGGGGTCTATGTCTCCATGCCCCGGGAATCGTTCCCCGAGGTGGAGGTCCCCTTCATCCTCGTCTACACGATCTATCCGGGGGTCAGCCCCACGGACATGGAGACGCTGGTCACCCGGCCCATCGAGACGGAACTCAAGGCGGTCTCCGGAATCAAGGAGATCAGCTCGACCACCAGCGAGGGGCTCTCCAGCATTGCGGTCGAGTTCAACCCCGAAACCGATCTCGAAACCGCGCTCGCGAGCGTTCGCGAAAAGGTGGACCTCGCGAAATCGGACCTCCCGCCCGAGGCCGAGGACCCGCGGGTCCAGGACATGGACTTCTCGCAGGTTCCGATCATGATGATCACCCTCTCGGGGCCGGTCGGGAGCCAGCGGCTCACCGAGGTCGCCGAGGAGATCCAGGAGGACCTCGAAGCGCTGCCCGGCGTCAACCGGGTGAACGTGATCGGCGGCCGGGAACGCGAGGTCCACGTGCAGGTGGACCCGAAACGCCTCGCGTTCTTCGAGCTCGGCCTCTCCGACGTCGTCGTCGCGGTGGCGCGGGAGAACCGGAACGTGCCGGGCGGCGAGGTCGCCGTCGGCGGGCTCGAATACCTGGTCCGCCTGCCGGCGGAGGTGCGGCTGCCGTCCGAGATCGAGGACTTCGTCATCAAGATGCGCGACGGCGAGCCGGTCTTCGTCCGCGACGTGGCGGACGTGGTCTACGGCTTCGAGGACGAAAGCAGCCGCTCCCGGGTGGACCGGGAGCCCTCGGTCACGCTGAGCGTCGAGAAGCGCACCGGCGCCAACCTCGTCTCGGTGGCCGACCTCGTCAACGCCGAGCTCGGGCGGTGGGACGAGATGCTCCCCGAAGGGATCAGCACGGCGGTGGTGGGCGACATTTCGGTCGAGATCCGGCGGATGGTGAACGAGCTGGAGAACAACGTGATCTCCGGGCTGCTGCTGGTCGTGGGATGCCTGATGGCGTTCGTGGGGCTCCGCAACTCCTTCTTCGTGGGAGTGGCGATCCCGCTCTCCATGATGGCCTCGTTCCTGGTGCTGGGCTGGATCGGCTACTCGCTGAACATGATGGTCCTGTTCAGCCTCATCCTCATGCTCGGGATGCTGGTGGACAACGCGGTGGTGATCGTCGAGAACATCTACCGCCACCGCGAGCACGGCGACGCGGGACCCGACGCCGCCTACGAGGCCACCACCGAGGTGGCCCGCCCGGTCATCGCCTCCACCATCACCACGCTCTGCGCGTTCTCGCCGCTCTTGATCTGGCCCGGGATCATCGGCGACTTCATGTCCTACCTGCCGGTGACGCTCATCATCGGGCTCACGGCGTCGCTGGTGGTGGCGCTCATCATCAACCCGACGCTCTGCGCCCACCTGATGAAGCCGCCGCGCCGCGGCGCGCCGAAGGACCGGGCGGAGGAACACCCGTTCCGCCGCGGCTACCGCCGCCTCCTCGAGTGGTCGCTCCGGCCCGGCCCGGACGCCGGGACCCGATCGTGGTTCCTCCGGAACTGGGCCTTTCCGGCGGCCTTCGTTCTCTTCCTGGGACTCGGGATGGCGCTCGCCCTGACCGGGATGTTCTTCCAGACGAACGCGCTCCTGCCGCTGGTGGGGGTGCTCGCCGGGATCGGCGTCCTCGCGTTCGTCCTGCAGGGCGTCTGCTGGTTCGTCTGGAGCCTGGTCCGCCGTCCCTTCGGCTGGTCCCCGTACCTCACCGACCACCGCTCCGGGTGGATCTGGATGATGTGCGCCATCCTGGTGGGCACCGTCGGGGTCTACACCCAGATCGGGAAGGGCGTGGAGCTCTTCCCCGAGGTGGAGCCCCGCCAGATCAGCATCGACGTGGAGACGACCGCCGGTTCCAGCCTGGACGCTTCCGACGGCATCGTCCGGCAGATCGAGGGCCTCACCACCGGGACGGTGGACATGAAGCACCAGGTCGCGAACGTGGGCTCCACCGGCGTCAGCATGAACCCCGGCGGCGGGGGCGGCGGCAGTCCGAACCGGAGCCAGGTCGTCCTCTACCTGCACGAGCGGGCCGACCGCCAGGTCCGGAACACGTTCACCACCATGGAGACGGTGCGGGCGGGGCTCGCCAACGTCGTGGGCGCCAACATCAAGGTGGACGCGCCCCAGGACGGCCCCCCGACCGGCGCCCCGGTGTCGGTCCGCATCCTCGGAGACGACCTCGACGAGATCGAACGGCTCGCGGAGGAGGTGAAGGCCCGGGTCCGCGGGATCGAGGGCCTCGTCAACCTCGATGACGATCTCGAGACCGGAAAGCCCGAACTTCGCGTCGAGGTGGACCGCGAGGAGGCGATGCGGTCCGGCGTGGACACCCAGATCATCGCCGCCACCGTGCAGACCGGCATCCTGGGGGCCGAGGCCTCCAAGTACCGGGTCGGCGAGGACGAGCACGACATCCGCGTGCGCCTCGCGCCCGAGGCGCGGGCGTCGCTCGACGACATCGGCGAACTCACCGTGCCCGACGACGACGGCATCCCGGTCCCCATCCGCACTGTCGCGGAGCTGCGGCACGGGGTCGGCCCGGCGGCGGTCCGCCGGGTGGACCTGAACCGCGTGGCCACCATCGAGGGCGACGTGGTCCGCGACTCCGGCCGCACCGAAGCGAGCGTCCGCGAGGAGGTCGCCGCCGAACTCGACGCGATGGCCTGGCCCCCCGGCTACCGGTGGGAGTTCTCCGGCGCGAACGAGGAGGAACAGCAGGCGACCGCCTTCCTGTCACGGGCCTTCGTCATCGCGCTGCTCCTCATCCTGATGGTGCTCGTCACCCAGTTCGACTCCCTCATCCTCCCCCTCACCATCATCACCTCGGTCGCCCTCTCCGTGATCGGCGTGCTCTGGGGCCTCATGCTCACCGGGACCGCCTTCGGCATCATCATGACCGGCATCGGGGTGATCTCCCTCGCCGGGATCGTCGTCAACAACGCCATCGTCCTCTGCGACTTCGTCCGCCAGCTCCGCGAAAAGGGCCTCAGCCGCCACGACGCCGTCGTCGAAGCCGGATCCATCCGCCTCCGCCCGGTGCTCCTCACCGCGGTCACCACCGTTCTCGGCCTCGTGCCCCTCACCCTCGGCCTCAACCTCGACTTCTTCAACCTCTCCTTCTCCACCGGCGGCGAGAGCTCCCAGTTCTGGGCCTCCATGGGCGTCGCCGTCATCTTCGGCCTCACCGTCGCCACGGTGCTGACCCTCGTCGTCGTCCCCGTCACCTACGACAGCCTCGACGGCCTGTCCGAGGCCATCGCGAACTACCGCAAGCGCCGCACCGCCGAAGCCCAGGGTGTAAGCCCAGGCGCCCTCCACCCCGCCGGAACGTAGCAACGCAGCGGCAGGGCAGCATCGCTGCCCAGCCTCACGGCGCGTACGGCTTGGAACGCCGGTCTCCGACCGGCACCCGCTGCGCGAAAGCGCAGCGGAAAGGCGCATCGCTACCGAGCCGCCTGGCGCGTACGGCTTGGAACGCCGGCTTCAGCCGGCACGCGGGCCGCAGGCCCGCAGAGGGCGCAACGCCGACGCGAAAGAAGCGCGTCTACAGCCTGGAACCCCTCACGGCCCCAACGCCCCACACGGAATCACCCAAACCCCATCCCTCCGGCGATACCCGTAACCGCTCCCCACGATCACGCCCAGCACGGCGGGTTCGCCGACCGCCGCGGTGTCCACGCGCTGCGCGAACTGCAGCAGGTTGGCAGCGGCCTCGTCGACGCGACCCACCCCGAGCTTGATCTCGAACCCGGCCCAGCGGCCCGGTTCCGCCTCCACGATCGCGTCCACCTCCAGCCCCGTGTTGTCTCGGTAGTGGTACACCCGCGCCCCGGCCGCCTGGGCATACACCCGCAGGTCGCGGACGACCATGGATTCGAACAGGAAGCCGAACCACGCGAAGTCCTTGAGCAGCCGATCCGGTCCCACCCCGAGCGCAGCCACCGCGAGCGAGGGGTCCACGAAGTGACGTTTCGGAGCAGTGCGAAGGCGGGAACGGGAGCGGAGCCGCGGCGCCCAAGGCGGCTGATCTTCGACGACCATCAGTCTCTCCAGCGCCGCCAGGTAACCGCCGGCGGTAACCGGCGTCAGATGGTCATCCGGTCCGTTCGCATCGCGGGTGATCGTCGCCAGCGAGGCGCAGGTTGCCACATTGCGACCGAGCGACTGAAGGAAGCGCCGCACCCGTTGCGGATCGCGCTGGACTCCATCCACGCGCTCAAGGTCCACCCGGCAGACGTCCTCCAGATAGTCCTGGTTGGCCATCATGGCCGCGCGAGCCACCGACTGGAGATGCCCGGGCCACCCGCCGACGCACACGAGTTCCGCCAGCGCCTCGACCGCCAGATCTGCGGTTGCTCCGGTCGTCGCCTCGCCGTCGAGGAGGGCAGTCAAGGAGATCTCGCCGCTCGAGTGCCCGAGTTCCGACAGGGACATCGGGCGCAACCGGAGGCGACTGACCCTCCCGGCGCCCGAATGGCGCGTCTTGTCGTCGGGTGGGACCGCTGAGCCGGTCAGGATGAACTGACCCGACGCGCGCCGCTCGTCAACGGCGCGCCTGACGTGATTCCAGAGGACCGGAGCGAGCTGCCATTCGTCAATCAGTCGAGGTGTCGCTCCCGCGAGAACGAACGCTGGATCCACGGCGATCGCCTCGTGCGCTGTCCGATCCACATCCAGCAGCACCTCACTCGCCGCGGCGTACCTTCCGGTTTCGGTCTTTCCGCAGGCCCGTGCGCCTTCCAGCAGGACGGCGCCTGCGGAGGCCAGACGGTCCGCGAGTTCCCCGTCCGCGACGCGGGGACGGTAGTTTCGGGCTTGGGGCAAGGCACTGCCGCTCGCGGAAGCGAGCCTCGGGCGAGGAGAAACTAACCCATCAACCGATAGTTTGCAACGATCTCAACACCACTTTTGCAACGAGTACAGCGGCTAATTCGCAACAGACTGAGCCTCTCTATCGCCGAATCTGCCTTGACGGGAACAACCGGTTGCGCATCACGGCAACAAGCCCCAACTATCGGACTGGCGTCCCGGTCCTACCGGCAGCCTCACCTTCTTCGCCCGCATGACCCGCCGCGATTCGCAGTAGCATTTCCCGGTTCCACCGGAATCCGGAGGGGTGCAAGAGTGGCTGAATTGGCCAGCCCGGAAAGCTGGTGTACCGGCAACGGTACCGTGGGTTCGAATCCCACCCCCTCCGCCGATGGGGAGATTGTGGCGGAGCGAGAACCGGCCGTCGGAAAGCGGTAGCCTGAGCTGGTGACGGAGCGCCAGCGCTTCCCGAGCCTCCAGCCCGGACAGCACCGGGACGATGGCGGCACCGAAGCAGTCCGCGACGATTCGAATGCAATCAGCCCGGTTTTGGTGTCCTTGACGGGAGCGAGGGTTACGTGAGGCCTCGGGAAGGCAATCGGCCGGGTTTGGGCCCGCCTTTCTCCTCGACGAGATGCCCCCAAGGTCTGCTAGTGATCCGGCGCTTCACACCGCTCCGATTCCATGAAGGCGCGCAGTCCTGTTGCCTCATCTTCATCGAACCTTTCACCGGTAACGGTGAGGTTCGCCATGCGGTCACATCGGAATGTGCGGAAGTCCTGGCGAAGTTCGCACCAAGCGGAGAACATCCAGCCATCGGTCAGATTCCAGATCACGAGAGGGCGCACGCGGCGCTCGGTTTGGTTCCCGGCGCTGTCCTGATAGTCGAACTGCGTGACCTGCCGCTCACGGATTGCCCGGCGAAGCAACCCCAGATTCGGAGTTGCCCTGTTTCTGTCTTGAAGACTGAAGTATGGCGCATCGGCGAGCTTACGCTCCTCTGGTTCAGGCATGCTCGCTTGGATCTTCGCGCGCGCTTCGCGAGCCGCTGTCGCCAGTACTGGATCACCGGTCCTCTCCACGAAGGAAAGACCGACCGCGAGCGCATCCACCTGATCCTCAGTGAACGTCACATTGGGCAGATCAAAGCCCGGACGCAGCAGATAGCCCACCCCGGCCTCCCCTTCAATCGGCATGCCGGACGCTTGTAGGTGGGCAATGTCGCGATAGATCGTGCTGACGCTGACCTCCAGATGCTCGGCAAGTTCCTTGGCTCGGACAACGCTGCGGGTCCTCATCTCGTTGACTAGCCGGAAGAGCCTTTCTGCACGTCTCATCGGTTTCACGCACCGCTTGGCCTTTGAAAGAACCCAGAGTTTCCCCCGATCGTGGGTCCCGGGTTCAGTCGACGGCCGTGGCCTCGATCTCAATCATCAGTGGAGGAATGGCGAGCCGGGTGACACCAAGAAGAGTCATCGGAGGAGCGGCGTCCACGGGCCCAAAACGCGATCCTAGAACATCGAAGTGCTTCATGGCCTCATCCACGTCAGTGGTGTAGATGTTGAGCCGGACGACGTTGCCGAGGCCCATATCGGCAGCGCTCAGGACGGCTTCCAGGTTGTCGAGGGCAAGGGCGATCTGACTGCGCATGTCCCCCGGGTGCTGCGGGTTGCCGTCGGCGTCGACGGAGGCTTGCCCCGCGCAGACCAGGTGCCGCTCTGTTCCAACGAGTGATTCGGCTTGGTTGTAGCCGAACTTCAGCGACCACGACCAAGGGTTAACGGCTGTTCTCTTCATGGGTTATGTGTCCTCCCTGACGACTCGGAGGGCGCCTATGTTGCACAGGGCTCCTCTCACCGTGGTGACAGGAGTGGCCGCCGCCCTGACTCTGCTGTTCCTTCAGGAATACGGACTCCGGCCCCGGCGGCGGCTTGACCGCCCGCGACACCCAGCCATACGCTGCCCACACCAGCCGCTGACCGTCATGGAAAGAGCTACTTGCAGGCCGAATCAGGCCCTCGTCGTTATCCCGTTCCTCGGTTTCGCGCTGCTCGCGGGTTGCGCTCCGGAACCCGACCCGGCGGACGCGATCTTCCACGGCGACCACATCGTCACCATGGACCCGGAACGTCCCACCGTCGAAGCCGTCGCCGTGCGCGGCGAAACGATCGTGGCCGCCGGACCGATGGACGAGGTGATGGCGCTCGAGGGGCCGTCCACGCGGGTGGTGGACTTGGGTGACCACGCGCTCCTGCCCGGCTTCATCGACGCCCACGGCCACTTCCTGGGAGCGGGCCGCGACCAGCATCTGATGGTGGGGCTGCACCCGCCGCCGGTGGGCGACGTGAACAACATCGACGACATCGTGCGCAAGGTCCGCGCTTGGATCGACGAGCGCGACATTCCTCCCGGTGAGCCGGTGACCGGACGCGGCTACGACGACTCGCTGCTCGAGGAGGGCCGGCATCCCACGCGCGAGGACCTGGACCGCGCGTCGACCGAACATCCCATCATCCTCACCCATGTGTCGGGACACCTGGTCGCGACCAACTCCGCGCTGCTCGCGGCCAGCAACATCACCGCCGACACGCCGGATCCATCCGGCGGAGTGATCCGCCGCATCGAGGGCTCGATGGAGCCCGACGGGGTGCTGGAGGAGACCGCCCGCGGACTGCTGGCGTTCGAGCGGAGGCCCACCCCGTCCGGAGCGGAGCTCGACGACCTGATCCGCCGGTCCATCGACATTTACCTGAGCCACGGCACGACCACCATCCAGGACGGCGGCATCACTCCGGAGCACGCGGCGGTTCTCCAGGAGGCCGCCGACCGGGAGCCCTTCAAGGCGGATGTCGCGGCCTTCATCCGCAAGAACGGCGCGCCTGACGCGGTCCCGGGGGTGCCGTATCGGCGCGGATACCAGGGCGGGTTCCGGGTGGCCGGGGTGAAGCTCATGCTGGACGGCTCGCCCCAGGGACGCACCGCCTGGGTCACGGTCCCGTACGAGGAGGGCCCGCCGGGCGCTCCGCCGGATTACGTGGCCTACGGCACGATGGAACCCGGCGATTACAAGGCGCAGGCGGACCAGTTGATCGACGCGGGCATCCCGTTCATCGCGCATGCCAACGGCGACGCGGCGATGGACCTCATGATCGACGGTGTGGACGAGGCGGTCGCGGACCTGGATCCCATGCCCGACCATCGGTCCGTGATCATCCACGCCCAGCTCATGCGCGCGGACCAGCTCGACCGCGCCAAAGAGCTGAACGTGGTGCCCTCGTTCTTTGCGGCCCACGCCTTCTTCTGGGGCGACTGGCACCGGCGGAGCTTCGGCGAGGAGCGGGGCAACAACGTCAGCCCACTGGGCTGGGCCCTGGAGCGGGGGGTGCCCTTCACGATCCACAACGACGCTTCGGTGGTTCCGCCGCACATGATGCGCCTGGTCTCGATCGCCGTGAACCGCAAGACCCGCAGCGGGCACATCCTCGGGCCGCACCAGCGGGCGACGGTGATGCAGGCGCTCCACGCGGTCACGCTCGGAGGCGCCTACCAGTACTTCGAGGAGGACACCAAGGGCTCGATCACGGTGGGGAAGCAGGCGGACCTCGTGATCCTGGGGGAGAACCCGCTGACCGCGGATCCGGAGGACCTGGAGTTCATCCCGATTCTGGAGACGTTCTCGCGGGGGCGGTCGGTGTTTGTGAACGCGGCTGAGCCCAATCCGTAAGGACGGGTGGGGCCGCGACGTGCGCGGCGCGGAGCGCCGCGCGGTGCCGGTCTGGAGACCGGCGTTCCAAGCCGGTTTCCGCCGGGTGGATCAGCGACCTGCCCCCTGCGGACCTGCGGACCGCCGCAAGTCCCTCGTAAGTCATTGTTATTGCAGGCCAGTATACACGTCCGCCGAAAACGGAGGTCACATCTGGGGCCACTTCCTCAACGGCCCGGAAGTCCCGAATCCGAGAGGGCAACGGCGGGAACTTCGATGACCTTCGAGCGCACCGGGCGGCGGGATCCGAG
>JAJDVI010000094.1 GCA_022826195.1 Acidobacteriota bacterium
TCATGACACAACGCACCAGCCGCCACGCCGGAACCCGGCGAAATGCGGTGCCACAGCCTCCCGGCACGGACCGTAACTCAACGAATATCAACGAGTTCCAAAACCAAACTGTTAAAGATGAGTCTGGAGACCGGCGTTCCAGACCGCCCGCTACCCGGCCAACTTCCTCATTGATCGTGAGGGACTCCTGCACCCGGCCCCGAGCACGGACCAGCCCTTCGCAGTGCTCGAAGCGGAGGTGGACCGGGTCCTGGCGCTTCCCGCGGGAACGCCCTGAACGGCGGCCAGGCTGTTAACGATCTCCGCCGAAGTTGCCGAGGGCCATGATGGCCGGCACGGCGACTCCGTTGAGTGTTGCCGGGGTGTAGCGGCCGCGGACCAGGGACATCATCAACTGGTGGACCCGTCCCGAACTCTCGGGCGCAAAGTGCGCGGACTTGACCCGGCCGCGGTGATCGATGAGGACCATGATCCCGTCGCGCTCCGCGGAACGCCGCGAACCGCCCGAACCCCGCATGGGCACCGGTGTGCTCCGGAGCACCGGGGGCTCGTAGAGGATGCCGGGGTTGGCGGCGCGCTCGCGCACCGCCATGAGGAACGGGGCGAGATCGTGCATGAGGTAGTCGAAGTCCGTTTCGAACGCGATCTCGAACGCCGCTTCGGCGCCGGAGCCGTCGGAACGCAGGGCGTGGAGATAGCCGAGCTGCAGGTGCGCTTCCGCATCCCGCGGCCGGATGTCGAGCAGCGCCCGGTACAGGCTCTCGGTGTCCTCGAGATCGCCGTTCAGCGAATGGGAACGGGCGAGTAACCGCAGCGCCCGGAGGTTCGTCGGGTCCTGAAGGAGCACTTCCCCGAGTTCCTCGATGGCGAGGTCCAGGTTGCGTGACCCCAGGTGGGATTCGCCGATCAACAGACGAACGTCGTTGCGCTGCGCGTCCGAGACCGGCATGAAGGTCGAGAGCCAGTTGATCGCCTGTTCGAACTTGCCGTCTTCGATGTAACGGCGCGCCTGCCGGATCGGATCCTCCATCCCGACGATCATTTCGAGCGGGGGTTCCGGAACGGTGGGGCGGAGCATGAAGTGCCGCTGCGGGACCACCGCCCGCTCGTTCAGACTGGCGGCAAGCAGCGGGTACGTCGTGGCAAGCCGCTCCATCGCGACGTCGAAGTCATCGAGGACCCGGAGCTTCTGCCCCTCGTAGACCATTCCCTGCCGCTCGGCGCCGGCCCGGATGGTGCCGATATAGACGGGACGGTCCGCCGGGACGGAAATCAGCGTCTCTCCCCGCTCGTGGTCCCGGGGGGCCACCGTGAAGCGCTGCCGGATTGGCCGGAACCGCCGGGTGTTCATCGGGCGGATGTTCGGGAAATAGACCGCCTCGATCGCCTCCACGTCATAGACGCCGGGGGGAACCAGCTCGTTGATGAGGCCCAGGCCGTCATCCACCGCCAGGGTCTCGTTCCGGCCGGTATCCCGATGGCGCAGGACGATCCGGCGCGAACGGAAGTCGGGGCTCTCGAACTTGCCGACGAACCGGCCGATCACCAACGACTTGCCGTCGCGCTGAACGTCGGACCAGACGGAGTTCCGGGACGGAAGCTCCGCCCCGGCGGCCGGAGGGAGAAGACCTCCCCCGCTCATGCCGAGAAGCAGGAGCCCGGTCAGGTACGGACGCCGGAGAGATCGGTCCGGCGCCAGGGGAGAAGAGAAACCGCTACGCACGTTCACGATGGTCTCACCCTTTCCTTCGCCGTTCAACCCGGCCGCCGTGAAGGCTCCCGCGGGACCGCTCGCGTGGCGTCCCGGCGCGCGGCTATCGAGCTTCGCTCCGGCGGGCGAGGACCCGTGCCGCCGCCCGCGCCCGATCGGCGATCTCGCTGTCGGGGTCCCGGCCGGTTTCCTCGAGCCTCGGAATCGCGGCCCGGTCTCCCACGCGCTCCAGGAGCGCGATGAGTTCCAGTCGGACCTCCCGGTCCGGGTCGTCCAGGTACCGGAGAAACTCGTCGAGGTGCCCGGCTGCCAGCTCCAACCCGTACTGGCGGGCCGTCTCCCGCAGGCGTCGGTCGGAAAGCGAGAGCACGACGCGGTCCACGAACGGCGTCTGGCCGAGCCGCACCAGCGCGAAGCAGAAGGCCAGTTGCACCCGGGCGTCCTCCTCGCGAAGAAAGTCCCGGATCAGGCCGTCCACGAGCGTGGGATCCTCCAGCCGGCCCAGGCCCTCGGCCGCATACTCGCGCCGGCGGGCGTCCCGGCTCGACAGCTCGTGGTAGAACGTCCCCCGCGCTTCGGGGGCCCCGATCCTGGCCAGCCCCTCCAGTGCGTCCCGCGCGAGATCGCTTCCCGGATCGCGGTCGTAAACCGCGACCAGCGCCGCGGTCGCCGGGCGGAAGGCCATGCGTCCGAGCGCCCGGACGACGTGTCGCTCGAGCCCGGAATCCTCCACCATGGACAACAGCCTCTCCCCGGCTTCTTCGGTCCCGATCAAGCCCAGGGACTCCACGGCGTTCCGCCGCACGTCGTCATCCGCGTCGCCGGCCGCGGCGCGCGCGAGCGCCGCCGCCCCCGTGGCGGCGCGCAGCACCCCGAGCGCCTCGGCGGCGAGCCTCCGGTTCTCCGTGTCCTCGTCATCGAGCCGGGCGGCCAGGGCATCCGCAACCCGGCCTTCGACCGGGCGCAGCGGGTCGAGCGCAAACTCCTGTTCGCGGCGGAGCAGCCAGTCGACCGCCCGTTCCGTTCGGCCGGCGGGGGGTTCACGGCGGTGGATGTCCACGAGTCCCCCGATGGCGCCGCGCCGATGCGCGGCGACCTCGTCCTCGAGCAGCAGGATCAACCCCGCCACGGCATCGGGTCTGCGGACCGCCGCGAGCGCCTCCAACGCGGCGCGGCGCACGTCGCGATCCGCGTCACGCGCCGCGGGAGTGAGCGCCGCCACCGCTTCGATCGAGCCGTCTTCCCCGAGGGCGCGCGCCGCGTCGCGGCGGGTCCGGGCATCGCTGCTTTCGAGTCGCGCCGCCAACTCCTCGACGCTCGACTGCGCCGGGGCGAGCGTCGCGGCGACGGCGAGAAAGGCGAGAGCGACGACCAATCCGGAGGGATGGCGCAATGTCACTCAGCGGCCTTCCCCACCGGTGGTCCCGGCCAGGTACGCCTCGGGATCGTGAAGCAACAGCGCCGCCTCCGGCATCGCCTGAAGCGCCGCGGCGACCTGCGGATCGCGGTCCAGGGTCGCCCGCCGGGAGGCCGCCGGTCCCCAGAGGAGGCTGAAGACCTCGCTCTCGATCCGGAGCGCCACCGCCTCGCGATGCCGCTCCAGTCCCTCCCGGTCGTGCGGAATCTTCTCCGCCGCCAGGAAGTCGAAGAACTCCCCGAGCGTCGCCGCGTCAGCGCGGAAACTCTGGTCCACCGCCCGGATCAGGTCACCCCGCGCCTCGAGTTCATCCGGCCGCGTCCCCGCCCCGTCGACAGCGCCGCGGCCATCCGCGGGAACGAACCGGGTCGCGAACCGGAAGATCGCTCCGTACTGTTCGACATCCAACAGGACCTCGGGAAGCTCCGGGGCGGGGACCTCCCGGTCCGGCGCGACGCCTCCCCCTCCCCGGATCTCCCGGCCGAGTCCGGTCAGCACGACGGTTCCCGCCTCGTCGTTCGATTCGCGCTCGCCCCGATCCTGGAAGTACGCCAGGAAGTCTCCCGAGTCGTAGTCGCGCTGGAGCCGGCGGCCGCTCGGCGTGAAGTACTCCGCGGACGTGAGGCCCAGCGCGTAGCCGTGCTTCAACTGGAAGACCGACTGGACGAGCCCCTTGCCGTAGGTGTTCTCCCCCAGGATGAGTCCGCGGTCGTGGTCCTGGATGGCGCCCGCCACGATCTCGGACGCCGAGGCGCTCTCCCGGGAAACGAGAACGATCACGGGAACATCGCTGTAGGGGCCGGGCTTGTCGGCAAGGAACACCTGATCGTTCTCGGAGTGACGTCCGCGGATGGAGACGATTTCCTGGTGCTGTTTCAGGAAGACGTTGGAAACGGCCACGGCCCGGTTCAGGAGTCCGCCCGGGTTGCGGCGAAGATCCACCAGCAGCCGGTCAGCCCCCTCGAGACGAAGTTCCGCGATGGCGTCGCGGAGCTCGCTCTCGGTGTTCTCGTTGAAGTCCGAGACCCGCACGTAGCCGGTCTTTTCGGACCCGGCGGGCTCGTCGAGCACGAAGTGGTAGGGAACGCTCTTGAGCGCGATCCGGTCCCGGATCACGGTGAAGTCGAGCGGGGCGTCGTAGCCGGGCCGGGTGATGGTGATGTTGACCGGCGTCCCTCGCGGACCCCGGAGCAGGTTCACCGCGTCGTCCATCGTGTACTGCGTCGCATCTTCGCCCTCGATGCGGGAGATCACGTCTCCGGCCCGGATCCCCAGCCGGTATGCGGGAGTCCCCTCGAAGGGCGAAACGACGGTCAGGAGGCCGTTTTGATGCTGCACCCGGATTCCCAGCCCGACGTAGCCCCCCTGCTGCCGCTCGCGCATCTGACGGTAGTTGCGCGGAACGAAGAGGTTCGAATGGGGGTCGAGCCGGGCGAGCATCCCGGACACCGTCGCCCGGGTCAGCGTCTCCGGATCGATCTCCCGGGGGTACGCCGTCTCGATGTGCCGGATGACGTTCGAGTGCCGTTGCAGCAGGACCTTCAGCCCGTCGGCGGGAGGCAGCCCGCGCGCCGGCTGGACGCCGAGGATCGTCGCCGAGATGGCACCCCCCACCAGCAGCGGCAGCAGCAGGGGAATGACCCGCGCCCGGAGCCTCATGGCGTGATCCTAGCAGCCTGGGCGGGCCGGTACGGGCCCCGCTACTCGTCCTCCCGTTTCCTGCCGCGCATCCGGTTCCCGACCCAGGCGATCCCGATCGACAGCGTGTAGAGCAGGACCATGGGCCCGGCCAGCAGGATCTGGGTGGCGGGATCCGGCGGGGTCAGGAGGGCTGCGAACACGAAGCAGAGCAGGATCGCGTACTTGAAGTAGCGGACCAGGAACCCGGGGGTGATCACCCCGAGCCGTGACAGCAGCAGCGCCAGCGTGGGGATCTGGAACATCACCGCGGTCACCAGCACCAGCCGGGCGTAGAAGCTGAACGTCTCCGAGACCCGGTAACGGATCTCGATGCCCTCCCCGACGCCGCCGAAGGTGCTCAGGAACTCGGCGCCGATGGGGAAGAGGATGTAGTGGCAGAAGACGGCTCCCGAAATGAAGAACACGGAGCCCACGATGACGAACGGGACGGCCAGGTGGCGTTCGTGGCGGTAGAGCCCGGGAGCGATGAACCCCCATGCCTGACCCAGCCAGACCGGAGTGGAGACGACGATCGCCACCAGGAAGCTCATCTTGATCCCGAGGACGAAGTTCTCCTGCGGCGCGGTGGCGATGAGGCTCCCCCCGTAGGGTTCGATGACGTTCCGGAGCGGCTGCATCAGGAAGTTGAAGACCTCGTCGTAGAAGAAGAAACAGCCGACGAACGCCACCATGATCGCGATCGCCGCCCGGATGAGCCGGATGCGCAGCTCGTCCAGGTGTTCCAGGAAGGTCATCCGATCGGCCGGCCCGTTCGGGCTGTCCGTCCGTTCAGAGTCGCTCACGGATTGCCGTGGGACAGCGAGGTCTGCTCCGTCCCGTCACTTGCCGGAGTCCCCTCGAGACTCCGATTCGGCGGTCCCGTCATCGCTCGCGGCGCCATTCCCGCCAGCGGGGTCCGCGCCATCCGTCGGGTCGGCTGCGGGAGCCACGGCCTCGCCCGCCGGCTCGTCCGCTCCCGCGGCGGCCGGGGGAGGCGCGGCTGGAGAGCCCGCCGCGGGCGGGCTCTCGCCCGTCTGCGGCTTCGCCTCCGGCGGACCGGATCCGCCGTCCGGGTCGAGTCCCCGGCCCAGGTCCGTCACGTCCTTCTTCAACTCGGAGACCTCGCTGCGGGCGGCCCGGAACTCCTCCATCTGGACCTCCCGCTCCAGGGTGCTGCGCAGTTCCGTACTGGTCCGCCGGAACTCGGCGATGCTCTTCCCGAGCGTCTTGCCGATCTGCGGCAGCTTGCGGGGGCCGAACACGATCAGGGCCACCACCAGGATGATCAGCATCTCCTGCATCCCGAGCGGACCGATCATCAGCGGGAGCAGGGAGAGAGCGGGCAAGGTCCGCACATTATCGTCTGCCCGGGCCGCGGCCCGCGCCCGCGCCGCCGTTGCCGGGGCTCCGCCACCGGCGCCCCCGCTCAGACCGCCGCTAGACTGAATCATGCGCTCGCCGCCGCTCTCGCCGGAGGCCCGGCGGCAGGCTCCGGGGGCGATTCGGCGGATGTTCGAGGCCGTCGCGCCCCGCTACGACCGGATGAACCGGATTCTCAGCGTCGGGCTTGACCAGGGCTGGAGACGATCCGCCCTCCGGGAACTGGACTGCGCTCCGGGTTCCCGGATCCTGGATCTGTGCTGCGGAACCGGAGATCTCGCCCTCCTGCTGCCCCGCCACCTGCGTCCCGTCGGTTGCGATCTGACTCCCGCGATGCTGGAAATCGCGGACGCCAAGGCGGCGCGCCGCCGGACGGCGTTCCCCGGGGTCGCCGGAGACGCGATGCGGCTGCCCTTTGCGGACGATGTCTTCGACGCCGCGGTGGTGGGTTTCGGAATCCGGAATCTCCCGGACCTCGAGCGCGGGCTCGCCGAGATCCATCGGGTCCTCTCCCCCGGAGCCAAGCTCGTGATTCTGGAGTTCTCGCGGCCGGAGAGCCGCGTCGTGCGGCTCGGGCACGGGGCCTGGCTCCGGCTTGCGGTACCCGGCCTCGCACGTCTCGCGGCTTCGGGCGGGGAGCCCTACGACTACCTGAAGGACTCCATCCTGAGCTTTCCGGACGCCGGAGCGCTCGCCCGCACACTGGGTGAAGCCGGATTCCGCGCGGTCTCCTACCGGCATCTGGCCCTCGGCACCGTCGCCATCCACTGGGGCCGCCGCGACCCCCGGCCCGCCCCGGGCGACTGGCCGTTCGGGGCGGGAAACGGGAATCGGACTACCAGGGCACGGGAAGAAACCGGAGCGGTCCGATTCTCGGAATCTCGGTCGGCAGCGCGTTCAACTGCATGAGTTCCTCCCAGGCGCGGCGCTCGACGCCGGCGGCCGTGACCCGAAATCCTACCCGGCGCCGATAGACCCGGGTGAGGCGCCCGTCCGGGGCTTCGCCAGCCGCGGCTCCGTTCCCGGCGAAGGCCCTGCCGGCCCGGGTTTCGGCGGCCCGGACCCGGACCGTGACCTCCACCGCGCGCACCACGTGATCCCGGAGCCGGGCCGCCGACGCCATGTCGCCGGCGAACCGCGGCGGACTGTCCAGCAGCACGTCCGCATTCTCCCCCGTAACGTAGCGGACCTGCAGATCCTCCACGTACCCGACCGGTTGCGGCGGCTCGTCATCGAGCCGGCGCATCAGGACCCGGCGGCGATCGCCGGCATCCGGCGCCGCGTCCCGTACCCAGTAGCGGATGCGGTTGACCGGCACCAGGCCGGGCTGCCCGAGCCCGAACAGGCCCGTTCCCTCGCGCTGGCGGACCTCCAGCGGGGTTCCCGGCGGCACCCCGCGCTCCCGCGCCCACCGCTCCAGCATCGCGCCCACCGCTCCAGCATCGCGCCCACCACCTGCTCGGTGAGGCTCGCGAGCGCTCCACCGCCGATCCCGGGAACGGCCGCCTCGATCGCGCCGCCCAGCACGCTCTGCAGCGCGCGCTCCAGCAGGCCGCCGCCGCTTCCGGGCTCGAACGTGTCGGCGTCCACGCTCGGCCGGAAGTGCCGGTGCCAGGGGTTTTCCCGGGGGGCGATGCGTACCGCGGCGCCGGCCGGGTCTTGTTCCCCCGGCGCTCCCGGCGCGAACTGCTTCCCCGCCGCGCCGAGCGCTCCCGCGAGCCCGGTCGTCCCGCCGGCCCTCGCGGCGCGAACCGAGACCACCTCGCCGAACGCCCAGCGGGGCGTCATCTCGTCGTCGTTGAAGACCACGACGAAACGCCGCCCCCGGTTTCCCGGGCCGCGATCCAGGCGAGACCGGGGATGCCCGAGTCGCACCTCGACGCCGTCGAACGCCACCACCGGCTCGAACGACGCCTCGGCCAGGCGCTCGGGCGCAGTCAGAAAGTCGAGTCCGTCCGGGTTCCGGTCACCCGCGCGCTCGAGGTCGGTGAAGACCGGGATCTCGGCGGGCAAGCCGCTGCCCGCGCGCGCCAGGTCCGCCGCGATGCGGTCGAGGATCGCGTGTCCGTCCTGGCGGAGAGTCGCCAGCTTCGGCTGCAGCTCCATGACCAGCCGGGCCTGGCGGAACAGCAATCCGAAGCTCCCCGCCACCATCAGGGTGAGGCCGAGCGCCACCACCGCCTCCGTGATCGTGAAACCCGCGGCGCCGTCGCCGCTCCGTGCACGCCAGCGGGGAGTTGGGCGCCTGAGTGTCGCGAACACCCCTCAGCCCTCCGGACGGATCCAGAAAGGAGACCTGCGGAACCCCTCGACGAAGAGGATCACGTCCTCGAGGGCGCCGTCGCGCACCCGGAACTCGAAGTCTCCGATGATCGTGTCGATCGCCTGACCGCCGACCCTGCTGACGCTCAGGGCCATGTTTCCCGAAGAGGAGAGACTGATCCCCCGAACGCGTCCCGGGCCGAACCCCCGCACGCCGGACTCCCCGGCCACCACCCCGGGCAGTTCCGCTCCGGTCAGGCCATGGAACGCGCGTAACCGGGCGACTCCATCGGTGGTGGTGGCGGTATCGCAGGAAAGTGCTTCGGTCCGGGACGTCTGGGTGGGGAGCACCACCCCGACGCCCGAACCGTTCACGAGCACCACCGGGTTTCCCTGCGGGGTTTCGCCATCGGGCAGCGTCTTCCTCCACACCTCCTGAAGACGCGTTCCCTCGTCCCGGAGCAGGATGATCGCGGAGGGCGTGTCCCGAACCCGGCGGTCACCCCCGGTCACGACGAGCAGGTGCGGTTCGCTCCGGCCGGGGAACGGGAAGACCACCGGTGGCGCCAGGATCGGATGTCCCCCGCCCAACCGGTGGAGAACGCTCCACTGCCGGACGCCGGACTCCGAGAGCCGCAGGCGGTGTAGCTGGCCGTGGAGGTCGGCGAGATAGACCCGGGTAACGAGGTCGGTGGCTCCCGGCATCGACCATGCCGGCCGCCACGGCGCCGCCGAGGTGACGGCGCTGTTCTTGGGGATCCGCGCCCCGCTGGCCGGAGCCAGCCGGTAGCGGCCGCGGACCTCGCCGTCCTCGGGGGACAGTTCGAGGAACCACTCTCCGGAGTCGTCCTCCGGACTCCCGTTTCCCGCGGGCAGGAACATCGTCCAGGCGCTTCCTCCGGCCACCGGCACTTCGGCCAGGAGCGGTTCCGGCGTCTCGCCGAGTTCCGGCAGGGACACGCCCGAACCGGCCGGACCACGCCCGACGTTGAACAACAGGCGCGGCAGCCCGGGGCCGGCGGCGGACGGGGTCGGGGCGCGGTGCCCGCCCGCCCAGCCATCGCCGACCTCCGACACGTCGAGCGCCGTCACGAACCGCCCGCCGAACGAGCGGCCGAAGGCGAGCACCGTTCGCCAGCGCTGTGATCCCGGCACGAAGACATCGCGCACCACCGGCGACCCGGCGAGCGCGAAGCGGGTCACGAGCCCGCGCCGGAGCCCGGCCGCGCCCCGGACGCCGGCGATCGCGAGTTCCCGCAGAAACGCCCGCTCGCCGGTGCCCGCGGCGCCTGCGGCCGGTCCGAGGATGTCGTCCGGGATGTACGCAAAGACCTCCTTCCCGGTATCCGCGGCGAAGGCGTGGAGCACCCCGCCGCTGGTCGGGAGATAGACCATCGTCCTCCGATTCGCATGCCGGGCGAAGAAACGCTCGTACGGCTCCCGCCCGCGGAGGACGCGGTCCGGACGGCGGGGAGGATGGGTGACCACCGCCGGGGACGCCAGGCCCTCGCGGAGCTTCCAGGTGCCCCGCCCTCCCGTGAAGTGCAGGCGCCCATCGGGGCGGTAGATCGTCCCGGTGTCGGGATGCGTCCCGAGCTCCTCCCCGCGGACCAGGCGCACCACGATGCGGGCCGCATCCTCGGCGGTGCGGGCGCCGGCGCCGTCGAGCTCGGCCAGGTAACCCGCCGCGACGCCGAGGTCTTCGGGGGTGACCTCCCCGACTTCGAACACCCGGAGTTCACGGCTTCCGGCCCGGTTGAAGAGGACCAGCCGGTCCTCCGGGTCGCGCTCGGCGAGCTGTGACCCCGCATCCCAGACGGGCGTGGCCAGGAGACTCCCTCCGCCGTCGGCCGACGTGGGAAACGCCTGCAGTCCACCGCGAAGCGAAGAAAGCTCCGCACTGGTCGAGATGAGGATGTTGTCGGCGTACGCCGCGCGCCGCCGGATCACTTCCTCCAGACCGCGGCGCCCGTTCGCCGGCGCCACCAGTGCATCCGGAGGAAGCGTGGGGTCGCTCCCCGGGAACGCGGGACTCGGAGAACTCGCGACCAATTCCTTGACGGTGGCGAGCCGCGGCGCCGCGAGCTTCACCGATCCGGAGGGGAGGGTGATCTCGTCGAGAACCCGGTTGAGGGCTTGCCGCAACGTCTCGGGCCGGTCGGCGTAGATGGCCGGGTGCCGGCCGCCCGAGGCCATCCACGCCAGGTGGTTCGTGTGGCCCCGCGCCGTTTCGTCCGTCATCGCGACGCCGACCACGTGGATGTCTCCCAGGCCTGCCTCCGGGTCGCCGCCGTTGAGCGCCAGATACGCGGCCTTCGCCTTGAGCCCGGCATTCCAGGCGGCGTGCGCCGGCCCGGACGGCGCCTCCCGCACCACCACGTCCGGACTGGTGTGGCTCGTGCGGAGCCACACCCCACCAAGCGGCCCCCGGCCGAACCGCCCGTCATTGAAATCGAGCCACGGGTGGTGGATGCACTCGCAGGTGTCGAGGCCGTCCGTGATCAACACGATCACGTTCTGCTGACCGGGCTCGAGATCCTCCGTGGCGTTCGCCGCGATGTGGCTGGCGAGCTGGTAGAGAGCAATCCCGTTCGGGGTGCGATCGATGTTGACACTGCGTGGAAGTTCCCGCAGCAGGGCGGTCCGCCCCGGCTCCGCCTCGCAGCCGGGCGGGTTGGCGAGAATCCGGACGCTCCCGCAGCGGACCGATGTCGCCGGGACTCCCGGCGAACCGTGCGGGAGCCCCGCGCCCATGGTGGGGTCCTGACAGGTCGCCCTGCGGGAACTCAAGTCCTCCAGGAACCGAACCGGCTGGAAGGCCGCGAGTCGCCAGTGCACGAGGGGTTCGCCCGACGCCGACTCCAGATTCCGGACCACCCGCCGGACCACGTCCCGGGCGACCGCGAACCGGCTCCGGCTCCCCATCGCGATCGTCATGGACTCCGAGGTGTCGAACAGGATCCAGACCCGTGGGCGGGTGGTGGTGCGCACGACCCCGAGGGGGTCCCGGCCTCCGTCAGGAAAGTCCTGCACTCCTCCCGCCGCCGGCCGCGCCAGGGCGCCCGCCGGCGCGGCGGCAACGAAGAGCAGCGCCAGCGCCAAACCGGCGCAGACGGGTGGGCGGCTTCCGAATCGCTTCATGGACTTTCTCCTTTCGCGGGCGCTCTCGTCCCGTTCACCGTCACTCGCCGCGGTCCCCGGGCCGGAGGCGTCGCTGCACCCAGGTCGTCAGGCCGTCGCTGTAGTCGAGGTCTGCCGCCTCAGGCTCCGATGGACGCGGCGCGAGCCGCAGGGTCATTTCGAGCCGGCTGACCGCGTGGGGCTCCTCCGGCCCGTGGGGCGGTGGATACCGCGCCTCGGCAGTGAGCACCGCGCGGTCGTGCGGCGCTCCGGCATCCCGGGCCCCCACCACCGGCCGGCGGATCCAGACGGTGACCCCGGCGACGTCGGGGACGCCGTCGCCATCGAGGTCCGGCGCCCATCCGGCGGCCGGAGCCCGCGGGTCGAACAGCAGCGGGCGGCCGCCGACGTCGCGCAACACCCGGCCCACGTAAACGCGGGCGTTGCTCCCCGCCATCGGCTCGTCCCGGAACACCTCGTAGTCGCGGCAGCCCGGCGCCGCCGGGTCGCCGCAGGCGGCGCCGTCGGGGGGGCGAGCCCGTCCCCGCGCGTCCCCCCGGGGGGCTCCGATCGAGGGACGGACCGGCGGGAGGGCCTTCTCGAAACTGCCGTGCTGTTCGACGTGGGCGGCGAGCAGGGCCTTGGCCACCTCGAGCCCGGCCTCGGCCCGGGCCGCCGCCCGCGCCGTCCAGGCCTGGTTCCGCGCCGTCGCGCCGTCGGCCCCCACCAATACCAGCACGACCGCCCCGATGCCGGCAAGGGCCGCCACCAGCAGGAGCGCCAGGACGAGCGCCATTCCCCGCTCCGGCGGCCTCTTCGGCGCCCGCGCCGGAAACGCTCCCGTGCTATTCACGGTTTGCCACCCGGACCGAGTCCAGCCGGACGACGGAACCCCGGCCGCCACCGACCGGCATCGCCACCACCTCGATGCGAAGCGCGGCGAGCCGGTCTCCGCCTCGCGGAGCGAGTTCCCGGATCCGCCAACGCACTTCGTAGCGCGCGGAGCGGCGGTCCGCGGGCTCCCCGTCCTCGCCGAAGTACGCGAAGTAGCCGGGCGCCCCGGCGCCTTCGATTGCGACGGTGCCGCCAGGGGCGGCCGCGGCGTGATGTCCCGGCCAGGGCCAGCCTCGCCAGAAGGGCGCCGCCATCAGCTGCTCCAGCCGCGCCCGGGCGATTCCCGCGGCGAGACCGGTGCCGGCGGCGGCCTGCCGGGCCTGGGAGGCCTGGGCCAGGGCGCGCACCAGGCCGCCGGCGGCGACGACCAGCACCAGGACGGCGAAGAGGGTCTCGACGAGCGAGAAGCCGCCCTCGGCCGGCGGGCGCGCGGCCGGCCGGCCGGCGGCGGTCTGGTCCCTATCCATGCCCTACACAGGCCCAGACGTAAAACGGCCCGATTTCTTCCCACTTTGGAGCCGAATGTGGAAAAGTCGAAGCGAACGTGCACAAGGGACGTGGATTTCCCGCCCCAAACCGGAGAACAACCCCGCGCCGCCCCCCTCCGCCCCCGCGCCTGCGGGGGCGGCGCCCCGCTCAGACCCCCGTCGAGACCACGAAGACGGCGCCCGCGCCCAGTGCGAGCAGGGTGCCGAACGGCAACGGGGTGTCGCGCCGGATTCGGCCGAGGAGCAGCAGCGGCCCGGCCGCCAGCACTCCGAGCGCGGCGGCGAGGGCCACCGCGGCCAGCGCGGGCGCCGGGCCCAGAAAGGCCCCGATCAGCAGCAGCAGCTTCACGTCGCCGAGCCCCACCGCTTCGACCCCACGGAACCGCAACCAGAGGGCGCGCAGCAGGAAGAGCAGGCCGGCCCCGAGCAGGGCGCCGGCGGCCGAGGTCAGGAGATCCAGATCGGACCGGGGCCCCGCGAGCGCGAGGCCCAGCGCCGCCCCGGGAAGGGTGAGCGGGTCCGGCAGCACCATCCGCTCCCAGTCGGTCATCGCCAGCGCCAGCAGGAGGCTCAGGAGCACCACCCGGGACACGGCGAGCGCGGGGTCCCCTCCCTCCGGCGCCCACCAGAAGAGCACCCCGGTCAGCACTTCCACCAGCGGATAGCGCACCGGGATCCGGGCCCGGCAATCCCGGCAGCGGCCCCCGAGCCGGAGCCAGGAGATCACCGGCAGGTTGTCCCGCACGCGAATCGGCGCGGCGCACGCGAGGCACCGGGAGCCCGGAAGGAGCACCGATTCCCCCGCCGGGAGACGGTGGATCACCACGTTCAGGAAGCTCCCGACCGCAAGCCCGGCCACGAACAGCGCGAGCGCGAACAGCGGCCCGGAGAAGGCCGGGTCAGGCGCCATTGCCGGTCAGCGGCCCGGATGGCCGGCCAGCGGCGACTCGGAGGCGATTCCGGGAACTCCGCCCCGGCCCAGCGCGAAGGGCACCCCTGCCGGGTCGACCGGCGGGCCCGGCAGCAACCCGGCGGCGACCAGATCTTCCCAGCCGCCGGGAGGGTGCCCCGAGCGGCGTTCGTAGGCGCGCGCGATGGAGGCGAGTTCATCCAGCCGGTCGAGCGCATCGAGTTGGAGCAGGTGGGTGCGGGCGTTGGACCGCGCCCGTTCGTCGTCCGCGCGTTCCAGCAGGACGCGCCAGAGCTCCCGCGCGGCGGCGCGGGCCCCCACTCCCGTCAGGGACCGCGCCGCCAGCGCCACGATCCAGGGCGGCGCGTCGTCCCGGGCGCCCGCCGCCTCCAGCAGGGTCGCGCCGGTCTCCGGATCCTGGAGATGCCAGGTGTGCAGGAGGCTGCGGAGCAGCACCGCGTCGAAGTCGCCGGGGTGCCGCTGCACCCAGCCGGCGAGGATGGCGTCGGCCCGCTCGGGTTCCCCGGCGCCGAGCGGAGGGGGTTCCGCGAGCAGCAACGGCCCCAGCAGCGCGGCCGGGCGGAGACCCGGGTCGAGGCGCAACGCCTGCTCCACGAGCGCGCCGAGGCCGGAGAACCCGGACGCGCCTGCGAGCCGCCGGTCCCCGTAGTGCTGGACGGCGAGGAACCACGAGATGTCGGCCCCCAGACGCCGAACTCCGGAAGGGAGGGCCGCGACCCCCGCGTCGCTGAGGTGCATCCCCGGAGGCAGGACGGTGGCCGGTCCCGGCCGCGCCGCGGGCGCGATCCGCGCCGCCGTTCCGAGACACGCGAGCGACAGCGCGGCACAGGCGAGACGGCCGGCGCCGACGCCGCGGAGGCCGGCCCGCCGAGCGTCCCGCATCCGCCCGTTCAGGAAGCCGGCGCCGCGGGCTGGCGGGCCCGCCACGGGAACACGGCGATCGCCGCGGCGACCATCCCGGCCGCATACAGGAGTGCCCGGGCGGTGGGGTCCACGAGCAGTGGCGCCACCCCGGAGAAGCTCCCGGGGAGGCCGGCCAGCGGCGCGTCGAGCGCCGGCAGGTCCGGCAGGACGAATGCCGCGAGCCGGGTCACCGGTCCCAGATAGGCGGGAGCCGCCGCGGGAAAACTCGCCGCGAGCCATCCGGCCAGCGAGAAGAGCGCCGCGAGCACGATGGCCGCGGCTGGACGGAGCAGCGCCAGAAACAGCGTGGACACGGCGAGGACGACCAGCAGCCGCAGCCACAGCAACCAACCGGTTCCGAGCACCGCCGCCGCCGCCCCGCCGTGCGCGAGGACGAGCCATGCCGAGAGCGTGGCGGCCACCAGCGCCACGTAGACGAACAGGCCGGCCGCCAGGCCGAGGAAGCGCCCGCCGAGCAGGAGGCCGGCGGAGACCGGTCTCGCCAGCGCGAAGGCGCCGAGAACCCCGCGGCTCCCCGCGAGCCCCGCTCCGTGGACGAGGGCGAGCGACCATCCGGCCACCTCGGCGAGAACCCATGCCACGTTGGACTCGAACCGTCCTTCCCGGCCGAGCGACACGTCGCCCAGCAGCACTCCAACTCCGAAACCCGAGAGAACCAGCGCGAGCGCGGCCGGCAGGCTCCGCTCGGCGAGAAACCCGCGCAGCGCCACCGCGGCGGTAGCCGTGAGTGGCGCGATCGGCACCGGTGGTTACCGGATCGGGGGGCTCGCGCCGTTCAGCGCCGCCGCCAGCCAGCCGCCGCTTCGTCCGGCGGCGGAGCGATCGGACCGATCCTTGCCGCCCTTCGCCACGAAGTCTTCCACCGGCCCGGCGGCGGCGACGGCGCCATCCGCCAGCACGATCAGCCGGTCCGCGACCGACTCGATTGCGGCGGCCTCGTGGAGGCTGAGGATGACGGCCGCCCCCTCCCCGGCCGCGGAGCGAATGGCCGCGAGGGAGCTGACCCGGGCCTCCGGGTCGAGCCCGGTGAGCGGTTCGTCGAGGACGAGCGCCCGGGGTTCGCCGAGCAGCGCCTGCGCCAGGGACACCCGCCGCCGGACACCCCGCGAAGCACGGCCGGCGGGAATCGCGAGCCACTCCGCCACCCCGGCGGTTTCCGCCGCTCGCTCCGCCTCCCGGCGAGCTCCGGCGCCACGATACCCGGCAAGCACCGCGGCGTAGCGCAAGGTGTCCCGCACGCTGAGACCCGCCGGAAACTCGTCTTCGTCCGCCAGGTATCCGAGATGGCGGCGCGCCTCGCTGCGGGTGGCCGGCACCTCTCCCAGCAGGGCCTCCCCCCGATCGGCGGGCAGGAGTCCGGCCAGCAGCCGCAACGTGGTCGACTTTCCCGAGCCGTTCTTCCCGGCGAGAGCGACGACCTCACCCGGCGCGACCGCGAAGCTGACTGCCCGGACGACCGTCCGGCGGCCGAGCGCCAGCCCGGAACGCCCGGCCGCCGGATAGGAAGCGCTCAGCTCGCGGGCGCGGATCTCCACGCGGACTCGGCCTGTCCTCTATTCGAGGAATGCGGTGGCCGCGGGCACCGGGCAGGCGATCGCCGCTCCGGAGGGGTCGTTGTAGATCGCTCCCGCACTCGTGGCCGAGAAGGACCGCACCCCCGTGCGTCCCACGTCCGCCGGCTCCGAGTGGTAGCAGTAGTCGAGCAGGCTGTCGGGATCGCAGTGAGCCGGCACCGAGGTCGGGGTCCCGTTCGGAGCGAGCGTGCGGTTGTATCCCGACTTCACGTAGGGACTGTTCCTTCCCAGGTCGGCGCCGATGAACTCGGGAGCGGCAGCCGGGTAGTCGGGAATGCCGATGGTCCCGCCGCAGTCGGCGCCGTTGCGGCAGAGGTTCGTCAGATCGGCGAAGAACCCGCAGTTGGAGGCCGCGTAGGTCTGCTGGGCCGCGATCACCGCGCGGGAGTCGCCGATCGCCTGGGCCTCGTTCGCGGACAGCCGCGCGCGCAACAACTGGGGAATGGCGATCCCCGCGATCACGCCGATGATCGCGATCACGATCAGGAGTTCGATCAGGGTGAAGCCGGCGGCGGCCGGGGACCGGCGCCGCGCGGAGCGGCCCCGGAGATTCCCCGCCGGTTGGACGGCTGGGCGGCTCGGTGGCGATTTCACTGGAGAATCCGGGGCCGGGCGGAGGGGGTCGCTGCGATTCATAAGGATACGTCCTCCTTGGGACTATGCGTGGAACGGGCGGAGGGGGGGACGGGCGCGCACGTTGCCGCATCCACAGGGTGCTAGGCCAATCGGCCGACGAGCGTCCAGATCGGCAGGTACATGGCGACCACGATGGCGCCGACCACCAGGCCCAGGACGAGGATCAAGAGCGGCTCGAGAAGCGGCAGGATGGTCGCGGTCGTTCGCCGCACCTCCTCCTCGTAGAACTCGGCGACCTTCTCGAGCGAGACGTCGAGCTCGCCGGTCCGCTCCCCCACCCCGACCATCTGCACCACCATCGGCGGGAAGAGTCCCGTCGCCCGCAGCGGGCCGGCGAGCGACGAGCCTGCCTCCACCCGCGGGCGAACCTGCGCCATGACCGCTTCGAGGTGCCGGTTCCCCACCACGCGGCGGGCGATCTCGAGCCCTTCCAGTACCGAGACGCCGGCTTCGGTGAGGACGGAGAGCGTCCGGCAGAAGCGGGAGATGCCGGCCTTCCGCCACAGGCCGCCGAAGATCGGAATCCGGAGCACGAGGCGGTCGCACAGGGCGCCGCCGGCCTCCGTTGTCCGGAAGTGTGCGATCCCCGCGGCGCACCCGCCGAGTACGACCGACCCGACCAGCGCCCATCCTCCGAACGACCGGGAGACATCCACCACGATCCGCGTCAGGAGGGGCAGCTCGGCATCGAGTCCTTCGTAGAGTTCGCTGAATATCGGAACGACCCGCCACAGGATCACCGAAACCACCAGCACCCCGATGGCGGCAACCACCAGCGGATAGGCGAACGCTCCGCGCACCCGCTCGGTCACCGCCGCCGACTTCTCGAGTTCGGTGGCGAGGCGCAGCAGGCTCTGGTCGAGCCGCCCGCCGGTCTCGCCGATCGTCGTCATGGCCACCGCCAGCCGGCCGAAGGTCCGTGGATGACGGCTCATCGCCGCCGCCAGCGAACTGCCGGACTCGACGTCCCGGGCAACCCGTTCCAGGGTTGTTCGCAGCCGCGGACCGTCTTCCTGGTGGCAGAGCACCGCGAGGCTCTCGGCAAGCGGCAACCCCGCACCCACCATGACTCCCAGTTGGCGCACCAGGAGGGCGACCTTGCGCCGGCTGACGGGACGCACGAGGAACCTGGGGAACCGGCGTCGGCTCCCCCCGGCCTCCTGCCGGCCGGGCCGTTCCGGTCCCAAACGCCCGTTCCTCGCCCCCATTGCCGATTCGGGAGTCAGGCACGGCCGTTCGTGGCCGATCCGAGAACCGCTCCCAGCGCTGCCGGTTCATTGGACGCCGCGAGCGCGTCGCTCCGGGTAATGACTCCCCGCCGGCACAGCGATGCCAGCGCTTCGTTGAGCGACACGGAGGCGCCCCGGCCCGCCCCGGCGTCGAGGACGGCGAAGAGCTGGTGCAGTTTGTCTTCGCGGATCAGGTTCCGCGCCGCCGGTGTGGGAGCGAGTTGCTCCACGGCCACGACCCGCCCCCTCCCGTCGGCGCGTGGCACCAACCGCTGGCAGTAGATCGCCTCCAGGGACACCGAAAGCCGGATTCTGGCTTGACGATGCTGAGGGGCCGGGAACATCTCGACGATGCGGGTCAGCGCGTGAAGCGCCGAGCGGGCGTGGATGGTGGCCAGCGCGAGGTGTCCGGTCTCGCTGACCCGGAGCGCCGCGTCGACGGTGTCCCGGTCCCGGATCTCGCCGATCATCACGACGTCCGGATCGGAACGCAGCACCGAACGAAGGGCGTCGTGAAACGAAGCTGTGTCGCTGCCGACCTGGCGCTGGGTGACGAGGGCGCGCCGGTTCCGGTGGATGACCTCCACCGGATCCTCGATGGTGACGATGTGCACCGCGCGGGTGCGGTTGATCCGGCCCACGATCGCCGCCATCGTGGTGGACTTGCCCGAGCCCACCGGACCGGCGGTGAGGACGAGTCCGGACGCGAGTCCGGCCAGGGGCGCCGCACTCGCCGGGAGACCCAGCGCATCGAGCGACGGCACCTCGCCGGGTACCACGCGGTAGACCGCCGCGAGTCCGCCGCGGCAGCGGAAGACGCTGGCGCGAAACCGGGCGACCCCCGTCAGGGTGAACGAGAAGTCGGCCTCCCCGCCCTGCTCGAGCACTGCCCGCCGGCGATCCGGCATCCCGGCGGACACCATCGACTCCACCGTCTCGGGGGACAGCGCTTCGCCTTCCGCCTGGAGGAGCCGGCCGTCGATGCGCAGCCCGGGCGCGGCGCCGGGCCGCAGGTGCAGGTCGCTCCCCCCGCGGCGAACCATGTCTCTCAGCAGCCGCGCGAGTTCCTCCCGCGGGTCGGGCGGGGCGGCGGGCGGCGGTGCGGGCGGTCCCTCGGGCATATCAGGAGGGTCAGACGAGATTCCCGCCCAATTCCGGTCAAAGTTGCTCGGGAGCAAAAAAAGGGAGGCCGGCGGCCCGGAGGTTGCTTCCGGGAGCGGGAAATCGAGGCGGCCCGCGAGCGCCGCGGCGGATCGCACACAACGCACGGGTGGGCGTCGAAGCGGGACCCGAACGGCTTCCCTGCTCGGGAGGAGATCCACCCCCCAACGAGCGGACAGTGGCCTTGGAACCGGGGATTCCATCGTTCATGGTTCGGGTAACGGACGGGGTGTGTCGTCACTGCTTGTCCGTGACAGATTGCCCGTGTTCGGACCGGAAAGTGACCATGTCCGAGATAGATCGATAACGCCATCAACCTCGCAGCGACCCTTTGTTTCACAAGCGGTCCGGGCTTCCCTGAGGCGCCGCCGAGGTGCCGGCGGACGAGGCCGCCTGATCATGCGCTCGCCGTCTTCGACGATAATTCGCACCGGGCTCTTGCCCGAACTCCCTCAGGAGGCCACGCACGGTCGTGTTCGACAATCCATTTGGCTCTTTCCACAACACCGTTGCCGAATCGAAGGCGGAACGTGAGCAACTCGACCGGTTGCTGACGGTCTCCACGCCGCGGGAGCGGCTGCTGGTAGGCGCCATCGCGCTGCTGCTGGCCGTCCTCACCGCCTGGTTCCTGCTCGGCGACGTGGGCCGCAGCCTTGCGGTGGACGGCGTATTGCTGGAGCCCGGCCGGAACCTGCCCGCGGGCCGCCGCTCGGTGCAGGCGCTCGTCCGGCTCGACCCCGGCGTGGCGCCGCACATCAAGGCCGGGATGGCGGCGGCGGTCGAGTTGCACCTCGCGGACGGGGAGGCCGAGACCCTCGACGGAGAACTCTCGACGATTTCCGCCGTGCCCCTGTCCGAAGGCCTCGCGGCGCTGCAGAGCGTGTCGCCGCTGTCCGTGTACCGCGTCGAAATCGCGCTCGACGAGAGCCTGGCGCTCGCTCCCCGAGCGGGTGGGGAATGCCGGATCTTCATCGAGCTCGGCAGGCAGTCCCCCATCTCGATCCTGCGGTTGGGGCGTTCCTAGGATGCCGTCCCCCGCTTCGGGGAAGGCTGGCGCCAGGACCGCGCCGGATTCCCCGAAGCAACGCGTAACGACTCCGATCTTCCTGCAGATGCATGCGTCGGAGTGCGGCGCCGCCTGCCTCGGGAGCGTGCTGGCCTTCTTCGGGCGCTGGGTGCCGCTCACCGAGCTCCGCGAACGATGCGAGGTGAGTCGCGACGGCAGCAGCGCCGCCAGCATCGCGCGCGCGGCCCGCCACTACGGCCTCGAATGCAACGGACTCAGCCTCCGCGCCGACCAGTTGCGGATGCTGCCGCTGCCCTTGATCCTCTTCTGGCAGTTCAGCCACTTCGTGGTGCTCGAAGGGTTCGACGGCCGCAATTTCTACCTGAACGACCCGGCTACCGGGCGGCGCCGGCTTTCGGCCGAAGAGTTCAGCAAGGGGTTCAGCGGGATTGCGCTCCGCTTCAAGCGCGGCGCGGACTTCAGTCCCGGCGGCGAGCGGCCCAGCCTGTTCGCGCAGTTGCGTACCGTGCTCACCGGCTCGTGGAGCGTGCTCACCGGGGTGCTCGCCTGCGCGTTCATGCTGGCGTTGCTGCCGCTCATCGTCCCCGTGTCGCTCGGCGTTTTCGTGGACGAGGTGCTGGCAAGGCACGGCCGCTGGGGCGGACTCGTGGCGGCCCTGCTGGGCGGCGGGATCCTGGTGTACGTCCTCTCCTTGCTGAAGCACCGCTTCCTGAAGCGGCTGGCGGTGCGGATTTCGGTGACCGGCTACGATCGGGGCCTGTCGCGGCTCCTGCGATTGCCGGTGGCGTTCTTCGAACACCGGCTGGTCGGCGATCTGACGGATCGGGTCTCGTCCATCGATCGCATCGCGAAGAATCTGACGGAGGAGTTCCTGGTGCTCCTCATCGACATGGCGATGAGCGCGGTGCTCGTCGTCGCCATGCTGGCCTACGACGTTCGGCTCACGCTGGTGGTGCTGCTGCTCGCCGTGCTGCACGGCCTGCTGGCTCACTTCCTGGGTGCGGTGCGGGCGGTTCGCAGCCAGGCGATGCGCCGTGAACAGGGGTTGCTGATCGGCGTCGGCATGCAGATGCTGAGTCACGCGGACAACCTGCGCATGACCGGCGCGGATGACCGGTTCTTTGCGCGCTGGAGCGGCCAACAGGCGCGCGAACTGCATGCCCGCCAGCTCTACTCCGAACTGGGCGCCGTCAGCTCCGCGCTGCCGGGCCTGATCGCCGCCCTCCGCGCCGCCGCGATTCTGGGAATCGGGGGAAGTCTGGTGATCGCCGGCGAGCTGACGCTCGGGTCACTGGTCGCGTTCTACATCCTGGCCGAGATGTTCCTGGCGCCCATCGGGCGTTTCCTGGAGTTCGCCGACAAGCGCCAGGCGCTGGAAACCGATCTGCAGCGTCTGGAGGATGTCTCCCGGACCGAGGAAGACTCCGTCTTCAGGCGCCGCAGCCCCGCCTCGGAGTCCATCCGCACGTTGGGCGGCCGTCTGCAGCTCACCGGCCGGCTCGAGTTGCGGAACGTCACCTTCGGCTACAACCGGAGCCGGCGGCCGCTGATCGAGGACTTCAGCCTCACCGTCGAACCGGGGCAGCGCGTGGCCGTGGTCGGCCCCAGCGGTTCGGGCAAGTCCACGCTGGCGCGTCTGGTCTCGGGGATCTGTGAACCCTGGTCCGGGGACATCCTGTTCGATGGCCACCGGCGGGACGAGGTTCCCGAGGAGGTGTTGCGGCGGTCCATTTCCATGGTGGATCAGGAGGCCGTGCTCTTTTCCGCGACGCTGCGCGACAACATCACGCTCTGGAACCCGGCGGTCCCGGATGAAGTCATCGGCGCCGCGACCCGGGACGCGTGCATCCATGACGAAATCCTGCTCCGGCCGCGCGGATACGCGACCCTGGTCGAGGAGGGCGGGGTGAACTTCAGCGGCGGCCAGCGCCAGCGGCTGGAAATCGCCCGCGCCCTGGTGGGCAACCCGACGGTGCTCGTCCTCGATGAGGCGACCAGCGCCCTCGACGCCGCGACCGAGGAAGCGGTCGATGACGCCCTGCGGCGCCGCGGCGTCACCTGCCTGATCGTGGCGCACCGGCTGAGCACGGTGCGCGATTGCGACGAGATCGTCGTGCTCGACCAGGGCGCGGAAGTGCAGCGCGGCGCGCACGACGACCTGATCGCGGACCGGGACGGCATGTACTACAAGCTCGTCAAGTCAGGCTGATGAAAGACACGCGGCCGGAAACCACGTCCATCGCGGCGCTCGCCGCCCGCGCGGGCACGCCCGTCCCCTGCGCCGGCAACCTGCCGGTGAAGCTGGACGATCCGGACAGCGTCTGGTTCATCGATCGGGGCGCCGTCAACCTGTTCCTGGTCGAACTCGAGGGCGGCGTCGAGCGGGCGGCGCCGCAACACCTGCTGCGGCGCGAATCGGGATACCTGCTGCCGGCCGTCGTACCGGACGAGGGGGACGGTGACGAGGGAACCCGGCTCAGCGTCATCGCCAAGGGCTCGCCGGGCACGCTGCTGAAACGCCTGCCGGCGTCGCTGTTGTCGGAGGCCGATCCCGCGGAGCTGGCGGAACAGGCGGATACCTGGCTGAGCGCCGTTACGGACACGCTCTCGCGTTTCGCGAGCCGTCTCCCGCGGGCGACCGCGCTCGCCGAACCGGGTGTGACAAGGAACCTGACCCCCTGCACGCTGTCGGTGCGCCGCTCGGTGGTCTGGGTGTCCCAGCCCCCGCCGGGCGCCAGCCTGTACATGGGTATCGTCGATCCGGCGGAGCTCGCGGAGAGCCGCGGCCGGCCCGCTGCTCCGATACCGCTGACCCGGACGAGCTGGCTGACCCTCTTCGGCGAGGCGACAGTGTCCGGCAAGTCGACCAGGACTCTGGCGGAGGAGGGAGCGCTGCTGTCCGCGCTCACCTCCTTCCACGCGTCCGCTTTCGCTCTCGAACGCCACAATCGCCGGCTGGCGACCGTGGATGTCGCGAATCTCGAGCGCGCGCAGACTGCCAGCCGGCGCGCGGCGGAACAGGCCGCCCGGCAGCGACTCTTCAACCTCTATGACCTGCCGCTCGACCGGGACGCCGGCGCCGGGGACGCGGCCCTCCCGGAGGCCCTGAAGATCATCGGACGCCGCGAGGGGATCCACTTCAAGGTCCCCGTCCGGTCGGGGCCGTCGGCCGACTCCCCGGTCAGTCTGGTGGACATCCTGGACGCGTCCGGGGTGCGCGCCCGGCGAGTGACGCTCAAGGTCGAGGACAACTGGTGGCGCCGCGACAGCAACGCGATGCTGGCCTTCCGCGCCGAGGACGGCCAGCCGGTGGCGCTGCTGCCGGGAATGTTCGGGCGCTACCGGGAAGTCGACCCGGTCAGCAAGCGCCGCGTCCGGCTCGGCGCGGATCGCGCCGGCGCCCTTCGGGAGGAGGCCTGGATCTTCTATCGGCCGCTACCGTCCGAGGCGGTGAAGCCCGCGGACCTTCTCAGGGTCGCCCTCCGTGGATCGGCGCGAGACCTGGCGCGGCTCACGCTTGCCGGGCTGCCCGGCGGCCTGATCAAGCTGGTGCCCGCGCTCGCGCTCGGGTTCGTCGCGCATCACGTAGCGGCGGGGGGAGACGCCGGAGCGCTCTACGCCCTGGCCGCGACGGTGGCAGGGTTCGGCCTGCTCGGCGCCCTGCTGCACCTGTTCCAGAGCGCGGCGATGATGCGGCTTGAGGGACGCGGGGCTTCCCGGGTCGAAGCCGCCTTCTGGGACCGGCTCATGCGCCTCCCGCCGAGCGTTCTGCGCCGCCATCCATCCGGGGATGTGGCGATGTCCGGAATGACGTTCCAGAACCTTCGCGACGGCCTGCGGGGGGCCGTCGCGGACAGCCTGCTCTCGTGCATCTTCCTGCTTCCGGTGTTCGGCGTCATCTTCTTCTACGACGCCACTCTCGGGATGATCGCGCTCGGCTTCAGCCTGGCCGCGCTGCTGATCACCGTGATCCTGGGGCTCCGCCAGCTCGCGCCCTACGGGCGGATGATCCGCGCCACCCGCCGCGTCGCCGGCCGGTTGTTCCAGATCGTGGGCGGCATCGCCAAGCTTCGCGTGGAGAACGCGGAGGGGTCGGCATTCGCCACCTGGGCGCGGGACTATCGCCGGCAGAAACGCGCCGAACTCGAACTCGGCGCCCTCGAGGGACACGCCCGCGCCCTCGGCGCCGCCCTCCCGCTGCTCGCCGGCGGCGTACTGCTGGTCGCCGTCATGGCGGTCGACCGAAATGTCCCGGCCGGGGACTTTCTCGTGGTGTACACCGTCTTCGTCACCTTTGCGTCTGCCGTTGCCCGGCTCGGCGAGTCGTTCGGGGTCATTGCGGCGACCCTGCCCGCGTTCCACCAGATGCGTCCGCTGCTCGCGGCGGTCCCCGAGGCCGATGTCGAAGGCGAGCCGGTCGAGACCCTGGGCGGCGACCTGCTGTTCGACCGTATCTCCTTCCGCTACGACCCCGACGGGCCGCTGATTCTCGATGACGTCACGATCCGCGCCCGTCCCGGCGAATTCGTCGCCATCGCCGGCGAGTCCGGCGCCGGCAAGAGCACGCTGTTCCGCCTCGCGCTCGGCATCGACCGGCCGGCCGCCGGCGCGGTGTACTACGACGGGCGTGATCTGCGGCGGCTGAATCTGAAACAGGTACGGCGGCGGATCGGCGCCGTGCCGCAATCCGTGCGCCTGCATCCCCTCGATCTGTGGGACAACCTGGTCAGCCACCACGATCAGGTGACGAGCGAGGAAGTGTGGAAGGCGGTCCGGACTGCCGAGGTCGAAGCGCAGATCAAAGGCATGCCCATGGGCCTGATGACCATGGTCGGCACGAGCGGCGCCGTCCTGTCGGGCGGTGAGAGCCAGCGCGTCACGATCGCCCGGTCGGTGATCGGCAGTCCCCGGATCATGCTCTTCGACGAAGCGACGAACTGGTTGGACAACGAGAGTCAAGCCATGGTCATGCGGAACCTCGCCGCCCTGACTTCCACCCGGCTCGTCATCGCTCACCGCCTCTCCACCCTGGAACAGGCCGACCGGATCTACGTCCTGCAGGCCGGCAAGGTCGTCCAGAGCGGCTCCTTCAGGGAACTCATGGCGGTCGAAGGAGTCTTCCGCGAACTGGTCAAACGGCAGATCGCCTGATCCCGCGATGCAGACCGGGGGAAAGGGCGCACCGTCGAGGGCGGTCCACGCGCGCGTCCGGCAACCATGAAGAAGCCGATCGACCCCGAGGGGCTTCTCCTGTCGAGAGCCGCCAGCGACAGCGGCTTTCGGGAGCGCCTTCGCGTGCAGCCCCGGGAAACGATCGAAGCGGAGCTGGGCGTGCGCCTCGCCGAGGACCATGAGATTCACGTGCACGAACAGACCCCTGCCGCGACGCACGTGGTGCTTCCGCCGCGCAGCAGGCTCAGCGCGGCCGAACGGGAGGCGGCCCGGACCGGCGCGGCTTCGCTCGAGTTTCTCAGGAGGACGATGCACGACCCCGCCCCGCCGGTCCGTCCCCCGCTCCCGAAACGGGCGCGGCCCGACCGGACCGGAGCTACCTCCGCGGCGCTGGTCCGGGCGGCTCGCGAGAGCATCCGCCGCGCGCTCGGTTTCCTGGAATCCAATCTCGATGAGAACGGCGCCTGGCACTGCATCCGCTTCAATGTGGCCAACCCGGACATTCCACGGCATTTCGAAAGACCGCCGTTCGTTTCGGCCCTCTGCGCGCTTGCTCTCGAGAGTTCGGGTGAACCGCGGGCCAGGGCCATGTGCGCCTCCACGAGGGAATACGTGGCAAGCACCATCGAGTATCCCGGGCTGTGGCGGTACTACCGCCATCTGCCCCAGGATCTCGACAGCACTTCGCTGGCTTCGCTCCTCATCGGCACGCACCCCTGGATCGCACTCGGGAGGAATGTGCCGCCGATCCTGGCGAACCGCGACGGGGAGGGTCGTTTCCTGACCTGGGTGCTGGCCGCCGACGAACCGGGAGTCGTGTCGACCTTTCGCATCGAAGCCGATCCGGTGGTCAACGCGAACGTCATCGCCTACCTCGGCGACCATCCCGAAACCAGGGCCGCCCAACGCTGGCTGGAAGCCCTGATCGCCGACGGCCGGGCCGAGGGCTCGTCCAAGTGGTATCCCGACCCGGTGGCGATCTACTACGCGGCCGCCCGTACCGTGATTCGCGTGCAGCCCGCCCTCGACCGGCTGCGGCCGGTCCTTGTGGATCGCGTCCTGGCCCTCGGCGACGCGAAGGGAGACTTCGGCAACGTCCTCCGGGCTGCTCAGGCAGTGTCGGCGCTCCACTGGGTCGGAGGGGTCGAACGCCTCGACGCGAAGAGGCAGGTCGAAGAGTTCATTGACTCGCAGCGCGAGGACGGCAGCTGGCCGGAGCTGCTGGCGTTTGGCGACCAGACGCTCAAGTGGGGCACGGTCGGGCAGATCGGGCATGGCTCGGAAGCGGTGACCTCGGCCTTCTGCACCGAAGCCCTGGAGCGGCTCGTCGAAGTCCTGAGCGACTGACGGCCCGTGGAAAAAGTCACGTCCCGGCCGGGGATACTGACCCGGACCACTCCCGCGGACCAGGGCCTCGTCAACCTACCGGCGCTGACGCCCCATCTGGAGTTCCACGACGTTGGCGAAGCCCAGACCCTGCTGATTTCCGAGTCGTTCAACACCCTGTTGCACGGCGAGCTGTATCGCAGGCTGCTGCCGCTCCTCGACGGCCGCCGTTCGTGCGACGCGATCGTCAGGGCCGTCGAGGGGACGCATTCCGCGGTCGAGGTTCTCGCCGCGGTGGCTTCGCTGTCCGCCCGGGGCTACGTCGTCTCCGCCGACCACGGCATGGACCGGCGCCGGGGGGCCTACTGGTCGTCGCTGGGCGCCTCGCCACGCTGGGCGGAGAAGCGACTGGCGGAGTCGCGCATCGCGGTTGACGGCGATGACGGCCGGTTCATCCGCCATCTGGAAGCAAACGGCGCGGCAGTCGGGCCCGGGGATTCCGATCTCACGGTGGTGGTCAGCGACGACTATCTCGAGTCACGCCTCGCAGCAGTGAATCGGCGCCAACTCGAGGCCGGGGCGCCGTGGATGGTGGTGCGCCCCCACGGCATGGAGGCGCTGTTCGGCCCCGTCTTTCGGGCGGATCGCCGCGGACCCTGCTGGGACTGTCTCGCGCATCGCCTGGGCAGCCATCAGGAAGTCCACCGTTTTCTGCGCAACCTCACGGGCGAACGAGCTGCCTTCAAGCCCTTCGCCACCCAGCCCGCGGTACTGGAAGCGCTCCACGGGTTGATCGCGGCGGAGGTCGTCAAGTGGATCGTGCTGCAGGACGCGGCGCCGATCCACGACCACGCGATCACCATGAACGTCGGCACCCTTGGAAGTTCGCGGCACCCGGTGGGACGCCGGCCGCAGTGCCGGGCGTGTGGTGACGCGGCGCTCTATCGCCCGGACCGGCCGCCCGGTCCCCTGCGCCTCGAACCGAGCCCCAAGGCGCATCACAACAGCGGCGGAGCGCGCTCGGTGGCGCCGGAAGTCACCCTGGCGACGTATCGCCACCTGGTGAGCCCGATCAGCGGGGTGGTGACCTGGCTGACCCGCACCACGGATGAGAGCGACTCCTGGCTGCACGTCTACTGGGCCGGCAGCAACCCGGCCATGCGAAGCCGGAGCCTGAGTTCGCTTCGTCGCAGCCTGCGCAGCAAGAGCGCCGGCAAGGGCAGCACGCCGGAGCAATCGAAGGTCAGCGCCCTGTGCGAGGCGATCGAGCGCCATTCCGGCGCCCGCTGCGGTGACGAAATTCGTACCAGGAGGCGGTTCAGCGAGTTCACCAGCGAAGAGGCAATCCATCCCAACGACGTGCAGTTGTTCAGCGACAGCCAGCTCGACAACGCGGGCGCCCTGAACGCGAAGGGGCATCCATACAACGTCGTGCCGCCGCGGCTCGACCCCGAGGGTGAAATCGACTGGACCCCCGTGTGGTCGCTGACGCAGCAACGGCACCGCTATCTGCCGACGTCCATGCTCTATTCCATGCCGGCCGAAGCGCGCGAGCCTCACGACCTGATCGCCGATTCCAACGGCTGCGCCGCGGGCAACACGCGGGAAGAAGCGATCCTGCAGGGCTTTTACGAACTGGTTGAGCGCGACGCGTTCGCCGTCTGGTGGTACAACCGCCTGCGCGTGCCGGCCGTCGATCTGTCCAGCTTCGACGACGCGTACCTCGCATCGGCCCCGCGCTACTACGCCCGTCGGGAGAGGGAGCTTTGGCTGCTCGACGTCACCTCCGACCTGGATATTCCCACGTTCGTCGCGCTCTCGCGACGAACGTCCGCGGAGACCGAGGACATCATCTACGGCGCCGGCGCCCACGACGACCCGCGCATCGCGGCGCTGCGCGCGATCTGCGAACTGAACCAGTGCCTTACCTGGCTGCCGGACCCCGCAAAGCCTGGCGGCACGCCCACCATCGATGACCCGCTGGCGCTTCGGTGGTGGAGGACGGCGCGGCTTGCCGACTGCCCCTGGCTGGCGCCGGCCGCCGACCAGCGGCCCTCGAAGGCCTCACGGTATCCGGTGAACGAATCGACGGACACCCGTGAAGACGTGGAAACGTGCCGCTCGCTCGTCGAGGCCAGCGGCATGGAGTTCCTGGTACTCGATCAGACCCGGCCCGACATCGGGATGCCGGTGGTGCGGGTCATCGTGCCCGGCATGCGCCATTTCTGGGCGAGATTCGCTCCCGGGCGCCTCTACGACGTACCGGTCAGCATGGGCTCCCGAGATCATCCCCTTGCCGAAGCGGATCTGAACCCCGCCCCCGTGATCGCGTGAGGAGGCGGCATGAACATTGACGAGGCGGTCACCCTCACCGAGGAGCGCCTCGCGGTCGAGGGCGGCACCATGGGTGACCTGCTGGGGCACTTTCGAAACCGGATCTCGCCCGTGCTCATCGGCGATCCGGAGTGGGAACTCGTACTCGGCCGCGCGCGGAAGCTCCCCATCACGCTGGGCGCCCTTCCCTTCGGCTTCGAGCTGCCGCTTCATGCACGCCAGCCGAGCGCGGACTTCGGAGTCTCGCTGGCGAGCCGAACCAGATCGGCCGCTTTCTTCGAGGAGCGCGCGGAGGAGGACCCGGCGGATCAGACAGCGAGAGCGATTGGGCGGCTGTTTCGCCAGATGGACGCCGCGGGTTCACCGCTGCGTGAAATCGTCGGCCGCAAGTTGATGCTGGAATACGACATCGGCCCGGCGCAGGACGACGAAGGTTCGCTTCCCGGGATGTTCCTGCGGCCCGGAGAACGCCCGATCCTCGGCGCCGGCGATCAGGCGAACGACGTCGGCCTGGTCGTGGACGCGCTCGTTTCCTCGGTAGGCTGGGAGTTGACCGGGGCCGAGCGCGAGAACCTCGAACGGGTCTACCGGGCGCAGCCGGCGAATACGCGTATGGACTCGTTCGGTGTGTTTCCGTCCCGCGAACGCGCCATCCGCCTGGCCATCATGGGTTTCGAGTCGCAGCAGGAAACCCGTTCCTATCTTGAGGACACGGGTTGGCCAGGTCAGTTTTCCGCGGTCGACTCCGTGATCGCGCGCTTCCGGGAGCGCGCGAACGTCGTCCGGAGCGGAGTGAACATCGACGTCCGGGAAGAGGGCGTCGGCCCGACGCTCGGCCTCACGCTCATCGTGAAGCAGCGATACACGAAGGGTTCACGCTACTGGCTTGACGGCCTCACCGACTGGGAACCCTTCCTGAGCGCCCTGCGCCATGAGGACATCGTGGTCCCGGAGAAGCTCACCGCGCTCGCCGACTGGGTTTCAAGACCGATGACGCTGTTTGCGAAGTCCGGGCGCTATGTGCTGCTGCGCGGTATCCACCACATCAAGCTGGTCCTGTCCGGGAATCGGCTCCGGCAGGCGAAGGCCTACGTGTTCATGGTGCTTTCGGGAGCAGCCTCCTCCTGAGTTCCGGTTTCGAACGGCGGGACGGGGCCACACGCATCCCCCCCGTGCCCGGAGGCTTGCGCACCGCTCCGTTACCGGGACAGACGACGGTCCCCGAAGACGCAACGTCCGGAAGACAGACGCCTCCCGAACCGGGGCGGGCAGTCCATTCAGGCGGAGACAGCCGACCCGCCTGTCTCCGCCTCCTGGCCGGCTATTCGCCGGCTGACGGCCTTACCAGCAGCAGCAAAGGCCGGCCGAGATCGCTTCGAGTTGCTCCTCGGTGATGTTCGGATCCGGCGGCAGCGCGAGATGCACTGTCTGCATGTCGCTTTCGTGGACGTGGATGGTCATCGAATCGGGAATCGTGATGCCCAATTCCGCGCTGATCGTGCTCTTCGGATCCGCGAGCAGCTGACTCCTGAAATCCGCGTCGACCGCTGACTTCTCCACGATCTGCTGCAACATCTCGTCGCCGTTTCTCATGTCATTTCCTCCTTGGATTCGCGTGACGAACAACCACGCCCGTCAACACAGTGTGCGAATCGTAACGCGAACGTCTCACAGGGGCAGTTTAATGGGCGTGGAATCACCGGTTTGGGTGTCATGCGCTCACGGGCCGCGACGGTTCCGGGGGCTCAGCGCTCACCTGGGTTTCGCCACAGGCTGTTAGCATCGCACGGGCTTGTGGCGCATACGGCGCCATCGGGAATACCGGGCGAAGGAAGGCGACCGGTACCCGCGAGAGCCCCACAGGGTGATCCAACCGGGCAGCAAATCTCTGCGGAAGATCGCAGTCGTCGGGCGAGGAACCGCGGGGTCGCTGGCGGCCGCCAGCGTCACGCGGTTTCATCCCGACAGCGATCACGAACTGCACCACATCTATGACTCACGCATTCCGGTCATCGGGGTCGGTGAAGGAAGTTGGCCGAGCTTGGTTGAGCATTTGCAGCAACTGACGGCCCTGCCCCACGAGACCGTTCAGCAGCGCCTGAAGGGCACCCGAAAGTACGGCGTCGCCTTCGAGGGTTGGGGGCGGCGCAATCGGGACTTCACCCACTACTTCACGCCGCAGCAGGTCTCCTACGCCTACCACCTGTCCGCTGACCTGATGGCGGAGTTACTGCACGAAAGCACCCGCGCGCGCCACGTCGACGCGAAAGTGCTCCGGATCAACCGGGTGGACGGTGGGGCCGAAGTGGAATTCGAGGGCCGCGCCCCGGAGCGCTACGACCTCGTGTTCGATGCGCGCGGGTTTCCCGGCGAAATCGACCCTGCCCGGCACATCCGCATTTCGTTCATCCCCACCGACACCGCCGTGATCCGCCGCTGTCCGGCGGTCATCGGGGACGGGCGGGACGGTCCGGTGCGGCAGCACACGTATACCCGCGCAGTGGCGCGCCCGTACGGCTGGATCTTCGTCATCCCGCTCGTTGCGCACACGTCCTACGGGTACATCTTCAACCGCGACGTATCCAGCCTCGCCGAAATCGAATCGGACTTCGACGCGTTCCTGGAGACCGACGGCGTCCCGGAATTCGAGCAACGCGCCGTCATCCCGTTTCCCAACTTCGTCCACCGCCGGATCTACGACGGCGCGGTGGCCCGTATCGGCAACCGGGCCGCCTTCATGGAGCCGCTCGAAGCAACCGCGATCGTCTCGGCCCAGTTCCAGATCGGGATGGTCCTTCAGACACGCCTCAACCGTTCGGTCGAGCATCTCGAGCGCGACGCGCCGGCGGTCAATCGGTTTCTCGTCGACAACATGCTCCGCTACGGCCTCTTCGTCGGCTGGCACTACTCCTGTGGCTCCCGCTACGACACCGAGTTCTGGCGCTACGCCCGTGACCAGGCCTGGCCGGAACACCGTCAGGCAGCCGCCCCGCAGGCGGTGGGTTGCGCCGCGCTCGGCAGATTCGACGAGATGATCGAACTGCTGAACCGGCCCGTCATCGACAAGGCGGACTGGAGCCGGATGTGCGCGGTCCCTCTTACCAGCTACGCCCAGATGTCCCAGGGTCTGGGCTGTTGATCCGACCTGGGAGGAGGCCGCTTCCCGGCCCGCGGATCGGCCGTACCCCACCGACGCTTCCGGCTCGCCGCACCGCAGGGTCACCTCGCCCCGTCGGCGTCTGGTAAACTTGCGTCCCGCATGGCGGGCGTTCGGGACCGGGAGCCGACCTCTTGAGCCCCCCTCCCCTCCCCGCCAAGACGCGCTTTCTCTTCGTCACGGGCGGGGTGATCTCCTCGCTGGGGAAGGGCATCGCGTCCGCGTCCATCGGGCGCCTGCTGAAGTCGCAGGGATACTCGGTCACTTTCCTCAAGTTCGACCCGTACCTGAACGTGGATCCGGGCACCATGAGCCCGTACCAGCACGGCGAAGTCTTCGTGACGCACGACGGAGCCGAGACGGACCTCGACGTGGGGCACTACGAGCGCTTCACCGGCAACGCGTTCTCCGCCCTCTCGAACGTCACCAGCGGCCAGATCTACGAGACCGTGATCGAGCGGGAGCGGCAGGGCGGCTACCTGGGAGCGACCGTCCAGGTGATTCCCCACGTGACCGACGAGATCAAGCGCCGCCTGATCGCGGTCGCCGGCGACGCCGACGTGGTGATCGTCGAGATCGGTGGGACCGTCGGCGACATCGAGGGGCAGCCCTTTCTCGAGGCGGCGCGGCAGTTCCGGCTCGACGTGGGCCCGGCCCGGGTCTGTTTCCTGCACCTGACGCTCGTCCCGATGATCTCCACCGCCGGCGAGTACAAGACCAAGCCCACCCAGCACAGCGTCCGGGAGTTGCGGGCGATCGGAATCCAGCCCGACGTGCTGTTGTGCCGCGCCCGGGAGGGCCTCCCTGCCGAGGTCAAGGCCAAGATCGGACTCCATACGTCGGTTGCTTCGGACGCCGTCTTCACCGCGGTGGATGCGCGATCGGTGTACGAGGTTCCGCTCAACCTGGCCGCCGAGGGCGTGGACAGCCGGATCCTCGACCACTTCCAGCTTCCGTCCCAGGAACGGGACCTGACGGACTGGAAGGACCTGGTCCAGCGTCTCAGGACCGGTTCCCGGGATGTCCGGATCGGGGTGGTCGGAAAGTACGTCGAACTCGAAGACTCCTACAAGAGCCTCAGCGAGGCGCTCGTGCACGGCGGAGTTCCCCATGACGCGCGCGTCGAGATTCGCTGGGTGGAAGCCGAGAGCCTCCAGGACGGGGACCTCTCCCAACTCGACGACTGCGACGGCATCCTGGTGCCCGGCGGATTCGGATCGCGGGGCACCGAGGGGATGGCGCAGGCCGCGGGACGGGCACGCGTCGAGCGCGTGCCGTTCTTCGGAATCTGCTACGGATTCCAGTGGGCGGTGGTGGAGTTCGCGCGCTCCGAGTGCGGACTCGCCGGGGCGAGCACCCAGGAACTCAACCCGGATGCGGAACACCAGGTCTTCCAGTTGCTGCGCAATCTCGAAGGCGCGGAACCGATGGGCGGAACGATGCGGGTGGGGGCGGTGACCTGCATCCTCCGGGAGGGTTCGCTCGCCGCGCGCACGTACGGCAGCACCAGGATCAGCGAGCGCCATCGGCACCGGTACGAGTTCGAGCGCGGTTACACGGAAATCGTGGAGTCCCGGGGAATGAAGTTCTCCGGCTTCACCGAGGACGGGTTCTACGAAATCGCCGAGATTCCCGACCATCCCTGGTTCCTGGCCGTTCAGTTCCATCCCGAGTTCCAGTCGAACCCGCTCCGCCCGCATCCCCTCTTCAGCGACTTCATCGGAGCGGCCCTCCAGAAACGGGAGCAGCGGTCCCGGGCGCCCCTGCCGGCCTCGCCGGACGCCGTTTCCGCCGGCTGATCCGGCGCCGGGACACTCGGTCTCCCGTGCCCAGCGAGGACTCCGGCGGCTCCACCGGCGGCCCGCCGGCCGCGGGGCCCGGGAGCGATCCGCTCTCCCGGCGGCTCGCCGCCATCGAGGCGATCCTGCTCGACGTGGACGGCGTCCTCACCGACGGCGCCTTCGAGCCAGGCGATGAGGAGGCCGGAATCCCCGAGCGGAAGCGCTTCCATTCCCGGGACGGCCTCGGCCTCGTGATGGCGAAGAAGAGCGGCCTGCGCCTCGGTTTCGTGACCGGCCGCCGGTCCGGAGCCGTGCGCGGGCGCGCCGCGGAACTCTCGCTCGACTACCTCCGCGAGGGCTGCTTCGACAAGGGGCCCGCTTTCGACGAAGCCTGCGCGTCCTTCGGCCTGCTCCCCGAACAGGTCGCCTTCGTGGGCGACGACGTGCAGGACCTGCCGGCGCTACGGAAGGCCGGCTTCGCCGCCGCTCCCGCCGACGCCCACCCCGCCGTGCTCGAACGCGTGCACTTCGTCGCCGATGCCCCCGGAGGGCGGGGCGCCGTCCGCCAGATCATCGAGCGGATCCTGGACGCCCGCGGACAACTCGACGCCGCCCTCTACCGCTTCTGGGGCTGAGTCAGGAGGCGGCGCGGCTGAGAAGTCCCTGGGCTACCGCGGCGGCGGCGGCCTCCGTCTCCTCCACGGTTCCCGAGGCATCCACGAGGTCGTCGGCGCGCCGGGCCTTCTCGAGTGGATCCATCTGCGCCGCGAGCCGGAGGCGCGCCTCCTCCGCGCTCATTCCGGAGCGCGCGGCCAGCCGCTCGAACTGCTGCTCAGGACGGCAGACCACGACGACCAGCCGGTCGTAGTTGGCAGCGCTCCCCGTCTCCACCATGAGCGCGGCTTCCACGCCCGCAACCCGCCGGCCCTCCGCTTCCCGCTGCTCGAGGAATGTCCCGATCCGCTGCCAGATCCGCGGATGCACGACCCCGTTCAGCCATTCGCGCTCCGCCGGGTCCGCGAAGACCCGCGCGCCCAGGGTCTTCCGGTCGATTCCCCCGTCCGGATCGACCACCTCGCTCCCGAAATGCCCGGCGACCTCCTCCACGAGCTCCCCTCCCGGGGCGAAGAACTCGTGGGTCAGGGCATCGGCGTCGAGCATGGGAATCCCGGCGCGTTCGAACACCCGCCGGACCGTGGTCTTTCCCGAGGCGATCCCGCCGGTCAGCCCGATCCGAAGCACGTGAACCGTCTCACCCGGCGGATTGGCGCGCTACCGCCAGCGCGACGGTGTTCGCGAGCAGCATCGCGATGGTGAGCGGCCCGACGCCGCCCGGGACCGGGGTATAGGCCGACGACCGCTCCCGCATCGCCACGGGATGGACGTCGCCGACGAGCGTATAGCCGTTCCTGCGGAACCGGGCCAACCGTCTGTCGTCGTCTCCGAAGAAATCGCGTACCTGCTCTTCGGTCTCGGCGCGGTTCATCCCCACGTCCACGACGACGGCGCCCTCGCGGATGGCGTCCGCTCCCACCATCGCGGGCCGGCCGATCGCGGTGCAGAGGATGTCGGCCTCTCGGCAGACGGCTGGGAGGTCGCGGGTCCGCGAGTGACAGACGGTGACCGTGGCGTGCTGGTGGAGGAGGAGCAGAGCCAGCGGCTTGCCCACGATGTCGCTTCTCCCGACGACGACCGCGCGGGAGCCCTTCACCTGAATTCCCTCACGGCGGAACATCTCCATGATTCCCGCCGGCGTACACGGGCACGGGCCGGGAAGGCCGGCGACCAGGCGGCCCACGTTCTCGGGGTGAAAGCCGTCCACGTCCTTCTCCGGGCGAATCCGGGCCAGGAATTCCGACGCGTCGAGGCCGTCCGGGAGCGGGAGCTGGAGCAGGATCGCATCCACCGCCTCGTCCCGGTTCAGCCGGTCGAGCAGGCCGCCCAGCTCGGAGGCCGTCGTGGTGGCCGCCAGGCGGTGGGTCTCCGAGGCGATCCCCGCCTCCCGCGACGCCTTGATCTTGCCCCGCACGTAGATTGCCGACGCCGGGTCGTCGCCGACCAGCACGACCGCCAGCCCGGGGGGACGCCCCGAGCGCGCGAACTCCCGAGCCGCCTCGGCGGCGTCGGCCCGAATCGCGGCGCCGATCTTCTTTCCGTCCAGGATCCTTCCGGGCATCAGTCTCTCCTCTGGTCTTCGTTTGACGAATTCTCGCAGCCGCCGGCCGGCCGGGGTCCGGCCGCCGCCAGCAAGGCCCGAGCCCGGTCCGCGATCTCGCGGGGCGAGTCGCCGGACACCGCCGCGATCGCCGCGGCCGCATCGGCCCCGGCGGCGAGGACCGAACGGATCCGCGCCCGGTTGATTCCGCCGATCGCGACCAGCGGTCCGCCGTAGCCCGCCCGCGCCTCCCGGAGGCCGGACAGCGAGACCACCGGGGCGGAGTCGGCCTTGGTCGCGGTGTCGAACACGGGTCCCACGGCGAGATAGTCGGCCGGTTCGCGGCTGGCGAGCTGCAGCTCGGCGGGAGTGTGGGTCGAGAGGCCGATCACCGCGCGCGGTCCGAGCAGGCGGCGGGCCGCCCGTGCCGACACGTCGTCCTGCCCGAGATGGACCCCGCCGGCGCCGGTCAGCAACGCGACGTCGGCGCGGTCGTTCACCACGACGTGGACGCCGCTACCGGCGGCGCCGCGGACACCCGCCGACACCCAGGACGCGAAGGCGCCGGCGGGCAGACCCTTCCCCCGAAGCTGGACGATCCGGATTCCGGCCGCTCCCAGCGCCCGAAGCACCGGGCCGGGATCCCGATCGCCGAAGGCGCCGGCGTCCACAATGGGATAGACGGGGCTGGCGGCCAGGAAGGACCGGGAACACCAGGACGCGGCCGTGTCGAAAACGCTCCGCTCCCGATCAGCCGAGGCGCCCGATGAATCCGGTGTCGAAGCCACCAGCGAGAAACCCCGCGCTCTCCATGATGCGACGGTGGAGGGGGAGGGTGGTGTGAATCCCTTCCACCTCCATCTCGGCGAGCGCCCGCCGCATCCGCGCCACCGCGTGCGTCCGATCCTCACCGTGCACGATGAGCTTGGCGACCAGCGAGTCGTAGTAGGGAGGGATGACCGCGCCCGCATGCGCCGCCGTATCCACCCGCACCCCGGGTCCGCCCGGGCTGTGGAAGGCCGTGATGGTTCCCGGGCTCGGGATGAACCGCTCGGGGTCTTCGGCGTTGATCCGGCACTCGATCGCGGCGCCCGAGACCTGGACGGACTCCTGTGAGAACGACAGCGGCTCCCCGGCGGCCACCCGGATCTGTTCGCGCACCAGGTCCAGTCCGGTCACCATTTCGGTTACCGGGTGCTCCACCTGAATGCGCACGTTCATCTCGCTGAAGAAGAAGTTGCCATCCGGGTCCATGAGGAACTCGACGGTTCCGGCGTTGCGGTAGCCCACCGCCTCGGCGGCCTTCACCGCCGCCTCTCCGAGCTTCGCCCGGGTCGCATCGGTGAGGCCCGGGCCCGGCGCCTCCTCCACGAGCTTCTGGTGCCGGCGCTGCACCGAACAGTCCCGTTCCCCGAGATGCACGGTGTGGCCGTGCGCGTCCGCGAAGACCTGCACCTCGACGTGGCGCACGCTCGGCAGATACCGCTCGATGTAGACCTCGGCGTCTCCGAAGGCGGCCTGCGCCTCGGTCGCGGCCGAGTTCAGGGCCGGCCCCAGTTCCGTCTCGCTCTCCACGATGCGCATGCCGCGTCCGCCGCCGCCGAAGGACGCCTTCACGAGGACCGGGTATCCGATCTCGCCCGCGATCCGGGTGGCTTCCTCGACGCCGGACACCCCGAATTCGGTCCCCGGGAGAATCGGCACCCCGGCCTCGTGCATGATCCGTCGCGCGAGCGCCTTGTCCCCCATGCTCCGGATGCTCTCCGGAGGCGGGCCGATGAACGTCACCCGGCAGGCCTCGCAGACCTCCGCGAGCGCGTGGCTCTCCGCCAGGAAGCCGTAGCCCGGGTGGATCGCGTCCGCCCCGGAGATTTCCGCCGCGGTCAGGATGCGCGGGACGTCGAGGTAGCTCTCCCGGGGGGCGGCCGGCCCGATGCAGACGCGTTCGTCGGCGAGGCGCACCGGCAGGGCGTCGCGGTCCGCATCGGAATAGGCGATCACGGTCCGCACCCCGAGGTCCCGGCAAGCGGCAATGATCCGCACGGCGATTTCGCCGCGGTTCGCAACCAGGACCTTGCCCAACACGTCAGCAGCCCGGGAACAGCGTCACGCGGCGCCCGTTCAGGCGGGCCGGATCGCGAAGAGCCGGTCGCCGAACTGGACCGCGGAGCCGTCCTCGGGAAGGATCTCGACGATCTCCCCGCTGTGCTCGGCCTCGATGTTGTTCATCAGCTTCATCGCCTCGATGATGCAGAGCACCTGGCCCTTGCGGACGCGGTCTCCCACGCTGACGAACGGCTCCGCGTCCGGTCGCGGACGGCGATAGAAGGTCCCCACCATCGGTGCGGTCACGGTCTCCAGGCCGGACGCGGCCGCATCCGCCGATCCGGCGTCCACGGGCGGCGCCGGGGGGGCGGCCGCCGCGGCCGGGGCGGCGGCAACCGTGGCCGCCGGCCCGCGGGCGACGCGCAGGCGAGCCCCGCCAACGCGGAGATCGACCTCGTGGAACTCCGTCCCGGCGAGCTGGTCCAGCGCTCCGAGCAGGTCGGCGAGAGTGGGCTCTTTGGACGAGGATGCGGGCACGAACGGCAGCGGGGCTTGGCCCGCAACGCCCGGAACGGTAACACAACGCAGGCACCGCCCTGGCGGCCCGGAGGGCGCCCGCAACCGTTCCCCGGCCGATCCGTTCAGGGCGGCGGGCGCTCCGGGCCGGCCGCCGCTCCGGAGCCGTCGGCGGCGCGGATTCGCGGGGTGAGGAAGATGAGCAGCTCTTCATCCCGGTGGTTCCGCTCGCGTGACCGGAACAGGTGGCCCAGGAGCGGAATCCGGTGGAGACCGGGAACCCGGCCCCGGTCCTGCGACTGCTGGCTGGCGAAGACGCCTCCCAGAACCGTCGTCGCCCCGTCGTCGACCCGGACCCGGGTCGTCGCCTGCTGGGTCAGGATGCTGGGGATGCCTCCCACCGCCTGACCGAAGTCGAGCGCGTCGTTGCTGACGGTCAGGTCGAGCAGGATCGTCCCTTCGGGACTGACCTGCGGCGTCACCGTGAGTTCGAGCACCGCGTCGCGGAACTGCACCGTGACCGTGTTGTTGGCCACCACCTGGACCGGGAAGGTGACCCCCTGCTTGATCGTCGCGGGCCGCGCGTTCTGGGCCACGATCCGGGGAGCCGACAGGATCCTCACCTCACCCCGGCGTTCGGCGGCGCTCAAGGCCAGATCGAGATGGGCGGCGCCGTTCAGGGCGCCGAGCGCGAGCCCCAGCGCCCCGGTGGGAGCCCCGCTGATGGGGAGGTTGACCCCGTATCCCCGCCGCTCGCCGTCCTGGTTCGCAGCGGCCGCCACCCCGCCGGCGGGCGCTCCCGTGGAGAACGACGAGGTGGCGCCGCCAATGGCATCCGCCCCGATGCGTACCGACTGCGGCAGCTTCTTGCCGGTGTGTTCGCGCACCAGTCCCCCGCCCCACTGGATTCCCAGCCGGCTGGTCAGCGTGCGCGTCGCCAGCACGATGCGCGCCTCGATCTCCACGCCCGGCACCGGAATGTCGAGCAGGTCCAGCACCGACTCGATCTCGCGGACCCGGCTTTCCACGTCCGCCACCAGAACGGTCCCGGTGCGTTGATCGGCGATGAGGGAACCCCGGTCGCTCAAACGGCTCTCGAGCATCTCCTTCACCTCCTCGGGACGCACGTACGCCAGGCTGCGGCTGAACGTCGTCAGTTCACCGGCCAGTTCCCGCGCTTCCCGCTGCCGGCGCCGCTCGTCGATTTCGGCCGCCAGTTCGTCCGCCGCACCCACCCGCAGCACGCCGTCCTCGAGCGCGTGCCCGAGCCGCTGGGACCGGAGGACCAGTTCGAGCGCCTGTTCCCAGGGAATCTCGCTCAGCCGCAGCGAGACGCGTCCGGCGACTCCGGGTTGCAGCACGAAATCGAGCCCGCTCACTTCGCTCAGGATGCGAAGGACGTCCCGGAGGTCCGCATCCCGAAAATCAAGGCTGACCCGTGGTCCGGCGGCGGGCTCGGCGGGGACGGCGGGGCCGTCTTCTCCGGATGGCTCGGGCGGGGCCCGGCAGGCGACCTCCAGACCGCCGTCGAACAACGAAGGGGTGCAGGTGACACCCGGGGCGGCGACCACGGTGATGCCCTCGCTGCCGTCCGGAGAAACACGCACCTCCAAGACCTCCGCGCTTCCGGTCCCCCAGGACCCCGCCACCGCCGAAAGATCGACACCGGGCAACAACACCCGGAACCGGTCCGAGAGCGGCGCCTCCTCCGGAGCGTCCAGTTTCCCGTCCGCGGTCAACCGGAGAACGGTTGTCCCGGGGCCCGGATCCACCTCCAGCGCGGTTACCGCCGGCCGGGACGGGGTCACCAGGACCTGCGGGGGTTGGGACCCGGCCGCGGCGGCCGGACAGGCCGGCCCCGCCACGAGAACGACGAGGACGCCGCCGCAGGCGGTCCCCCCGAGCTGCTTCACTGACTTCATCACTCCTCCTCGGAAGCCGCCGGCCGCGCGAGCGGCCGATGGACGGGGCGGTCCGGATCGCCCGCCAGCCAGAACACGACGCCGTCCGCATCGATCCGCCCCACGACTCCGTCCAGCAGGCGATCGCCCGGCGCCGCGACGAATCCCTCTCCCGTAGGGGCCTCGAGAATCGCCCAGCCGGACGAGCTCCGGCCAGCCTCGGCCCTCGGAGGGACCCGGAGCCTCACGACGCCTCGAATCACGGCTTCGGTCACCCCGATACCGGCAAGCCCCGGCAGTCGCGGCGCCACGGTTCCGGCCCCCGGCGGGCGGAATGGATCGCGCACCGCCTGCGGCTCCCCCTGCCCTCCCGTGGGGAGAGGCCGGGCGCCCGTCGCGGCCGTCTGCCCGAGCCCGGCGATTCCGGCCGCCACGAGGAGCACCGCGCCCCCTGAGGTTCCACGCATCATCTCGTTTAACAGCCTGTGGTGGAACTGGCGTGAGCACCAAGAATGGCGAGGCGCCCGGCTGACAAGGCGCGTGAGGGAGAAATACCGGGTGTATTTCGACCGAAACGCAACGCAGAGCGCCTCGGAGAGGCGCGGTTCAGGCGGGATGCATCGCCGTTCGACTGCCACGTTCGTTTCACCACAGGCTGTTAACTCCCGGGCGGCGGCGCCTCCGGCCCGGCCCCGCCGGTGACGGAGTCCTCCACCGCCCGCATGGTGACCGCGACAAAGCGACACTGGAGGAGACCGGCGGACGTCCGTTCAAGCGCCACCTCTTCCATCAGGACCAGGTGCGGCGACAGCGAGACCGCGTCGAAGAAACGAAGGAAATCGACGAAGGCGCCCTCGGCGACGATCGACACGGCGCTCGCCAGGTATCCGTCCAGCCGGTACCCGGGCTCGGGCGCAAACCGCAGGAACCGGACTCCCGCCGCCGAGGCGGCCGCACCGAGCGACTGCAGAACGGCCTCCGAGTCGCCGGCGGTGGCCAGGGTCCCGCGAAGGGCCGCGACGCGCTCCCCGACGCCGGTCAGTTCCCTGGCAAGGGCAGCGGCCTCCCCGGCATCCGGTCCCGCAGGTCCGGCACTCACCGTATCCGCCGGCGTGGTCAACCGCGCGATCTCCTCCTCCACCCGCTGCGTCTCCAGAACCATCCCGGGCCGCACTCCCAATCGGAAAACGGCGTAGGCGAGGGCGCCCGCAGCCAGGAACGACCCGGCGCCCGCCCACCGGAACGCGCGGGCGCTCACCGGGACCCCTCACCGTGCCGGGGCGGCGCTTCGACCCGCTCGAAGGGCTCCGGTTCCCGGGACCGGTAGCGAAGCGATCCGGCAAACGCGAATCGCTGCTCCCCGGAGTCCCCCGCCTCGCCGGCCTGTTCGACCCAGAGCAACTCCAGTCCCTCGGCTCGCTCGATCTTCCCGAACGCGTCCAGCGTTCTTCCGACAACCGCCGCCGAGCGGGCCCGTCCGCTGACCCGGAGCGCGGAGCCGTCCCGGCGGACCGCATCGAGGACCGCGGCGTCCGGGATCGCGGCTGCCAGCGACCGGAGCAGTTCCGGGAACAGAAACCGCTCCTCGTCCCAGCGGGCCAGGCGGGCTTCCTCGATCCGCAGGCGCCGGAGCCGGTCGCGGTCCCGCACGAGCCGTTCTTCGAGGCCGCGGCGTTCGGCCGCCAGAACCCGCAGGCGGTCCCGTTCGGTGCGCGCGGCCTCCAGACGCGTGGTGAGGGACCGGAACTCCAGTCCGACAGCCGCCAGCGTGAAGCCGACCAGGAGCGCGCCGGCCACTGCTCGGACGCGCCCCGGGATGCTGGCGCGCCCGGCGCTCCGCCCGGGCCGCGGGGCGTCCGCCGGCAGAAGATTCATGAGCGGAGCCCCCTTCCCGGTCCCGACCGATCGAGGATCGCCTGGTAGGCGAGGCCGGCGGCCACCGAATAGGCCGGTCCGCACACCGTGGGATCAAGCCCCTCCAGCGGATCGAGCACCGCCGCATCTCCGGGCGTGAACGCCTCGAGACCGCCGCCAACGGCCAGAGAAACGGCGCCGCCACCGCTGAGCAGCAACCGGTCTACCTGCCCCAGCCCGGCCTCCCGGAACGCCTCCCGGGCGGCCGCCCCAAGGCGGTGGGGAACGGCCTCCGTGCCGTCGCCGCGGTCCTCCTGCCACCGGGACGGCCGCTGGCTTCCCGGAGGATCCGGCGCGGCTCCGGACTCCGCGCCCGTCGGGGCTCCGTCCACCGGCGGCGCCCCGGCGCCGGGCACGGGGACGGTCGCGAGGAGGTCGGCCGGTCCCCCCGCCGGCGCCTGGATGTCCGGGGCCCGGGCCCCGCCGCGGACCGCGGGACCACCCGGGCGCGCCTTCCCGAAGACGTGGACTCCGGCGCGGGAGGCTCCGATCTCCACGATGGCCAGCGCGCCCGAATCCCGATCCACTCCGGCGAGGCGGTCCGCCAACTGCACCGCCGCGTGCAGCGCGTAGGGCTCGATTTCGACCCGGGTCGCTTCCCGGCCCGCAGCCGCGGCGGCCCGGCAGTGTTCGAGGACGACCTCGCGCGGCGCAGCGCCGAAGACGACCGCCGCCCTACTCTCCCCCGCCCGATCTCCGGGCGCCCCCTCCGGGGCGGCCGGCAGCGGGCCCTCGTAGTCGAACTCGAGGGATTCGAGATGGAACGGCACGTGGCGGGCCGCTTCCCGGGCGACCGCGTCGCGCACACCCCCCGGCGTCACCCCGGCCGCAACCGCTTCGGGAGGCGCCGGGAACCGCTTGACGAGGACCGAACCGCCTCCGATGGCAAGCGTCAGCACCCGGCACCGCACCCGAAGCCTGGCAAGCAATTGTCCGAGCGCCGCGCCGACGGCGCCGGCGTCGCGCACCGCGCCGTCCCGCAGCGCTCCCGGCGGGACCGGCTCGATTCCGGCCCCCAGAACCGTCAACTCTCCGCGGTCCGCGGAGAGGGCGACCACCTTGACCCCGGAATATCCGAAATCGACTCCGACCGCGTGAAGCGGGCGTCTCCAGTTGACAAAACGGCGCACTCTTCCCTAGACGTAAAAAGCGCCGAAAAATTCCCACCAGGGACCGAATTGTGGAAAAGTCGAAGCGAAGCGGCATAACGGGGCCCCTCGACGGGGCCCCTCGCTGCCGCTTCAGGGCGAAGGGGTTTCGGACTCGTCCGCTTCCGCCGGGACGGGAAGAAGACCGCAGCGCACCGGCCAGTCTTCGGAAGGGATGACCGGAGGCGGCGGGTTCGCGCCGGCGAGCCGGGGCCCGGCCCCCGTGACGGGTTCCCAGAACTCGCCGGCCGCGGTGTCGGGACAGTCGGCCCGCCCGTGCCCGAAGTAGTTGTCGCGCTCCGGATCGATGGCCACCTCGTCGTGTCCGCTCCACTCGGGCCCGGCGTACATGAGGTCCTCGACGCGCGTCCCCACGTGCGCGCTGGTTTCCAGCCGGTCGGAAGCGCACTCCGGCACCGCGCCGAAGACGTGCAGCAGTCCGTGCACCATCACCACCTCGTAGGTGGACGCCGTCTCCCGGCCGACTCCCACCGCCTGCGGGCTGCACCCCTCCGGATGCACGAAAGCGACGGCGACCCCGCCCTCCGCGGCGGCGCTGCCGCAGAGATCCCCGGAACGACCGGCGTAGTAGACCGCGTACGCCTTGCCGGGAGGGGCGCCGAACCGGTCCCGGATCGCGCCTTCGAGGTCTTCGACCAGCGGGGCGCCCCGCTCCTCGCCCTCCTCGGACGTGAAGGGCAGGCGCAGGAAGGTCACGTCGAGCCTGCCTCCGGCGGTGTCGAGTCTGAGGCGCTTCCCTATCTCGCCTTCCAGCCAGCGCTGGATGGCCTCGAAGGACCTCTCGATGTCGCCGTGGCGATCGAGATTCCCGTCCTCCGCGTCACTCGGAAGCGCATAGACGGCGTGAACCTGCGGACCGGCCAGGTCGTCCGGCTGGTCGCGGTCGTGCCGCGGGTTGGGCTCCAGCACCTCGAGCTCCAGCGAATCGCCGAACTCCTCGAACGACGCCGACACGGTGGCGCGGCCCACGGCGACGCCGGTCAGGGTTCCGTCGTCCGCCACCTCCACCACGGAGGGGTCCGAGGACGTCCACGCGCCCTCCACGACTCCCGTGGTGCCGTCGTCGTAGCGGCCGTACGCGAGCGCCGGCCCGGTCACCTGCCCGACCCGGAGGTCGTTCCGCGCCAGCGTGACCTCGAGACCCCGCAGCTCCTTCGGGGAAACCCGGGGCGTCCCCGGGGTGACCGGAGTCTGGTTGCCGTCACCCCCGCCGCAGGCCAGACCCACAAGCATCACGGGCGCGGCCCACCGGGTCGGCGTCATCCGCGTGGGACTCGCGGGTCCGGCCCGGAGGTTCTCACGGACGTTAACAGCCTGTGGCGAAACTGGCGTGAGCACCAAGAACGGCGAGGCGCCCGGGTGACAAGGCGCGTGAGGGAGGAATACCGAGTGTATTCCGACCGAAACGCAACGCAGAGCGCCTCGTAGAGGCGCGGTTCAGCCGGGATGCATCGCCGTTCGACTGCCGCGCGAGTTTCACCACAGGCTGTTAAACCTCCCGGTGCCGGAAGCAGGACACCAGGTGGTCGTTCACGAGGCCGGTCGCCTGCATGTGGGCATAGAGAATCGTGTCGCCCACGAAACGGAAGCCGCGGGCCTTCAGGTCGCGCGCCAGCGCGGCCGACTGCTCCGAGGTCGCGGGGACATCGTCATCGCGCCGCCACCGGTTCACCACCGGCGACCCGCCCACGAAACTCCAGATGTAGTCGCAGAAGCTCCCGAACTCGCGCTGCACTTCGAGGAAACGCTGCGCGTTGTTGACCGCGGCCTCCACCTTCCCGCGGTTGCGGATGATGGCCGGATCCGCAAGCAGCCGCTCGACCCGCGCTTTCCGGAACCGGGAGACCCGCTCCGGGTCGAAGCCGGCGAACGCCTTCCGGTACCCCTCGCGCCGCTTCAGGATGGTGGCCCAACTGAGGCCCGCCTGGGCGGATTCCAGCACCAGGAACTCGAACTGGGTCCGGTCGTCGCGCGCCGGAACGCCCCACTCCTCGTCGTGATAGCGGACGTAGTCCGGGAAGGTGCCCTCGGCCCACCCGCAGCGCCGCCGCTCGCTCACGGCGTTTCGGCGCGGTCGTCCTTTCCCTGCTCGTGCCGGAGAATCGCCGCTTCCTGCTCCAGCAGGAAATCCAGCGGACCCCGCCCGGTGAGCAGGCAGCGGCGTGCGAAGGGCGGCAAATCGAACCGGGCCGAACCTCCGTCGGGCAGCGACACCGTCCCGGTCTCCACGTCGATCACGATCTCCGCTCCGGGGCGGGAGACGAGTTCCCGGTGGGCCGCGGGCTCGATCTCCACCGGGACGAGGCCGTTCCGGACCGCGTTTCCCTTGAAGATGTCCGCGATCGAAGGACTCACCACGGCGGCGAAGCCGTAGTCGGTGAGCGCCCAGGGGGCGTGCTCGCGCGACGAGCCGCAGCCGAAGTTGGCGCCGGCGACCAGGATGCGGGCCCCGGCCGCCTCCGGCCGGTTGAGCGGGAAGTCGGCGCGCAGTTCCCCGGCCCCGTCCCGGCGCCAGTCGGCGAACAGCGACGCTCCCAGGCCGTCGCGGCGGGTGCCGGTCAGAAACCGGGCCGGGATGATCTGGTCGGTGTCCACGTTGTCGGCGGGGAGGACGACCGTGCGGGAGGCGATGCGAACCACGGGCTCCATGGGGTGTCTCCGGTTCAGTCCTGGAGGAAGGGCCGGGGATCGGCCACCGCGCCGGCGAGCGCCGAGGCGGCCGCGGTCACCGGCGAGGCGAGCACCGTCCGGCCGCCGGGTCCCTGCCGGCCCTCGAAGTTGCGGTTCGACGTCGAGACCGCAAGCTCCTTCGGCGACAGCCGGTCCCCGTTCATGGCGATGCACATCGAGCAGCCCGGCGCCCGCCACTCGGCCCCGGCGCTCCGGAACACCTCGTCGAGCCCCTCCGCCTCCGCCTGGCGGCGCACCTGCGCGGACCCCGGAACCACGAGCAGCTGGGTGGCGGGATTCGTTCGGCGGCCGGCCAGCACCCGCGCCGCGGCCCGGAGATCGGAGATCCGGGCGTTGGTGCAGCTCCCGATGAAGACCACGTCGGCCGGCCGGCCCAGGAGCGGACGTCCCGCCTCGATCCCCATGTAGTCGAGCGCCGCCCGCTCTTCGGCATCGGCCGGCGCCGGGACCGCTTCCGAGATCCCGCAGGACATTCCCGGGTTCGTCCCCCAGGTGACCATGGGCTCGAGGGAGCCGGCGTCGAACGACAGCACCCGGTCGAACGCGGCGCCCTCGTCGGTGGGCAACCGGCTCCAGCGGGCGACGAGTCCGGCGAAACCGTCCCCGGACGGGACGTGCTCCTTCCCTTCGAGGTAGGCGAAGGTCGTCTCGTCCGGCGCGATCAGGCCGGCGCGCGCTCCCGCCTCGATGGACATGTTGCAAAGCGTCATCCGCGCCTCCATGTCGAGCGCCCGCACCGCCGCGCCCCGGTATTCGATGACGTGCCCCCGGCCGGCGGCAACGCCGAACCTCCGGATCACCCCGAGGATCAGGTCCTTGGCCGAGACGCCCGCGCCGAGCCGTCCCGAGATCTCGATGCCGAGCGTCCGGGGGCGCTCCTGCAGCAGGCACTGGGTCGCGAGCACCTGCGCGACCTCCGTCGTCCCGATCCCGAACGCCCAGGCGCCGAAGGCGCCGTGGGTGCTCGTGTGGCTGTCCCCGCAGACGATGGTCCGGCCCGGTTGGGTGAGGCCCAGTTCCGGGCCGATGACGTGGACGATGCCCTGCCCGGGGTCACCCATCCGGAAGAGCGGGATTCCGTGCTCCCCGCAGTTCCGCTCCAGCGTCTCCACCTGGTTCCGGGTGGCCCGGTTCAGGAACGCGGGCCGGCCCTCCACGAAACGCGTCGGGATCGAATGGTCCACGGTGGCCCACGTCCGATCCGGCCGCCGGACCCGCAGTCCCCTTTCCCGGAGCAGGGCAAAGGCCTGCGGCGAGGTCACCTCGTGGATCAGGTGGGTGTCCACGTAGATGACCGCGGGGTGGTCCGGGCCGGCCGGGACGGCCTCGTGAGCGTCCCAGATCTTGTCGAAGAGCGTGCGCGGCGGGCCCAAGGTCACTTCTCTCCGCCGTTCTCCCGGGCGCGCCGGGTTCGCGCCCGGTTCTCGGCGTCCTTGAGGCGCCAGCGGCGCTCGGCCTCCGAGGAGACCGCCACCAGGACCAGGCCGTTCAGCAGTCCCATGCGGGGTACCTCCTCCCAACCGCCGCCGGGATCGAGTTCGCCGAGACGCTCGGCGAGCCGCGCCGGATCGCGTTCGTTCCGGACGGCTTCGAGCGCCTCGTCCGAAAACCCCGCCAGCGGCGAGCCCCCGTCCGCGAGCCCCAGCAGCCGGCTTCCCGCCCTTCCGAGGGCCTGCCGCTCGGCGTCCGAGAGCGTCGGCTCCCCGAGGCGCCGGGCACGCGCCTCGGCCCGCTCGGCGACGAGTTCACGGGCGGCCTTGCGGTAGGCGGCGAAGGAATGCCGCTTGGCGACCAGCGGGCCCAGCAGCGCCGGCAACTCTCCGGGATCGTCCAGTTGGGCGACTCGTGACAGGACTTTCAGCGGCCGCTTTTCGAGCGAGACGCGGGGACCGGGGGTCTTTTTCGGGGGCAAGGGGCGCGGAGCCTATACGACGGCGCGCCGCCGGCAGCCGCTTGCGCGCCGATCCGCCGAACGTCCGTTGCCGTCTCAGGTCGCCCGCGCCTCCCCGGAGGGCGCCGGCCGCCCAACCTCCCGCTGTCCCATGAGCGCGGTCAGATCAGCGTCGCCGACCTCCCGGATGCGGTCCGCAAGCCGCTTGAAGTCGCGGAAGATGGCATCCATGTCGCTCTCCGCGGGCGCAAAGCCGAGTTCGCCGAGCCGGGCCCGGAGGGCATGCCGGCCGCTGTGCTTGCCAAGCACCAGCACGTTGCCCGGCACCCCGACGTCCTGCGGATGCATGATCTCGTAGGTGGCGCGGTTCCGCAGCACGCCGTGCTGATGGATTCCGGCCTCGTGAGCGAACGCGTTCGCCCCGACGACCGCCTTGTTCCGCTGCACCACCATGCCGGTGATCTCGCAGAGCAGGCGGCTCGAGGGGTAGATCTCGCGGGTGTCGATGCCGGTGGTTACCGCGTAGAGGTCCTGCCGGGTGCGGAGGCTCATCACCACCTCCTCGAGCGAGGCGTTGCCGGCGCGCTCGCCGATGCCGTTCACCGTGCATTCGACCTGGCGGGCGCCCGCCCCGATGGCGGCGAGGCTGTTCGCCACCGCCATTCCCAGGTCGTTGTGGCAGTGCACGCTGATCACCGCGCGGTCGATGTTGGGGACCGTCCGGCGCAGGTGGCCGATCAGGGCGCTGAACTCGGCGGGCATCGTGTAGCCCACGGTGTCCGGGATGTTGACGGTGGTGGCCCCGGCCTCGATGGCCGTTTCCACGACCTCGGCCAGAAAGTCCGGCTCGGTCCGCGACCCGTCCTCGGGAGAGAACTCGACGTCCTCGGTCAGCTCCCGCGCCGCCGCCACCGATTCCGCGGTCCGCCGCACGATCTCCCGCTTCGCCATCCGGAGCTTGAACTCCCGATGGAGCGCGCTGGTGGCCAGGAAGACGTGCAGCCGGGGCCGGGGGGCGTCCCGGAGGGCGTCCCACGCCGCCTCGATGTCACCCGGTACGCAGCGGGCCAGCGCCGCGATCCGAGGCCCTTCGACCTCCCGGGCGATGGCGCGCACCGCCTCGTGGTCGCCTTCGGACACCGCCGGAAACCCCGCTTCCACGATGTCCACCCTAAGTCGCGCGAGCTGCCGGGCCATCCGAAGCTTGCCTTCGAGACCCATGCTGCAGCCCGGTGACTGTTCGCCGTCCCGGAGCGTCGTGTCGAAGATCAGGACGCGGTCCGATTGAGGGGTGGAGGTCATGGTGGGTTTCCCCGGAAAAGGGGCCGGAATCAGGCTGGTTGCGGCCCGAAAGAGAAGGACCCGACGACCCTTCGGGTCGCCGGGCTGTCGTGGCAAAGGTAGACCCCGAGGGGGCCCTTGTCAAAGTGGTTGCCGTTCCCGCGAACTGCCTCCTCAAGGGGGGCTTCCACCCGGCGCAGACTTACGGGCCAAACAGCATTCCCCAGTCCATGACGACCGGCTCCGGAGTGAAGCAGAGGGCGAAGGTCGCGGCGCCCGCCGCGGCCAGGAGCTGGCGGCTCCGCCCGAGCGGAGCGGCGTCGTCGAGGGTTGGGGGGTGCGGCCGCCGGGCGCCGAGCAGCAGGCAGAGCAGGCCCCACACGAGCCAGGTCGGCGACCACACGGCCAGCGGGAACATGAGGAGGTGCACGGTCCTGGAGAACCGCGCGGCGCGCCCCCGGAGCACCGCGTAGAGCGCGTGCCCGCCGTCGAGCTGGCCCATCGGCAGCAGATTGATCGCGGTGACGAGCAGGCCGAACCAGGCGGCGAGTCCCATGGGGCTCAGATACAGGACCTGTCCGTCGGGCACGGCGGGCCCGAAAACCGCCGCGAACCACTGGAAGAGGATCGGCTCTCCGAACTGGATGCCACCCGACGCCAGCGGGCCGGGGCGCGAGGAGGCGACCCCCGCCGCCAGTAGCGGCAGGCAGACGAGGAACCCGGCGATGGGCCCGGCGAGCCCCACGTCGATGAGCGCCCGGCGGTTCGGGAACGGCGACCGGATCCGGATGAAGGCGCCGAGCGTCCCGACGATCGTGAACGGCATCGGCAGGAAGTAGGGGAGGCTCGCGTCCACCCGGTAGTAGCGCGCCGTCAGGTAGTGCCCGAACTCGTGGCACAGGAGGATGAAGAGCAGCGAGAACGAATACGGGATCCCGTAGCGGATCCAGAGCAGCGTCCACGCGAGTCCGGAACGCGCTTCCCCGGGCGCCCGGAAGAGTTCCGGCGCCTCGGCGGCAATGCCAAGCGCGCCGCCCACCCAGAGGGTGGTGCCGACCGTGGCGACGAACAGCGCTGCGGGAAGGAGGAACCGCCGGAGGCCCGGCGTCGCCGCCGCCGGGCGGCGTTCCCCGGTTTCCGGCAGGACCTCCGCGGGCGCGGGGAGTTCGCCGTTCATCGATCCGGATAGAGGAGGTGAGGGCTTCGTTCGTCGAGGAACCCCGCGACCGCGGCAGCTTCGGACGCCATCAGGTCGTCCACCGGGATTCCGGCATCGATCCCCAGGCGCACGCGGTCGGTCCCGAGCAACAGATCCAGCCAGTAGCGCCCCTCGCTCACCCGCCAGCCGAAATCGCCGGGATGCGCGCGGCGGACCGCCTCGATCGCCATGAGGCCGGTGCGTACCGGCCGGAAGGCCGACAGGTCGGTGACTTCGACCCGCAGTCCGTTGCTCGCCTCATCGGCGAAGCGCGGATTCGGCGCCGCCGGCGCCGGCCGGGGGGTGAAACGCGCCTCGGTGAATCGAACTCCGGGAAGCGCCGCGCCTCCTCCGAGTTCCCGGATCCACGCGGCGGCGTCCACCCAGGGCGCCCCCACCACCTCGAACGGGGTCTCGGTCCCGCGGCCCTCGGAGAGCATCACGCCCTCGAACAGGCCGAACCCCGGATACGCCAGGGCGCTTTCGAGAGTCGGGATGTTGGGGGACGGCGGCCGCCAGGGCAGCCCCGCCTCCTCCCAGCGGGTGCCGCGGGTGAGCCCCTTCACCGGCACCACCCGGACCGCCGCCCCCTCGCGCGCCGCGAACAGCCGCGCCAGTTCGCCGACCGTCATCCCGTGAAGGAGGGGGAGCCGGTCCGTGCCCACGAAGGAGCGGAACTCGGGATCGAGCATCGGGCCCTCGACCCGGTCGCCGCCGTTCGGGTTGGGCCGGTCGAGCACCCAGAACTCGATCCCGGCCCGGTTCGCGGCGACGAGCGCGTTCCGCAGCGTGGAGATGTAGGTGTAGTAGCGGACCCCGATGTCCTGGATGTCGAAGACGAGCGCGTCCAGGCCGGCGAGCGCGGTCCCGTCCGGACTGCGCCGCTCCCCGTAGAGGCTGACCACCGGCAGGCCGGTCTCCGGATCGCGGCCCGAGGCGACCTCCTCGCCGGCGGCGGCCGACCCCGTGACTCCGTGCTCCGGACCGAAGAGCAATGCCACCTCCACCCCGGCCTCGATCAGGGCGGTGGCCGCCGCCTGTCCGCCGATGGTGCGGCCGGTGTGGTTGGTGACGAGCCCCACCCGCTTCCCGAGGAGATCCCCCGGACCCTCGGCGACGAGCCGGTCGAGGCCGGGCAGGATTGCCGGCGGGAGCGGGTCGTCCCCCGCCGGACCGCAGGACGAGAGCACCGCGCACCCCAGCAGGAACACCCGGGCGCGGGGGGCGCCGCTCAATCCGCTCGTACGCTCAGAGGAGCCGGTCGACCCAGCCGTACGGGTCGGGACTCCGCCCCAGACGGATGCCGGTCAGCCGCTCGCGCAGCTCGTCCTGGACCGGGGTGTCTTCCGGCAGCCGGACTTCGACGCCGTCCCCGGTGAGCCGCGCCACCGGGGTCACCACCGCGGCGGTGCCCACCCCGAAACACTCGCGAAGGCTGCCGTCCGCCGACGCTTCGGCGACTTCCTCGATGGAGACGGGCCGTTCGTCCACCCCGGTCCCCATCTGGTCGCGCAGCAGGCGGATCGCACTGTCGCGGGTCACGCCCGGCAGGATCGTCCCTCCGAGGGGCGGCGTCACGACCCGGTCGCCGATGACGAACATCATGTTCATCGTGCCGCACTCCTCGATGAACCGGTGCTCCTTCGAGTCGAGCCACAGGACGTTGTCGCAGCCGTGTTCGCGGGCTTCCTTCATCCCGTAGTAGCTGGCCGAGTAGTTCCCCGCCGCCTTCGCCTCTCCGATGCCCCCTTCGGCGGCCCGGATCCACTGCCGGGTCACGTAGAGGCTCACCGAGCCCTCGTAGTAGGCCCCGACCGGGGCGGTCATGACGTGGAAGCGGTACTCCCGCGAGGGGCTCACGCCGATGTAGGGATCGGCGGCGAAGAGGAAGGGACGGATGTAGAGGGAGCCGAACCGGTTGGGCGGGATCCAGTCCCGGTCCAGCCGCACGAGCTCCCGGATTCCTCCCAGGAAGATCTCCTCCGGAATCTCGGCCATCACCATCCGTCGCGCCGACCGGTTCATCCGCCGCCAGTTCGCCTCGGGCCGGAAGAGCACCGGGACGCCGTCGTCGGTGAGGTGGGCCTTCATGCCCTCGAAGATCGCCTGGGCGTAGTGCAGGACCGCGGTCGCCGGGTGCAGCGCGAGGTCGCCGAACGGGACGATCCGGGGGTCCTCCCAGACCCCGTCGCAACAGCGCGCGGACAGCATGTGGTCACTGTAGACCCGGCCGAAGGCGACGTTCGCGAGATCCACCTCCGGCAGCCGGGACTCCCGGGCCCGCTCGATCGAGATGGGGGTCGCGGAGGCGGAAACGGACGGCGGACTCATCGGCGCCGCATCCTAGCAGCCCGCGCGGAGACTCAGACGGGGCTTCCGGCTCCGTCCGTCCGGCGCCGCCGCACCACGACGATCGCCCACGCGGCCACCCCGGCGAGGGCCAGGGGCCACAAGAACCACGACCAGGACGGCGGCGGCCCCCCCGAGATCGCCCAGGCCCGCGAGAGCTCGGAGAAGCGGGACTCGAGCAGGTGCCACGCGGCGTGGCCCCCGACCACCGAGAGCAGCGCGCTCACCGCGAACCGGGACCGGTCGCTGCCCGAGAAGAGGTGCAGGATCGGGATGGCGGCGAGCACCACCGCGGCCTGTCCGGCCTCCACGCCGAGGTTGAAGGAGAAGAGCGCGAGCGGCAGATGGTCCCCGGCGAATGCCAGCGATTCGCCGAGGGCGAACGCGAAACCGAAGCCGTGGAACAGCCCGAAGACGAACGCCAGCACCGCGCGGCGGACGACGCTCGCCGAGATGAGGTTCTCGATGGCGGTGTAGAGGATCGAGAGCGCCACCACCCCCTCGACGAGGGGAACGAACCACAGCGCCTCGGGCGCGTGGCCGAGCGCCGCGCTCACCAGGGTCACGGAGTGGGCCACCGTGAACCCCGTCACCATGATCAGCAGGTGCTTGATCCGGGAGAGCTGTCCGAAGGGAGCGATGAGACAGATCAGGAACAGCAGATGGTCCCAGCCGGTGAGGATGTGCTCGACGCCTGAACGCCCGAAGGCGAAGAACGCCTGGAAGGGCGACGGGTCGAGCGCCACCCTGCCCTCCCGGATGCTGATGTGGTAGAGGTTGCTCTTCCACTCCTCTTCGCCCGCTTCCCGGCGCTCGTAGAGCACGTCGAGCGCCGCCCGGTCGCCGAAGCCGGGCGCCACGTTGCACTCGATCTCGACGCTTCCTTCGGCGGGCGCCGGATAGGTCAGATAGAAGTCCAGGAAGCCCTGGTTCCAGAAGACCTGGGTGTCGGCCGGCAGCGGATCGGAGAGCGCCGTTTCGCGCGCCGCCTCGAAGTCGGTGAACGTGCGGTCCCAGGGCAACGCGACCCGGTACGCCCGCAGCGTGGGCGGCAGCAGGCTGCCGTCCGGGTGGAAAAGGGGGGCCTCCGAAGCGAAGAGTTCCCCCGCCCGGCGCAGCACCGGATCCGCGCGCTCGAAATCGAGATAGCCGGCGCCCCACTTGGGGACGTTCAGCGAGAGCAGCAGCAGCAGCGGAACCCGCGCGACGAGATGCAGTTCGCCATCCGTCTCGCGCACGAAGACCGGGATCCGGATCTCGTCGGGGATGTCGTGCGACGCCGCCGGCCGCGGCGCCACGGTCACGGCGAGGAGGGAGAGGGCCAGCAGGACCGCCACGCCCGGGGTCCGCTTCGCCATGGTCCGATCAGCCCTTGCCCTCACGCCGGGCGGGGCCGGAACGCCGCGCCGCAGACGGCGCCGGCCCCACGGACCCCGGACCGGATCGAGCGGTCAGTGATTGGTGTTCCCAGCCCGGATCAGTGGACGTGGCCCTCGTGGCTCACCACGAACTTCTGCGCCCGGCGTCCCTGGTTCACCTCCGCCGTGTAGAAGTTGCCGTCCGAGTCCACCACGAGGTTGTGGACCCAGTGGAACTGACCCGCGTTGCGTCCGCGGCGGCCGAAGAAGGTCTCGATCTCCAGCGAGGCCCGGTGGATGATGTGGATCCGCTGGTTCTGGCCGTCGGCGTTGTAGAGGTCCACCTGACCCTCGTCCGGCGAGAGTTCGAGGTCCCAGGTCGAGCCGTTGCCGAGGCTGTTCCCCTCCACGATCATCTCGTCCACGTAGGTGCCGTCCTTCTGGAACACCTGGATCCGGTTGTTGACGCGGTCGGCGACGTACACCATGCCGTCCCGCGCGATCCGCACCGCGTGGACGGGCGTCCGGAACTGCTGGATGGGTTCCGAGCCGGGAACGAACGGACCCGTGTCCTCGTCGGAGGGCTCGTTTCCGTAGGCGCCCCAGTGGCGCAGGTACTCGCCGGTCTCGGCGTTGAAGACGATGATCCGCTTGTTCAGGTACCCGTCGGCGATGTAGAGCTCGTTGGTCTCGGGATCCACCTCCATGTCCGCGGGGCGGCCGAGGAACTCCGTGCTGTTGCTTCCCTCGGTGCGGCCCGCCTGTCCGATCTGCATCACGAACGTGCCGTCGCCGGCGAACTTGAGGACCTGGTGGTCGTCGGGGCCGTTGCCGGCGAGCCAGACGTAGCCCATATGGTCCACGAAGATGCCGTGCTCGCTGTCGGGCCATTCATAGCCCTCACCCGGATAACCGGTCTGGTCTCCCCAGCTGTCGAGCAGGTTTCCCTCGGCATCGAACTTGAGCACCGGGGGAGCCGGGATGCAGCACGCGGAGAGCGGCGGATCCTGCACCAGTCCGGCTTCATCCGCGTTCAGGCTGCGGGGACGCTGGACCAGCCAGATGTGGTCGTTCATGTCCACCGCGATCCCGGAGACCTCGCCCATCAGCCAGTCCTCGGGAAGCATGGGCCAGTGGGGATCCACCTCGGGCGCCTCGGCGTGCTCGAGGTGCGGGTCGGCAAGCGGCGCGCCGCTGGTCCGTTCGCCCGGGGCCTGACAGCCGACGGCGAACGCCATCCCCAGAACCATCAGCAACAGGGTCAGATTCTTGGTCTTCATTGCTTTCTCCCGGAGCCGCGGCCCCGACGGGTATCGGTTTCCGGCGCCGCTACGGCGCCCAACCGACTGAGTGTACGGGAACCCCCGCCCGCGGCAAAACCGCGCGCGACCGCACGCTCCCGGAGCCGCTCCGGCGCGGTTGTCGCGAGCGGCTAACGGCTGACCACGAACTTCTGCGCCCGGCGGCCGGTGTTCACCTCGGCCGTGTAGAAGTTGCCCATGGAGTCCACCACGACGTTGTGGACCCAGTGGAACTGTCCGGAATACCGCCCGCGGCGTCCGAAGTAGCTCTCCACCTCCAGCGCCGCCCGATCGATGACGTGGATCCGCTGGTTGGTGCCGTCCGCGTTGTAGAGGTCGGACTGCCCGTCGTCCGGCGACAGCTCGAGGTCCCAGGTGGATCCGGCCCCCAGGGTATTGCCCTCCACGATCATCTCGTCCACGTAGGTCCCGTCCTTTTCGAACACCTGGATCCGGTTGTTCACCCGGTCGGCCACGTACACCATGCCGTCGCTCGCGATGCGGACCGCGTGCACCGGATTGCGGAACTGCCGGATCGGTTCCATCCCGGGCTCGAAGGCGCCCGTGTCCTCGTCCGAGGGTTCGTTGCCGTAGGCGCCCCAGTGGCGGCGGTACTCGCCGGTCTCGGCGTCGAACACGATGATCCGCTTGTTCAGGTACCCGTCGGCGATGTAGAGCTCGTTGGTCTCGGGGTCCACTTCCATGTCCGCGGGCTGTCCGAGGAACTCGGTGCTGTTGCTGCCCTCGGTGCGGCCCGCCTGTCCGATCTGCATCACGAAGGTGCCGTCGCCGCTGAACTTCAGCACCTGATGGTCGTCCGGGCCGTTGCCCGCGAGCCACACGTAGCCCAGGTGGTCCACGAAGATGCCGTGCTCGGTGGCGGGCCACTCGTAGCCCTCGCCCTGGTAGCCGTTCGCGTCTCCCCAACTGTCGAGCAGGTTCCCGCCGGTGTCGAACTTGAGCACCGGCGGCGCCGCGTTGCAACACGCGGAGACCGGCGGGTCCTGCGCGAGTCCGGTCTCGTCGGCGTTCAGGCTGCGGGGGCGGTGGACGAGCCAGATGTTGTCGTCGAGGTCCACCGCGATCCCGCCGACCTCTCCGATCAGCCAGTCATCGGGAAGCCGCGGCCAGGTCGGGTCCGCTACCGGCGTCGCGGCGCGCGCGTCCCCCGCACCGGAGGCCGCCGGCGACCCGCCCGTCGTCTCTCCCGGCGGCCCGCAGCCGACGGCGACCGCCAGCCCGAGAAGCATCAGCCGGATTGTCAACGTCTTCACCATGTCTCCCTCCCCGGAGCCGTCCCCGCCGGATTCGAGCGGCCGGAGCGGCCCGCGTTGCCGTATCGAGTGAGTGTATGGGAACGGCCGGCAGTCAGCGACCGTCGCCCAGCGCCTCGATCACCGCGTCGTGAAACGCCGGCCGGAGCCGGAAGATTCCCGCGTTTTCCCGCGTCGGATAGACCCGGTTGGTGAGCAGGACCGCGAACAGTTCACGCTCCGGATCGACCCAGATCGAGGTGCCGGTGAACCCGGTGTGGCCGAAGGACGAGGTGGAGAAATGATCGCCCGCGGACGACGGCCCCCCGGACGACGTCCGGGACGGGGTGTCCCAGCCCAGCGCCCGGCTGCTCCCCGGGGCGAGCCCCGCGCGTTTCGTGAACCGGGCGATCGTGCGGGCGCGGAGCAGGCGCTCGCCGTTCATGGATCCCCCGTTCAGGAGCATCTGCAGGAAGACCCCCAGATCGCCGGTCGTGCTGAAAAGACCCGCGTGCGCCGCCACCTCGCCCAGGACGACGGTGTTCTCGTCGTGCACCTGTCCCCGGACGATGCGGCCGCGCCACGGGTTGTCCTCGGTCGGCGCGATGCGGTCGAGCCACTCCGCCGGGGGCCGGTAGCGCGTCGTGGTCATGCCCAGCGGATCGAAGATGCGCTCCCGGGCGAGAACGTCGAGCCGCTTGCCGGAGACCCGCTCGATAATCTCGCCGAGGAGCAGGATGCCGTTGTCCGAATACACGGTATCCGTCCGGGGTTCGTAGTCGGAGGCCGCCCCCATGATCCGGTCGAAGACCCTCCGGCGCGCGTCATCGAGCGGCAGGCCCCGCGCCTCGGGGTCGAACTCGAGGTAGAACTGGATCCACGCCGGAAGCCCGGAGGAGTGGGCAAGCAGGTCGGTGACGGTGACTCCCTCCCTCCGGAGGCGCTCCTCCCCGGAAGGCGCCTGGTCCAGGAACTCCGGCAGGTACGCGCTCACCGGAAGCGAGATGTCGAGGGCGCCCTCTTCCACCAGCATCATCACCAGGGTGGTGGTGCCGACGACCTTGGTCAGGGACGCGAGGTCGTAGATCGTCTCCGGGGTCACCGCGGGCGCGCCCTCGTCGTAGGTCAGCCGGCCGAAGCCCTCCTGGAGCAGCACCCTGCCCCGGTGCGCCACGAGCGCGCTCGCTCCCGGCGTGACGCCGTTCGCGATCGCGTCCTCGATCACCGCGCGGATGTTCTCGACGCCTTCGGGACTCATGCCGACCTCCCCGGGTTCGACCGGGCGGAGCCGCTGGCGCTCCGCCGGCTGGGAGACGCCCGCTCCCGCGGGCTCCTCCTCGAGCGGAACCGGCAGGCGTCCTCCCAGGGCGCTCTCCCCGAAGAGCGCCGCCGCCGCCGCTTCCTGGTTCTGCCGGGCGCCGTCCCAGGCGAGCAGGATTCCCGCCTCCGGGGGCGCGTTGCGAACGCCGTGCGGGTTGCCGAAGGAGACGGCGAGCAACTTCTCCGCGAAGGGGGTGACCGCATTCAGCAACTCCTCGGGCATCTCGAGGCCGTTCTTCCGGAAATCGGCGATCACCACTGCGTCGGCGCGCTCGGCCTCCCGGGCGAACCGCGCAATCGGCAGCGCGCCGTGGCGGGTCGTGGGAATCCTCGCCGCCAGCGCCCCGCGCCGCCGGAGCGCGCCGCGAAAGTAGCGGCGGTCCGGCTCGTAGGGCCCTTCCTGGTGGACCTCGACGAGGAGGAGGCGGGGGGTCAGGCCGGACCGTCCCGAACGGCTCCCGGTGATCCGCGTGGACCAGGGAACGAGCCCCTCCGGGTCGCGCACCAGGGTCAGCCCGCGGCCGAAGAGCGGCGCCGCGAATTCGCGGGCCGCCGGATCGCCGAACGCCTCGGCGAGCGGCTCGGGGGGAGCGCGGTCGTCGAAAAGGCCGAGACGCGCCTTCGCCTCCAGCACCCGCAGGACCGCCTCGTCAAGACGCGCCTCCTCGAGCCGGCCCGCGCGCACCGCGCGGACGAGCGCTCCGTGCGCCACCACCGGGTCCCGGGGCACCAGGATCACGTCCACCCCGGCCCCGAGCGCGAGCGCCGCGACCTCGCCGTCGAAGCGGCCGGCGCGCGCGCCCTCCATCTCGAGGGCGTCACTCACCACGAGTCCGGCGAAACCCATCTCCGAACGGAGCACGCCGTCGAGGATCTCCGGCGACAGAACGGCCGGCCGGTCATCCCGGCCATCGAGGGCCGGCACCGCCAGGTGCCCGGGCATGACCGCCGAGACTCCCGCCTCCACGGCCGCCCGGAAGGGAGCGAGGTCCACCGCCTCCAGGTGCTCCCGGCCGGCGGGCACCAGGGCGAGCCCGTGATGGGAATCCGTTCCAGTGCCGCCATGCCCCGGGAAATGCTTGGCGGTGGACAGCGCCCCGCCGGCTTCGACGCCGCGCAGGAACGCGACCCCGAGTTCCGCGGCGAGGTCCGGGTCCGAGCCGAACGAACGCGTCCCGATCACCGCGCTCGAGGCGCTTTGCAGGACATCCAGAACCGGGGCCAGGACCAGGTGGACGCCCACCGCCCGCGCCTCCCGCGCCACGATCCGGCCCTGCCGTTCGAGCGCCGCGGGGTCGGGCGCCGCCGCGAGTTGCATGGCCGGGGGGAACCGGGTACCGCCCGCCGTGCGCATGGGAGTTCCCCATTCGTAGTCGGCGCCCACCAGCACCGGAAGCGGCGCCGCGTCCTGGAGGGCCGCGGTGATCTCGCGGGTTCCCTCCGGGCTGCCCGCGAACACCACCACCCCGCCCAGCCGGCCGGCCGCGGCCATCTCGAGCAGCTCCCGGCGCCCGGGATCGGCGGCGTTCGTGAACTCCGCCGGCGCCCGCGGCATCAGCACCTGCCCCACTTTCTCCTCGAGCGTCAGCCCCGCGAGGACCTGCCCCGCCGTCTCGCGGGGTTGCTCCCCGCTCCAGGCGGGCGCAGCCAGCAACAGGAGCCAGGCCCAGCCATGCCGGGCCAGCGCGCCGCCGATCATGCGCCGTCGAATCCGTTCAGGCCTTCTGCAGGAGCACCACGCGGTTCGTGTTGGTGCCCTTTCGCCGGTTGTCGACCCCCCAGCAATTGGAGGTCTTGGTGAACTGCTGGTCGTTCACCAGCACCAGGCGCGGCTCGAGCCCCGCCTCGCGGGCCGCCGGCACCACCACAGTCTCGAGCAGCAGGCGTCCGCTCCGCACTTCTCCCACTTCGAAGGCCACCAGTCCGGAGGGAGCCAGGATCCGGTGCAACTCCCGAAAGACCCGCGTCATGGCCATCTGCCAGTCGGCCGCGCGCGTCCAGTGCCACAGCGCCACCTTATCCCCTTCCACCCCGTTGAACCAGCACCGCAGCCAGTTGTCGGCCCGGTAGTTCACCACGTCGAGAAACGGCGGCGAGGTCACGACGAGCCGGACGGTCCCGCCGGCGATCGCCGGAGTCCGGTCGGCGGACGCGGTGAGCAACCGGGGGTCGGCGCGCGCGAACCGCGCCCGGTCGGCGGGTTCCAGGCGGGCCAGCAGCGAACGGGTCTTCCTGAGGATGAGGGCCTCGACGTCCCGATCAGGCGGCGCCTGGTTCCGACGCCGGTTGATCCGGCGCTGCGACCGCACCGACGCCGCCTGGTTGGGGGGGAGCGTGTACACGGAGAAGAACCCCGGTGAGTGCCCGGTGAGCCGGTTGGTCGCCACCATCTGGATCCAGCGATCCACCCGGTCCATCGACCCTTCGTTCCGGCGCCGCCGCAACTCGTCCCGGAGGTTGACGATCCGCCGGAGGGTGGCCGGGTGGTAGAACGCCAGGAGGTCCTCCGGAACCTCGGTGGCGCGCTCGAGATCGAACGAGGCCAGGCGCTCCGCGACCTCCCCGAGTTCCGGCGGATCGAAACGGGGCTCCAGCAGCCGGGCGCTCAGCGGATTGAGGTCGGAACCGACCGCCCGGCGGCCGAGCAGCGCGGCTTCGAGCGGGGTGGTGCCCCGGCCCATGAACGGGTCGTGGACGAGCTCGCCGGGCCGCGTCAGCCGGGTGATGAAGAACCGCGGCAACTGGGGCTTGAAGCAGGCCCGGTAGGAAATCTCGTGGAGCGAATGGGCGGCCCGCTGCTTCGAGGTCCAGAACTCGTTGACGTACACCGGAAGCCGGACCTCCGGATCGGGGAACGCCACCACCCGCGTCCGCCTGCCGAACTCGCAGAATTCACGCAGCCCGGTTTCGAACCCCGGGACATCCGCCGCTCCCCCGGCCACTGCCGCCGTGCGTTGCTCCAAGTCCCGGTTCCGTCGGGCGCGATGCCCGGCGGCGATGCTACCAATGCCCGGACCGGCAGGCCCCGGAAAGCGCCCGCGCGGTGAACCTGCTCCCGCGTGGCGAAGGGTGGCGGGAAATGACGTCCGCCGTCCTTATGATCCCGCGCCAATGAGCACTCCCGTCAGCGAGCCCGAACCGTCGCGCTGGATCGGGATCCGGCGGTTTCCCGACTGGCGCCGGCTCCGCCAGTGGCTGGCGCGGCAGGCGTCGCTCGCCGGACCCGGGCGCGCCGTGCAGCGGCTGCGGATCCTGGTGCCAAGCGCGGGAGCGGCATGGGTCCTGGACCGGACTCTGCGGGAGTCGCTCCCCCCCGGCGGGTCGTTCCCGGAGATCCGGGCCGCTTCATCCGCGTTCGACGATCTCCCGGGCTACCTGGAGCCGCCGCTGCTCCCCGCGCCGCCGCTCGTCCGGGAAATCCTGATGGAAGAGGCCCTCGCCGCCGCCGTCTCGGCGGAGGACGGTTCCGAACTGCCGGATTCCGGCGATCCCGCCCAGATCGCCGATCTCTTCCTGGCTCTCCTCGACGAAATGGCGGCGGACGCGCGCGTCAGCCCGGCCGCCGCGCCGTTCGAACGTTTCGCGGAGCGCACGGCGAAGCGTCTTCTCGAAGCGGGCGAAACCGACGCCGGCGCGCTGCGGCTGCTCACCCTGGTCCGCTGGCTTCGCCGCGCCCACGCGCACTACCGGCAAGCCCTCGAAGACACCGCGCGCGCGGATCCGGGGAGCCTTCGCGAGCGGCTGCTGGCCTCGGCCGGGACCCTCCGTCTCCGCTTCGCGGGGACGCGGGTGCTCGCCATCGGTGAAGACGCCGTCCGGCCCGCCGACCTCCAGTTGCTCGGCTCGCTGCTGCCACCGGGCGCCGTCGTCTGGGCCGTCCCGGAGGGAGCTCCGCTTCCGGCGCCACCCAGCGGGATCGCGTTCCGGCGCGCCCCCGAAGCCCCCGGAGACGCGCCGGTTCGCTCCCGGGTCCAGCCCACTCTCTTCTCCGGTCCCGAGCCGGCGTCATCCACCCGGCGGAGCAACCCGCCGGCGATCTTCGTTCCCGCGACGGGAACGGGCGACGCGGTCTTCGGGGTCTTCGAGGCCACCGACCGCGAGGCCGAGGCGCGCCTCGCGGCGGACCTCCTCGCGCGGTTCCGGGACGGTCAGGAGCGCAGCTTCCGTGCCTACGAGAGGTGCGCCATCCTCGCCCAGCGGCCGCGTTCGTACCTCGACGCGGTGGAAAGCGCGCTCGCGGAACGCGGGATTCCGCTCGAAACCCCGATCCAGCCCGGCCTGACACGGCATCCCTGGGTCGCCGCCGTCGCCGACGTCCTGGAGTTCGGCGCCCACCCGGGCCGGCTCTCCCTGGGTCTGAACCTCCTGCGGACGCCCTTCCTGACCCTTCCGGACGTCTCGGAGGCGCCGCCGCACGCGGCCGACGTCCTCGCCGGCGCACTCCTCCGCGCCGGTTTCCGCGACACCCAGGCACCCGAGGCACTGCCCGAAATCGCCTCCCGCCTCGAACACGATGCCGAACGCCTGGCCCGGGCAGCGGACGAATTCCTTCGGGCCGGGGCGGAAACGGACATCGATCCGCGGGCGCAGCGGTTCCGGAGGCAGGCCGCCCGCCTCCGCATCGCGGCCGGGGCACTGTCGCGGCTCTCCACCCTGGCGGACGCCCTCCGCCCGATCCGGGACGAGGACGCCACCTTCGGAGACGCGGTCGAAGCGCTGCTCGGGTTCCTCGAACTGCACTTCGAGCCGCCCGCCGACACGAGTCCCGACGTCCGCGACGCGGTGCTTCAGGCGCTTCGCCAGGCGGCCGGAGCGGCGCCCGACGAGGCGCGCGCCGGGGGCGGCTCCCGCTTCGTGCGCCGGATCCGCAGGCTCCTGAACCGCCGGACCGTCGCCGCCGGTGGCGGCGGGCGCGGTGTCCAGCTGGTCGCGGCGAGTGACGCCCGATTCGGCGACTACGACTTCATCGTCCTGCTCGGCATGGTGGACGCCGACTGGCCGGGCCCGCGGCCCGGAAACATCTTCTTCCCGGCCAATCTTCTCGAAGACGCCACCCGGGCCCGCTATTCCGGAAGCCGGGACCGCGAGGCCCGGCTCCTCCGCACGCTGCCCGGGCTCCCGGCCGGCGCCGCGGCCTTCCTGCGTCCCCAGCTGGACGACGGTTTCCCGGTCGCCACGTCGGCGCTGGAGATCGAGCTGACCGAAGCGGTGCTCAGCGCGGAGCCGGGGCATCCGCTGCTCCCGGCGCCGGACCGGGACCTTGCGGCGGCCCCGGCGGCCGCAGTGGAGGCCCTGCCCACGACGCTCGACCGCCACGCCCCCGCCGCCGCCGTGCTGGAACGTCCGCTGTCCCCCACGGCGCTCGACACCTACCAGAAGAGCCGCGCCCAATTCTTCGCCCGCTACGTCCTCCGCCTGGACGAGGAGCGCCCCCTCGCCGACGTCCCTCCCCCGACCGAACGCGGCGAACTGCTCCACGCCTTCCTGGAGCGGAGTTACGCCGCCCTTCGGGATGCCGGGCTCGGGGTCTCGGAGTCCACCCTCGAGGAGGCCCTCGACTTCTTCCAGCAGGAGTTCGAGCGGTTCGCGGCGGCCCGGGGACTGCCGGACACCGATCGGCGCATCGAGCAAGCGTGGCTCTTCGGCGGCGATGCGACCCCCCCGGCGATGGAGTGGTTCCTGCGCGAGGAAGCCACCCGGGGAGCGGCCGCCCTGGATCGGGTGGAAAGCTGGATCGCGGGAGAAGTGGAAGGCATGCGTGTCCACGGTCAACTGGACCGGCTGGACCGGCTGGCGGGCGGGGGCCGGCGGGTCGTCGAGTACAAGTCCGGCCGTTTTTACGAGAAGCCGCTCCAGGCGCGGCTCTACGCGCGCCTGCTGGAAGCCGCGGACCGGGCTTCGACCGCGGTCGCCATTCCCTACTTCGGCAGCCGTCGCTGGATCGGTCCCGAGGATCCGCCGGACGATGCCGAACAGGACGCGCAGCTCGTTGCAATCCGCGAGGGGCTGGCCCGGGGTGACTTCTCCCTGCCCGAGGAGGACGGCGCCTTCGATTTCCACCTCGTGGTCCGGCGGGACCTGCCGGACCCCGCCGTCCCGGCCACGGACGGCGGGCCGGATGAGGCGCGGGACGCCCGCTCGGAAACCTGAACCCATGTCCGAGGCCGGTTTCCGCCCCTCCGACGCCGCCGCGCGGGAGGCCGCCGCCGACCCCCGCCGCAACGCGGTGCTGCGCGCCTCCGCGGGCACCGGCAAGACCACGGTCCTGACAAGCCGCTACGTGCGGCTCGTGGAAGCGGGAGTGCCGCCCCGGAACATCCTGGCGCTCACCTTCACCCGGAAGGCGGCGCAGGAGATGAAGGACCGCATTCTCCAGGAACTGACCGGGTCGCGCCGCCGCCGCACGCTCCCCGAAGGCGCCGATATCGCCGAGGTGAGCATCTCGACGCTCGACGCCTTCACCCTCGGCCTGATCCGCGAGTTCCCCCTGGACGCGGGGGTCAGTCCCGGCATCGAAGTCCTTGACGAGCGCTCCATGCCCGTATTCCGGGCCGAGGCGAGCGAGCGCGTCTTTTCCGGCGTCACCGGCTTCGACCGGGAGGTGCTGGCGTCGCTGCCGCTCCTCCTCGGCCGTTCGCCGAGCAAGGTGCGGGAAGCGGTCCACGAGTACCTGGAGCGGCGGCTCGCCTGGCGCCGGCTGTTCGAGGCGAAGGCCGCCGGGCGGCGCGGCCGGCCGGGGCCGCCTCCGCGCCTCCAGGGGTTCCTCCGACCCGTGGCGGATTCCTGCCGGCGCCTCCGGGACGCCGCCGGGGACGACGCGGCTGGGGTGGAGATCCCGTTCGCCGTGCGGCTCGCGCTCCGCGCCGGGGAGCAGGGAAGCAGCCGGGACGCCCTCGACCGGGAGGCTCTGGAGGGCTACTTCCGTACCGACCTCAAGAACCCTCCCAGGAACATTCCCGGACCGCTCAAGGCGGACTACACCGCCGTCACCGCCAAGGTCAGGGAGTTCCGCTCCCGCTGGCTGGACCACCTGAACGAACACGCCTTCGGACCGGTCTGGGAGCTCTTTCAGGCGGTGGAACGGGAGTACGACCGGCTGAAGCAGGAACGCCGGGTCATGGATTTCGACGATCTCACGCTCGCGGCCACCAGGCTCCTGCAGGAACTGGGAGAGTTCTCCGCGAGCCGCTTCCGGCTGGAAGCGCGCTACCACCACCTTCTGCTCGACGAGTTTCACGACACGAGCGATCCCCAGTGGGAACTCCTGCAGGCGATCATCGCCCCCTGGGCCGCCGGCGAGGGGTTGGTGTCCGAGGAGGTGCGCAGGGTGACCGGGGGGAAGCTCTCCCGGCCCACGATCTTCGTGGTCGCGGACCACAAGCAGTCCATCTACCGGTTTCGGGATGCTCGCGTCGAGATCCTGAGTCAGGCCGAGAACGCGATCCAGGCGCTCGCGCGACCGGGCGACCCCCCTTCGCCGAAGCTCGTGCTGCGGTGGAACTTCCGCTCGAACCTCCGGCTGCGGCGCTTCGTGAACAGCGCCGGATCGGAGATCGCGAAAGCCTCCACCGCGGCTCCGGATTCGGACTGGGCCTTCCGGTACGACCGGGATGACCACTTTCCCGCCGACGGCGACCCGGAGGACGAGCCGCCCGCCCTCGCCGTCGCGGTGGCAGCGAGTCACGAGGAAGTGGCCTCCCGCATCGCCGCCCGGATCGAGGCGCTGCTGCGGGACGACGGGGTGCGCCCGGAACAGGTTGCGCTGCTCGCCCGGACCAGCACGAACCTGGCCGTGTATCTCGACGCGTTGAAGCGGCGTGGGATCCCCACCTTCGTCTTCAAGGGCGCGGGGTTCTTCGACACCAGCGAACTCCGGGACCTGAGGGCGTTGTGCCGTTATCTCGCCCGGCCGCACTCCGACCGGCGTGCGGTGGAACTGCTCCGGTCCCGCTTCTTCGCGCTCGCGGGAGACGATTTCGCCCGGCTCCGGCGACTCAGCGACTCCGCCACTCCCTTCGCCGAACTCCTGCTGACCGAAGGACACCAGCTCCCGGAAGCGCTTCCCGCGACGACCCGTCTCCGGCTGCAGCGCGCGGGGAACGCCGGCGGGCCCTGGATCCGTCTCGCCCGCCGGCTTCCGCCCTCGCGCGCGGTCGCCCACATCCTCGAAGAGACCGACTACCTCCGCCGCGCCGAAGCCGCGGCCCGGGCGCCCTACGAGGCCGCGCAGCAGGCGGCGAACGTCGCGAAGGCGCTCCAGTTGCTGCGGAGATTCGAACGTGACGGATTCGCCAGCTTCGAACGGGTGTCCGAGGCGCTCGAAAGCGCCGCGAACGGCGACGCGACCCAGGCGCCGCTGGAGGCGAGGGGCGCCGTGCAGGCGCTTTCGATCCACGCCGCCAAGGGCCTGGAGTTCGATCACGTGTTCCTCGTGGACTGCGGCGGCAGGGGGAAGCAGGACACCCGCATCCCCCGGGTGGTCGAGAGCGACGACGGCGTCTGGAACATCGCCCTCGTCACCAGGGGCAGCGCCTGGCAGGCGACGGACGGGGGGCGCGCGGAGTCGGAGGAGCGCCGCTGCCTCTACGTGGCGATGACGCGCGCCAGGGTGAGCCTCACCCTCTCCTGGAAGACGCGGATCACGAACGCCGGCAAGCCCCACGGTTCCGACCGGCCTCAGTACCTCCCGGCCGAGCTCGCTACCCTGGCGTCCCTGACGATGCTGCGTGACGTCACTTCCTTCGCCTGGGCCGGGCACGACATCGCCGTGCTGCCGCCGCCCGGGTCCCCCGCGGAGGAGCAGCCGGTCCCGGAATCGGGGTGAGGGCCGGCGGATCCGCCATGGCTTCCCGCGGCCGCGCGGCGACCGCCACGCGCGTGCTCGCCCACCGGATCATTCACCGGGCGTGCCACCGGGGAGACCAGCCGGACCTGGACGCCGCCGCCCGCCTCGCGGACGAGCGACTCGTTCCTTCGGCGGCCGCCCGCCGCGCGGTCGCCGCCGAGGCGCTGCAGCTTGCCGTCACGGTGCTCGAGGCGCGGAGGCCCGGGGGGCGTCTCGAGGGGGCGCTGCACGCCAACGTCCGGGTCGGCCTGCGCCAGCGCGACGGCAGCGCCCGCGTGGTGTTGATCCCGACTCTGTTCCTGCCGGCCGGAACGGGGGCGCCCCGGGTGATCGCCGTGCAGGACAGCGACGCCGAGACCGCGAAGCGCCGGGCCCGCCGCTACCGGCACGCGGCCCGCGTCCTGTTGGGCCGTCCGGTGCGGGCGTTCGTGGTTCGGGCGGGCGGAGCGCTCGAAGAGTTGCCGCCGGGGCCCGTCAGTCGCAGCGGACCGCGCGGGGCGGCGTATCCAGGCAGAGAATGTTCGCCGTCCGGCCGTCCGCAATCCGGGCGCAGGCGCCGGTGACCGCGGCGCGGATCGCGTCGGGCTCGGTGGCGCCCTGGGCGGTCACGGTGGCCTGGCGGCCCGCCATCTCCATGGTGACTTCGCACCGCGCCTGCCCCATGGTGAGGGTCGAATACATCAGGAAGACCACCAGCAGCGCGAAGAGCCCGAAGACGAGCCAGCCGATCCGCCGGATCCTGGGGTTCATGACGCCGCCCGGACCAGCGGCCGGGTCAGGCAGGTGGGACCTCCCGAGCCGTTCTGGCTGATCTCGCTGCCCTCGTAGGTCAGAACCTCGAAGCCGGCGCCGCGCAGCCGGGCGTTCGTCTCGCGGTTCGCCGCGATGGCCAGCAGGGTCCGTTCCCCGAGCGCCAGCACGTTCGCGGCCATCGTGGGGCGCTCGGCCTCGACGATGGGGATGAGCTCCCACCCCCGCGCCTTCAGCATCTCGAAGGTCGGCACGCCGAGGAACCGGAGATCGGCCACCATCGTGCGCCGGTCGAGCACGCTGATCAGCGACATCAGGTGGAGACAGCAGCGCGGCCCGTCGCCGAACGGCAACGGCACCGGCACGACCTCGACCCCGTCGACCGCGAGGATCCCGGCGAGCTGCGCGATTCCCGCCGCGTTCGTGCGGTAGCCCTCCCCCGCGAGCAGGGTCTGCTCGTCCAGCCACACCAGGTCGCCGCCCTCCGCGAGTCCCGGCGCCTCGACGGCGCCGATCACCGGGATCCCCTGCCGTTCGTAGATCCGGGCGTGCGCTGCGGGTTCCCCGCTCCGGCTCGCCTTGCCCATCCGCATGAGGACCATGCCCCGCGGAGACGGGAACGAGGCATCGTGGCAATAGACGGCGTCGGGGGTCAGTCCCGGAAGGAACCCGTCCGGCTCCACGACGTCCACGCCGCACCCGAGCAGCAGCGACCGGATCCGGGCGTGCTGCCGGGCCGCCAGGGTCTCCTCGGGTGGATGGAGGTATCCGAGGTCCCGCCACGACGCACCCGCATTCCAGCCCACGACGCCGGGGTCGATCAGGAGCGAGCGCACGAGCTTTCCGCACATGCTGGGAGGCCCGAGGCCGGCCGCCGCCGGCGCCAGCGTCGCGCTCGTCATGAGGCGGGAACGCTAGCAGCAGGTTCACCATGTGCCCTCTCCGGAACCAACGGAACGTGTGATAGCGATCACATCACCAAAGTGATACTATGCGCAGAGAACCAGATGACATCACAACCGGAGGCCCAGGGATCGGGACGTTTCCTGCTGCGCATGTCTCCCGATCTGCACGGCACGCTCCGGTCCGCCGCCCGGTCCGCGGGGCTGTCGCTCAACGAGTACTGTGTGCGCCGGCTCCTCACCGGGGGTGTCGTCCACGACGATGCGGCAGCGCTCGTCTCCCGCGCCGCAGCGGTGAGCGGACGCCGTCTCGTCGGACTGGTCCTCCATGGTTCGTGGGTCCGGGGCGACGCAGCGTCAGGGTCCGACGTCGACGCCTTGATCGTGGTGGAACGTCACGTCTCCCTCTCGCGCTCGCTCTACCGGGAATGGGACAGGGAGCCCCTCACCTGGGGTGGCCGGCCACTGGATCCACACTTCGTGCATGTGCCGGCCGCGACAGCCGTCAGCGGACTCTGGGCCGAAATCGCCACCCACGGCCTGATCGTTTTTGACCGCGACGGTGAACTCGGCACGTATCTGGCCCGGGTGCGCGGGGCGATTGCCGACGGCCGGCTGCTCCGCCGGACAGCGCACGGCCAGCCTTACTGGACCGAAGCGCCGGCGCTCCCCTGATGCGGAACCAGACCCTCGCCGTCGACCACCTGCGCCGCGCGAAAGCCCGCCTCGCCGCGCTGGATGCACTGTATGACGCCGAGAGTTGGGCCGACGTCGTCCGGGAGTCCCAGGAAACGGTCGAACTCGCGCTCAAGGGCCTGTTGCGCGCCTGTGGAGTGGACCCGCCGCGGGTCCACGACGTGGCGGGCGTGCTCGAAGCCGAACGCGACCGGCTTCCGGCGACGCTGATTCCCGACCTGCCTCGCCTCGCCGCGGCCTCCCGCGCCCTGCGGCGGGATCGGGAACTTGCGTTCTACGGCGCCGAAGACCTGACCCCGTCGGAGTTCTACCGCCGGGAAGACGCGGATGAGGCCCGCGCTGCCGCGCGCTTCGTGGTCGAGAGCGTGGGCCCTCGGGTGCTCGACGGGTAGCGGCTCCCCGGCTGTGCAGCGGGCGTCGGCCCGGATATGCTCGGGCGTTCGGGAGGCCTCCCCATGACCAGTTCCCAACCGAAGCGATTTCTTCTCGCTCCGCTCGCGATCGGCGCCCTGATCGGCGTCGCCGCGTGCGGTTCCGAACCGCCGCCGCCGTTGCCCGGGGTGACCGCGTTCACCGGCGCCACTGTCTGGGACGGGACCGGAAGCGCCGCGGTCGAGAACGCGGTGATGGTGGTGGATCACGGACGCATCGCTGCCGTGGGACCGGTCGATGAGGTGGAAGTGCCGCCCGGCGCCGCGGTGGAAGACCTCGCGGGCAAGACGGTCGTTCCCGGCTTCATCAACGCCCACGCCCACGCGAGCGACGTCATGGGGCTGGAGACGGGCCACTACACCCGGGAGAACCTGATCCGCCAGCTCGGCCTCTACGCCCGTTACGGGGTCACGAGCGTCGCCTCGCTCGGCGGCGACGGCCCCGAAGCGGCGCAGTTGCGCGACGAGCAGGACGACAGTCTGGACCGCGCCCGCATCTGGATCGCCGGCGAGGTCATCTCGAGCGGCACCCCGGAGGAGGCCGCGGAATCGGTCGCCCGGAGCCTCGCCCTGCCCGCCGACTTCCTCAAGATGCGGGTGGACACCAACCTCGGCGCGAACGAGCGCGTGTCGTCCGAGACCATCGAGAAGGTGATGGAACTCGGCCGGGAAGCCGGAAAGATGGTCACCACCCACATCTTCTATCTCGACGACGCCAAGGAGGTGCTGCGCCTGGGGTCCGGCCTCATCGCCCACAGCGTGCGCGACCAGCCGGTGGACGAGGAGTTCCTCGAGTTGATGAAGGAGAAGGACGTCTGCTACGTCCCGACCCTGGTGCGGGAGATCTCCACCTACGTCTATGCGGAGGTGCCCGAGTTCTTCGACGACCCGTTCTTCCTGAAGGACGCCGATCCGGCGGTGCTGGAACAGCTCCAGGATCCCGAGCGCATGGAGCGCGTGGCGAACAGCAGTTCCGCGCAGGGCTACCGCGAGCACTACCCCATCGCGATGGCGAACGCGAAGGCGGTTGCCGATGCCGGCGTCACGATCGCGTTCGGCACCGACACCGGACCAGCGGGCCGCTTCCAGGGCTACTTCGAGCACATCGAGGCGGGAGAGATGGCGGAGGCCGGTCTCACCGCCGAGCAGATTCTGATGTCGGCGACGGGCGACGCGGCGGCCTGCCTCGCGCTCGAGGGCGTCGGCACCCTCGCCGCCGGGAACTGGGCCGACTTCATCGTCCTGAACGAGAGTCCGCTCGAGGACATCGCGAACCTCCGGTCCATCGACCGGGTGGTGGTGGCCGGGAACACCGTCCCCGGCAGCGGCGCCGAGTAGCCGCGGTCGCGGGTGGACCGTTCGCCTTTCAGCCGGTGACGGCCCGCCTCAGGCGGTGACGTTCGTCGGGCGGGACCACCTCCCCGCCTCCACGGACGCCCGGCCCTCGCGTTCGAGCTTCAGGAGGCCCGAGGTCAGCGCCGCCTCCGCCAGCCGGCGCACCGGCCCCCGGCGCGGGACTTCGCTCGTCGGATAAACCCGGAGCCCGATGGCCTCGAGCGTCGCGGGCTCGGTGTCGAGCGCCTCCAGCAGGCTCGCTTCCCGGGCTTCGCGGTGCCGCACCTGGGCCCGGAGCAAATCCCGGCCTGCGACCACCGGCACTCCGTGGCCCGGATAGACGATCCCGCGGCACTCGGCCGCGAGCCGCCGCAGGGACTCCATGTAGTGCCCGAGATCCCCGTCTTCCGGCGAAATGATGATGGACGACAGCGAGGACACCATGTCCCCCACCACCATCGCCCCGTAGCGGCTCTCCACGAAGGCGAGGTGGCCCGGCGCGTGGCCCGGCACGAACCGCACTTCGAGGATCCAGCCGGGTGACCCGTCGGGCGCCTCCCCCAGGTCCAGCGTGTCCCCCTCGGCGAGCGGTCTCATCCCGCCCGGCGCCGGCGGCATCCGGGTGATTGTCTCCGGATGGGCGCCCACCGGGACCCCGTAGCGCGACGAGGCCGCGGCCACCGACCCGATGTGGTCGGGGTGATGGTGGGTAACGAGAATCCCGGCCAGCCGGTCGCCGGGGCCGAGCAGCCGGTCCACCATCCCGAACAGCATCTCCCGCTCGGCCGGCTCCTCGGCCGCGGGATCCACCAGGTAGCGCCGCGAGGTTCCGATCAGGACGGCGTTCGTGTGGGTCGCCGGCGGCAGGGTCCGCGTCCGGCAGGGAATGACCGCGATACCGGGGGAATAGCGCACCGCCGGCCGCACGCGCCCCTCTTCCCGGTTCCGGGCGCGAAAGACGCCGTCGTCCGGAGACCAGCGCTCGAGGAGTCCGATGATCGGCGGCGCGAGGGCCATTTCCCCACCGCGCCAGCGGGTGAGCGCCGTCTCCGGGCTGAGCATCGCCTGGTCCACGATCTCGCCGGGCCAGACCGTCGGTTCGGCGCCGCCGGGCAGCGGCAACCGGTAAAAGCGCGTGTCGAAGCGATACGGGGCCGACTCGGGGGTGGTGAGCGCCTCGACCTCGGCGAAGCGCGAAGCATCGATGCCCGCTTCGAACGACTCGAGGACCTCGCGGAGTCCGATCTCGCCGACGAGCAGCCGCCGGCGCAGGTCGTCCCTCTCGGCCGGGGAGGGACTCCGTCCCGCCGTCCCGAGGAAGACCCCGGTCTCCTCGAAGACCTCGCGCACCCCGGCCGTGACGCGCGCCGCGGTCTCCGGATCCGGGGCGCCGCTCACGGGAACCTCGGCGTCCTCCGCCGACACCGTCCCGCCGGGGAAGGCCCACAGGTTCGCAAAGGCCCGGAGCCGCGGCGAACGCCGCACGAGGAGCACTTCCTCCCCGCGGGTGAGCATCACGGACACGGCGGGGCGCGGAGGAGATGCCATTGCGGGGACTTTAGTGGGCGTCTGCTGCGAACATACCGGCGTGCACGAACCCGCCGGAATCGCTTTCGGGGGACTGCTCGCGTCCGGAGCGGACGCCGAGCGGGCCCCCGCCTCGCTGCTTGGCGTCATGGACGCCACCCAGTCCACCTACCGCGACCGCTGCGCCGAAGCGCCACCCGCGATCCGCGCGGCCTACGACGGCGCCTGCTACAACACGGTCTCGGAAACGGGCGTGGACTGCGCCGGCGGCGTCGCCGATCTCGGCGACCTGGATCCGGAGGCGGGCGGCTTCCGGGAGAGCGCCGCCCGCTACTCCGCCGTAGTGGAGGCGGAACTGGCGCGGGGCCGGACGCCCTTCATCCTGGGCGGCGACCACGCGATCACCCCCGCCCTGGTGGCTGCCTACGCCGGGCGGGGTCCCGTCCACGTGGTGCAGTGGGACGCCCATCCGGACATGTACCCCGACTTCGAGGGCAACCGCGACTCCCACGCGTGCGTCGCCGCGCGTCTGCTCGAAATGCCGCACGTGGCGACCATCACCCAGATCGGGATCCGCACCGAAACCGCGGTGCAGCGCGGGATCCGGGAGTCGGCGGGCGGGCGCGTGACGCAGATTCCGGCGTGGGAAGCGGAGCGGTGTCCGGCTTTCCTGTCGCACCTGCCGGACGCCGCCGCGGTCTACCTGACGGTCGACATGGACGGGTTCGACCCGGCCTTCGCCCCGGCGGTGGCCCATCCGGTGCCGGCCGGCCTCTCCGCGCGGGCCGGGCTCGAGCTCGTGAAGGAGATCGGAGCCACCGGACGCCGGCTGGTGGGAATGGACGTCGTGGAAGCCTGTCCCGACGACCGGGACAACCGCACCCTGATCCTCGCCGCCCGCCTCGTCCACGAGGGCGTGGCGACCGTCCTCGCGCGCCGCTGACGGGTCGGATGGCCCCGGCGGCCTGGAACGCCGGTCTCCAGACCGGCACCGCGGCGCTCCGCGCCGCGCACGTCGCAACGCCATACGCGCTCAAGGCGCCGACGACTGGAAACACACAACCGCGCTGACGTCGTTATCGCCCCAAGCTCGAGCCCGCCGACTCCGTTATCGCCCCCGGCTTGATCCCACCGGCGCCGCTATCGCCCCAGGCTCGAGTTCGGCAACTGCCGCGAGAACTGGCCGTCGGTCCAAGCCGTCCGCGCCCATGGGCTCCACGCGGAGGTGGGAGCCGGTGCCTCGGGTGGAGTTGCGATGTGCGCGGCGCGGAGCGCCGCGGTGCCGGTCTGGAGACCGGCGTTCCAAGCCGGCGGTCCCGGCCGGGGACGGCGTCAGACGGAGGCGATCAGCGCCTCGATCTCGTCGTCGGTGAGCAGCCGCCGCGCCTCCTTGGCGGCGCGGAAGATCCGGTGCTTCAGTTCGTCGGTCGGTTCGTGGCCGTGTTGTTCCAGCCAGTAGATGACGTTCGAGAGGCCGCTCATGGGACCGACCTCGACCTTCTGGTGGAGGCCGTAGTCGCCGGCCGGGACGCCCGAATAGACGCGGTCGGCCAGCCAGTCGTCGCCTTTCGCCATCGCCTTGATGATGGCGGCGGCGTGGACGCCGGTTCCGGTCCGGAACGCGTCCTTGCCGACCACGGGATAACCGACCGGGATGCGGGCCCCGGTGGCCTCGGAGACCTTGCGGCAGTAGTCCGCCAGGTGGGTGAGGTCGTTGTCGATCCAGCCGAGCAGCCGCAGGTTCACGAGCAACTGGTCCATGGGGGTGTTGCCGCAGCGCTCCCCGATTCCGATCGCGGTGCCGTGGACGCAGTCGGCGCCCGCCTCGATCGCGGTAAGGCTGTTGGGGACCGACAGACCCCGGTCCCGGTGGCCGTGCCAGTCGAGCTGCACCTCCTCCCCGGTGTCCTCGATGACCTCGCGGACGAAACGCAAGAGACGCGTGACCCCGTCCGGAGTCGCGTGCCCCACCGTGTCGCAGACGACCACGCGCCGCGCGCCCGCCTCGATCGCCGCCGTGTAGAGCCGCCGGACGCTCTCGGGACGCGCCCGGGTGGTGTCCTCGGTCACGTACATCGGCGGCACGCCGTGGGCCACCGCCCACTTCACCGCCTTCTCGGTGTGGCGGAGCAGCAGGTCGAGGTCCCAGTCCTCGGCGTACTGGCGGATCGGGCTCGACCCGATGAACATCGCCACCTCGATCGGCATTCCGACCGCATCGGCCACCCGCGCGATCGGCTCGATGTCCGAGATCACGGTCCGCGCGGCGCAGTTCGGACGGATCCTCATCCGGTTGTCCACGATTTCCCGGGCGAGATGGAGGACCTGCTCCTCGACGTGCGGACCGGCGGCCGGAAGCCCGATGTCCGCGGAGTCGATGCCGAGCGACTCCATGAGGTGGAGCACCTCGGCCTTCTTCTCGAGCGTCGGGGACATCACCGACGGACTCTGGAGTCCGTCGCGGAGAGTCTCGTCGTTCAGCCTTACGGGCTTCGGAGGGAACCAGGCGCGGGCGGGATCCGGCCGGTTCCAGTCGTAGATGAGGGCTTCCGTGGCGGGAACGTCGCCGTTCCCCGACGAAAATCGCGGTTCGCCCCGTTCTTCGGGGTTCGGGGCCGGGTCAGCCATCGTCTTCGCTCCTCAACCTCCCGCACCGAGGCCGGGGATCGTGGCGCCGAGCGCGTGGAAGCCGCTGTCCACGTGCAGCACCTCGCCCGTGACCCCGCGCGCGGCGTCGGACAGCAGGAACGCCGCGGCATCCCCCACCTCCGTCGGATCGGTCCCGGCCCGGAGCGGCGCGTGTTCGCGGTAGTGCTCCACCATCTTGCCGATGCCCGCGACCCCCGAGGCGGCGAGCGTTTTCGCCGGGCCGGCCGAGATGGCGTTCACCCGCACCCCCCGCGGCCCCAGGTCCGACGCCAGGTAGCGGACCGACGACTCGAGCGCCGCCTTCGCGACCCCCATCACGTTGTAGTGCGGCACGGCGCGCTCGCCGCCCAGGTAACTGAGGGTGAGGGCCGAGCCGCCGCCGTCCGCCTCGAGCAGCGGCGCGAAGTGACGGACCAGCGCGGTGAGCGAATAGACCGAGATGTCCTGCGCGACCCGGAATCCTTCGCGGGAGGTGGAAACGAAGTCGCCCTCGAGGTCCTCGCGCAGGGCGTAGGCGACGGCGTGGACCAGGAAGTCGAGCCCGCCGAAGTGCTCGCGGACCGTCTCGGCGGCGCTCGCCAGCTGCTCCTCGCTGGACACGTCGAGCGGCAGGGTCACGGTGCCCGGAATCTGCGCCGCGAGCTTGTCCACGTTGCGCTGGAGGCGCTCGTTCTGGAAGCTGAGCGCGAGCGCCGCGCCCTCGCGCGCCGCGGAGCGGGCGATCCCCCACGCGAAGGAGCGGTGGTTCGCGACCCCGACGATCAGTCCTCGTTTGTTCTCAAGCAGCACTGTCCTGGAATTTAGCAGTCACCGCGGCGGTTCCACGGGCGGCTGCCGCATCGGGGTGGCGCCGCCCGCCTCCAGCCAGGCGGCGAGCCGGATGACGGAGAAGTCCCGCCCCGGGGCTCCGACGAGTTGCGCCCCGAGCGGCATTCCGAGCGCGTCGAACCCGGCCGGGACCGAAAGGGCGGGAAGCCCCGCGAAGTTGAAGGGGCCGACCAGGCGGATGAGTCCCGGACGGATGTCCTCCGCGGTCGCGAGCGGCTCTCCCGCTCGCGGAGCGCCGGCCGGGGCGGACGGCGCCACCAGGACGTCCACGTCCTCGAAGAGTCGCTCGAACGCATCCGCGACGACGCGCCGGCCCCGGAGTGCGGCGAGGAGGTCGGCGGCCGACAGCACCGTCCCCACTTCCAGGAGCCGCCGAACGTCCTCGCTGATGTCCTCCGGCCGGGCCGCCAGCCGCTCCCGGTGGACGACCGCCGCTTCCGCGAAGGCGAGCACGTTCCGGCACACCCCGCTGAGCTCGACCTCCGGAATCCTGACTTCGACGCACTCCGCTCCCAACCGGACGAGCGCCGCGACGATGCCGTCCGCCGCCTCGCGGGCCTCCCGGATGAGGTCGGTGTAGAAGAAGTCGAGAGGGACCCCCACCCTCACCCCCGCCAGCGGTCTTGGACCCGTGGCGCGCGGCGCCGGACCGGTGGGCCAGCCCGAGAGCACCTCGAAGAGACGGCCGATGTCCCCGGCGCTCCGGGCGATGGGCCCGACGTGGTCCAGGCTCCACGACAGCGGAGTCACGCCGGCCCGGGAGACAGCGCCGTAGGACGGCTTCAGGCCTAAGACCCCGTTGAGCGACGCCGGGATCCGGATGGACCCCCCGGTATCGGTGCCCACCGAGCCGTAGCCCATGCCGGTGGCCACCGCCACCGCGGACCCGGACGACGACCCGCCCGGGATGCGCGCCGGATCGTGCGGGTTCCGGGTCCTGCCGAAGGTCGGGTTGTCGCCGCTGACCCCGAACGCGAACTCCTGCAGGTTGTTCTTGCCGAGCAGAATGGCCCCGGCCTCGGAAAGGCGCCTCCAGGCCGGAGCGCTCCGGGCCGCCTCGTGCGGGAACCTCGACCCCGAGGTGGTGGTCATTCCGGCGACTTCCACGATGTCCTTGACGCTGAGGGGGACTCCGAGGAGCGCCGCTCCGCCGCTTTCCCCCTGCCCCTTCGCCTCTGGCGACCCGGTCAGGCGCCGCGCCTCCGCGAGCGCCTCTTCCTCCCGGAGCTTGAGGAACGCGCCGAGATGGCGCCCCGCCCGGGCGCGGTCGAGCGCCTCCTCGACCAGGTCCACGGCCGAGCGGCGTCCCGCGGCGAGGTCGGCGCGCGCGGCGGCGATCGTTCCCGGCGCGGGATCGGCCGGCGCCGCCGGGATCGGGGTTGACGCCCGGCGGCTCCTGCCGGAGCGGGCGCGGGCGGCCAGCTCACCGGCGGTGAGCGGCTCCGGAGGATCGGGAAGGCGGGCGAGCGCCCGGCCGACCTCTTCGAGTTCCTTCCGAAGGGCGCCGGCCCGTTCCTCGGCGGCGGCCAGCCGTTCCGACATCCGGTCTCCGTTTACTTCGGTCCGCCCAGCACCCGCGCCGGCAGGCGGAGCACCGCGCCCAGCAGCGAGAAGACGCCGTCCACGGCGATGCCCAGCAGCCGGAAGGGCAGCAGCAGCAACCAGACGATCGGATAGATCACGAGCGCGAGCAGCGCGAGCGGCCAGCAGACGATCAGGAGCAGGAGCCAGAGCAGGAAGGAAGCCATGTTCAGAGACTACGTTTCATCACCGGTTCCGGTTTCCGCCGCCGCGAACTCCTCCAGGGTGACGTCCCCGGCGGCGAGCCGTCGCAGTTCCTCCTCGCCCCCGACCGGCACCCCCAGCCCGCGGGCCTTCTCCAGCTTGGAACCGGCCTTGTCGCCGGCCACCACGAGCGAGGTGCGGCTGCTGACGCTCGACACCACTCTCCCGCCGTGGCGCTCGATGAGCTCCCCGGCTTCTTCGCGGGTGAGCTCCGCGAGCGTCCCGGTCAGCACGATCCTGAGGCCCGAAAGCGTGGACTCTCCCGTCGCCTCCCAGACCGGGGCCACCCCCGAGTCGGCAAGGTCCTGGAGTTCCCGCAGGTTCGCCTCGTCGGAGAAGAACCCGGTGACCGCGTCGGCGACCTGCTCGCCGATCTCGTGCACCTCCAGGAGGTCCTCCCGGCTGGCGGAGCCAAGCCGCTCCAGCGAGCCGTAGCGCGCGGCGAGGACCCGGGCGACGTGCTGACCCACGTGGGGGATGCCCAGCGCGAACAGAAACCGGTCGAGGCGCACGGTGCGGCTCTCCTCCAGCTCCCGGAGCAGGTTCGCCGCCGACTTCTCGGCGAACGGGCGTCGCCGGCGTTCGGGCAAGGCGAGGAGGTCCGCCTCCGTCAATTCGAAGAGATCCGCCGGACGGGCCACCCGGCCGGAATTCACCAGATCGGCGGCGATCCCTTCGCTCACTCTCGGAAGGTCGAGGGCGTTCTTGTCCGCGAACCGGGCGACCGCGGCGGCGAGAACGTCGGGCTCCCAGCGGAAGGACTCCTCCCCGCGCCGCGCGCGGGGCGCGCCCTCGATCACGCCGGCCTCCACGAGGTCCTCCAACAGGGCGCGCTTGACGGGCGAGGCCAGCGCCTTCAGCGCCTCCTCGGCGTGGCCCGCCGGTTCTTCCCCGTCCGGGCGTTCGGAAAACGTCCGGAGCGCCGCCAGGTCGAACTCGTTCGCCATCGCCTCGGCCCGCGTCGGGCCGACTCCGGGCAGGCCCAGCGCCACCAGCACCCTCGCGAGCGGCGCGTTCCGGGCCGCGCCGAGGCGGCGGACCAGTTCCGCCGCCCCGGCGGGATCGAAGGGCCGGCCGGCCGGTTGCGGCGGCACCGAAAGGAGCTTCTCCCGGGTCAGCCGGTAGAGATCGGCCGGCGACCGCACGAACCCGCACTCGACGAGGAGCTCCACGAGTTCGTCCCCGAGGGTTTCGATCTCCATGCCCCCCTTGCCGACGAAGTGGACCAGCCGGGCCTTCCGCTGCGCGGGACAGCTCCACCCTCCGGAGCAGAAGTGGTTGGCGCCTTCCGCCTGCACCGGCCGGTCGCATTCGGGGCACGCGGGCGGCATGGACCAGGGCGCCGCGCCTTCCTCGCGGGCGCGGGCGACGACCTCCACGACCTGCGGGATCACGTCTCCCGCCCGCTGGATGCGGACGCGGTCGCCGGGCCCGGCGTCGAGGGCCCGGACCATCCCCTCGTTGTGGAGCGTGGCGCGGCTCACCGTGACCCCGGACACGAGGACGGGGTCCAGCCGCGCCACCGGGGTCAGCTTTCCGGTGCGCCCCACCTGCACGTCGATGGCGAGGAGCGCCGTCTCCGCCTGTCCCGGCGGGAACTTGAAAGCGACCGCCCAACGGGGGTTTCGGGACCGCTCACCCAACTCCTCCTGGTCGGCGATCCGGTCCAGCTTGACCACGGCTCCGTCCAGCTCCACGGCGAACCGGTCCCGCTGCTCGATGAGGAGGCGGTGGTAGGCAAGAACCTGATCGGGGCCGCGCCCCACCTCCCACCAGACCGATCGCCTGCCGGTTTCGCCCCCGCCGTCCCCGCGCGACTCCGGCGCCACCCGGAACCCGAGCCCGGCGAGGGTGCGGAGCACCCCGGACTGCGTCTCGGGCGCCGGCAGCGCCCCGTCGTCCCAGACCAGGATGTCGTAGGCGTAGAGCGCCAGCGGACGGGCCGCCGCAACGGCCGGGTCGAGCTGGCGCAGCGAGCCGGCGGCGGCGTTCCTCGGGTTCTTGAAGGTGTCCTTCCCGGACTGCGCCAGGCCGTCGTTCATCCGCTCGAAGTCGGCCACCGGCAGCACGGCTTCGCCGCGCACCGCGAGCCGCGCTGGCGTCCCGTCCCCGGCGAGCCGGAGGGGCAGCGACCGGACGGTGCGCAGGTTGGCGGTGATGTCCTCCCCCACCGTTCCGTTCCCCCGGGTCGCCCCGCGCCGGAAGCGGCCTTGCTCGTAGACGAGTTCCACCGACAGCCCGTCGAACTTCGGCTCGAGGCAATAGTCGAGATCCTCCCTGCCGACCTCCCGCTCCATCCGGTCCGTGAACTCGCGCAGCTCGGCCTCGTCGTGGATGCTCTGGAGCGAGAGCATGGGCGCCTCGTGGCGGACTTCCGGGAACCCCTCGGCCACCGCGCCGCCGACGCGCCGGGTCGGCGAATCGGGAGTGACCAGTTCCGGGTGGTCCCGCTCGAGCCCCTCCAGCTCCCGGAAGAGCGCGTCGTACTCGTGGTCGGGGATCTCCGGGGCGTCGAGCACGTAGTACCGGTAGTCGTGATGACGGATCGCGTCCACGAGTTCCCGGTGCCGCCCGGACGGTGACGGCGCCGTCGTCACGACGCTTCCGGCCGGGTGGCGGCCTTTCCGGGTTTCCCGTCGCGGGAGGCTCGCCGCTTCACCAATTCGGCCAGGCGGTCGGTGATCGCGCGGGACCAGGGAAGGTCCTTCCCGAGCACCGCCAGCCCCGCCAGGATCATGAGCACGCCCTGCAGGATCGGCAGGAAGAGCCCGATGACTCCGAGGGCCAGGAGGAGGAATCCGGAGGCGATCCGCAGCACCCGCCAGGGACGGAAACGCCGGCGCGCCGGTTCCTCCGGCGGGGAAGCGGAGTCGGGTTCGCCGGCGGCGGACTGCCCACGGGCGCCGGCTCCCGGCCGGCGGCGATAATGTGCGCTCGGTCCCGCGGCCATCCTCGTCAAGGTAACACCGGAACCGTCCCCTCGTGAAGAAGACACCCGGCCTCGCCACGGTCCCGCAGGTGCTGGCCACCTTCGCGGCCACCTTCGTCGCGATCATCCTCATCGGCGTCGTCATCGCGCGCACCGGATTGCCCTTCGACGTCGCCATCCTCGCGACTCCGGGCGTCACCCTGCTCGTGGCGCTGGCGGCCATCCGCCTGTTCCGCCTGAACCCCTATCGCGCGTTCCGCCTCCGGCCCGCGAAGAACAGCCAGCTCCTCCTTTCCGTTCCCATCGCGCTCTCGCTGTTCGTGGTGAGCGATCAGCTCGCCAACCTGAGCCGGGCGTTCCTCCCGATCGACGAGCAGCTCGTCCAGACCGTGGCCGAGCTGGTGCGCGCCGAGGGCCTGTTCTCCTGGCTGATCCGGCTCGCGGGCATCGGTTTCGGGGCGGCGCTGGCCGAGGAACTGCTGTTCCGGGGCATCATCCTGACCGGGCTCCGGCCCCTCGGCAGGGGGGGCGCCCTCGTCGTTTCGGCGCTGCTCTTCACCGTGATGCACGGCCTGCTGCTGCCCAACTACTTCGTGGCCGGGCTCGTCCTGGGACTGGCCGCGATGGCCACCCGCAGCATCCTGGTCCCGATCTCGATCCACCTCTTCCACAACGTCGCGGCGCTCCTCCTCTTCAACCTGACCGACATCGACACCCTGGGGGACCCGCTCTGGATTCCGGGCGGCATCCTGGTGCCGGCGGCCGGCATCCTGGCGATCGGGGTCTTCCTCTACCTGCGCGACCTGGGGGCCGAAACGGCCGGAAGACCCGCGACGCCGGCGCCCGACGCTCCCCAGGACGCCTGGCTCCCGACGCCTCCTCCCGGCGCGCTCAGCATCGGCGAGGACCTCCGGGAGGTGCCCTCCAGTTCACGCCGCCTCGGTTTCGTCGCCCTGGCGCTCGCGATGATCGCCGGGCTCTTCATCGCCGTCGGGCTCTTCGTGTACCTCGGCTACCTCACCAACCCGGGGCCCCAGCGCGCCGCCGCCATCCAGCAGCTCCGGCAGATCGCCCACGAATCGCTGGCGGACGAAGCGGCGGGCCGCCAGGCGGAGATCGACGCCGCGTTCGAGACGCTCACCGAGCTGAACCGGGAGGGGCGCGTCGGATTCCGGCACGTCTGGCGGGCGGCCACCGTGGTCGCCGCCGCCACCACCGACGGAGAGTTCGGGAACGGAGACGTGGAATCGCTGTTGATGGCGGTCGGGGGGATTCGCCAGGACGCCGAGGAACGGCGACCCCGGCGGGAGCCGCGTCCCGACGCCCCGGACCCGGGCCGCGCCCGCGAAAGCAGCGAATAGCCGGGACGCGCGCCGCGGTGCGGCCCCGCCAACCGTCTAACGCGGAACCCCGGTGCGCCGGAAACGGCCGAAGAACAGGGGCAGCCACATCGCCGCCACCCCGCCCAGCATCATCAGGCCGCCGACGAGCGGCCGCCACGAGAGCAGCACGAAGCCCCCGGACAGCAGGTGGACGACGACGCTCATGTAGCCCGAGAGCACGAACACCCGGACGGGCGAGTCCGAGGTCCGCATCGCGAAGAGCGGCAGCGTCTCGAGCGCCGCGGTGAGCATGGTGCTCCGGAAGAGCAGCGCCCAGAGGTTCAGCGGCTCGCGAAACACCATGCCGACGATGGCGGAGAAGAGCGACGCCGCGAATGCCGACTGGTAAGGGCGCCGGCCTTCCAGCCAGCGGATCATGAGCGCCTTCAGGGGGGTGAACAGCGCCACCAGGCCGAGCGCCAGCAGGAAGTCCGCCGGATCGGGAAGCGTGGTGGCCAACCGGACCGCGGCCAGGATGGTGACGAGCGCCAGCACCACGAGGAGCGCGTAGCGCGGCGGCGGGAGCGAACCCTGACTCATGCCGGGACGCCGGCCGGCTGGGCGCCGAGTTCGCGGGCGGCGAGATCCGCCGGCGTCTCCGCGGCCCGGGCGAGGACCGCGGCCCCGTCCCGGATCACGACCTCCGCGGGCCGCGGACGCAGGTTGACGTTCGACGCCATCGAGTACCCGTAGGCGCCGGCGTCGAGGACGGCGAGCAGATCTCCCGCCTCGGGAGGCGGAAGGGCGCGGTCGCGCGCGAACGCGTCCCCGGACTCGCACACTCCGCCCACCACGTCGAAGATCCGCTCCGGCCCCGGGCGCGGTTCCACCGGCGCCACCCGGTGCCAGGCGCCGTAGAGCGCCGGCCGCAGGAAGTCGTTCATGCCCCCGTCCACCACGCAGAACTCCCTGGTCCCCGTCCGCTTGGTGTGGAGAACCCGGACCACGAGGGCGCCCGCGGGCCCGAAGAGCGCGCGTCCCGGCTCGAAGACCACCGTCGGGTCGGCCTCCGGACACGCGCCGTCGAGAACCTCCCGGAGCGTTCCGAGGACCCGGGCGGCGTAGACGGGCATCGGCGTCTCTTCCTCGCCGTCCCGCTGCGGGATGCCGAGCCCGCCCCCGACGTCCACGACCCGCACCGGGAGGCCCGCGGCGCGGAGCCCGGCGAAGACGGTTCCCAGCCGCTCGGCGCTCCGCGCCAGCGTGGCGAGTTCCCGGATCTGGGACCCGACGTGCGCGTGCACCCCGAGAACCTCCACACCCCGCCAATCCCGGCTCCGGGAGGCGAGCGCAAGGAGATCCGGTTCCGCCATCCCGAACTTGGCGGTGCGGGAGCCGGTGGCGATCTTCGGATGCGTCGCCGCATCCACCTCGGGATTGAGGCGCAGGAGGGCGCGGGCCCGGCGGCCGCGGCGAAGCGCTAGGCGGTTCAGCAGTTCCAGCTCCCCTTGGGATTCGACCGAAACGAAGCGCACCCCGAGGTCCAGCGCCGTCTCCAGGTCCACCGGGGTCTTGCCGACCCCCGACATCACCATGCGGTCTCCGGGGAACCCGAGGCCGTCGGCGACCAGGAGTTCGGCCGCCGACACCGCCTCCACGCCCGCCCCCAGGTCCCGCAGCGGGGTCAACAGGGCCGGCAGCGCGTTCGCCTTGAGCGCCACCGCGACCAGGTGCCCGGTGCCCGCGAGCGCCTCCTGGAGCGCGGCGAAGCGCTCCACGACCGCCCGGGAGCTGTACACGTAGGTCGGGGTCCCGGCTCCCGCTTCGGCGAGCGCCGCATCCAGGCACACGCCTTCGGCGGCGAGGCGGCCACCCGGCCCGGAACGGAAAACGGAGTGCAAGGTTCTGCGACGGCCAATCCAGGCGACCGCTCCGGGGAGATTCCCGGCTCGGGAGGCGGCGGAGGCGCCTTCGCCGAGGGCCGCAGGGGGGCCCGGAATGTATCATCGAGAGTTCTTTCCTGACATCCAGAGGACTCCCCGCCATGACCCGACGTTCCCGATCGCTTCCCGCCTGCTGGTTGCTTCTTCTCGCCCTCGGCTGCGGCGGTGGCGCCGGCGAGGCGCCCGAAGAACCCGCCGCCACGGGCGACCTCGGACTTCCCTTCTCGGAGTATCGGGAGAGCGGCGACCTGGTGTACCTGGCGGGAGCCCTCGGCAACGTGCCCGGGACCCTCGATCTGGTGCCGGGCGGCATCGAGGCGCAGGTGCGTCAGACCATGGACAACCTGGGCGCCGCCCTGGAGAACGCCGGGCTCGACTTCTCGCGGGTCGCAGCGGTGAACGTCTACCTCTCCGACATCCGGCACTTCCAGGCGATGAACGCCGTCTATCGCGAGTACTTCGCGGAGGACCCGCCGACGAGGGCCACCGTCGAAGCGGGCATCGCGATTCCCGGGGCGCTCGTCGAGATCTCGATGGTGGCGGTGAAGGCGGGCGTCGAGCGCGAGGTGATCAATCCCGAGGCGCTGACGAGTCCCGAACTTCCCTATTCCTGGGGCATCAAGGCGGGCGACACGCTGTTCGTCGCCGGCGCCACCGCCCGCGATCCGGACACCTTCCAGCCGGTCGCCGGGGGGGTCACCGAACAGATGCAGCGCATCATGGGGAACATCGGACTGGTCCTCGAGGCGGGCGGCATGGACTACGCGAACGTCGCGAACTGCCGGGTCTTCCTGGATGACCCGCGCACCTTCGGCGAAATGAACGCTGCTTACCGGGAGTTCTTCCCCGAGGACCCGCCGACGCGGGCGACCGTGGAGGCCCGGCTGGCGAACCCCCTGTTCACCGCCGAGGTCCAGTGCGTCGCCAGTAGCGCCGAGCGCAGCGTGCTCGCTCCGGACGGTCCCCGCTCGGGAAGCCCGCTGTCGCCGGGGATCTGGGCCGGCGACCGGCTCTATCTCTCGGGCATGGTCGCGCCCGGCCCGGATCGCAGCGAGGACCCCGGCGACCAGACGCGCGCCGTGCTCGGGCGGCTGAGCGCCGCCCTCGAGGCCGGCGGGCTGAGCTTTGCGGACGTGGACGACGCGATGGTCTACCTCGAGGACATGCGGGACTACGCCGCGATGAACGAGGTGTACCGGGAGGTCGTGGGAGCTCCGTTCCCGCCCCGCGCCACGGTGGAGACCCAGATGATCGGGGCCGGCATCAAGGTCGAGATCATGATGACCGCGACCCGCTGACCGGCGGGAAGCCGCGTACCGGCCTGGAACGCCGGCTCTGGCGCTACGCGTCGTCGAAGGAGACCGTCTTCAGCAGCGCGAACACCTCGCGGCCGGCTTCGAGTCCCAGTTCCGAAGCGGCGTCCCGGGTGATCCGCGCAACGAGCCGCTGATCCGCGAACCCCACGGCCACTTCCGCGAAAGGGGTCTCCGGCAGGTCGCGGACCTCGATGACGCTGCCGCGCAGCACGTTCCGGATGCTGATCGCGGTCGGCGCCTCGGTGGCGAGCGCCACGTCGCGGGCCCGCACCCGGAGACGCGCCTCGGTTCCGGCCGGACGCCCGGCGCCCGGGACCCGGAGGCGTTGCCCGCCGAGGTCGAGCTCCGAGAGCCCGAGCGCCGGAAGCCCGGCCCGGACGGTAGCGGTGAGCACGCTGCCGGCCTCGAACCGCGAGAGCAGCTCGCCAGCCGGCAGGCGATCGAGCGCCTCGGCGGCCGCGGCGGCGCCGGTGACCGAGCCATTCGCGATCGGTGCGATCCGATGCGCGACGTCCACCACCTCCCCGAGGTCGTGGCTCACGTAGAGGGTCACCTTGCCGGACGCCTCTCCCAGCGCGCGCAGCCAGGGCAGGATCGCCGCGCGGGCCGTACGGTGGAGGCCCGAGAGGGGCTCGTCCAGCAGGAGGGCGGCGGGGCGCGCGAGCAGCGCCCGCGCCAGTGAAACACGCTGGCGCTCGCCACCCGAAAGTCCCCGCGGCACGCGTTCGAGGTGCTGACCGAGCTCCAGACGTTCCACGACCTCGACGAAGGAGACGGGAGGATCGCCTTCCGGCTCGCCGCTGCGCCGCTCGGCGTAGCGGAGGTTGCCCTCGACAGAGAGATGATCGAACAGGGCCGGCTCCTGGAAGGCGAACCCGATGCGCCGGCGATACGCGGGCAGGAAGACGCCGCGGCGGTCGTCCTGCCAGGTGGCCGGCCCGAGGGCGAGCCGTCCGGAAAGGCGCGTGAGTCCGGCGACCGCGCGGAGGACGGTCGTCTTGCCGCTGCCGGAGGGCCCGAAGACCGCGGTCGTTTCCCCGGGCCGGGCCTCGAAGGCGGCCTCGATCCGCAGTTTTCCGACCGCCCCCCGAAGCCCCACTTCGAGCGCGGCGCCCGAGCCGCTCACCGGTCCCGGCCTCCCATCTTCTTCTGGAGGCTGAGGGTCAGCGCCACCACCACGAAGGAGAACGCCAGCAGGCTCCCGGAGAGCAGGTGCGCCGTGCCCCACTCCATGAGTTCCACGTGGTCGTAGATGGCGATCGACAGCACCCGGGTGGCGCCCGGGATGTTGCCGCCGATCATCAGGATGACCCCGAACTCCCCGACCGTGTGCGCGAAACCGAGCACCGCGCCGGCGATCAGCCCGGGCCGGGCGAGCGGCACGGCGACGCTCCAGAAGGCGTCCCAGGGCGAGGCCCGCAGCGTGGCGGCCGCCTCCAGGGGACGGTCGCCGACGGCTTCGAAGGCGCTGCGGATGGGCTGCACCGTGAAGGGCAGCGAATAGATGATCGATCCGATCACGAGGCCCGGGAAGGAGAACGCGAGGGACCGCCCGCCGAACAGCCGGGCGACGAAGCCCCCGGGCCCGTCGGGCCCCAGGGCGATCAGCAGGTAGAACCCCAGGACGGTGGGCGGGAGGACGAGGGGAAGCGCGACCAGCGCCGCCACCGCCTCCTTGAAGCGGAAGCGGGTCCTGGCGAGCCACCAGGCGATCGGGGTCCCGAGGAGCAGCAGGAAGACCGTCGTCACCCCCGCCAGCTCGAGCGTGAGCCGGATGGGCGGCCAGATGGTCTCGGCGTTCACGGTTCGCGGCGTCCGCCGGGCGCCGGTTGCTCGGTGCGGTAGCCGTGCCGGCGAAGGATCTCCCGGGCCGCTCCCGATCCGAGGAATTCGAGGAAGCGGGCGGCGGCCGGGTTGTCGCGGCCGGCCTCGAGCAGAACCGCCTGCTGCCGGATGGGAGCGTGGAGGCGCTCCGGGACGAGCCAACGGGACCCGTCCGTGCTCCGGACCACCTGGGAGAGGGCGAGGAATCCCAGTTCGGCGTTGCCGGTGCGCACGAACTGGTGCGCCTGGGACACGTTCTGGCCGATGACCTGACGATCCCGCACGATGTCTTCGACCCCGAGCGCCCGGGCCGCCTCGAGCGCCGCCCGGCCGTAGGGGGCGAGCGCGGGATTCGCGAGCGCGATGCGCCGGAGGCCGGGATCCCGGAGGGCGTCGGACCCGGTGACCCGCCCCGTTTCCGCGCTGAAGAGGACGAGCCTCCCCACCGCGTAGGTCCGGCGGCTGCCCGGGACGGCGAGCCCTTCGCGCTCCGCGAGTTCCGGGCGCGCCTCGTCGGCGGCGAGGAACACCTCGAAGGGAGCGCCCTGGAGGATCTGGGCGTAGAGCTGGCCGGTGGAGCCGAAGCTGAGGAGCGCGGCGTCTCCGGTGGCGTCCTCGAACGCGGCGGCGATCTCGCGAGCAGCCGCGGTGAAGTTCGCGGCGACCGCCGCTCTGACGGTATTTCCCCCAGGTGGTGTCCCGGCGAACGCGGCTCCGGCGAGCAGGATCGCGCACAGCACTGCCATGAGGATTGGTGGGGTTGCGCCGTGCGCGGTGCGGAGCCCCGCGCGTGCCGGTCTGGAGACCGGCGTTCCAAGCCGCTCTGTCATCCGGATCAGGAGCCGCCGCAGCCCGGGGGTTCCACCACCAGCAGATAACGGCCGGGCGCGGCCTCGATCTCCTGCTCGCATCCCGAGAGCCAGCGGACCCGGACCCCGAACGGTCCGTCGCGATCCCCCAGGCCGAAGAAGACCCGGGGATCGCTGGACGCCAGGTAACTGCCCGCGGCCCGGGCTTCCCGAACCTGGGTGAGTGCTCCTCCGGTCAGTTCCAGGCGGGCGCCGACGCCGTCGCGCGGGCTGCGGCGGCCCACCAGGCGGAACCCCGCCCAGGCGGCGGTGGTGTCGGTGTCGTTGCGGAAGAGCGCCGGCGGCCCGTTCATGACGGTCGCGAGCAGGTCGGTGTCGCCGTCGTCGTCGTAATCGGCGAAGGCAGCGCCGCGATACACCCGGGGAACCTCGAGCGCGGTCGGCGGCACCTCGTCGAAGGCGCCGTCCGTCCGGTTCCGGAAGACGAGGCCCCGCTGGGCGTAGTCGCTCTCGGTGATCCCGCCCTCGACCTCCGGATAGACGTGCCCGTTCAGGACCACCAGATCCAGCCAGCCGTCCCGGTCGAGGTCGCGGAAGCCGGTTCCCCAGCCGAGGTAGGGATAGCTCGGTTCGGCCACGCCGGCGGCGAACGATTCGTCGAGGAACCAGCCCCCTCCCACCGCCCGGTAGATGGTGTTGTAGTCCTGCGAGAAGTTGGTGACCACGATGTCCAGCAGTCCGTCGTTGTCGTAGTCGCCGAGGTCCACCCCCATGCCCGCCTGCGCGCGGCCGTCCTCGTTGTAGGCGACCCCCGCGGAAAGGCCCACGTCGGTGAAGTCGAATCCTCGGGCCCCGGTGTCGTTCCGGTAGAGGTTGTTGGGGGTCTGGTCGTTCGCCACGTACACGTCGAGGTCCCCGTCGTCGTCGAGATCGCCGAGCACGACCCCGAGACCGAAGTACCGCTCGGCGCCGATGGCCTGTCCCTCCACCCGCGCGAAGCGGCCGTCGGAAAGTCCCCGGTAGAGGAGCGCCGGCGCCGGGGTCAGGCCGTTCGGGCCGCACATCACCGGCAGCCCCCGGAAGAGGCAGTACGGCTCCTCTCCCGGCCGCGGTGTTTCGTCCACCTCGAAGTCCACGTAGTTCACGACCACGAGATCGGAGACGCCGTCCCGGTCCAGGTCGCCGAACGCGGCCCCGGTTCCCCACTGCGGATCGTCCAGCCCCACCGCCGCGCCGGCCTCCTCGAACGTCCCGTCGCCCCGGTTCCGGTAGAAGAGGTTCTTCCCGTAGCGCGTCACCAGCAGGTCGAGGTCGCCGTCGTTCTCGTGGTCCACGACGAAGGCCCCCTGCCCCCAGCCGTAGGACTCGAGTCCGGCCGGACCCGTCACCTCCCGGAAGCGCCCGCCGCCCTCGTTCCGGAACAGCGCGTTCGAGAGGCTCCGGCTCGCGTCGTACCCGAGACGGGACCCGTTGACGAGGAACAGGTCCAGGTCCGCGTCGCCGTCGTAGTCGAAGAACGCCGCGCCGCTACCCGTCGTCTCGAGGATGAAGTCCTTGCTGCGGACGCCGCCGTACATGTTGATGAAGCGGAGGCCCGACGCCTCCGCGACTTCGGTGAAACGGATTTCCGGCTGCGCGGACGCGGCCGCCGCCAGCGCGAGGAGGGCCCCGGCCATGGCGCTGACGGCCTTCATCGCACCTCTCCGGCCCCGATCCCGATGCTCGCGACGCGTCCGGCGCCCTCCTTCAGGACGTGGACCGCGCCCGCCGGCAGGGATCCGACGGCCTCTTCCTTGCCCGACGGCCAGCGAACGCTGACCTGATCCGCGCCCTCCGCCGCGCCGAGACCGAACCACAGCACCGGATCGTGCTGGGAGAGGTAGCTCGCCCCCGCCCGCCGCTCCTCCTGCTGGACGACCGGGCCGCCTTCGAGCCGCACGCGCGCGCCGATTCCTTCCCGGTTCCCTGCGGCGCCGATCAGCAGGAGACCCACCGTGTTGCCGGCCTCGGCCCCGCCCCGGTTCTCGAGGAGTTCCGCCGGGCCGCGATTGTTGGCGAGCACGAGGTCGAGGTCCCCGTCGAGGTCGTAGTCGAAGCTGGCAAGGCCCCGGCCCACCCGGGGCCGGGCGAAGTCCCCCTCGCTCCGGGGGTGGCGCCGGAGCCGCCCCCGGTCGTTCCGGAACACCTGGCCGGGCTGGGCGAAGGTGAGGTTCGACTGGATCCTGGCGATGTTGTCCAGGATGTGGCCGTTCGCCACCACCAGGTCGAGCCAGCCGTCGTTGTCGAAGTCGGCGAGGTCGCAGCCGAAGGCCAGCTCGGTGAGGCTCTCGCTCCCGAGTCCGAACGACGCCGTAGCGTCCAGGAAGAGGCCCCCGCCGAGGTTCCGGTAGAGCGTGTTGGTCTCGAAATCGAAGTTCGTGACGACGAGGTCCATCAGCCCGTCGCGGTCCACGTCCCCGAAGTCGTTCCCCATGCCGGCTTCCGGAAGCCCCTCCTCGTTGTACGCGACCCCGGACGCAAGACCTTCGTCGAAGAAGCGGACGCCGTCCGGCCCGGCCACCGTCCGGAACAGGAAGTTGGGGGTGGTGTCGTTCGCCACGTGGACGTCGGGAGCGCCGTCTTCTCCCACATCGCTGATCACCACGCCGAGCCCCTTCCCGTCTTCCGAGCCGGGCACCGTGAACGCCCGGAACGTTCCGTCCCCCAGATTCTCGAAGAAGGAATCGGCCGCGCCCGGGTACTCCTGCGGATGGCAGTAGGCGAGGAGTTCCCGGACCGGGCTGACGCAGTCCCGGTGCCGCTCGATCGCGTAGTCGAGATAGTTCGCCGCATAGACGTCGAGGTCTCCGTCGTGGTCGGGATCGAAGAGCGCCGCGCTCGTGGTCCAGCGGGGATCGGTCGCGCCGGCCGCGTCCGACGCCTCCCGGAACGTGCCGTCGCCCCGGTTCCAGAAGAGCCGCTCCTCCCCGAAGTGCGTGACCAGCAGGTCCGGGTCGCCGTCGCCGTCGAGGTCGCCCGCGACGGCGCCCATGCCGTAGCGGAGCCGGTCCGGGGGGTCCAGGAGCCCGGCGGCTTCGGTGCGGTCCCGGAAGGTGCCGTCGCCCCGGTTCCGGAAGAGACGGTTTCCGACCGTCGCGCCGCCCGGGTCGCCCGGCAGCGGATGCCCGTTCACGAAGAAGAGGTCGGGCCACCCGTCCCCGTCGTAGTCGAACACCACGACGCCCGCTCCGACGATCTCGATCACGTAGCGCCGGCCGCTCCCCCCGTCCTCGTGGTGGAACCGGATCCCGGCGTCCCCGGTCCGGTCCACGAAGACGAAGTCCTCGCCCGCCGCCGGCGCCGCGGCGAGCAGCGCGGCGAACACCAGGCGGAGGCGCGCCATCAGCGCGGGCGCGCCTTCGAGCGGGTGCGGGAAAGCGAACGCCCCGGATCGTCGCCCGCGGCGGCGGCCTCGGCGAAGCGGCGCCGGACGGCCGCTGCCTCCTCGGTGCGTCCCAGCAACGACAGGGCCGCGGCGAGGTTGTAGAGCGCCTGGCGGTGGCCGGGGTCCGCCGCCAGCGCAGCCTCGAAGGAGGCGACGGCGGCTTCCGGGCGGCCCTCCTCGAGTTCGAGCCTCCCGAGCCCGACAAGCGCCGCGGGCAATCCGGGCGCCTCGGCGAGCGCCGCCCGGTATGCCTCCCGGGCCTCCTCGGGACGCCCCAACTGGGAGAGCGTGCGCCCGAGCGCCACCTGGGCCTCGAAGTTCCGGGGATCGAGGATCACGGCCTTCCCGAAGGCTTCCGACGCCGGCTCCAGCGCCCCGAGGGCGGCTTCCGCCAACCCGAGATAGAAGGGGGCCTGCGCGTTGTTCGGCGCCACCTCGCGGGCCCGGCGCAGGACCGCGCGCGCGGAAATGCCATCGAGCCTCGTGTAGTGGGCGTATCCGAGCTGGATAAGGATGGGAGCGGCCCGCGGAAAGTGCTTCGCGCCCGCTTCGAGAACCCGCACCGCCGCTTCGGCCTCTCCGCTCCGCAAGAGCGCCGTCCCGAGCGAGAGCGCCAGCGCGGGATTCGGCGCCTCGGCGAGCGCCTCGGCGCGGCGGAGCGACGCGGCCGCCTCTTCAGGCCGGTCGTCCTGGAGCAGGGCCACCCCGAGGTAGTAGTGGGACCGCGAGTCCGGAACCGCGTCCACGAGCCGGCGGAACGACTGCACCGCCGCCCGGGCGTTCCCGGCGTCGAGCCAGCGCTGGCCGCTATGGAGCAGCGCCTCCGGATCCTGGGCCCCGAAGCCCGGCGCCGCCAGGAGCAGCAGCGCGGCGGTCAGCGAACGGATCACGCGGACGGTCCGGTCAGAGGTTGCCGCTCGGGAGCCGATCTCAGGATCCCCCCGGGAAGAGCGCCGCCAGGAACTCGTCGTCGAGCCCCGGATGCCGGGTCCAGCGCAGCGTGGACTCGAGTTGGCCGCGGAAGAGTTCGTTCATTCCCTCGGCCTTTCGAAGGGCCTCGAGGGCGCGGTCCCGGTTCCCGAGCGAGTAGCTCAGCAGGCCGAGGTTCATCCAGGTGTCGGAAGCGTCGGGCCAGAGTTTGGTGGCCCGCTCCGCCGCCGCGAGCGCGCCGGCGCCGTCGCCGGCCTGGTTCCGCTCCCGGCTGCGGGACATCGCGGTGATCGCGAGATTGATGTTCAGCACCCGCCCGAGTTCCTCGATCGGCCGGGGATGGTCCTCGACCTGGAGCCGCGCCACCACGTCGTTGTTGATGTTCCGGCCCATCCCCTTGCCGACCACCAGCATCGCGGACGACTGGCGGCCGCGGGCGTCTCCGCCGGCCTCCTGCCCCGCGACCATCGCCGCCTGCATCTTCTCGGCGAGGGTTCCCCCGGCGGCTTCGAAGGCGTCCCCCATCGCCTCCACGACCTCGGGCCCGGTCAGGATGTTCCCCTGGGCCGAATAGTGCTCACCCACCCGGTGTCCGGCCCAGACCGTGGCGGTCGGCCCGGTGTGGGCCGCGATCCCGCCGTTCGCGTCCACCACCGCGAACTGCCGTCCCTCGAGGCCGGGGAAGGTGTCTTCGGCGAGCAGCCGGTCCTTCACCTCCTCGGCGCTCAGCCCCTGCCGCAGCAGGTCGAGTCCCTGCAGGCCGTAGCCGGCGTTCACGTTGGCCTGGGTGGCGACCACGCCGACTCCGGCCTCGCCCCACGGCACTACGTGTCCCACCGAGAAGTACCGGGACTGGACCGCGACCCCCATCTCCCCGGTGTCGGGGTCATAGGCGACGATGGAGAAGGTCGCGACCGGCGGATGGGTGGCCTGGGCCAGCGCCGGCGCCGCGCCCACCACGAGGATGAAAAGAGTGGTGATGAGGATTCGTCTCGCGCGCACGGTGCAGTTCCTCCCGCGTCTTGACAGCGGGTTCATGGTACGCGCCTCCAGCGGGCTTCGGCGAACCGATCAGTCCCCGGCGCCGGAGTCGCCGCGCCCGGTGTCTCCAGATCCGAGAACGGGTTCTTGCGTCGCCTCGGATTCCTCTTCGTTCCGCTTCGTCCACCAGCGGCCGATGAGCAGGCCGGAAAGCGCGGTGGCGAAGGCCCACAGGGCTTGCCGCGCACCCTCGTTCTCGTAGGTGTAGACGGCGAAGAGCAGCAGGCCGACGACGACCAGGACCCACTCCCGTTTCGTTCCGATCCCCAGCAACTCCTTCCACCACGGCGGATCCGGTTTCGGTCCGTCCGGCGCCCGCGCCTGCAGGTCCCGCCGGAACCGCTCCCGCTCCGCCAGCATGCGGGCGCGGGTGGAGTGGGGGTCGCGTCCTCGAGTGAACATGGGCGTCGTCGGTACCCGATCCGGGCCTGCCCGATGTATAGCGCAGCGAGCGTTTCGAGCCGCCGGGCGCCGGCCGCCTGGAGGCGTAACCGGATCAACGGGGAGGTTCCGGCCTGGTCCCCTCCTCCCGGTTGAGAGCCTCAAAGCGTTCCAGCGCCGCGGCGGCCCCCTCCTCGTCGCCCAGCCGGCGCCGCGCGAAGGAGAGCTGGTAGTAGGCGTCGGCGTAGTCGGGGGCGTAGCGGATCGCGGTCTCCAGGAGGCGGGCCGCCTCCTCCGCGTCTCCCCGGCGGAGCGCGATCTTCCCGAGGTTGAGCCACGCCTCCGGGAAGTCCTCCCCCTGTTCGAGCGCGCGCCGGAACGCGGCTTCCGCCCGGTCCAGTTCCTGGCGGCGCAACGCCGTCAACCCGAGGAAGTGGTGGGCCCGGCGAAGTTCGGGGTCGAGAGCGATGGCGCGTTCGAGGCGGGCCTCGGACGCCTCGAAGTCCTCGCCGCGCCAGTCGAGATAGCCCAGTTGCAGGAGCGTCTCGGCGTCGTCCGGCGCGAACTCGAGGTGCCGCTCGTAGGCGGCCCGGGCCTCCTCCAGACGCTCCTGGCCAACGAGCGCCGCCCCGAGGTCGGCGAAGATCGCGGGATCTTCCCGGTAGCCGAGTTCGAGCGCCCGTTCGAGGCCCGCCTGGGCTTCCGGCCAGCGTTCGACGCGCAGGAGCAGACGGCCCAGGAACCGGTGCATTCCCGGATCCCGCGGCGCGAGTTCGACCGCCCGCCCGGCCGCCTCCACCGCTTCGGGGAGGCGTCCCGCCTGGTCGAGCACGGCGGCGGCGAGATAGTGGGCCTCGTACCGGGAGGGTTCCATCTCGGCAACGGCCTCGAGGTGTTCGAGCGCGTCTTCCGCTTCCCCGAGCTGTCCGAGCGCCTGCCCGAGCGCCAGCCGGCTGTCCACGAACTGCGGCGCCCGCGCCACCGCCCCCTCGAGCGGCGGCACCGCGAGTTCGGGCTCCCCGGCGAGCAGCCACATCGCCCCGACCTGGTGGAACGCCGGGACATCCCAGGGCCGATCCACGAGGAACTCGTTCAGGAGCCGGGCCGCTTCGTCGCGTTCTCCGGCGGCGATCAGGGCCGCCGCCTCCTCGAAGACCGGCTCCGGCGGCGGTTCCTCCTGCCCGAAGGCCGCCACGGCTGAAAGCGCCCACACGGCGGCCGCGAGCCGGAGAGTTCGGAGGGCGCCCGTCCGCATGAGACACAATCGGCGCCGACCGGATGCCTGAGCGAACCCGGCCGCGCCGCCGCCCGGATTATGCCGCCCGCGGTGTCTTCGCGGCGCTGCTGGTGGCGGGCGGCTGCGGCGAGCGGGCGGAGGAGGAACCGCGTTCAGCGAACCCGGCGCCCCTCCCGGAAACCCCGTCCGGTGTTCTTCCGGCCGAAGCCGATGTCCTGCCGGTCGGCGGCGACATCCAGCGTCCGGAGCGGATCCGGTTCGAACCCCCCGCCTACCCCGAGTCGGCGCGCCAGCGGGGCGAAGAGGCGCTCGTCATCCTGGAGCTGACCGTGGACCGGGACGGCAGGGTGGCGGCAGCGCGCCCGCTCCGGGGACCCGAGGATCTGGGGACCGCGGCGGCGGAGGCGGCGCGCCGCTGGGAGTACGAGCCGACGCTCGTGGCCGGCGAGCCCACCGCGGTGCGGTTCGCGGACACCATCCGCTTCGTCCTCCGCCCGGCCGGCGGCCACGGCATGCGCCTGCCGCCGGGCGCTGCCGCGGCGGGGCCGCGCATCGACGCGTTCCCCGACTGGGAAGTCTCCGGGCACGCCTTCACCGCCTGCCCCTGCGACACTCCCTGCCCCTGCCGGTCGAACGGTCCCCCGTCGCACCCTCCCTGCCACGCCACCACGGCCACCGAGATCACCGCGGGCCACTACGGGGGTCTCGACCTCGCCGGCTCGCGGTTCGTCACCCTCGGCCCGGAAACGTGGGTCGCGCTCTACCTCGACGAGGCGATGGGGGAGCCGCGGCGGCGGGCCATCCTCGGCATCTTCCGCAGCCTGGCGCCGGGCGCGCCGCAGCGCTACCGCGCCATCCGCCGCGTTCCCCTTTCCATCGACGCATCCCGGAGTCCGGGAGAGATCCTCCGCCGCGCCCTCATTCCGGGAATCCTGGAGATGGAGACCACCCTGCCGCTCGAGGACGGCCGGCTCGCCGGCCGGATTCCGGGAATGGACGTCTGGTCGAACGAGATCGCCTACGGCCGGACGGGCGTCTACCGTTTCAACGACCCGGAGATTCCCGCCGCCTGGGATCACAGCGGCCGCCAGTCGAACGCCAAGGAGTTCACCCTGAACCTGGGGATGTATCGGGAAGGCCGGATGCTCATCCAGCACGCCGACGGCTCGGGGGACTGGACGGACGCCCAGCAGGCCCTGTTTTCCTGCGCCCGGACCCGCTCTCCCTGACCCTCCCCACGGGCCCGAACGACCGCGGTACCACTCTTGCCTGAAGGTGGGTGCGGCATGTGGTATAACGGCGCTTCGGTGTGGAAGGCCGATGGAGGCTACGGAGCCGCAATACGTTCACAGATGGGGGGTTCCCCGCGCTCAGGCCACTCGGGAACCTCCCGCCCGCGCCCCCGTCTCCCGTTCTCCGAATCCATCCGTTTGGAGACACCCCGTTGCCGGGTGAACCAGGCGGCCCGTCCCCCTTTGTATCCGCGAATCCCGCGTCCCCGATCCCCAAGGAGGGTCTCATGAGGAAGTCCTTGTCGCGAAGCCTCGGCTTCGCCTTTCTCGCCATTGTGCTTACGGCTTCGATGGCGGCCGGACAGACGCAGACCGGAACCGTCGAGGGCACCGTCGTCGACGGCACCGGTCAGGTGCTGCCCGGCGTCTCTGTGACCCTGTCCGCCGAAGGCGGCAGCGAGGTAGCGGTCAGTTCCGGCACGGGCACCTATCGCTTCTTCGCGGTTTCCCCGGGCATCTACACGCTTCGCTTCGAACTCGGGGGCTTCCAGACCCGCATCTACGAAGAGGTGCGCGTGGACATCGCCCGCACCACCGGCATCGACGTGACTCTCGACCTCTCCACCGTCGAGGAGACGGTCACGGTGGTCGGCGAGGCGCCGCTGCTCGACACCAAGAGCACCGTCATCGGCGCCACCTTCGACCAGAGCCTGCTCGAAGAGGTGCCGAGCGCCCGCGACGTCTGGTCGCTGCTCGAGCACCAGGCGCCCGGCGTCACCACGAACCGCCTCGACGTGGGCGGCAGCGAGACTGGCCTCCAGGCCGTCTTCTCGGGCCGCGGCACCTCCTGGGGACAGAACAGCTACTACCTGAACGGGGTGAACGTGACCTGTCCCGCCGCGCTCGGGGCCAGCGGCTACTACTACGACTACGACAGCTTCGAGGAAGTCCAGGTCGAGGTGGGATCCCACCCGGCCTCGGTGAACGCTCCGGGCGTGTACCTCAACATGGTGACCAAGACCGGCGGCAACGAGTTCGCCGGCTCGCTGGGGGCCTTCTACCAGAACGACGCCACCCAGTTCGACAACTTCTCGAGCGAGCTGGAGGCGACCGGCGCCACCGCCTCGGAGTTCGACTACCTGAGCGACTTCAACGGCCAGATCGGGGGCCCGGTGGTCCGGGACCGCTCCACCTTCTACTTCTCCTTCCGCGACGAGAAGGTGCACCGCTACGTCTCGGGCGTCACGACCGTCACCGAGGACACCGACATGCGCCAGTTCGTGCTCAAGAGCGACACGGACGTCAACCAGTCCAACAAGCTGAGCCTCGAATGGCACGAGATGACCTATTGGAAGCCGCGGCGCGGACTCGCCGAGTCCCGTCCGCCCGAGGCGACCTGGATCGAGGACGACACCTTCCGGATCGTGCAGGCAACCTGGACGTCGACGCTGAGCGACAGCGCCCTGCTCGAAACCCGGTTCTCGCACCTGAACGTCTTCTTCCCGACGTATCACTCCGAGGAAGCCCAGGCGGCGGGCCTCCAGGCCGGTCAGGACGTCGGCCTCGGGATCTTCCTGAACGCCCGCGACTACAACGTGGAGCGAAAGCGGAAGCGCTACTCCTACAAGAGCGATCTGACCTACTTCGCCGAGGAGATCGCCGGCGCCAACCACGAGTTCAAGATCGGACTCGAGTACTCGCACAACCCGATCCGGAACGAGACCACCGCGATCGACGACGTCTTCATCCGCTTCAACAACAACGTGGCCGACCAGGTGTGGCTGAGGAACACTCCCCGTCACGACGGACAGACGCTCGACCAGACCTCCGCCTACATCGACGACATCATCACCTCCGGCCGCTTCACCCTGAAACTCGGGCTTCGCTGGGACCGCTACCACGGCTGGCTGCCGGAGCAGAACAGTCCCGACGGCCGCTGGTGCACCACCGCGAACGGCTGTCCCCGCGACTTCGCGGCGCGGACCGGCATCCTCGACCTGTCGAGCTTCGCCCCCCGCGTCGGGGTCGTGGTCGGGCTCGAAGAAGGCGGCCAGAGCGCCTTCAAGGCGAGTTGGGGCCGCTACTACCACCAGTTCTCCACCGGCTTCGCCAACTTCGTGAACCAGAACGGCGCCCTCACGAACCGGTACGAGTGGACCGACCTGAACGGCGACCGCCAGTTCCAGGACGGCGAACAGGGCACGCTGCTCGTCAACGCGTTCGGTGCCGAAGCCGCGGTGAACACGGTTTCCCCCGATCTGAAGCACGAGTACACCGACGAGATCACCATGAGCCTCGAGCGGGAGTTCGCCGGCGACGTCTGGCTCTCGGCGACTTTCAGCCGGCGCACCAGCGACGACAAGTCGGATGTGATCAACCTCCTGGCGCCGGACTCCGCCTACGAGTCGATGCAGGTGCAGGATCCGGGGCCGGACAACATGGTCGGGACCGGCGACGACGGCGGCATGCTCACGGTGTTCAACCTGCCCGAACATCTCGTGGGCCAGAGCCAACTGCAGATCGCCACCGTGGACAAGTTCGAGACCGACTACAAGGGAGTGGAACTCATCGCCCAGAAGCGGTTCTCGAACAACTGGCAGGCGCTCGTGTCGTACACCTGGAACGACACCGATACCTGGACCCGCGGCGGCCAGTGGGAGAACACGAACCCCGGCATCTTCGGGAACCCCAACTCCCAGGTGAACGCCCAGGGCAAGTCCTTCTACGACCGGACGCACCAGTTCAAGGCGATCGGCACCTGGCACGCCCCCTTCGGCTTCCGGGCCTCGGGGGTGATGCGTTACCAGACCGGCGCCCCGGTCGGCCGGACCATCTTCGTGAGCGGCCTGAACCAGGGCGGCGCCTCGATCCTGGCCGTGCCCGTGGGGACGGAGCGGCTCGACAACGTGACGACCTTCGACATCGCGCTCTTCCGCGATTTCCAGGCCGGCCGCTACCGCATCTCGCCGGAGTTCAACCTGTTCAACATCACGAACCAGAACACGGTGACCGCGATCAACACCTCGAGCGGCGCGAACTACGGGCGGGTCGCCAACTACCTCTCTCCCCGCATCGCGCGCTTCGCGATCCGTATCCACTTCTGAGCGAAGTCACTTCTTGAGAGGTCTGGCCGCCGGTCCCTCCGGGGACCGGCGGCCGCCGGCCGCACGGTGAACCGACGCCGGGTCCTGGCGGCGCTTGCGGCGTCCGTAGCCGCGTACCCGTTTCGGGTCAGCGGTAGCCAGGGCGGCGTCCTCCCGTGGAGCGATCTCGAGCCCCTTCCCTCCGGCACCCGAGCCCGCTACACCGACCTCACCCGCATCACCGGAGAGACCGTCCCGGACGGGGAGTTCTTCGTCCTCCACCACGGCGAGGTCCCGGATCTCGCGGCGCCGGCGTTCCGGCTGGGGATCGGCCACCGGGGCGCTCCTCCGGTCCGCACCTTGGGGCTCGACGAACTGGCCGGCCTCCCACGCAGGGAAGCGGTGACGGCCTTCGAGTGCTGCGGGAACGGCGGCATCGGGATGCACGGCCTGGTGGGCGCCGCCCGCTGGAGAGGGGTGCCGCTCGCGCCCCTCCTCGAGGGACTCGTCGACGCCCACGCGCGCGAGATCGTTTTCTTCGGCGCCGATCACGCGGAAGAACGCCTCCGCGGGAACCGCTATCCGGGCCGCTTCGCGCGGAGCCTGCCGGTCGCCGACGCGCTCGCCCCGGAGGTGATGCTGGCGGACACGATGAACGGGGAGCCGCTTCCCCGGGAGCACGGCGGACCGCTGCGGCTGATCGTCCCCGGGTTCTACGGAGTCTCCCAGGTGAAGTGGGTGGAGCGGATCGAGGTCTGGCCGGCCCGGTTCGCCGGCTGGTTCCAGGCCAAGGACTACGTCACCGTGCGCGGGACGGAAACCCCCTCGGGCATCCTCCACACCGCGAGCGCCATCGGCCGGATGCGGCTCAAGTCCATCGTCACCCGAGTCGAGAGCGTGGCCGGCGGGGATCTCTCGGTCCACGGGCTCGCCTGGAACGACGGCGCCTCCGGGATCGCCGGGGTCGAGGTCAGCCTGGACGGCAACCCGTTCGAGGGAGCCGAACTCCTTCCCGCCGCGCACCGCTTCGGGTTCCGCCACTTCCGGCTCGCCTGGCCGGCGCCGGCGCCGGGAGAACACCGGCTCGTTTCCCGGGCGCGCGACGCCAGCGGCGTACAGCCGACCGAGGAGGAGGCGTCGCGTTACAAGGCGACACCCTGGGAGAACAACGGCCAGGTCGTGCGGCGCATCCGGATCTGACCGGAAGTACGCGTTTTCGCTCCGCTGCCGCGGAGCGATGCCGGCCGGAGGCCGGCGCTCCGAATCAACGCGCCCGGGGCGCGGCGATGCCGAAGTCCCGGAGGGTGCTCTCCATGGTCGGCTTCTTCAGGCGGATGCGCTCGTCGTTCAGCAGGTAGGAGAAGAGATAGCCCCCGCCGAGCATCAGGATGCCGATCAGGAAGCAGTACATGACCGCCCGGTCGGGATAGGTGTCCTTCAGGTAGCCCACGTACATCGGGCCGGCGATCCCCGCCGCCGCCCATGCGGTGAGGACCGCGCCGTAGACCGCCGACATCCGGCGGGCGCCGAACGTGTCCAGGATGAAGGGAGGCATGGTGGCAAAGCCCCCGCCGAAACACAGCAGGACGTAGCAGACGAGCACCGAGAAGACCCACGGATTCGTCTCGGTCATGAGCACGCCGAAGACGACCATCTGCGTCGACAGGAGAATCCGGAAGACGTTCACGCGGCCGATCCGGTCCGAGAGGAGGCCCCAGAACAGCCGGCCCACGCCGTTGAAGAGCGAACTCACCGCGATCAGGGTGGCCCCGTAACCGGCCAGCACGGCCGGTTCCAGCGAGGGGTCGGCGAGACTCCAGACCTCCTGGAGCAACTCCGACTGGAAGCTGATGATGGAAATGCCGGCTGCAATGTTGAAGAAGAAGACGACCCAAAGGAGCAGGAACTGCCCCGTCTTCAGGTAGGCGCCGACGGACTCGGGCTCGTCGCTTCCCGGCGCCCCGGCCGCCGCCGGTCCGCCCGCCGCCGGAGCCGGCGGCGGATTGCTCATCAGGAGACTCGCCGGGATCAGGATGACCGCGAAGACCGCGCCCAGCCCGAAGAACACGAGCGGCAGGTCACCGGCCGTCTGCACCACCAGAACGGGGGCGAGCCCCTTGCTGAGCAGCAGTGCGCCGACGCCGAAACCCATCACCACGATCCCGGTCGCGAGCCCCTTCTTGTCGGGAAACCACTTCGCCACGGTGGCGACCGGCGTCACATAGCCCATTCCGATCCCGATCCCGCCGACCACGCCGTAACCCAGGCAGAAGAGCGGCACGTTGTCCATCTGGAGCGCGATCCCGGCGATCAGGTAGCCGGCGCAGAACAGCGCGCTGCCGGCCAGGGCCAGTTTCCGCGGTCCCACCCGTGGAAGGACCTGCCCCGCCCACGCCGCCGAGACGCCGAGCGAAAAGATGGCGATGCTGAACGCCCAGGCCGTTTCCGTGAAGGTCCAGCCCAACTGACGTACGAGCAGCGTCTGGAAGAAGCTCCAGGCGTACACCGTTCCGAAACAGAGCTGCAGCACCGTACAGACCGTTACCGCCAGAAGGCGGGCAACGTTCGGCGGAAGCTGCATCACTGCGGTCCCTCAGCCGCCGGAGTCCGTTCGCCTCCGGACACGGCGCGCGCCGGCGCTCACGCCGCCGAGCGCGCCGCTCCCGGATCCGGAAGCGCCTCGGGGCCCGAGGGCGGCCGCGTCCGCGACATGTAGAGGATCAGGCGCGCCAACTGTCCGACTTCGTCGTCGCGCTCGAGCAGCTTCTCGTTGGCGACGACGAGCGCTCGTTCCTCCGGAGGGTGCCGGGCAGTCTCCACCGCGTAGGCGAGGAGCGCGGCTAGTGGCCGCGCCACGAGGTTCACCAGCCAGATGGACGCCAGGATCCCGACCACGAGCAGGATGGAGATCAGGTACACCTGCTGGCCGATCGCACGCTGGATCTTCAGCGCGACCAGGTCCAGGTCCATCCCGAGATGGACCGTTCCCGCCACTCCGGCCAGGATGGGGCTGCTGACTTCGAGGAAGTCACCCATCCCCGGCAGGCTGCGCTCCACGGGTTCCGCCTGGAAGGGGTCGCTCTCCAGGATCGCTTCGGGAATCCCGGGCACGAAGGTGTGCGCCAGGAACTCGCCCGTTTCGTCGGTGATGTAGATGTAGCGGATTCCCTGCACTTCGAGGAACTGGTCGATCAGCGATTGCAGGGTCGCGAGGTTCCGGTTCAGCAGGATGTCGACACTCGCGTCGGCAATGGTCTTCGCGATGCTCTGGGAGTTGGCGGCGTATTCCGCCGAGAGCTCGGTGTCCACCGTCCGGATGCAGAGCAGCGAGGTGGACAACACGATCAGCCCGAACAGCGCGAAGATGCCGAACCGCATCCGTTGGAAGAGTTTGTGAACTTTCATGTCAGGCGGGTAGAGCGTTCCAGTCGGTCAACGGAACGAAACGGCCGTCCTCCACGACGGTGTAGTAGACGCGCTGGAGCCCCTGCCGGCGATCCGGCCCGAAGGAGACCTGCTCGCCGATGCCGAGGTCGAAGTCCCGGATCGAGAACACCGCCTCCTCCAGTCCAGCCCGGGTGGGCTCTTCGTCGAAGCGCCGGAAGATCTCGCACATCAGCTTCGCGTTCACGAAACCCTCCAGGCTCACGAAGCTCTGGGGCAGCGGGTTGTAGGGGTCATCCAGGAACCGCTCGGGAATCTGTGGGTCGTGGCGCGCCAAGAGTTCGCGGTATTCCCGCACCGCCGGCACGGATTCGTCCTCATAGCTGGGCACCACCTGCGAGTTGACGAGCCACCGGGTATAGGTCTCCGGGTCGTCGCGCCCTTCGCTGAGCAGGTTTACCAGGTTCTCGCTGCCCACGAAGGAAAGATTTGCGATGGGGACCCGCAGGCCCAGGTCGATGGCGTCCCGGGCGAACGCCGCACAGGCCGCGTACGCCCCCACGCAGATCACGGCGTCAGGCGCCGCTCGCTGGAGGATCTCGACCTGGGCCCGCATGGTGCCCGTGAAGCGGGAGCCCCGCTGATAGGTCGCCTCGCCGGCGATCGTCTCTCCATGGTTCTCGAGCGTGGCCCGGACTCCGGCCCAGCCGCTGCGCCCGTAGGCATCCGCCTGGTAGAAGACCGCGATGCGGCGCCGCCCGGTCGCGAGAAAGTTCTCGACCAACCCGGCCGTTTCCTGCCGGTAGGAAGCGCGCAGGTTGAACGCGAAGTCGCCGTAGGGGGGCTCCCGCTGCGGTTGCGCCCCGGTGAAGGGGAAGAACATGTAGATCCGCTCTTCCTGGAACTTCTTCAGCATCGGGAGAACGCGGGTGACGGTTGGCGTTCCCACGTAACCGAACAGGAGGAACACCTGATCCTCGAGCATCAGTTTCAGCGTGTTCTGGACACATGGATCGGGCTGGTAGCCGTCGTCGTACAACTTCAGCGCGATCCGGCGTCCGTTGACTCCGCCGGAGTCGTTGACCTCGCGGAAATACGCCATCGCGCCCCGGTAGAGCTCGTTGCCGAGTCCCCGCGAGGGACCGGTGAACGCGGCCGAAGTCCCGAGAACGATCTCGCCGCCGGCCGCGCCCGGGGCCTGGCGGCCGGGAGCCGCGGCGCGGGCGGCGCCCGACGAGACACCCGCGCCCGCTGCCAGGGCCGCACCCGCCCATCGGGCCCACGGGGCCAGCAGGGCCGCCGCGCAACTGGAGTGCACCAGGGTTCTCCGGCTCCAGAGCTGTTCCCCACCCGTCCCCCGGTCCGTAGCCGGCCTCGATTGCGTGGCGGTGTCCATTCGGTCCCCCTTCGCGCCCTCTCGACAGCGCGTCGCTCGCTTGGCTCGTGGCAGCGCGGGCGGCTGCCCATTCTCGATAATACCGTGTCATCAACGGCAGGACCGAAGGAGTCCGGGCGAGACGCACCCGGATCCGGGTGGAGGACGGCCCACCGCAAACGGGGCCGGACCCGGGTGCCCTGGGCCGCGCTTGCCGGTCGGGCCGCGAATGACACAATGAGGCGGCCGGAGGGAGCAGCCCGATGCGCGACCACCATCTGAGTCCAAACCGCCGCCGGTTCCTGCGGTACCTGGCGGGAAGCCCGCTGCTGCTCGGCTCCGGGTGCTGGGAACCCCGCGCCACGGCCCAGGCCCCAAAGCCGGGTTCTGACCGGGAAAGCGCCGAACTCTTCGGCTACAACCGCTTTCCCCGGACGCCGATCGGCTCGCCCGAAGAAGCGGCGGACATCTTCGATTTCCGGGTGCTGGCGGAGCGCAACCTCCCGCCGGCCCACTACGGCTACATGGCGACCGGGGTGGACGGGGAGGGCACGCTGGCTGCGAACCGCCGGGCGCTCGACAACGTGGGGATCCGGGCGCGCCGGCTGGTGGACGTTTCGGACCCCGACATGTCGGTGGAGATCTTCGGCCGGCGGTGGACGTCCCCCATCTGCATCGCTCCCTGCGGGAGCCAGAAGGCGTTTCACCCGGAGGGCGAGGTTGCCGTGGCCCGGGCCGCGCGGACGATGGATCACTTGCAACTGCTTTCCACGGTTACGACCTCCCCGGTGGAGGAAGTCAACGAGGCGCGCGGCGAACCCGTCTGGTACCAGTTGTATCCGACCACCAACTTCGAAGTGACGAAACAGCTCGTCGCGCGGGCGGACGCGGCCGGCTGTCCGGCGGTGGCGCTCACCGTGGATCTCCCCGCCGGAAGCAACCGGATCAGCACACCGCTGACGGCGCGCCTCGATGAGCGCGAATGCGAGATCTGCCACGTTCCCGGCCTCGCCGGCTACGTCTCCAGGAAGAGCATGTTCGACGGTATCGAGGTGGAGAACATCACCGGGCGCAGCCGTTTCGCCGGCCTCAACAACCCCAGTCTCACCTGGGACGTGGTGAAGCGCCTCAAGGACATCACCTCCATGAAGGTCCTCCTGAAGGGCATCGTCACCGCCGAGGACGCCGAGCTCTGCCTCGAACACGGCGTGGACGGGATCGTGGTCTCGAACCACGGCGGACGCGCCGAGGAAAGCGGGATCGCGACCATCGACAGTCTGCCCGAGGTGGTGAGCGCGATCGGCGGCCGCATTCCGGTCATCATGGACAGCGGGATCCGGCGTGGCGTGGACATCTTCAAGGCCCTCGCGCTGGGGGCCGACGCGGTCCTGATCGGCCGCGCCTACCTCTGGGGCCTCGCCGCCTTCGGGGAAGCCGGCGTCGAAGCGGTGCTCCGGATCCTGCGCGCCGAGTTCAAGCTCGCCATGCAGCTCGCGGGAACGCCGAGTCTCGCGGACATCGGCCCGCGCTCGGTGCTCCGCCGCTGATCCTCCCGCTCCTCGTCGCCGGTACTCTCGCCGGTGTTGCCACCGCCGGCGCGCAGCCGCGCTTCGCCGACGCGACCCCCGCTTCCGGCGTCGAGTTCGTCCACGACACCGGCAGGGGCGACGCCGGGCGCCCGGCCTACTTCATGCCCGAGATCATGGGATCGGGAGTCGCCCTCTTCGATCGCGACGCCGACGGCGATCTCGACCTCTACCTCGTCCAGGGCGAAGGCGCGGACCGGTTCTTCGAGAACCGGGGACCGGGTATCCGCTTCGTCGAGACCGCCCGAGTTCCGGGCACTGGCGCCTACGGCATGGGCGTCGCGGCCGGGGACGCCGACGGCGACGGAGACCTCGACCTCTTCCGGACCGGATTCGGACCCGACGCCCTGCTCCTGAACACCGGGGAGTCGGGTCTGGTGGCGGCGGAAGACCCCGGATGGGACGATTCCTGGTCGGCCTCCGCGGCCTTTTGCGACTACGACGCCGACGGCCACCTGGACCTCTTCGTGACCCGCTACATGGACTACGACCCGGACTTTTCCTGCTTCGCGGCGACCGGAGAGCAAGACTACTGCAACCCGACCGACGTGCCCGGGTTGCCCGATCTCCTCTACCGGAACACCGGGGGCGGGAAGTTCGTGGAGGTGGGCCGGGAGTCCGGCATCGCCGCCCTGCCGGCCCGGGGCCTCGGAGTCGTCTGCCACGACTTCACGGGGGACGGGAGGCCGGACTTCTACGTGGCGAACGACACCGAGGCGAATCACCTCTGGGTGAACCAGGGCGGCGGGGCGTTCACCGAAGAGGCGCTGCTGCTCGGCGCCGCCCTCAGCGGTTTCGGCCGTCCCGAGGCCGGAATGGGGATCGACATCGGCGACCTGAGCGGCGACGGCGTCCTCGACATCCTGCTCACCCACTTCGCCGACGAGACGAACACCGTCTATCTCGCCGAACCGGGGATCGGCTTCGTGGACGGCTCCATCGACCTCGGGCTCGGAACGCTCGGCCTCGCGACGACCGGATTCGGCGTGGCCCTCGGCGACTTCGATCTCGACGGGTTTCCCGACGCCGTCATCGCCAACGGCCGGGTGGCCCGGCCCGCGGGCGAATCCCCGCGGGCTCCCTTCTTCGAGCAGTACGCGGAAAGCGCCCTGATCCTGCGCGGCGGCCCCGGCCGGTTCGAGGACGCCGGGGCCGCGTCGCCCGAACTGAGCGGGTGGAAGGCCGTCGCCCGGGGGCTGGCCGCCGGCGACCTCGACGGGGATGGGGATCCCGATCTCGTGATCACGGCCGCCGAGGGTCCCGCCCGGATCTTCGAGAACGTCTCGAACCACGACGGCAATTGGCTCCTCGTGGCGGCGGGGCTGCCCGGCGGCGCGCCCGATCACGGCGCCACCGTGAGGCTCGGCACCTCGGCCGGAATGCGGGTTGCCCGCGCGAACCCCGGTGTCTCCTACCTGAGCTCCGGCGATCCGGGGGCCCATTTCGGAATCCCAGCCGGAGCCGCGATCGAGAGTCTGACGGTCCGCTGGTCCGACGGCTCGGAGGAGGCGTTTCCGGCGCCCGCCCCGAACCGGGTCGTGGTCGTGGTCCGGGGCGCCGGAACGGTCCATGACTGAAGCGCGGGCCCTCCGGGCCGGAAGTCTGGGGGCGCTCCTCGCGGTGCTCGCGGGCGCCTGCGGAGGGCCGGAGATTCCGGAAGTCGGGACCGACGGCGTGGAACCCGCCGTCCGGGAGGCCATCCACGGCGCCCGGGACGCCCTCGCCGCCGACCGGGGAAGCGCGGCCGCCTGGGGGCGCTTCGGGATGGTGCTCCATGCCCATCGGCTGGGCGCCCCCGCGGGCGCCAGCTATGCCGAGGCCGCCCGTCTCGACGAGGACGACCATCGCTGGCCCCATCTCCACGGCCGCCTGCTGGAAACCGCCGAACCGGCTCGCGCGCTGGGACTGGCCGACGAGGCGCTCCGCCGGAACCCCCGTTTTGCTCCGGCGCTCGCGCTCCGGGCCCGGGTGCTCGAGGGAATGGGCGACGACGACGCGGCCGAGGCCGCCTGGGAGGCGCTCCAGGACCTGGCTCCGGAATCCGTCGAAGCGCCGCTCGCGCTCGGGCGCCGGCGCCTCCAGCGGGGAGACCTGGCCAGCGCCCGTACCGCGTTCGAGCGCGTCGTGGAACGCCTGCCGTCCTCCGCGGCCGGCTGGTCCTTCCTCGCGCAGGTCTCGCGACGACTCGGCGATCCCGAGGCCGCCGCCCAGGCAACCGCCCGGGCCCGAGCCGCCGCCCGATCCGCATCCCTCGGCTTGACGGCCGACCCGGACCCGCTGCTGATCGCCCTCGAGGATCTCCGCGCCGACAGTCGCGGCAGGGAGGCCCGAGCCCGGCGGGCGGCGGACTCGGGAGACCACGACAGCGCGGAGGCGATCTACCGGCGCCTGGTGAACGAACGGCCCGGCAGCGCGGATCTCCGCTACAACCACGGCAATGCCCTCGCGCGCCTGGGCCGTATCGAGGAGGCGGAAGCGGCGTACCGCACGGCCCTCGACCGCGATCCCGATTCGAGCGCGGCGATGGCGAACCTCGCGAATCTCCTCGCCCGCAGCGGCCGGGATCGGGAAGCCGATGATCTCTACCGCCGCTCGATCGCTGCCGACCCGAGCCATCTCCCCACCCTGCTCGGCGCCTCGAGCCTGCACTTCCAGCGCGGCGATCTCCGGCAGGCGGAGCGCTACCTGCGGGACGCGCTGGACCGTGATCCCAGCCATCCCGGCGCTCTCCAGGGGCTGGGTCAACTGCTCGCCACCGCGGGCCGGCTGGGGGAAGCTGCGGAGACGTTTTCCCGGGCGCTCGCCGCCGCCGGGGAAGCCGGGACCGCCCCCGGTCAGCTCGCCGGCATCCACTTCCTGCTGGCGGACGTGGAGCGGCAGCGCGGCCGCACCGCTGAGGCCCGGACCCACCTGGCACAGGCGGAAGCACTCGGGATGGACGTCCCTCCCGCGTTCCGGGCCCTCCTGGAACCCGGGCGTTAGCGCTCCCCGGATGGCGCGGTTGCCGGCCCCGAGGGGGGCCGATACAGTGGATTCCGGGGCCACCGGATCCCCAGTGAGGACGCCATGAACCAACTTCCCAGGCGACGTTTCCTGCAGGCCGGGTCGGTCGGACTCGGCGCCGGACTTCTTGCGCCCGTAGCCGGCGCCGGCGGATCGGGCGCCGCCCCCTCACCCGCCACGGACTCCACCCGGGTCCGGATGACGGGGGACGGGCTCGGGCTGACACCCGCCGAGCAGGGACGCCTGCTCGCGCGGCTGGCGGAAGAGGGCCGCATCGAGCGGGATTCCTATTCGAACGGCGGCGTCGTGCAGGTGCTCGAGGAGCAGTTCGCCAGGGTCCTCGGGAAGGAACGCGCCGTCTTCATGCCGACCGGAACGCTGGCGAACCACCTGGCGGTGCGCAGTCTGGCCGGTGCCGGCGGCGGCCGGGCGGTCGTCCAGGCCGAGGCGCACCTGTACAACGACTCGGGAGACTGCGTGCAGACCCTGAGCGCGATCCCGCTGATTCCGCTCGCCCCGGGCCGCCCGACCTTCACGCTCGAGGAGGTGAAAGAGATCGTGGAGCGGACCCGCGGCGGGCGCGTTTCGAGGCCGGTCTCGGTGATCTCGATCGAGAGCCCGGTGCGGCGGCGCTCCGGCGAGACCTTCGATCAGGGAGAACTGACCCGCATCGCCGCCTACGCGCGCAGCGAGGGCATCCGGCTGCACCTCGACGGGGCGCGGATGTTCCTCGAAAGCGCCTACACGGGGATGGACGTGGCCGCACTCGCGCGTCCCTTCGACACCGTCTACGTATCGCTCTACAAGTACTTCAACGCGGCCTCGGGCGCGATCCTCGCCGGCCCCGCCGCGCTGCTCGACGGCATGTTCCACCCGCGGCGGATGTTCGGCAGCGGACTCCCCGCCGCGTGGCCCTTCGCGGCGGTCGCCCTCAACTTCCTTCCGGGATTCATCGAGCGATTCACGAGCGCGGTGGGGATCTCCGAGTCCTTCATCACCGAGGTGGAGCGGCACGGCGCCTTCGCGGTCGAGCGGATGGCGGGCGGCACCAACCTGTTCCGGCTGCGGGTGGACAGCGCCGACCCCGAGGCCTTCCGGCGGCGGCTCCGCGAGCAGCAGGTGGATCTGGGGGGCGTCCGCCCCGACGGCGGATTCCTGATCGGCGTGAACGAGACCTGGAACCGCAGCGCGCCGGACGAACTCGCCCGGCGTTTCCGCTCCGCCCTGGCCTGACGGGTCACGCCCCGGCGCGGGCGGATCTCCTACGGGGAACGGACCGCGAGGTGTTCCCCGAAGAAGCGTCCCACCCGGGTCCAGGCGTCGCGCAGGACGTGCTCCCGGTGGAAGTAGTGGAACTCCCCGGGATAGGTGACGAGTTCGAAGTCCTTGCCGGCGCGGAGGAGACCGTCGGCCAGGTTGATGGACTCGAAGTAGGACACGTTCACGTCCGAGGTCCCGTGCAGCATGAGCAGCGGACGTTCCACGCGATCGACCCGCGCGGCGGGCGCCGCGAGCTCATAGACGGCGGGGTTTTCCGCGGGGTCCCCCATCCGGCCCCTCACCCAGGGGCCGCCGGGATCGCGGAACCAGAGGCCAAAGTCGCCGACGCCGGCGACGTTCACCCCCGCCGCGAACAGCGTGGGATCCAGCGTGAGCGCCTGCATGGTCATGAAACCCCCGTAGCTGAGCCCCCAGACCCCGATGCGGTCCGGATCCACGAACTCGAGCGTCTGCAGGTACTCCGCGCCCGCGGCGACGTCCTGGTAGTCCCCTCCGCCGACGTCACGGTAGGACTCCTGCCGGAAGTTCCGGCCGTAGCCGATGCTCCCGCGATAGTCGGGCATGAGCACCACGTAGCCCTCCGAGGCGAGGAGCTGGTGGAAGGAGTGGTACACCCCGTAGTCCCGGCGGACGTGCCACCCGTCGTAGTTCTGGGCGATCCCGTCCCCGTGCACCCACACGATCGCGGGATGCTTCAGGGAACGGTCGAGATCCTCGGCAACGAACAGGTAGCCGGGTACCTCGCCCCCGTCGCGCGCCGGATAGCGGAGGAACTCCCCTTCGGTCAAGAACGCGGGGTCGAGCGACTCGGGGAGCGAGTTCGTGAGCCGTTCCGGTTCCCCCGATCCGCCGGTCTCCACCGCGAAGAGGTCGGGAACGGCGCGCGGGCCGGTGTGCTGGAACACGATGCGCGAACCGTCGGGCGAGAACCCGCCGTGTTCCGAACTCAGCCGGAATCCGGTGGCGACGGACGGCTGGGTGTTCGTGCCCCGCGCCGAGGTGATCCGCGTCGGCACGGCGTCCGGCAGCTCCGCGGTGTCCACCACGAAGAGGTGGCGCTGTCCGGGGTGGTCCGGATTCGCGTCCCAGCCGAGCTTGCCGCCGTCGGGGGACCAGGCGAAGCGCCGCGCCTCCTCCTCCGACCCGGTGAGGGCGTGCGCGGAACCGTCGGCCAGTGAAACCACCACCAGTTGATCCCACCCGGAGGAGTCGTCCACGAGCGCCACCCACTCCCCGCCGGGAGACGGCCGCGGTTCGGCTCCGAGGAAGTTGAGGCTCCACCACTTTTCGTCTTCCGTGACGTGCAGGGGCCGGAGCGAGCCGTCGCGCAGGTCGGCGAGGACCACCGAACGCGTCCGGACGTCGGGCGCGACCTCCTGGAAGATCAGCCGCGCCGTATCCACCCAGCGCGGACTCGAGATGGCGCCGGATCCCGCCGCGATGCGCCGCGATACGCCGTTCCGGACCACCGGCGCCACCCAGAGATCGGGCGCCGTGCCGCGAAACCGGCGATAGAGCAGCGTGTCCCCGGAGACCTCGTGGGTCTCGTCCACCGTTTCCCGGTTCGAGACCGTGTAGGCGATGAAGCGGCCGTCGGGGGACCAGGCGGGCTCGCCCTCCGAACGGTCGCCGGTGCGCGTCAACTGCAACTCGGCGCCGTCGGCAAGGTCGCGGACGAACAGGTCCCCACCTCGCAGGAACGCGATGCGGCGGCCGTCGGGAGAAGGCCGGAAGCCGGACTCGCCGCCGGGCTCGTCGTGGAAGACGGCGCGCAGCGTCCCCGCAAGATCCGGATCCATCTGGTAGAGGCGTCCGTTGCGCGTGAAATGGAGCAGGTCTCCTTCCCCGCCCCAGAAGAGCCCGCCGATCACTTCGTAGGAACTCCCCCAGCGCGTCAACTGGCGCGGGGGCTCACCGGAGCCCGGCGTCACCGAATAGAGGTCCATCTGCTGGTTCAGATCCCAGACGAAGAACACCTCGTCGCCGTCGGGACTCCACACCGGCGCCGTCGGATGCCGGATGTCGAGCACGTCCTCCAGGGTCATGCGGGGTTCTTCCTCGGCCTCTTCGCATCCGGAGAGCAGGATGGCGGCCGCGAAGAGCAGCGCCATGGACGGTCCTCGAACCGGGAGTGCCGGCCCGGCCGCTTCCTGATTTCGTTTCATCACGCGTCTCGCCTCTCACGCCACCGCCATCGATCGTGGGGTGCGTCCCGGATGGTATCCGGCGGCATGACCGATGCGGGCGGCGGACCGTTCGCGAAGACCGCCGCCTCGCCGGTTCTGCGGGCGGCGGAGGTGTTTGTCTGCGGCGTTTCGCCTCCCTCCGGTCGGCGGTGCCGGACAGTCGTTTCCCCGACGCAGCTCCGGGGACGAGCGTGAAAGGTGTCCCGTTCTGGCTCCGTGAGGAAGGAAGGAGACGGATGGAGGTGGGCCCGGAAACCCGGACCCTGGAGCCGCGCACGGGACGAGCGCACCCGAAACGCCGATTGCGGGAAACCGGCAGGGCACCGGCAGATTAGCGCGCCCCGTTCGGGTGTCAAGGACCCGTTCCGCCGCGAAATACGCGCCGGGCGGCGGGCTCCGGTTTTCACCCCCGAGACGCGAAAATAGAGGCGCCGCACCGCGATCCCGACACGTCACCCATGCCTGACAAACGATCCAGGACGATCACCGCGTACGAGGAGAAACGGGATTTCGGACGGACACCCGAACCCCCCGCGGGAGGCGCGGCGGACGCCGGGCCGCCCGGAGGCCGCCGCTTCGTGGTTCACCGCCACGAGGCGCGCCGCCTCCACTACGACCTGAGGCTCGAGATGCACGGAGTCCTCCGTTCCTGGGCAGTCCCGCGAGGCTTTTCCTACGACCCCGAGGTGAAGAAGCTCGCGGTCCGGACCGAGGACCACCCGCTGGCCTACACGCACTTCGAGGGGGTGATTCCCGAGGGCGAGTACGGCGGCGGCACCATGGGCATCTGGGACCGGGGTACCTACGAGATCACCGAAGGGGGCGAGGACCAGGGAGCCGCCGGCGTGGAAGCCGGGAAGCTCGTGATCCGGCTGGCCGGCCGCAAGCTGCGCGGGGCCTGGCACATGGTGAAGACGAAGCGGGGCCCGGACGAATGGCTGCTGTTCAAGGGGCGCGACCGGTACGCGCGGGACGACGCCGAGCGGCAACCCTTCTTCGACCTGAAAGGCGCCAGGCCCTGGACCGGGGAACCCGGCCCGGTCCCGGTGGTCCCCGACGGCGAGCGGGAGCCCTTCACCGACCAGGACTGGATCTTCGAGCCGCAACTCCAGGGCATTTCCGTCTTCCTCGAACGCTCCGGGGCGGAGCTTCAGCTGACGCGCGGAGACGACGGAGCCCCGCTCGATCTGCCGGAGGTCGTGGCCGAGGCCGAAGCGGTTCGCGCGGAGGCGTTCCTCGCGGGCGGCACGCTCGTCAGCACGGACGAGGCGGAAAGGCCCTCACCCGAGCGCCTCGCGGCGCGGCTCGACGGCGATCCGTCGATCCCGGTCTCGCTCTACCTGAACGACCTGCTCCGCTACGAGGAATGGGACATCCGCGACGTCCCGCTGCTCGAACGGAAAGAACTGCTTTCGACCCTGCTGCCGCCGGGCAAGACCCTTCTCTTCGGGGACCACGTTGCCGTCCGCGGAGAGGAGTTCCACGCGGCCTGCGAGGCGGCGGGGCTGCCGGGGACCGTCGCGCGGCGCGGCGGCGCGGCCTATCCGGCGGCCGGGACTCCCCCCGGCGGGCCGGCCGCCCCTCCGGACTGCCTGCGCATCCCTGCCCGCGGTGCCCGAGCCCCGGACCCCTCCGAGCACCTCCTCGCGGGTCTCTCGCGCCAGCGGGCGGTGCGGGAATCCGCGCAGCCGCTCCACTTCACGAACCTCGACAAGGTGTTCTGGCCCGATCACGGGTACACCAAGGGGGACCTGATCCGCTACTACGACCGGGTCGCCGAACACCTGCTCCCGTATCTGCATGAGCGGCCGTCGCACCTGCTCCGCTACCCCGACGGCGTGGGGGGCAAGGCCTTCTACCAGAAGGACCTGCCGGATCACACGCCGGACTGGATCGTCAGCGAAGAGATCCCTTCGGGACACCGGGGCGAGACCATCCGCTACCTCGTCGTGAACGACGCGGCGGCGCTCCTCTACGCCGCGAACCTGGGCAGCATCGACATCCACCCCTGGCTCTCGCGCCGAACCCGCCGGGACACGCCCGACTGGGCGGTCTTCGACCTCGATCCCGGCGGCGGCCCGTTCAGCGACGTGATGCGTCTCGCCCGGGCGTTCGGCAAGGTGCTCCGCGGGATCGGGCTCCGCCCCTACCTGAAGACCTCGGGCGCCACCGGACTGCACATCTACGTACCCCTGGAACCGGTGTATCCCTACGACGTGGTCCGGCAGTTCGCGGAGGCCGTCTCCACGCACGTCGCCGGCGAGCACCGGGACATCGCGACCGTCGAACGGACCACCTCCCGGCGGCGAGGACGCGTCTATCTCGACTTCCTGCAGAACCGGCGCGGACAGACCGTGGTCCCCCCGTACGCCGCCCGTCCCGTACCCGCGGCGTCGGTCTCGACCCCGCTGGATTGGGACGAACTCGACGCGGACCTCCATCCCGGGCGCTTCACCATCGCCAGCCTGCCCGAGCGGCTCGACCGGCTCGGGGACCTGTTCGCCGGCACCCTCCACGATCGCCAGCCGCTCCTCCCGGCGATCCGGAAGTTTCAGGAGCGCTATCTGCGCAAGTCAGACTGAAGCGGTCCGGACGTCCACCATCGCGCCGAGCGAGCGCAGCTTCGCCGGCAGGTCGGAATACCCGCGCTGCACGGTCTCGAGCGGAGTGATCCGGCTCTCGCCGGAAGCGGCGAGCGCCGCCGCGATGAGCGCCATCCCCGAGCGGATGTCACGGGCGTCGAGGTCCCTTCCCCGCAGCCGGCTGGGGCCCGTGACGATGACGCGGTGAGGATCGCAGAGGAACATGTCCGCTCCCATCCCGATCAACTGTTCGAGGGAGAAGAGGCGGAGTTCGTACATCCAGTCGTGGACGAGCGTCGCACCTGCCGCCGCCGTCGCCAGCACCGTCGTGAGACTCACCATGTCGCTCGGGAAGCCCGGCCACGGCGCGGTGGTGATGCGCCGGACCGCGTGCAACCGCGACGGCTCCACCAGGAGGCGATCCTCTCCTTGCCGGAGCGCCACGCCGAGACGCCGCAGGACCGCGGTGATCGGCTCCAGGTCCACGGCCCGGGCTCCCCGGATCTCCACCGTTCCCCCGGTCATTGCCGCCAACGCCGCCCAGCTCCCGGCCTCCACGAAGTCTCCCGCGAGCGTCCACGAGGCGCCTCGCCGCCGGCGGCTCCCGGCCACTCGCAGGGTCGGAGTGCCGGCGCCCTCGACCTGGATTCCCATCCGCTGAAGGAAACCGCAGAGCTCGACGACGTGCGGCTCGCAGGCCGCGTGGCGGATCTCGGAGACGCCGTCCGCGCCGGCGGCGGCCAAAAGGGCGGTCTCCGTCCCCGTGACGGACGCCTCCTCGAGATAGAACGAGGCGCCGCGCAGGCCGTCCGGCGCCTCGAGCAGCCGGCCCGGTCCCTCGACCTCCCGCACCCCCAGGGCGCCGAGCGCGGCCAGGTGGACGTCAAAGCCCCGGCGTCCCGCGAAGTCTCCCCCCGGCTCCCCCATCTGCACCCGGCCGCGGCGCGCCAGGAGGGGCGCCGCGAGCAGCACCGAGCCGCGGAGCCGTCCCACCCCCGCGGGGTCGGGCTCCTCGCTGCGCAGATCCGCCGCGCGGACCCGCACCCGGTCGGTCCCGACCCCCTCGATTTCGGCCCCCAGGCCCTCGAGCACGCCGGCCATGGTGGCGGCGTCCCGAATACCGGGCATGTTGTTCAGCTCGCACCACTCGTCGGTGAGCAGGCAGGCGGCGAGGAGCGGCAGCGCCGCGTTCTTGTTCCCCTCCACCTGCACCCGCCCCTCGAGCCGGGCGCCTCCCTCGACGACCAGGGTGGTCGGCGGCGCCTCCCGGCTCACGACGGGAAGTCTCCCAGCAGGACCAGTTCGGGCACCAACCGCACACCGAAAGCCGCGGCCACCGCCGCCTGGCACCGTCCGAGCAGCCGATGCACGTCGGCCGCGGTGGCGCCCGGTCCCGCGGTCAGGAAGTTCGCATGGACCTCGGACACCCGGGCGCCGCCGACCCGGGCGCCCTTCATGCCGGCTCGATCGAGCAGGGCTCCGGCGGCGCAGGGGACGTCGGGCGGGAGGGAAGCCTCCCCGGGGTCCGGGTTTCGGAAAGCGCAGCCGGCGCTCGGTTGGGCAAGCGGCTGCGTCCGTTTCCGGAACGCGAGGGACGCCCGCGCCCGCCGGCGCAGGACGGCCGGATCTTCCGGCTGAACCCCGAAGTCGGCGGAGAGCAGGACACGTCCCTGCCCCGCCAGGGCGGCGCCCCCCGGGCCGAACCCCGCGGCTTCGGCGCGGACCGTCTCGACCTTGCCCGCGTCGTCGACGACCCGCAGGCCGGTCACCACTTCGCCCACCTCCCGGCCGCCGAAGTGAGCGTTCCCGTGGATCGCGCCCCCCACGGTGCCCGGCGTGCCCGCCCAGGACTCCAGCGCGGCAAGCCCGCGCTGGATGCACCACCGAACGAGGCCGTTCACGGTCATTCCGGCGAAGGCCCGGACCGTCCGGCGGTCCACCTGCCGGGCTCCGCCCCCCTTCACCCGGATCACCGCGCCGCGAATCCCGTGATCGGAAACCAGCACGTTGGACCCTCCCCCGAGCAGCGTGGCCGGCAACCCACCCTTCCGCACCGCGGAGAGCGCCCCCAGGAGTTCCTCTTCGCTACCGGCCTCGATGAACCACTCGGCCGGTCCTCCGAGCCCGAGCGTCGTCAGCGGAGCGAGCGGGTGATTCGGCCGAAAGCGCCTTCCGTTGGGCAGCGGACCCGGTCCCGAGCCCATCGGGTGATCGCCGCCCGGGGGTACCCTGGGCTCAGCGGGGATCGCCGAGCCCCGCCAGGCGGTCCCGAACCCCCTGCTGGCCGGGATTCAGTTCCAGCGAGCGTTCGAACATCTCCCGCGCCCGTTCGGGTTCGCCAACCTGCTCGTGGCAGTCGCCCAGCGCGTTCAGGAGCGACGGGTCCGCCGGCCGCAGGGTGAGGGCATGCTCGAGCCGCGGCAGCGCCTCGTCGCATTCCCCCCGAATGTAGTAGGCGAAGCCCACTCCCTCGGTCACGTCGATCTCGTTCGGGTAGTCCGCCTCGATCGGAAGCAGCAGATCGAGCGCCTCGTTCGCGTCCCCGGTGAAGAGCAGGGCGCTCGCCAGCTTCCAGCGCGCCATGGGCAGGTCCGGGTTCGCGGTGGCCTCCCGGAAGGCGACGGTGGCCTCCGGAATCCGTCCGTGGGCCATGAACTGATCGCCGAGCGCCAGCGCGAGCAACCCGGGGAAATGGGTCGCGAAGGAACGGCGGACGATGAATCCGGGCCGGTCCACCGCCGCCCGCGGCGAGACCAGGAGCGGAGCGTCGCGGGATGCGATCACCTCGCCGGCGCCGTCGAGCAGTTCCGCCGTCACCCGATACCGTCCGGCGCCAAGCTCCGCCACCGGGAATTCCTCGATGGCGGGCGCATCCGCGCTGCCCGCCGCCACGGTCCGCTCCACGAGCGGACTCCCGGCAACCGGCTCCTCCTCGGCGACCCCCGCATCCGGAAAGATGCGAAAGCGGGTGCGATGCTCGTCGCGCGCGTTCACGGGCTGGGCGGCGACGGTCAGCAGGTCGCGGGAGGCGAAGGTCCCCCCGACGGACGGTTCCATCACGGTCGAGCCGAACTGAAAGGTCCCGAAGCGCAGACCCGAGAATTCCGGCTCCAGTTCGGTCCGGTAGGCCAGCACGAGATCGGCCAGACCCACGGAGGCGGCGCCGGTCGCGGGAACCCGGATCTCGGCGCTCGCCACCGTGTACTGCTGCGTGGCCCGGTTCCGGAGGATCACGCTCACCTCGTACTCCCCGGGGATCACCGGCAGGTTGTCCCGATAGGCGAACGGGCTGCGGCCCGCATCGCGCTGCTGGCTCTCGGTGAGCCGAATCTCCGGCTGGTTCCGCTGCATGGCGACGAGTCGGCCTTCGAGGGTCCGCAACTCGAGGTCGATGTCGAGCGTCGTCTGGTACACGTTCTCGCGGTCGTCGAACTCGAGGGTGAAATCCTCCGGAGCGAGCTTCACGCTGTAGTGGATGAACGGGGTGTTCCGGGGCCCCAGCAACACCCGGAAGTCCCCCTCGCTCTTCACGTACCGGAACGAGTACTCGGCGGTCACCCGGTCGCCGTACCGGAGATACCCCTCGATCTCCTCGAGATCCACGATCTTGAGGGGAGACTCGGTGATGTCGATGAAGTTCTTGTCCACGCTCATCGAAGGCCGCACGGTGTCGAGCCGGGGGGCGATCGTGTTGGTGGCCGAAAGGAAGTCGGCGTGCGGGTCCGTGAGGTCCACCACCAGGCTGGCGCGCGCAAGGTCCAGGGAGACCATTTCGATGATGTCCACAGCGGCGTGCTGGCGGTTCCGGAGCAACTCTCCCCGGCGGACCAGCGCGTCGGGTCCGTCGGACCAAGGGTGATAGAGCTCGTACTCGCCGATGTCCTCCCTCTTGAAGAACAGGAGATTGAAACGGGGAGGCAGTCCGAGCGAGGTGTCTCCCTGGTAGATCCAGAGATCGGCGCTCACGGTCTCGTTCCTTCCGTCGAACTGCTCCCGGGTGCGGGGTTCGCCGAGGATGATCCAGAAGCGGCCCCGGTCCGTCTGCCACCCCGGCCTCGGAGCGTCCCGCCCGAGAAACCGGTTGGCGTAGTCGAGCCGCTCGTAGTGCTCGATCCTGAACTCGTTTTCCTTCGTTGCCGGCACGGGGTCCCGCCGCTGCCAGAACGCTTCGATGAAGTGTTCCCGCTCCTCGAATCCCTCCACCCCGAGAAACACCTCCCGCTCGGCCTCGGTGATGATGTAGACCACCTCTTCCTCGAGCCACACCCGGTGCTCCTCGGGCAGGCGGTCCACCCGCTCGTCAGCTCCGGCGAGGGAGCCGGCCAGCAGCGCGAGTCCGGCGGACAACATGAACGGCAGACGGTGACAGCGGGTTTTCATCGGCGGTGGCGAGGCTCCGGAGTGCGCGGAATCATGGATCGGCGCCCCTCACGAGTGAGCCTACCGCGCCGTCCGCGGGCGCCGCAACGGAACCGCCGGCCACCATCGCCGCGAGGCACACTAGAATCGCCGCCGGAGGGCTCATCCCATGATCTACGTCTCCAGGTATCGACTCGTTTCCCTGCTCGCCGCCGCTCTGGCGGTCGCCGCGATCGCGCTCGCGCACAACCCGCGCGGCAAGGCCGAAGCCAGCTTCAACGGCAAGGCCGTCACCGTGGAGTACGGCCGGCCGAGCCTGAACGGGCGGGACATGCTCGGGCAGGCCACTCCCGGCATGGTGTGGCGGCTCGGTTCCGAGAACGCCACCACCATCACCACCGAGGGCGACCTGATGATCGGCTCGCACATGGCGGCCGCCGGCGCCTACAGCCTCTTCGCGAAGAAGACCGACGACGGCTGGGACCTGCTGGTGAACAGCGAGACGGGACAGTCCGGCCTGGCGCACGACCCGGAGAAAGACCTCTTCAGCGCTCCGCTGAAGGTTGAAGCGACCGACGACTCCGCGGAGATGTTCACGATCAGCCTCATGGCGGACGGGATGAACGGCACCCTCAAGATGCAGTGGGGGAGCACCGCGCTCGTCACCGACCTGATGATCCACTGACCAACGGTCCGACGGAACCATCTGGAGGGTTGCGGCGTATCCGCCGCACCGGATACTCTCCGTAGCGCAAATTCATGAAAGGCCACAGGGACGGGGACGTGCCCGTCGTGACTCGCCAGAAGCTCGTGACCGCCGAGCACCAACACGATCAGGGAGAACCCCGATGAAATCCACGCGTCGCAGTTTCCTCAGTCTCGCGCCAGCCGGCGGCGGCAGCGCCGCTTCCCTCCATGCGATCAGCGCCCGGGGCCGGGAGGCCTGGGAAGCCGAGAACGGTTTCCGTGGCGCGCCGGTCTTCGTTCCGCCCCCCGAGGACGACGAAGTCCGGATCAGCAGCAACGAGAACCCTCTGGGTCCGGGCCCCTCCGCGGTGGCGGCGCTCCGCAGCGCCTACACCTCCATCATGCGCTATCCGATGAACGCCCAGATCAGCGGGACGGACCTCCGCGCGAAGATCGGGGAGATGTACGGGGCCAAGGCCGAGAACGTGACCCTTTCGGCCGGCTCCGGGGAGATCCTGCGGAACGCGGTCCGCGCCTACACCGGGCCGGACAAGGCGCTGGTCACCGCCGAGTGCTCCTACGAGAGCCCCGTCCGGACCGCCCGCTACTTCGGGGCTCCGGTCAAGGCCATCCCGATGAAGGGAGACCTCGGGCTCGATCTCGACAAGATGGCGGGCGCGGCGATCGGCGCCGGGCTCGTGTTTCTCTGCAACCCGAACAACCCCACCGGGACGGTGCATTCCATCGCCGACGTGACCGACTTCGTGCGGTTCGTCAAGAAGGAGTCGCCCTACACCGCCATCCTCCTCGACGAGGCCTACTACGACTACGTCGCCCACCCGGGCTTCGACACCGGCGCCCCGCTCGCCATGGAGTACCGTGACGTGTTCGTGGGGCGGACGTTCTCGAAGGCGTTCGGGATGGCCGGCCTCAGGATCGGCTACGGGTTCGGCCAGGCCGACACCATCGCGAAGATCGCGCCGCTGGCCCTCACGTTCGGCACTTCCGTGCTCTCCATCGCCGCGGCGATGGGGTCGCTCGAGGATCCGGACTACATCAAGAACGAGATCCAGCGGAACGAGGAAGCCCGCCGGTTCACCCACGACTTCTTCTCGGGCCACGGCCTCGATCCGGTTCCCAGCAACACGAACTTCATCTTCGTGAACATCGGACGGCCGGCGAGCGAGTTCCGCGCCGCCTGCGCCGAGCGGGGCATCATGGTGGGGCGGGACTTCCCTCCCTACCAGGACACCCACGCCCGCATCTCGATCGGCACCCTCGAGGAGATGCAGCGCGCGACCGCGGTCTTCGCGGAAGTGCTCGGGCTCGCCACCGCCGATAACCAGCAGCAGTAACCGCCGAAGAACCGCAATCCACCGCTACGAGGAGGTAGCCACCCCATGCTCTCCCGCCGCAGTTTCCTGAGTCATGCCTCCGCCGGCGCCGCCGGCCTCTACGCCGCGACCTTCGTCCAGTCGCGACTCCGCGAGCAGTACGCGTTCGCCGCCCAGATGGGGATCGCCCCCGAAGAGGCGATCAACCTGGCGAACAACGAGAACTCGCTCGGCCCCGGCGAGTTCGTCATGGACGCTCTCGACTCGGTCATCGGCCCCGAAGGCGTGATCGCCGGCCGCTATCCGTTCCGCTTCACCGGCCCGCTGCGGGAGGCGATCGCCGAGAAGTGGGGTGTGAAGACGGAGAACGTCCTCGTCGGCGCCGGCTCCACCCAGATCCTGGTGGACTGCACGCACCAGTACGCGAGCAAGGAGAAAGCGCTGGTCGGGTCCCTGCCGACCTACGAGGAATGCTTCGGCTACGCGGCGCTGATGGGCTACCGGACCAAGGCGGTGCCGCTGACCGCCGACTTCAAGATGGATCTCGACCAGACGCTCCACGCCTGCAAGGGAAGCGGGATGCTGTTCTACTGCAACCCGAACAACCCGGTGGGGACGCTCGTGGACCCGTCCGAGGGCACGGATTTCCTGATGCGGGCGCTCGACGCCGAGAAGGACCTTCGCATCCTGGTGGATGAGGCCTACATCGACTACGTGACCACCCCCGGTCACGAGACGATGATCCCGGCGGCGATCCAGAACCCGCGCCTCATCGTGGCGCGCACCTTCTCGAAGGCCTACGGGATGGCCGGGCTGCGAGTCGGCTACGCGATCGCCCACGAGGACACCATCGCGGAACTCGACGAGTTCCACCTGGGCAACTCGGTCAGCACCCCGGCGCTGGTCGCCGCCAACGCCGCGCTCGAGCGCGACAAGGCGGACCCCGACTACCTCCCCAACGAGAAGAAGCGGAACGCCGAGGCGCGGGACTTCATCATCAAGTTCTTCGCCGACCGCGGCCTGAGCGCCACCGACGCCCAGACGAACTTCATCTTCGTGGACACCGGGATGCCGATCGAGCAGTTCCAGGCGGCCTGCGCCGCGGAAGGCGTCCGCGTCGGGCGGCCCTTCCCGCCGCTGTGGACCCGCTGCCGCATCTCCATCGGCACGATGGACGAGATGCAGCGCGGCGCCGCCAAGATGGCCACGGTCCTCGACGCCGCCCAGAAGCTGGCCGCGTAACGGCCTGGAACGCCGGTCTCCAGACCGGCACCGCGGCGCTCCGCGCCGCGCACGCCCTGAGGCCATCGGCGCCGGAAGGATCGATCCGTCGGCCTGGAGCGCCGGCTTCAGCCGGCACAGCGGCGGCGGAGCGCCGCGGGCGATTCATCGCCGCTTTCCCGCCGAGCCACTGGCAGGCGTAGTCCTCCCTCCCATACCCTGAACGGACAGGAGGCGACCCATGCCCGTTCGAACCCCAACTGTCCTGATCCCGCTTCTCCTCGCAGCCACCTTCGCGGCCGCCCAGCCCGGCGTCCACACCTCCAGCAGCGGGGGCGAAGTGATGCGCCTCCTCCGGCGGGACAAGCTCGACCTGATCCTGCCGGGCGCCATGCGCGACAACGGCGTGGACATGTGGATCCACGTCACCCGGCACGGCGATCCCGACCCGATGGCCTACTGGTTCGGGAACACCTACGGCTACCTCGTCTTCACCGACGTCGGCGACCGGATCGAGCGGGCCGCCTTCGGGAGCGCCGGCGCGGTCCCGGACATCGACGTCCGCGGTTCCGACGATTTCGCCCGCACCATCTCCAGCTACGGCCGGGGGTACCAGATGGCCTTCAACTACGGCGACGAGGTCTACGACGAGTTCACCGAGTTCGTCGCCGAGCGGGACCCGCAGACGATCGCCGTGAACACCTCCGAGTGGCTGGCCGAGGCGGACGGGTTGTCCCACACCTCCTACCTGAAGCTGGTGAAGATCCTGGGGCCCACCTACGCCGAGCGGATCGTCTCCGCGGAGAACGTCATCACTGACTTCCTGGTGCGGCGAACGGTGCGGGAGGTGGCCGAGCAGATCAACAACCTCGAGGCCGCCCGCCAGCTCACCCAGGAGGCCCTGGCCCGGATCGAGCCGGGACGCACCACGATCCGGGAGATCACCACCTGGGCCCGGGAGTGGGCGTACGAGCGGCACCTGGCCGGATTCAGCACCGGGGGGCGGGGCGGCATCCGCCTCTACTACACCGCGGTGTCCGAGGACCCGCCCTACCCGCCGGACGCCCGCTACTGGATCTGGCACGAGGACTACGTCTTCCAGCGCGGCGACTTCTTCGCCTTCAACGTCGGGGTCAACTACATGGGCTTCGGAACCGACACGAAGACCCACGCCTACATCCTGCGCGAGGGCGAGACCGCTCCTCCGGAGAGCATCCAGAAGCTCTTCGACCTCGCGATCGCCGGCCAGTGGATCATGCGGCCCCACATGCGCGTCGGTATGACCGCCAAGGAGTCACTCGACGCCATGGTCGCCGCCATGGAAGAGGCCGGCTACATCTACACGCCGTTCGTCAACTCCGGAATCCAGGGGATCGGCCGGACCCCCGACGGGGAAAGGAACCTCGACTACGTGATCGTCCAGGAGGGGCTCGGCGACGGCGACCAGCCGGGTTTCGCCATCGACCACCACGCCTACGGCACCGTCGGCACCGGGACCGTCGGTCCCTCGGTGACGAACTTCCGCGCCGACCGGCACCACCTGGTGATCCAGGAGAACCACCTCTTCGCGTACGAGTACATGGTGCACATGAACATCCCGGAACGGCCCGGATTCCCGCTGGCGATCAACATCTCGAACCCGCACGTGGTGACCAGCAAGGGCATCGAGTGGCTCCAGCCACCGAACGAGAAGATCTTCCTCATCAACTGACCGGGCGGTCAGCCGAGTTCCCCGAGCAGCCGCTCCCAGGCTTCGCGTTCGCGCTCGGGGGCGAAGAGCGCCGCCCGCGCCGCCTGGCGCCGCGCGAGGTCCCCGAGAAAACCGGGGTCCGTCTCCGCGCGCACCAGGAGGCCCCGGAGCGCCCCGGTATCTTCGGGCGGGAACGTGCCCGGGTGGTCCGGACCGAGGAGGCCGACGTTCCCCGGGATCCGGGAGGCGATGACCGGGAGCCCGGCGACCACCGCCTCCGACACGACGTTGGCGCCTCCCTCCGTCCGCGAGGAGATGACCATCGCGTGCGTCCGTTCGTAGAGGCGCCGCACGCGCGAGGCCGGCACTTCGCCGAGCCACCGGTAACGCGGGTTGCGCGCCATTTCACGGCGCGCGGCCGCCGCCCAGTCCGGGTCACGGGCGCCCCCGGCGTGGAGCACCCGCAGACGCGACTCCGCCGGCAGCTCCCGCGCCGCGAAGGCCGCCCGCAGCGGGTCCTTCTCCCGGCGGAGGTGCCCGACGACGGACACGTCGAACGTCCGCTTCGAGGGGCGGCGCCCCCCGCTCCCGACGGCAACCGACTGGTGCACCACCCGCACCCTGGCGCGGAACTCCGGCGGCAGCGCTTCCCCGGCGAGGTCGTGCAACCCGACGAGCAGGTCGGCGCACTCGAGCGACCGGCGGGTGGTCTCCGGCTCCGTGTGCAGGAAGCCGTAGATGTCGGTCCCGGTGAGCGCCACGATCAGCGGACGCGTGGGAAAACGATCCCGGAAACGTTGGATCGAAGCGGCGCTCCGCCAGGCGTGGAGGGCGATCAGCGCGTCCGCGGCGGCTCCGTCCCAGGCCGTCTGCACGGCCACCCGATGGCCGAGCGACCGCAGCACCGCCGCCCAGCGCCTCGCGGTGATCCGGTTCCCGAAGCGGGACCTCGGGCCCGCGGGGGTTACTAGAATGATTCGCACCGGCGAAACCCGCCGCCAGCATGACCCAGCGTGTTCCGGCCGATCATCTCGCGGCCATCATGGAGGATGCCCACCGGCGCAGCATCGCGCTGACCAGCGGCCTCGACGAGCGCCAGTTGATGGGGCCGCGGATGTCCATCGTCAATCCGCTGCGGTGGGAGATCGGGCACGTCGCATGGTTCTACGAGACCTTCATCCTTCGTGACCTCTACGGCGACGCAGCGATCCTTCCGCACGGCGACGAACTGTACGACTCGGCGGCCGTCCTCCAGGAGACCCGCTGGGACCTGCCCCTCCTCGGGATGGACGAAACGGTCCGCTACGCCGAAACCGTCAAGGACCGCTGCCTGGAACGGCTGCCGCCGGGGACGGCGAGCGAGCGGGACAGCTTCATGTACCAGTTCGCCACCTTTCACGAGGACATGCACACCGAGGCGTACGTCTATTCCCGGCAGACCCTCGGCTACCCGGCGCCGCGGCTCGGCCGAAGTCCCGCCCGGGAACCGTCGGGCGATTGTCCCGGCGACGCCGGCGTACCGGGGGGGACCTTCCGCCTCGGAGCGGAACGGGACGCGCCCTTCCGCTACGACAACGAGAAGTGGGCGCATCCGGTGGACGTGCGGCCGTTCTCGATTGCGAAGGCGCCGGTCACGAACGCGGACTTCGCCGAGTTCGTGGACGCCGGGGGCTACCGGCGGCGGGAGTTCTGGAGCGAGGCGGGCTGGGACTGGCGAGAGCGGGCCGGGGCCTCGCATCCCGTCTACTGGCGCTCCGACGGAGCGGACGCGTTCCGGGCGCGGCGCTTCGACGAGATCGCGCCGCTGCCGCCGAACGAACCGGTCATCCACGTCAACTGGTTCGAGGCGAACGCCTGGTGCGCCTGGGCCGGGCGCCGCCTCCCCACCGAGATCGAGTGGGAGGCCGCCGCCCTCGGGGAACCCGGCGGAGACCGGCTGGCCGCGACGAAGCGGACCTACCCGTGGGGCGAGGCGCCTCCCGACCCGCGGCGCGCCAACCTCGACGGCTGGTCGCTCGGGTGCATCGAGGTGGGGGCGCTTCCCGACGGGGACAGCGCCTTCGGATGCCGGCAGATGCTCGGCAACGTCTGGGAATGGACGGCGGACACCTTCGAGCCGTTCCCGGGTTTCCGCCCCGACGCCTACCGGGACTACTCCGCGTCCCAGTTCCACCGGACAAAGGTCCTGCGCGGCGGCGCCTGGGCGACGCGCAGCCGGATGCTGACCGGCCGCTATCGCAACTTCTTCGGCCCGGAACGCCGCGACATCATGGCGGGGTTCCGGACCGTACGCGAGTAAGGGCTATTCGTCCGAGGCGCCCGGGTACACCCGCTCGCCCTCGTAGTCCCTGAGACCGCAGAAACCGACGACTTCGTATCCGTTCGCTTGTAGCAGCTCCGCGGCACGCGCGGCTCTTCCGCCACCCTGTCAAGCGGTGAGGACGGGGACTCCCGCCGGGAGCTCTCCCATCCTCGCCTCCAATTCGTCGATCGGAATGTGGACGAAGCCGTCGATCGTGCCGTGCTCGGCGAGTTCCTCGTCGGTACGGACGTCGAGCAGCACGGCGCCGTTCGCGAGCGCGGCGTCGATGTCCGCCGCCTCGACCCGCGGGGCCGGCTCGGGCGCCGCCGGTTCGGCTTCGGCAGCCGTGGTTTCCTCGGCCGGGGGTTCGCCGCCGCCGCAGCCCCAGCCAAGGACGGCTGCCGCGAGGGCGACGACGCCAAGTGAGAGTGCTCTCTTCACCGTGAACCTCCTGTTCAGAGTCAGTCGAGCGGGCGGTACTCCCGCGCGCCCGTATATTGCTTGAGGCCGCTGAAGCCCACAACCTCGAAACCGGCGTTCTCCAGAATCGCCGCGGCACGCGCGGCCCGTGGTCCCACCATTCAGGTGGTCAGGACCGGACGATCCCGGGGCAGCTCGTCCAGCCGATCGGCCAGCTCTCCGAGGTGGATGTGGACCGCTCCGGGGATGGTCCCGGACTCGGCCAGTTCGAGGGCCGTGCGCACGTCGAGCAGGAGAACCTGCGCGTCGCTCAGCACCTCGTCGATCTGACCGGCGGCGACGAACGGCGCGCGCGTGCCGAGCGCGCGCCCCATCAGGCTCATGGACCGAGCGTATCAGTCGGGGAGCCCGAGCCGCAGGGAAGTCGCTGGCTGGCTGTCTCGCTTCCCTGCGGCCGGCGCGCCGGTCACTCCCGCCCCATCGCGTGCGCTTCGGCGAGGAAGCCCTCGTAGATGGCGCGCGCCTCGTCGAACTGGGCGTAGACGTGAGCCTGCTCGGCTTCGGAACGCCAGAACTCCCATTCCTCGGCCATCTCCCGCAGCCGGTCGATCCAGCGGATCGAGTACTCGGCGGCCGCCGCGCTCCGCACCGGCTGGTCGCCGACCGTGACCCAGACCGGATTGGTGAACGCCTGGGCGTAGGCGCAGTCCAGCGGACGCCGCTCGTCGGGAGAACCCTCGGCCCGGAGCAGCAGCCAGCCGCTCCGGCCCACCGGGACCGTTCCCGTGGCCATCGCGGAACGCCGGTCCCCGGAGAGGGCGACCTCCGCCACGTCCTCGCCCCCGGAGACCACCCACGCCCGTTCGAGCGGGGTGGAGGAACGCACCCAGGCGCTCCATTCCACCTCGCCGCCGGACTCGGGAAGTTCCACGTCGTCGCCCGGGATCCGGCCGTTCACCCGGAAGTCCAGCAGGGGCCCGCAGCTCACGACCGCCCTGCCCTCCCGGATGCCCTCGAGGAAGGCGTCCAGATCGAGACCCCGCTCTCCGGTGTGCACGTACGTGCGCACCGAACCCACGAGCTTGGAGCGCTGCATGTTGCTGATCGAGTCCTCGCCTCCCACCGCAGTCACCCGCAGACCGTTGTTCAGGGTGGCGTACCAGGGGAAGAACCCGGCCCGGGAGGCCGAGGACCACTCCACCGCGTCCGTTTCGCCGAGCGCCGCGTCCACCATGTAGCCCTTGGCCCCGCCGAGGGTCCCGGGAGTGCCGTCGGGAAAGACGAGGGGATCGTTCTCCCCGAAGAACGCGTGGACGTAGCCCACCGTCGCCCCCTGCGCCTTCGCCTTCCGGAACATGTCGGTGTTGGACGGGTAGAGGCTCTCGATCCCGGTGCCTTCATACCCCGTGGTGTAGGGGGAGATCAGGTGTTCCTCGAGTCCGAAATAGAAGACGTGGCCGTAGAACGGGGGCCGGTACTCCTGGCCCACGACCAGCGCCATGTCTTCGGTCGAGAGCGGGTGGGCGCCACCACCGGGAACGAAGTGCTGGTAGTCGAGAATCCGGTTGTCCTTGTTGGCGATCTGCTCGAGCACGACGTCCTGGTCCTCGGCGGCGGACATGAACATCAGGTTCTCCAGCGTGTTGTGGAGGTTGCCGGCGTAGTTCATGTGGACGTGGGTGGAGCCGCTCCACCAGCCCTTGGCCGCCATGTCGGTGATCCGGGGCAACCGGAGGGTCAGCTCGGCGACATCCCCCGCGGCGATCTCCAGGCTGGCGCTCACCGGCTCGTACTCGAACCCGCGCACCGCCTCGATCTCCAGGCCTCCCACCGGCAGCTCCATCCGGAAGCTCCCGGCCTGGTGGAAGGAGTGCTCCCCGGCCCCGCCGATCCGGGCGTAGGCGTCCGGCGGGGCGTAGAACCGTCCGTCGGCGGCCCGCAGGTGGATGCGCGACGCCACCTCCTCCCCCGTCGCGCCGTCCACGGTGCGTACCGAGAGCACGCCCATGGGCCGGCTCCAGTTGCGCCGGGTGATCTCCACGATGCGGCGCTTGCCGCCATACGTTTCGAGAAGCGCCAGTTGCGGCAGCCCGCCGGAGTTGTCGATGTAGGCGATCCACTCGCCGTCGGGAGACCAGCGGGGATGGAAGGCGTCGTGCTGGAAGAAGGTCAGCTTGTAGGGTGAGCCGCCGTCGGTCGGCTGCACGTAGAGGTTCGAGAACTGGTCGGCGGCGCCGGCGGTGGAGGAATAGATGAACCGCTTCCCGTCGATCGAGACGTCGGGCCGGGTCCGATAGAGCGACTGCTCCGCGAGCACCGTGACCCCCTCCTCGAAACCCTGGACGGCGAGCGGCGTCCGCACCACGTTCCCGGAACCGAGCGGCACCTCGTGGTTCGAGACCATCAGCAGTTCCCGGGAGTCCGGCATCCAGGCCGGGGTGATGTGCATGTCCCAGGAGCCGAAGTAGAGCCGCTCGTTGCCGTAGTTCTCGTCCTGGGTCAGCGCCGTCTCCCCGGAGCCGAGCTCGCCGTCCGCGAACTCCCGGACGTAGACGTTGAAGTAGCCGGAGGGCTTCGTGGACACGTAGGCGAGACGGCTGCCGTCCGGCGAGAAGACGGGGTCGGTGTAAAGGAACTCGTCGCTCAGCAGCGTGCGGGTTTCCCCGGTGGCCACCTCGGTGATCGCGAGGCCGATGTTCTGGCCGTTCCGGTCCACCGTGAAGACGATGAAGCGCCCGTCCGGGGACCAGGTCGGCAGCGAGTGGTAGCCGGGACCCGCGGTGAGCTCGTCGGCGATCCCGGTTTCGGGATCCACGCGCCAGATCGAGCCGGACATGGCCACTGCGATGCTCTTCCCGTCGGGCGCCCACGCCGGCGCCCAGGGCGTGCTGCTGGGCGCCGGCGGGAAGTAGTAGTTGTGCATGTAGTTCCCGCCGTGGCGGGCGGGGGGATACGCCTCGGCGACCCCCTGGATGATGGGAGGCGGCGGCCAGCGCTGGGGTTGGGCGAAGAGCGGGGTGGCCGCCAGCAGGACGAGGACGAAGCTGAGAAGCAGGTGCATTGGATATTCCTCTCGGGGCGGCGATTCTACGGACCCGGTGACAAGTCCAGACCGGCCCACCACGGAGGCCCCTGGGGTTTGCAGCGAAATATGGCCATGGCTATATTCCCCGAATGCGTTCCATTTCCGCCGGCAAATTCAAGGACACCTGCTTGAGAGTCCTGGACGAGGTCGCCGCGAACCGCGTGCCCGTGACGATCACCAAGTGGGGCCGTCCCGTCGCCCGGCTGCTCCCCTTGATCGGTCGGGCTCCCACCCGTGAGAGGACGGCGCCTGCCGCCACCGGCGTTGAGGAGACGGTTCAGCCCTACGGCTCGGACGCCGCCGCAGCGGCCCCCGAAGATGCGACCCAGCGGTTGCACCGGCTGGCGGGCGAACTCGGCTTGTCGCCGGATGATCTGCTCCGAGAGGCGCTCGACGCCTACACCGGGGACAGCGCGATCGACGAACTCATCGAGCGCGCCAAGCGTCCCGTCGGGGCGTTCCGCTCCGGGCGGAGCGACCTCGCGGAAAAGCACGACGAGGCATGGGCGGAGATCCTGGAGGAGGAGATGGAGCGGTGGCGGTTACCCGAGTGACGACCCCCGTCTTCCTCGATACGTCGGCGTTCTACGCGCTGCTCGACGCCGAGCAACGGTTCCACGACCACGCGAAACGAACCTGGGACCGCCTGCTCTCCGGCGTTCGCCAGGCGCGACCCCGTTTGGTCACCCACCACGCCGTCGTGGTGGAAGCGAGCGTGCTCACGGCGCGGCGACTGGGCATGCACGCGGTCCGGGAACTCCACAACGGGCTGCTCCCCATCGCCGAAATCGTCTGGATCGACGAGAAACTGCATGCTCGCGCCACGGCGGCCATGTTCGCCGCCGGCCGGCGCAACGTCTCCCTCGTGGACTGGCTCTCCTTCGAGGTGATGCGCGAGCGCCGGATCCGGCACGCCTTCACCTACGACGGAGACTTCGCGAAACAGGGATTCCTGCCCGCGCCGTGAGGGCGATGGGCGTCGTGACGTGCGCGGTGCGAGCGCCGCGCGTGCCGGTCTGAAGACCGGCGCTCCCGCCGCGTTCCCTGCCTTTACAGGTTGCGGGCGTGGGCGCGGGCGGGGAGCACGTCGCGGAGGCGCAGGCCCTCGTCCTTCAGGTAGCTGAGCAGGCCCTTCTTGTCGATCGTGCGCAGGGCGCGGGCGCTGAGCCGCAGCCGCACGGAGCGCTCCAGCTCGGGCACCCACACGGACTTCCACTGAAGGTTGGGGAGCTGACGCCGCTTCGTCTTGTTGTGCGCGTGACTGATGGCGTTCCCGGTGAGGGGACGCTTGCCGGTCAGCTTGCAGGTCCTGGCCATGGGAGGCGCGGATTCTAGCGGGGATCGCCGGTTTCCGCCTACCGCGCCCCGAGATCCTCGACGGCGGCGCCGTTGAGCGCGTTCAGGAAGAGCTTGTAGGTGCCGCGCGGCTGGCCCCGGAACTGGGGGCGGAAGCCGAAGAGCACCACCTCGCCGGCGCCCATCGGGACCCGCGCCATGGCGATCTTGCCCCCGATGGCGTCCTCCTCGCCGAGCGCCCAGCCGCTCATGAGGATGTCCTCCTCCGCGTAGCGGGCGATGACCTCCACGTTGGCGGGAGGCGGCTCCATGGTCGTCTCGCGGCCGCCCTCCCGGGTCCGCGGCAGGCTCACGGTCTCGAACGCGCGGCTGCGGACGAACTGGGTCGCCACCTCGTCGCGCATTCCGAAGGCGAGCGGATGCGCCGTGTCGACGCTGGCCCGGATCAGCGAGCCCGGAATGAAGAAGGTCCGGTCGGCCAATCCCGCGGTGACGTTCCGCAGGGGAAGGCCGAACTGGGCGATGGCGAAGTCGCTCGCCCCGTCCAGCGTCACCAGCATGCCGCCCTCTTCGACGAAACGGCTCAGCGCCAGGGACCCTTCCAGGCCGATGCCGCCGGTGAACTCGTCGGGCATCGTGCCGGGGGCGTGTCCCTGGAGGATCTCCCGGGTGGACTGGTGCGGCAGGACGATCACGTCGAGCCGGGACAGGTCGCCGGTCCGCACGTCGTCGTCGGAGAGGCTGGTGAGGTCGTACTCGTAGTTCTCGAGCAGCCAGCGGGTCCATCCCTCGTCCATGCTCGCGACGTACGACTTGTAGAGCCCGACCCGGACCGGCTCCAGGGGGAGCAGTTCCGCGTCCGGCGCCCGGGAAAGCCCGGCGACGTCGAGCCCCAGCTCCGAGGCGATCCCCTCCATCGCCGCATCGGCCGGGTCCGATCTGCGGACGACGAGGGTCCCCGCGGGGTACTCCGTCCCGCCGTCACTGAAGCTCTCCGCCGCCCAGGCCACCTCGGCCCCGGCGGCGAGCAGCCGGTTCTGGGCGATCACCGCGGCGTTCGGGCGGTGCGAGATCGCGTAGCCGAAGGAACCCCCGCTGGAGACCTCGCCCGCCGGGGCCCGGACCGGCCCATCGACCGGCTGGGAGGCGACGCCGGGAACCTCCGCGACCCGGTCCACCCGTACTCCCATCTGCATGGGCAACGTCCAGCCCGCGAGGTCGTACGGCGGGTCCGGCGGCCCGTCGGGGGTGCGACGGCGGTCGGGATAGTCCTGGGCCTCCAGCAGGTCCTCGGCATAGGCGCGGAACGCCTGCGTCCCCGGAATGATGTAGGAGCCCTCCCCGTAGGTCTCTCCGTCGACTTCGAACGCCTCGCCGGCCCGCTCGATCGCGATCCCGCCTTCGTGGAGCACGTTCACGAGCGCGGCCGCCTCGCCCGGGTCCCACTGGTCGGCGGGGACGATCCAGCTCGCATCGCTTCCCTCGATCGCGTCGCGGCCCATGCTCCAGATGTCGAAGAGCCACTTCTCCCGGAGGTCGGCGGCCACGTCGAGGACCGCCATGGACGCGGTGAGCGTGTAGCGGATCGGATCGGAGAAGGGCGACTCCCCGCCCGGCCAGGGATAGGGATAGAAGACGTCGGTTCCGTTGGTCGGGGCCGCCTGGCCGCGGCGTGGGTTGCCGACGAACTCGGGACGGTCTGCGGGGTCGTACATCCGCGGACTCGCCGAAGCGTGCGAGGTCTCGGTCAGCAGCCCGATCATGTTGTGGAAGTAGGGCGCCGTCCGCATGCCCCCGTTCCACCACATCGAATAGATCATGTCGGACACCGCGCCCGGCATCTTCTTCATGGCGAAGCGGTTCGCCATCGCCGAACCGATCAGGTTCACCGAAGTGGTGACCCCGGGATGGATCCGGGGATTCACCGGGTCGGCGAAGGGTGGCAGGAAGATCCGCGCCCAGGCCGGGCCGGTCTGGTGGTGGTTGTAGACGATCTGGGGGAACCACTCGTGGTAGAGCACCCGGCTCACCGCCGCCGTCTCGGGCATGTTGTTCATGAACCAGTCGCGGTTGTTGTCGTGCCCGACGTAGTGGTGGTAGAGCTCGGGCGGGCGCGTCGTCTCGAAGGGGGTCTTGAGGTTCCGGCGGTACCAGGACGCCACGATGTCGAGGCCGTCGGGATTCATGCAGGGCATGAGGATCAGGATCACCTCGTCCCGGATCTTCCGCATCTCCTCGGAGTCCTCGGTCGCCACCCGGTGGGCGAGGAGCGGCGCCATCTGCGAGGGCGCCACCTCGGTGGCGTGGAGCCCGGCGTCGATCCAGACCACCGCCTTCCCCTCGCGGGAGATCCGGACCGCCTCCTCCTCCGAAATCTCCGCGTGGGCGAGCGCCCGCGCGTTCTCGCGGTGCCGGTCCAGCGCCGCGAGGTTCTCCGGCGAAGAGATGAAGAGGACGAGGAGCGGCTTGCCGAGGACGGTCTCGCCGATCTCGCGGAGTTCCACCCGGTCGCTCGCCGCCGCGAGCTGCTCGTAGTACGGGGTCAGCTCGCCCCAGAGCGCGAGCTGGTAGTCGTCGCCCGGCTCGAAGCCCAGGACGTCCGACGGCGCCGGAACCTGCGCCTCCGCCACGCTGCCGAACGTCAGGCCGGCGGCCAGCAGGAAAGAAACGGTGACTCGAAGCATGGAGCGTCCCCCGGGAGAAGCGGGAAATGTTACGGGGGACGCTCCCGGAGTCAGACGGACTCCTTCAACGTCACCGCGTCGAGGAAGGGCATCATCTTCCGGAGCTCGGCCCCGACGACTTCGATCTGGTGGTTCTGTTCGGCGCGGCGCCGTGCCATGAAGTTGGGCCGGCCGGCCCGGTCCTCGTCGATCCAGCCCTGCGCGTAGGCTCCGCTCCGGACGTCCGCGAGGATCTTCTGCATCGCGGCCCGGGTCTCCTCGGTGACGATTTGCCGGCCGCCGTGGTAGTCGCCGTGCTCGGCGGTGTCGCTCACCGAGTAGCGCATGTAGTTGAGGCCGCCGCGGTACATCAGGTCCACGATCAGCTTCAGTTCGTGGAGGCATTCGAAGTAGGCGATCTCCGGCTGGTAGCCCGCTTCCACGAGCGTCTCGAAGCCTGCCTTGATCAGCTCGCTCACGCCCCCGCAGAGGACGCTCTGCTCCCCGAAGAGATCGGTCTCGGTCTCCTCCGCAAAGGTCGTTTCGATGACCCCCGCCCGGGTGAGTCCGACGCCCCGGGCGTAGGAGAGCGCGAGCGCCAGCGCCTGCCCCGAGGCGTCCTGTTCGACGGCGACCAGGGCCGGGGTCCCGCCTCCCTCGATGAAGAGCTCCCGAACCCGGTGTCCCGGCGCCTTCGGGGCGATGAGCGAGACGTCCACCGCCGCCGGCGGACGGATGGTGCCGAAGCGGATGTTGAACCCGTGGGCGAACATCAGCGTCTTGCCGGACCCGAGGTGCGGCGCGATCTGCTCCTCGTAGATCGCCGCCTGGGTGGTGTCCGGCGTCAGGATGGTGATCACGTCCGCCCAGGCGGCGGCCTCGGCGCCGGAGACCACGGGAAGTCCCTCGGCTTCGGCGCGGCCGCGGGAGCGGCTGCCGGCGTGGAGCGCGATCCGCACCTCGACCCCGCTGTCCCGGAGGTTCAGCGCGTGGGCGTGCCCCTGCGAGCCGTAACCGAAGACCGCGACCTTCCGGCCCCGGATCAGTGCGAGGTCGGCGGAGTCGTCGTAGTAGATGTTGGCCATGGAAGGATTCCTCCGGGGGTGGCGAAGACGTTCGTTCGCCGGGAAAAAGTGTTCCGCGCGCCGCGGTTTCGGCCTTTCGGTTGGAGATTAGACAGAGTGCGACCCGCCGTTCTCGTCCGACGAGGCCCTTCGCCGCTTCGGAGGTTTGCGCGCGTCCGGATCGGTCATCACGCTCGCCGCCCCGCGCGCCATCCCGACCAGCCCGGTCCGGACCTGTTCCACGATCCCGTACGGGCGCAACACTTCCTCGAGCCCGTCGATCTTCGCCGGCGACGCGGTCGCCTCGAGCACCACCGATTCCGGCGCGATGTCCACGAGGCGGGCTCCGGTAGCGCCGGCGAGCTGGATGACCTGGGTGCGCTCTTCGCCCGTCGCCTGGATCTTGAACATCGCGAGTTCGTGATGGATCGCGGGTTCGTTCGTGATGTCGTCGGCGCGCAGCACGTTCACGAGGCGCGAGAGCTGGACGAGCATGCGGCGCGCGGTCGTCGCGTCGGTCCGCACCACGATCGTCATCCGGGAGACCCCGGGGGCGCGCGCGGGCCCGACGCTCAGCGACTCGATGTTGAAGCCGCGGCGGCGGAAGAGCGAGGTGACCCGGTTCAGGACCCCGGGAAGATCCTCCACCCACACCACGAAGATGTGCGGCCGGATCCGGCCGTCGGGACCCGGGGTCACGGCTTCACCACTCCACGGTACGGCCGGCGGCCACCGGCTCCTCCTCGGACTCCGGCTCGCCGTCGGCCTCCTGTCCGGGCCGGCGGATCATGTCCTGCAGGCGGGCGCCCGTCGGGACCATGGGGTACACGGTGTCTTCCTTCTCGACCTGGAAGTCGAGCACCACCGTGCGCTCGTCGGCGCGGGCGCGCTCGACCGCGCCCTCGACCTCCTGCCGGCTCTTCACCACCTCGCCGCCGAGCCCGAACGACCGGGCGAGGGCCGCGAAGTCCGGGCTCAGGATGGGCGTCCCGGCGTAGCGGCGGTCGTAGAAGAACTCCTGCCACTGCCGCACCATGCCCAGGTAGCCGTTGTTGATGATCGCGACGTTCAGCTTGAGCCGTTCCTGGGCGATCGTCGCGAGCTCGCACATGGTCATCTGGAACCCGCCGTCTCCGGCGATCACCCACACCTCGTCGTCCGGGCGGGCGACCTTGGCCCCCACGGCCGCCGGGAGCGCGAACCCCATCGTCCCCAGCCCTCCGGAGGTGATCAGCGAGCGGGGTTCGTTGTGCCGGTAGTACTGCGCCTCCCACATCTGGTGCTGGCCGACGTCGGTGGTCACGATCGCCTTCCCGCCCGTCATCCGCCAGATGTCGTGGATGACGTGCGCCGCGTAGAGCTTGCCCATGTCGGGAAGGTTCTGGATGTCGCGGACCGCGGTGTCTCCCTTGAAACCGCGGATGCTCCCGAGCCACTCCGAGCGATCCCGGGCCTCGATCACCGGGAGCAGGTGGGCCAGCACGGCGGAGAGGTCCCCGGCGAGGGCCACGTCCACCCGGACGTTCTTGTTGAACTCGGCCGGGTCGATGTCGATGTGGATCTTGGCCGCGTTCGGGGCGTAGGTCTTCAGGCTTCCGGTCACCCGGTCGTCGAACCGCATGCCGAGCGCCAGCAGCAGGTCGGCCTCCTGGATGGCCTGGTTGACCCACGACTCCCCGTGCATGCCCATCATCCCCATGTTGAGCGCGTGGTTCGCCGGGATCGCGCCGATGCCCAGCAGGGTCATGGCGATCGGGATCCGGGCGCGCTCGGCGAGCTCCCGCACCCGCCCCATCGCTCCCGAGATCAGGATGCCGTGGCCGGCGAGGATGACCGGCCGCTCCGCCCGGTTGATGAGTTCCGCCGCACTCTGCAACTCCGACTCCGGCGGCCTGGGTTCGGGCCGGTAACCGGGGAGGTCCACCTTCCCCAGTCGCGGGCGGCGCTGGGTGAACGCCTGCTGCGCGTCCTTGGTGATGTCCACGAGCACCGGTCCGGGACGGCCCGAACGGGCGACGTAGAAGGCCTCGTGGAGCGCCGGCGCGATCTCGTCCACCTCCGTCACCAGGTAGTTGTGCTTGGTGATCGGCAGGGTGACCCCGGTGACGTCGGTCTCCTGGAAGGCGTCGGTGCCGATCAGGGCGCTGCCGACCTGGCCGGTGACGCACACGATGGGGGACGAGTCGAGCATCGCGGTGGCGATCCCGGTCACCATGTTCGTCGCGCCGGGCCCGGAGGTCGCGACCGCCACCCCCACCTCGCCGCTCGCGCGGGAGTAGCCGTCCGCCATGTGGGTGGCGCCCTGCTCGTGGCGCACCAGGATGTGGCGGATGGGGTAGTCGAGCATGGCGTCGTACGCCGGGAGGATGGCGCCCCCCGGATACCCGAACACGGTGTGCACCCCTTCCCCGAGAAGGGTCTCCCAGATGAGTTGCGCTCCGGTTCGCCGCCAGCGTTTCGTCATCGTGCTCTCTCCGGGCCGTCACCCGGCATCATGCCCGGGCGGCGGCGCCAGCGCGGATCAGGAACCGCCAGGCCCCGCGTCATTGGCGAGAGCCTCGCGGATCCCTGCCGAGATCCGTTCTCCTTCGGCGGCGCCGAGCGATCCCGGACGCCAGTCGGTGTGAAGCCCCTGCCCCGGCTCGCGCCGGCGGCCGTAGGCGGGGATGACATGGAAGTGTACGTGCGGAATCGCCTGGCCGGCCGGCTGACCGTTGTTGAGCAGGATGTTGTAGTGCGGCGTACCCGTCGCTTTCGCAACCGCCCGGCAGAGGCGGGGCAGCGCTCTCCCGACGGCCGCGGCGGCATCGTCCGAGAGTTCGCCGACCGTCTCCCGGCTCTCCTTGGGGACCACCAGGAGGTGTCCGGCGCTCTGGGGGCCGATGTCGAGGAACGCGCACACCGAGTCGTCCTCATAGACGCGGTGGCTCGGCAGCTCGCCCCGGATGATCCGGTCGAAGAGGGTGCCCTCGGACATCGAGGCGAACCCTAACAGTCTGTGGCGAAACTCGCGCGGCATTCGACGCCCGCTGAAGAGGCGCCTTGTTGCAGGGATGGCTCGGTACACTGCCGCGCGTGAAGCGCTGGGTGTTCCATCGGTTTGGCGCCGCAAACCTCCGTTTCGAGGACTGCCCCCCGTCCCGTCCCGGGCCCGGCGAGGTCCTCGTGGAGCTCGGCGCGGCGTCGCTCAACTACCGCGACCTCCTCATCCTGAAGGGCCTCTACAACCCGCGCCTTCCGCTGCCCCAGGTTCCGGTGAGCGACGGAGCGGGCGTCGTCCTGGAGGCCGGCGAAGGAGTCGCGGAGCTTTCTCCGGGAGACCGGGTGATCACGCATCCGGTGGTCGGCTGGGAGGACGGCCGCTTCCGCCGCGAGTACTCGAGGGCCACGCTGGGCGGACCCGGCCCCGGGATGGCGCAGGAGCAGGCGGTGGTTCCCGAGGCGGCGCTCTGCCGCGCCCCCGCCGGCTGGAGCCACGAGGAGGCGGCCGCGCTGCCGATCGCCGCCGTCACCGCCTGGAGCGCGCTGGTCACCGAAGGCCCGGTGCGGCCCGGCCAGACGGTGCTCACCCTCGGGACCGGCGGCGTCTCCATCTTCGCGCTGCAGATCGCGAAGGCGCTGGGCGCGCGGGTCATCATCACCTCGTCTTCCCACGAGAAGCTGGACCGGGCGCGGGCGCTGGGCGCCGACGTCGGGGTCCACCGGCTGGAGACCCCCGCGTGGGACAAGGCGGTGCGGGAAGCCACCGGCGGCGAGGGGGCGGATCTCGTGGTCGAGAACGGGGGCGCCGGCACCCTCAACCAGTCCATTCGGGCCACCGCTGCCGGGGGTACCGTCGCCATGCTCGGCGCCCTGACGGGGCTCGAGGCCCCGGTCCAGTTCGCGCCGGTGGTGATGCGCCGGATCCGGATCGCGGGGATCATGACCGACTGCCGGCGGGCGCTCCGGGATGTGGTGGACTTCCTCGAAGAGAAGGACCTCCGGCCCGTCCTCGACCGCCGCTATCCCCTCGCCGAACTCCCCGCGGCGCTCGACCGCATGGAACGGGGAGCGCATTTCGGCAAAATCATCATCCGGATCGCCTGATCGCCCCCACAATTGCCGGTTCCCTCCCCCATGCTCCCGAACCCGACCTTCCTGGTGCCCGGCGGCGCGGGCTTCATCGGCAGCCACTTCGTGGACCTCCTGCTCGAGCGCTACCCGGACTGCCGGGTGATCACCGTGGACAAGCTGACCTACGCGGGATCGCTCGACAACCTGGGCCTGGCGCTCGCGGACCCGCGGCACGAGTTCATCCACGGCGACATCTGCGATCAGGCCACCGTGCGGCCGCTTGCGGCCCGGGCCGACTACGTCGTCAACTTCGCCGCGGAGACCCACGTGGACCGCGCCATCCTCGACGGCGAGGTCTTCACCCGCACCGACACGCTGGGGACCGCCGTCCTGCTGGAAGCCTTCCGCCAGTCCGCGCGGGGCCGGCTCTTCCTCCAGGTTTCGACGGACGAGGTGTACGGGGAGATCCTGGAGGGCGACGCCGACGAAGCGGCGCCGCTGGCGCCCCGGAACCCCTACGCCGCGAGCAAGGCCGGCGCCGACCTCCTCGCCCTCGCCTATCGCACCACCCACGGCCTGCCGGTCGTCATCAGCCGCGGCGCCAACACCTACGGTCCGCGCCAGCACCACGAGAAGATGGTCCCGACCTTCTTCGCCCGGGCGCTCGCCGGCGAGGAACTGCCGGTGTACGGCGACGGCGCCCAGGTCCGGGACTGGTTCTTCGTCTCCGACCACTGCGCCGCCCTGGATCTCCTCCTGCGCTCCGGCACTCCGGGGACGGTCTACAACGTCGGCGGCGGAGACCGGCGGACCAATCTCGAGATGGCGGGGAGCATTCTGGATATTGCCGAACGGGCCGGCGGGCGCCGGGGACGCATCGCCCACGTGGCGGACCGCCCCGGACACGACCGGCGCTACAGCCTGGACACCAGCCGCATCCGCCGGCTCGGCTGGAACCCCGAGACCCCGCTCGAGGAAGGCCTCGCGCTGACCTGCGACTGGATCGTCGAGCACCAGGCCCAGGCCGCCGCCACCACCCCCGTCCCCGCGTAACGGCTTGGAACGCCGGTCTCCAGACCGGCACGCGCGGTGCTCCGCACCCCGCACGTCCCAACCCCACCCAACCACACCGCGCGGAACCCCCCCCCCCCGATGCCGCCCCAGA
>JAJDVI010000077.1 GCA_022826195.1 Acidobacteriota bacterium
TCATGACACAACGCACCAGCCGCCACGCCGGAACCCGGCGAAATGCGGTGCCACAGCCTCCCGGCACGGACCGTAACTCAACGAATATCAACGAGTTCCAAAACCAAACTGTTAAAGATGAGTCTGGAGACCGGCGTTCCAAGCCGTTCCTAGGAGCAGCCGGAGGTGGCGCCGCAGTTCAGGCACTTGAAGCAGGTGCCGCTCCGCACCATCAGCGCGCCGCACGTCGAGCAGGGGGGCGCGTCCGCGAAGACGGCCGCCGACTCCAGGACGGTCCCGCGGCGGCGGGCGCGACGGGGCTCCGGCGCAACCGCGGCGGGTTGGGGCGGCTCGCCGTCCTCGGCGCCCAGCTCGCCGGCATCCGTCAGGAAGCGGTGACCCAGCCAGCGGAAGATGTAGTCGGTGATCGAGTCCGCATGGGGAATGTCCGGGTTGCCGGTGTACCCCGACGGTTCGAAGCGCGTGTGCGAGAACTTGTCCACCAGGACCTTGAGCGGAACGCCGTGCTGGAGGTTGTAGGAAACCGCCCGCGCGAAGGCGTCCATCAGGCCGGAAACGAAGGAGCCCTCCTTGGCCATCCGCAGGAAGATCTCGCAGGGAGAGCCGTCCTCGCGGAGTCCGACGGTGAGATACCCCTTGTGTCCGCCGATGTCGAACTTGTGGATGATGGCGTCGCGCTCGGGCGGCAGGTGCTCCTTCTCGGCGGAGTCGGCGGCGTCCGCCGTTTCGGCGGCCGACTCGCCGCGGTTCAGCGGCTGGGAGCGTTTGCTGCCGTCCCGGTAGATGGCAACCGCCTTGAGGCCGAGTTTCCAGGATGCGAGGTACGTCTCCTCGATGTCCTCGACGGTGCTCTCCTCCGGCATGTTGACCGTCTTCGAGATGGCGCCCGAGAGGAAGGGCTGGACCGCGTGCATCATCTTGACGTGGCCCATGTGGTGGATGGAACGCTTCCCGCCGAAGGGCTCGAGCGCGCAGTCGAAGACGGGGAGATGTTCCTCCGCGAGGTCCGGGGAGCCCTCGACATGACCGTGCTCGTCCACGTAGTCCCAGATCCGCTGGAGGGCTTCGCCCTCGTAACCGAGCCGTTCCAGCGCCGAGCGTACCGTCTGGTTGACGATGCGGATGATCCCGCCGCCGCTGAGCTTCTTGTGCTTGATGAGTGACAGGTCGGGCTCCACGCCGGTCGTGTCGCAATCCATCATGAGGCCGATGGTGCCCGTCGGGGCCAGCACCGAGGCCTGGCCGTTCCGGAAGCCGTATTCCTCACCGAGCACGATGGCCTCGTCCCACACCTGCTGCGCGCGCGAAAGGACCTCGTCCGGGACGCCCTCGGCTTCGATCTCCGTGGCCGCGTCCCGGTGCATGCGCATCACTTCGAGGAACGGCTGCTCGTTCCCCGGATAGCCCGAGAACGGTCCGGTCACCCCCGCGATCCGGGCCGACTGGTGATACGCCCGGCCCGTCATCAGCGAGGTCAGGGCGGCCGCGATCGATCGGCCGACGTCGCTGTCGTAGGGGACGCCGCGATGCATCAGCAGCGCCCCGAGGTTCGCGTAGCCGAGACCGAGGGGCCGGTACTCGTGCGAGTTCTTCTCGATGCGCGGCGTCGGATAGCTCGCGTTCCCGACGATGATCTCCATGCCGGTCAGCACCACGTCGATCGCGTGCTCGAAGCCGCCGGTATCGAAGACGCCCTCCTCGTCGACGAACTTCATGAGGTTCAGCGACGCGAGGTTGCAGGCGCTGTCGTCGAGGTACATGTACTCGGAACACGGATTCGAAGCGTTGATCCGCCCGCTGTTCTTCGAGGTGTGCCAACGGTTGACGGTGTCGTCGAACTGCATCCCCGGATCGCCGCAACGGTGCGCCGATTCGGCGATCTGCCGGAACAGGTCCCGGGCCCGCATGGTGTCCATGGGTTCGCCGCTGGTAATCGCGCGAGTGGACCAGTCCTCGTCGTTTTCGACCGCCCGCATGAAGGCGTCACTGACGCGAACGCTGTGGTTCGCGTTCTGATACTGGATCGACGCGTACGCTTCGCCGTTCAGGGAGCCGTCATAGCCGGCTTCGATCAGGGCGTGGGCCTTTTGTTCCTCGCGGGACTTGCAGTCGACGAAGTCGAGGACGTCCGGATGATCCACGTTGAGAATCACCATCTTGGCGGCCCGCCGGGTCTTGCCTCCACTCCGGATCACGCCGGCGAAGGAGTCGTACCCCTTCATGAAGGAAACCGGCCCGGAGGCCCTGCCGCCGCTGGACAACTGCTCCCGGGAACTGCGGATCGTGGAGAGGTTGGTACCGGTGCCCGATCCCCATTTGAAGAGCATTCCCTCGGTCTTGGCGAGCGTCAGGATGGAATCCATGGTGTCCTCGACCGAGTTGATGAAGCACGCCGAGCACTGCGGGTGCTCCTCGACGCCGCAGTTGAACCAGACCGGCGAGTTGAACGCGGCGAACTGGTTCAGCAACAGGAAGGTGAGCTCGTCACGGAACGTGTCCGCGGCCTCCCGGTCCGCGAAGTAGCCATCCTTGACGCCCCAGGCGGCGATCTGGTCGGCGACCCGTCCGACGAGTTGCCGGACGCTCGTTTCGCGCTCTCCCTTTTCGAGCGATCCGTGGAAGTACTTCGACGCCACGATCGTGGTCGCCATCATGGACCACGACTTCGGGAACTCCACGCCGTGCTGGGCAAAGATCGTCTCGCCGTGTTCGTCGGTGATGACGGCGTCGCGCTTTTCCCACTCCACCTGGTCGTAGGGTGAGACGCCGCGTTCGGTAAACCGGCGCCGGAACTCGAGTCCGCCGCCTCGACCGTTCTCTTGCTCCCTGCGAGTCTTCTCTTTTTCGGAACGGGGTCCCACGGTCGTGGGCTCTACGGCTACCTGCATATCGAACAACTATCCCCTGGTTGAAGCAAACCGGGAGTTGGCGCGGAAGCGCCCCTCCAGGAATGCGATGAAGAGCATTGGATTCAAACTAAAACACAACATCTTGCGGTATGCAACCGGCAAGACCACAACGGGTTGTGGATGGGGCTCCGGACGAAGCCTCACGGGAAATCCCCTGGTCCGCCGGGTTTTTTGGGGTCTGCCGCCAGTCTGGCGGAAACGGGACGTCGCCCGGAGCCGCCGCCGGGCGGCTCCTCGAGACCGCTTCGCCGGCGGCTCCGCGCCGGGAAAGGAAAACCCCCGGCGGCCGGGCCGCCGGGGGTCACCGTGACGGCCGAAGGGCCTCAGTTGTTGTTCGGGCGCCGGCTGCCGCTGGCGCTCCCGCGGCTCCCCGAGCTGCCGCCACCGCCACGACTCGCGGCGGCGCCGCCGCCACCGCCGCCGCCACGGCTGACGGCGCTGCCGCCGCCGCCGCTGGTACCCGATCCGCCGCCCCGGCTGGCGGAAGCTCCACTGCCGCCGCCGAAACGGGAGAAACCGCTCGGGCGGCTGCGCGAACTCGCGCTCGGCCGGCTGCGGGAACCTGCGCTGGGCCGGCTTCGGGAGCCCGCGCTGGGCCGGCTCCGGGAGCCCGCGCTCGGGCGGCTACGGGAGCCCGCGCTCGGGCGGCTCCGGGAGGCCCCGCTGGGCCGGCTGCGGGAGGCCCCGCTCGGGCGGCTGCGGGAGGCCCCGCTCGGCCGGCTCCGGGAAGCCCCGCTCGGCCGGGCTCGGGTGGTTCCCGAGCGTCCCGTGGAAGCGGCCCCACTCCTTGGCGAGGCCGGCCGCACCGATGAGGGCCGCCTGGAGCCGCGGTCGCCCGACCGCCCGCTGGCGCGCGGCCTGGGAGCGGCCGCCGGGCGGTTCCCGGTCGTGGCGCGGCCAC
>JAJDVI010000042.1 GCA_022826195.1 Acidobacteriota bacterium
GCTGGAGGCGTCCCGGCCCAGCTTGAAGCTGAACACCCGGGTCATGTCCGACTGGAAGGCGAGCGCCTGCAGGTCGAACATGATCTTCACGTGCTCGTCGAACGAGTCCGGCACCCCTGACGGGGCGTCGGGAAGCTCGCGGAGCTCTCCGCTCGTGTTCCGTTCCACGATGCGCTCGATCCGCCGCTCCATCTCGCGGATGTCGGTCATGTAGCGGTCCATCCGCCGCACGTCCTCCGCGTCCAGGGAAGTCTTGAGCCGACTGACTTCCGACCCGATGAAGTCGAGGACGCTCTGGCGCGCCTTCTGACGGGCCACCCGGCCCTCCGGGGTGCCCCCGGCGCCGAACAACTGGTCGAACACGATGCGCGGATCGCGCGTCATCGGCAGCGGCTCGGTCGGCGACGCCCAACTGATGGTGTCGGTGTAGACGCAGGCATAGCCATAGGCGCAGCCGCCCGCCTGATCCACCGTCTCGATGCAGAGCTGCATCGAGGGGATCGGCGTGTCCTGGCCGAAGCGCTGCGCGTACATCTGATCGAACGAGGTGCCCGCAAACACGTCCGAACTCTCGGTCTGCTTGGGATACGACTGGGTCAGGAACGCCGCGCTCGAACGGAAGTGGTCGCCGCCGATCTCGCGCGCGGTACGCGCCTCGGCGGGCTCCACGTCGCAATCGCTCACGATCGTGACGTAGTCCCGGACCGGCTCGAGGGAACTGAGGGCGCCCTTCGAGAGATCGAAGTCCGTGCCTTCCATCTCCGGGCTCCACAGGTGCTGCGAGCGGCCGTACTTGTTGCTGCCCGCGGCGCCGTGCACGATCTCGATCGCCACCAGGCGCGTCGGGTCGTCAGCCGTCGGCTTCGCGAGGACGCTCGCCGGAACCATGGCGTCCAGGAACGGCAACGCGATCGTCGCTCCCGCTCCGCGGAGGAACGTCCGCCGGGGAAGGCTCTTGCCGGTCAGGTAGTTCATCGTTTTCTCCTGTCAGGTTTTCCTGCCAAGGCGCCCCGCCGGCCGTCTCCGTGTCCGGCGGGGCTGGTTTTGCTGTGGGTGGACGACCCCCGCAGAATACGGGATCGTCGAACTCCCATAACCGGGCTAGGATAGGAAATCAAGCGGCCCGACGCAAGCGGTAAACCGCCGGCCGGCCGCCCGGCGCGCCGCCCGGCTCGAACCCCGGGAACTCCCGGCGGAACGGGGCCGCTGCGCGACCCCGCTCCCCATCGTGACCGGGGGTCAGTGTTCGGCCGCGACCGTGGTTTCGATCTCCTCGAGCACCTCGCCCTTCATCTGGAAGGCCGGGCTGCGCACCACGCCGAGAATGAAGGCCGATGTCCGGTAGTCGGCGTCCGCCGCTTCCCGGACGATCTCCCGGATCCGCGGCTGGTCGTAGTACTCGACCCGCCGGCCCAGCGCGTAGGCCATCAGGTTCTCCGTGAACGTCCGCAGCAGCGGCGTGGGCCGCTTGAGAAGCGCGCTGCGGAGATCCCCGATGTTCTGGATGAGGGTCCCGTCGTAGAACTCGCCGGAAGCGTCGATCGGCTGGCCCGCGTCCTTCACCCGCACCCGGCCGGTGACGTCGAACGCCTCGAGCGCCACGCCGATGGGATCCATCATCCGGTGGCAGGATCGGCACGCGGGGTTGTCGCGGTGGATCTCCAGGCGCTCGCGCGCGGTCAGTTCGCGGCCGTCCTGCGCCGCCGCAGTCGCATCGAGGTCCGGGACATCCGGCGGCGGCGGTGGTGGCGGGCTTCCGAGCAGCACCTCCATCACCCACTTCCCGCGCAGCACCGCCGACGTCCGGTACGGATGCGACGTGAGGGTCAGCATGCTCCCGTGGGCGAAGATCCCGCGCCGGTTCGGGTCCTGGTACTCGACCAGCCGGTGCTCCGGTCCGGTCACCCCGACCATCCCGTAGTGCTTGGCGAGGCGCTCGTTCACGAACGTGTAGTCGGCCGTGAACAGGTCGAAAATGCTCTTGTCCTCCGACACCAGGTGGTGGAAGAACCGTTCGGTCTCCTCCACCATCGCGGTCTTCAACTGCTGGTGGAAATCCGGATAGAGGCGAACGTTGGGATTGATCTTCTTGAGGTCCTGCAACCGGAACCACTGATACGCGAACCGCTTCGCGAGCGCCTCCGAGCGCGGATCCGCGAGCATCCGGCGTACCTGTGCATCGAAGACGGCGGGATCCGACAACTGCCCCGACTCCGAAACGTCGAGCAGCTCGTCGTCGGGGATCGTCCCCCAGAGGAAGAAGGAGAGCCGGGAAGCCAGGTCGGTGTCGGTGAGCCGGTAGCCGAACTCCGCTTCCCGCGGGTCGAGCGGCTCCTCGATCCGGAACACGAAGTTGGGGCTCGCGAGAATCCCCTCGACCCCCATCCGGATCCCCTCCTCGAAGCCGACGGTCCCGGCGCCCGCGTCGTAGAGCTCCATGAGCGCCGCCAGGCCTTCGTCGCCGAGGTTGCCCCGGTAGGCGAGCCTGCCCAGGCGCCCCAGAATCTGCTCGGCGCAGGGGCGGGCCTCGTCCGGTGACAGGGGCCGGCAACTGAAGACCGCCTGCCGGCTCGGCGTCTCCGAAACGCCGGTCGGGTCGAAGGGACCGCGAATCAGGACGTCGCGGAGGTGCGGGAGGCTGTGGATCCCGTAGGTGAGCGCGATGTTGGTGCTCGCGAGCGACCACTCGTGCGGGGAGACGAGATCCAGCGTCGGGCCGTCGAACTGGCGCAGGAACGCCGCCGCCACCCTCCGCGGACCGGCCTTCACGAAGATCGGCTCGGTGATCATCGTGGCGCCGTCCGGATCGGAGGTGTGCATCCACGGATCGACCGAGAGCAGCGCGACCCGCTCGCCGTCGATGGAGATCTCGAGGCGCTCGGGGTTCTCCTCGGAGTTCAGCGCCCCCACCGCGGTCCCGACCACCGGGCCGCACACTTCATGGTGGAGGGAGACCCGGAAGACGTAGTTCCCGTCCGCCGGGAAGGTGTGGTCCACGGCGAGCCCGCCCCGGGTGCCGTAGGGGGCTCCCTCGACCTGCCGCCGCTGCGAGGCCCAGCGGGAGACGAAGTAACTGGTCTCGGCCGGGGCCGCATCGGGGTCGCCCACCGCGAGCCGGCTGATCTCGCTCGCCGCCCGCAGGTAGGAGTCCATGAGCGTCGCGGACAGCAACTGCACGTCCGCGATGTTGTCGAAGTTCGCGCTGATGGTGTCCTGCGGGAGGTACTCCGCGGCGTCGAGTTCAAGCGCGAGCAGATCCCGGATCGCGGCGGTGTACTCCGCCCGGTTCAACCGCTGGAAGGAGCGGCGGCCCGGATTCGGCTCCGCCCTGGCGCTCTCGTCAAGCTGGGCCTCGAGCGACCCGGCGACCTCCGTGAGCATCTCCTCGGCGGGACGGCGGGAGCCCGGCGGCGGCATCATCCCGAGCTGGAGCTTCGAGACCACCTTCTCCGCGAGTTCGGGACTGGCGGGCGCGTTCCCGGCGTCGAAGCCGGAGAGCGTCATGTTGCCGGTCTTCATCCGGTCGTTGTGGCAGACCATGCAGTAGGTCCGCAGCATCCGGTTGTGGGCGGCCGCGTTCTCCGGGGAGACCGCCGGGGCCGTCTCCGCCGTCGACGCGGGTTCCCACGTCCTCGCGGCGGCGAGCGTCGGCGTCTCCGCGGACGACGCGGCCGACGCGGCCAGCAGGCCGGCGAAAAGGAGCGGGAGCAGGGAAAGCCGGCCGGCCCTCGCTGCGGTTTCCATTCGGGAACTCCCCATGGTCATTCCTCAGCAACCCACGCAGCGGTTGTTGTTCTTGGCCCCGTAGCTCTCGAGGAGGGCGATGGTCTCCGGGAACGGGTTGATCCGCTGGGCCGGGCCGTTCGCGAGATCCACCGTGGTCTGCCCGGACCGGGCGATCACCAGCGGATCGGCGCCCTTGGAGATGAGGTAGAGGATCATCTCGTTGTCACCCCGGGAGGCCGCGTGGTGGATCACGCTGTAGCCGTTGTGGTCCCGGGCGGCCGGGTCGGCGCCCAGTTCTTCCACCAGGTACTTCACCGCGGGCATCCAGGCGTCCGGAGCGTGGCGGTGTGAGTTCGCGGCCAGCCCGAGCCCGTAGCCGACGCCGGCGGCCGCGTGGATCGGATAGACCCCCGGGCCCCCGTAGGGCACCTCGGGGAGGCCCGAGGGATCCTCGTCGGGTTCCTCGGCCGTCAGATCGGTCAGCCGGCGGAGGACCCGCTCCGGCACCTTCATGGTCGGGATGTGCGGATCCGCGCCCCGGGCGACCAGCATCTTCATCGCCGGAATGTCGAGCGCGTAGGCGGCGCGCCAGAAAGCCGTCGCCCCGGCGCGGTTCACCCCGAGCTGGTCGGTGTTGTAGGTGGTGTACCACTGCTTTCGCTCGAGCCGGGCATCGATGTCCGCCCCGGTGTCGAGGAGCGCCTCCATGAACTCGATGTGCGAGGTCGCCTGCCGCAGGTGATCCGCCGGCTGGGGATGGAACGGCTGGGCGATCCAGCGCGAGTTGATCGCCGCGTAGAGCGGCGCTCCGCCCGAGACGTTCTTCAGGTTCGGATCCGCGCCCCGCTCCAGCAGGCCCATGCCGAGGTCGTAGTGACCGTTGAGCGCCGCCATCATGAGGGGCGAGGTGAGGTGTCCCTCCGCCCGCTGGTTGACGTCGGCCCCGGCGTCCACAAGGGCGAGAGCGGTTTCAAGATGACCGTCACGGGCCGCCAGGAGCAGCGCGGTCAGGCCGCCGTGGGTGCCCACGAGTTCCGCGTAGCGCAGCGGCTGCGGCCGGTCCCGGTTACGCCGCCGGGCGTCCCGGCGCTTCCGCGCTTCCTCGATGGCCTTGGCCCGGGCGAGTTCGTCCTCGGGATGGCCGTGGGCCGCGGCGTGCTCGTCCTTCTCGGCCGCGATTTCCTCGGCCGTCGGCTTCTTCAGATCGGCGAGGTCGGCGGATCCGGTCTTGCCGGATCCGGCGGTGGACGCGGTGGCCGGGCCTTCATCCGTCCGGCCCTTCTCCGCGGCCGCCTTGGCGGCGGCAGCGCGAGCCCGCCGCTGAGCTTCCTTCGCGCGCTTGTCGCGCTCCCGCTCGTCATAGATGACGCCGGCCGCGCCTCCGCCCCGTTCGCGGGCCATCCGGGCCTGCCGGGCCCGCCGCGCCGCCAGGTCCTGCTCGGCGCGGGCTGCGATATCGATGACGGCGGCCGTGACCGACGGATCGGCTCCGGCCTCCATCAGCGTCTCGGCGGCCGCGGTCCGGCCGGTGGCCGCCGCGAACATGAGCGGGGTCTGGCCCCACTGGGGCTCGGCGGCGTTCACGTCGGCGCCGTGCGAGGCGAGGACTCGCACCGTCTCCGGATCCCCGGAGGCCGCGGCGAAGTGAATCGAACGGGCGCCGGTGTTGGTCGGCACCGCCACCGGAGCTCCGGCCTGCAGCAGGGCGGCGGCGACCTCCGCCTGACCGGCCGCCGCCGCCACGTGGAGCGGCATGTGGCTCCCGATCCGCGTCGTCGCCTTGATGTCCGCACCCGCCGCGATCAGCACCTCGGCGACGCCGCGGTTCCCCAGCCTCGCCGCCCAGTGGAGCGCGGTGAACCCGTCACCCTGCGCCGCGTTCACGTCGGCGCCGGAGCGCAGCTCCGCCTTCAGGGACTCGATGTCACCGCGTTTCGCCGCATCCAGCACCGGCGCCAGCCGGGCCGCATAGCCGGCCCCCACCAGCAGACCGAGCGCAGCAAGCAGCGCTACAAGGCCAACCCATCGCTTCTGGATCTTCATGGCTCGTTCCTCTTGTTTCTCGAATGGAGTTGCCGGCTAGACCGCCTGGGACAGGGAAAACCCGCCCGTGCTGTTCCCGAAGCTCTCCACGTCATCCATGCCCAGCTTGTGGAGCAGCGTCAGCATCACGTTCGCCAGCGGGGTACCCGGCTCGGCCCGCAGGTGCAGGTTGTGCTCCAGCGCGCCGTTCGCGCCGCCCGCCACGAAGAACGGGACCCGCTTGTGGTTGTGGATGTTCGGATCGCCCATCGGGGACCCATACAGGATCATGGTCTTGTCGAGCAGC
>JAJDVI010000046.1 GCA_022826195.1 Acidobacteriota bacterium
GACTGGCAGGTGATCGACCTGGCGGGCGCGGCGGAGCACGCGGATCTGTGCGAGGCGGCGCTCGCCTACCTCTTGGAGCGGATGCGCCTGGAGATCGAGGACCCGGCCGAGACGGCGCGGCTCAAGCTGATGGTCGTGGACGAGGCGTGGCGGTACATGCAGGACCCCGCCGTGCTGAACTACCTGGCCGAGGCGGCCAAGACGTGGCGGAAGAAGAACGCCGCGCTCGTGCTCGCCACCCAGTCCGCCGTGGACGTCACGGGGACGCCGGGCGCCTCCGCGCTCCTCGAATCCATTCCCACCAAGCTGTTTCTCGCCAACCCCGAGTTGCCCGCCGAGGCCGGAGCCCTGTTCCGGCTGAACGAGTCGGAGGTCGCCCGGATCCGGGAACTGACGCCGAAGCGCGAACTCTATCTGCGCCGTCCCGACGAGGCGGCGGTGCTCCGGCTCGACGTCGATCCGGAGAGCTACTGGCTCTACACGTCGTCGGCGACGGACGCAGAGCAACGCGCCCGCGCCGTCGAGAAGCACGGCCTGGCCCGCGGACTCGAAGTGCTCGCGGGCCGAACCCACCCCACCCCACCAACCGAGAGGACGTAACACCATGAGAACGCATCCAACCGCGGCGATCCTGCTGGGGATCGTCGTTGTCCTGCTGACGGTGCTTCTGACGGCGCTCCCCTGCGACGCAGCCGCGCAGCAGAAGCACGGAGACGACACCCACCATTCGGCGGTGGGGCAGGACGAGAGCGGGGACCGCATCCACCGGCTTCGCGCGCGCGTGCGTCACACAACCCTGATCGTGCTTCCGGCCGGCGAGCTGATCCTCGACTTCGTGGTCGGCGACTCCGAGTACTGGCACCTGACCGGCGCGGCGAACGTCGCGTACCTGAAGCCTCTGGCCGAGGGCGCCGCGACCAACGTCGCCCTCGTATGCGAGTCCGGGCGCATCTACTCGTTCCTCGTCTCCGAGCACGCCGAGGACCCGACCCACCTGGTCTTCCGGGTCGAGGAGGGAGCGGAAGCGGCGGGCATGTCAGCCGGCGGCGCGGACACCCCCGGCTTCGTCGCCCGAAGCGAGGTCGCCGCCTATCAAGCGATGGCCGTCGAAGCGGCCGAAGCCGCGCGGCGCGCACAGGAACAAGCCGAGGCGGGGATCATCGAGGCCCGGCGGCGGGCTGAAGCGGAGATCGAGGCGCTCCGCGCGGAATACCCCACACGGCTCGCGTTCGAGTACCGCCTGGACCGCGCAGCCACGCGGCGGCCGTTCCTGGTCGAGGCGATGTGGCACGATGGCACGTTCACCTACATCCGCGCGCGCGGCCAGGAGTCGCCTGCCGTATACGAACTCAAGGATGGCGAGCCGGCCGCGGTGCTGGTGCAGCTCGCCGGGGACGGCCTCTACATCGTGCATCGTGTGATGGGCGATGGTTGGCTCCAGATCGGCGACCGGCGGGCCGGTTGGCGGTTCGAGCCCCGTGAGGGTTCGAGATGAGCCGCTGGAAGCAGTTGGTGAAGCAGCCGAAGGGCGCGCTGCCCGGCGGCATCGTCACGAAGGTGGGCATCGCCCTGATCGCCGTGCTCGTCGCCGGACTGCTGTTCTCGTCGTCGCTGTCGGGTCCCGGTGAAGATGCGGCCGCAACCGGGGCGGCAACCGAGCCGCGGGCGGTGGACGACCGCACGGGCCGGTCTCTAGACGGGCAGCTCCGCGACGAAACGGAACGCCAAACGCAACAGGCCGCCGCCGACTCCGGAGGTGACCCGGCGGACCGGGAGGCCGGAGCCCTGGGCAACGAAACGTCCACCGACGTTGATGGCAGCGGTGGCGGGCGAGTTGTTGGCATGGGCCCCGCCGAGTTCGAGCTTCGCGAAGCGCTCCGGCTGGAGGAGGTCGAGCGCCGGACGCGCTCGCTACGCTCGTTTCCCATCGCGGAGTCACACCGGGATCCGAGCCGGGCCTCGGATGCGGCCGCGGCGTCTCCCTTGCCGCCCGAGTCTCCCGATGCGGCACTCGACGGGGCGCTCGCGTCCCTCGGGCAGTCCCTGGCCGCCCTGGAGGCCGAGATGGCGGCTGGACTGGCCGCCGGAGGTCTGCCGCCCGGCGCGGGCGATCCGGCGGCACGGACCGGTGTGTCCGCGTCCGGCACATCCGAGCCCGCCCGCCTGGTCCGGCCACATGACCCGCCGGGCTGGGAACGCATCCACGAGGGTTCGTTCCTCGAAGCCGTGCTCGTCACCCAGCTGTCGGGCGAGTTCCCCGGCCCGGTGCTCGCCATGGTGTCGGCGCCGCTGTACTCGGCCGACCGCCAGCGGGTGCTCATTCCCCGCGGCTCCCGCGTCGTCGGCACGGCACGGGCCGTCCAGAACCGCGACCAGAGCCGCCTCGCAGTCGCGTTCCACCGGCTGCTGCTGCCGGATGGAAGCTGGATCGACCTCGAATTCACCGGCTTGAACCAGGTGGGCGAGAGCGGACTCCGCGACCAAGTGAGCCGGCACTACCTCTCGACCTTTGCCGCCGCCGGGGCGGTCGGGGCGCTGAGCGGCCTCACGCTCGCCGGAGCCTCGCCCTACGGCCTCCGGGCGGGCGTCGGCCAGGGTCTCGGAGGCAGCGCCACCTCGATGCTGGACCGGTATCTGAACCGGCTG
>JAJDVI010000088.1 GCA_022826195.1 Acidobacteriota bacterium
GCGTCCTGATCGTCATCCGTAAATCCTTGCTGAGCGCCACGCCGGTTCCCCCGTTACGAGAACCGCAGACTCTCCCAACGACTCACACCCCTGACAAAGTGGGTGTCGTTTAAGACCGATCCTTACCTGTCGTTTGACACGTAACTCTCACCCACTCTCGCGACGCCCACGGCTTGGAACGCCGGTCTCCAGACCGGCACCGCGGTGCTCCGCACCGCGCACGTCGTAACTCCCCTCTAGCCGGTCCACCCACCCCAAATCCGGGTACGATCGCGCGCCTCTCCCGGAGGAATCCCGATGCGTTTCACGTCCCGCCTCGCCCTGCTCGCCCTCGCCGTTCTCATGGCCCTCCCGGCCGCCGCCCAGGACGGCGAAACGCCCATCGTCATCCGGGCGGACCGGCTCATCATCGGCACCGACGCGCCCCCCGTCCTGAACCCGGAGGTGGTCATCGAGGGCGAGCGGATCACCGCGGTCGGCCCGACGGGCGCCATCCCCATTCCGCGCGGCGCCACGGTGATCGACCTGAGCGGCCACACCATCCTGCCCGGGCTCTTCGACTGCCACGTCCACCTCGGCGGCATCCCGGGAGACGGCGGCGACACCCAGAAGATGCGCGAGACGGTCGCCCACGAGGCGATCTACGCGGTCGCGCACGCCAAGATCACGCTCGAGAAGGGCTTCACCAGCGTCCGCAACATCGGGGCGGGGAACTACCACGACGCCGCACTCCGGGACATGGTGAACCGGGGCATCGTCCCGGGGCCGCGCATCCAGGCGGCCACCTGGGGCGTGGGCTCGACGGGTGGCCACGCGGATATCAACGGCTGGAACGCGGACATCCCGACCCCCGGCTACGCGATGATCGCGGACGGGGTGGACGAGCTGATCAAAGCGGTGCGCTACCAGGTCAAGTACGGGGCCGACGTCATCAAGGTGACCGCCTCGGGGGGCGTGCTGTCGCATGGCGACTCGGTGTACGACCAGGCGTACTCCTTCGAGGAACTGAAGGCGATCGTGGACACCGCGAACATGCTCGACACCCCGGTGGGCGCGCACGCCCACTCGCCGGCGGCCATGAACGACGCCATCCGCGCCGGCGTGGCCAGCATCGAGCACGGGACGCTGATCGACGAGGAGGGCATCCGCCTCGCCAAGGAGCACGGCACCTTCATCGTTCCCACCATCTACACCCTCGACTTCATCATCGATGAGGGCGCCGAGAACGGCGTTCCCGAACACTCCATCGCCAAGGCGAAGGAGATGGCGGCCATGCAGCGCGAGCGGCTCGCCGCCGCCTTCCACGCCGGCGTGAAGTTCGCCTACGGGACGGACGCCGCGGTGTTCCCGCACGGGCGGAACGCCAAGGACTTCGCCATCATGGTGGACGAGATGGACATCTCGCCGATGGCGGCGATCCAGACCGCCACCATCAATGGGGCGGAGCTACTCGGCTGGGAGGCCGACCTCGGCTCCATCGAGGACGGCAAGCTCGCCGACATCATCGCGGTCGAGGGGAACCCCCTCGACGACATCACCCTGCTCGAGGACGTGAAGTTCGTGATGAAGGGCGGCGAGGTGGTCAAGAGCCCGTAGTCGCGCCGCGCGGTCGACGATGCCGCCGCGCGGTCTTTGTCGGCTCTCCGTCAAAAACACGGCGTGAAATAGCGACGAGCTAGACAGAAGCACACGCAGCGTCCTCGGCGCAGCCTCGACAGAGTGTCTCCGGGATCGCCCGAATTGCCGGCGTTGCCCGCAGCGCGGTCGCGGGATTCCCGGAAGTGCTGAGGACGGGGAATCCGGGCTGGACGGATCCCGCCGGTATCAGGTGGTCGTCTTGTCTGTCTCGTCCAGGATGTCCGCGAGGTCCCGCACCGCCCGCTCCATCACCGCACGCTGAGCGGCCGTTAGTCCTTTCGCGTGAGGGGGGACGGTGCCGGAGCGTGCCGGGCCGATGTAGAACTCAAGACCGAGGGCAGCGCAGATCTCTGCGGCTCGGTCAATGGACGGTGCCCGGCCGCGAAGGATGCCGCGGATCGAGTCCCTCTTGAGGCCCGCTGTTCGGGCTGCGGTTATGGGGCTTACACCCATCTCCTTCAGTCGTTGTTGGACGATCTCCCGAAAACGCATTGTCGGTGGCGTATTCGCCACAGTCACCATTGTTGCGGGCACCGCAGCCCTTGACAATGGTGGCGTATCCGCCATACAGTGGCGGAATGACCACTACGGCGCCGGAAGAGACGGCTGCGGCCATTGTGGAAGCCGGAAGGCGTCTCGCGGCACATCGAGGCATCGCGATCAGCACGCTGGGCCGGGAGGCCATCGGCAGCAGTCGCTTCTTTGAGGACCTCAAAGCGGGGCGGGTGACCTTTCGGCGCGCCGCTCGGCTCGTCGCGCGCCTCTCCGCCATGTGGCCCGAGAACCTCGACTGGCCGGATGCGATCAAGCGTCCAAACAACGTGCTCAACAACCAGGAAAGAAGTAGAGGCTCGGCCTGATGTTCGCGGGCCGCGCCTTCCGGTTCCTTTTCCGCCGCGCCGTTCCCGGGGCGGCGGTCAACCCATCAGTCCCAGATTCGCACAAGGAGAAGCAGACTGACATGAGAAAACTCCTCTTGTTTACCTTGCTGGTGGCGTGGCCGAGTGCGGCCCTGTCCCAGCAGATCTACGGACGCCTCGAGGGCGCCGCCCAGGACGCGCAGGGGCTCGTCCATCCCGGAGTGACCGTGACCCTCGAGTCCGAGGAACTCGTTGCGGCCCGGACCGCGACCACCGACGTGGACGGTTCCTATCGGTTCGCGCAGCTCGTCGCGGGCAGCTACAACATGACCTTCGAACTGGGCGGATTCCAGACCGTCGTCTTCGAGGACGTCATCGTGGTCGGTGGTTCGACCTTCGAAGTGAACGCCACGATGGACATCGCGACCGTCGCCGAGACCGTCACCGTGACCGGCGAGTCTCCGGTCGTTGACGTGAAGACGACCGGCGTGTCGGCGACCTTCGACACCACCCAGCTCGAAGACGTCCCGTCAGCGACCGACATGTGGGCGGTCCTCCAGCAGAGTCCCGGCGTGCGGATGCGCGGCTACGACGTGGGCGGGTCCCACAAGAGTCAGCAGTCTGGCTACGAGACTTTTGGTGTCCGCCGCCAGAACCGCATCATCAACGATGGTGTCAACACCACAGAGGGAGACAGCGGGGCCGGCGGGTATTACGACTTCTATGCCATCGGTGAGTTCCAGGTATCCGCGCAGGGAGCGGATGTCGAGATGGATGCTCCCGGCGCCCAGGTGAATGCCGTCTGGAAAAGCGGCGGCAACGAGTTCTCCGGAACCGAGCATTTCGCCTACGAGCCGACGGACTGGATCGCGGACAACCTCACCTCGGACCTCGAGAGTCGCGGTGGCACGTCCGCACCGGTCGTCGAGTTCTATGAGGCGCATATCGACCTCGGGGGCCCGATCGTGCGGGACAAGGCGTGGTTCTACGCGGCGTACAACAGGTTCGTGATTGATCGGGTGATCTCCGGTGTTTCGCGGGATGTCGCTACCGACCTTGGCGACTTCGACATGTTTACCGTCAAGGCGAACTGGCAGATCACGGATCGGGATCAGTTCATCACGATGCACCATTGGTCGCTCAAGCAGAAGCCGTTCCGCGGCCTATCGTTGAGCGTTCCGGCCGGCAGCATCCTTGCACAGGACTCGTGGAGTTGGCTGCACAAGGCCGAATGGCAGCGCGTCTGGAGCGACCGGCTCTACAGCAACATCCAGGTGAATCACTTCGGGTTCGGCTGGCCCATGGTCCCGAATTCTGATCCAGCGACAGAACCGCCTCGGATCGACAGCGGAACCAGTTTCGTGTTGGGAGCGGGGTGGGGACCGTTCACCTTCAACCGCTGGAAACCGCACACCACCGGCCAGTTCAACTACTACCTTCCGACATCAAGCGGCAGCCACGATCTGAAGATCGGCTGGGACCTGCAGATCGACGAACGCCAATTCGGACGGAACTCGAACTCCGGCGCCGTCCGCTATCAGGACAACAGTTCCCAGGATCCAGCCCGTCCACACAATGTGGATGAGATCCTCTTCTGGAGCGTGCCGAACTTCAACTACGACCGCAATACCCATGCAGACTTCTACTTTCAGGACGTTTGGACCGTCAATGACCGCCTGACATTGAACGCCGGGATACGCGTCGGAAGTCAGCATATGGCCTATCTCGACTCGAACAATGTTCCCGGCGGCCCGTGCGATGCAGCCCTGGGTTGCATACGTGAGGTAAGCGATATTGACTCGAATGTCGCGGCCGCGCTCCCGCTGCTGTTCGGAGAGGGTGGTCAGGTCGCGGGGAGCAACATCATCAACTGGTGGTACTGGGCCCCACGCGCCGGCCTGACTTACGACCTTACCGGTGAGGGCCGCTCTGTCCTGAAGGGCTATTTCGGCCGCTACTACCACAACATGAACACTGGTCTGCCCAACGCCAATCCAGGCGGCAACAAGGCCGTGAGCTACGAGTTCCTGGACCAGAATCAGAACGGTCTGTTCGATGGTGTTGGCGAACTTGGCGAGCGGATCGGGGGAAGCCCCGGTACCGGCCTCGGTATCGAGCGCTCCGCCCCCGTGGGAACCCCGGTAGATCCGAACACCGAAGTCCCTTACGTGGACGAGTACAGCGTTTCCGGTGAACATCAGGTGGGTGCTGACCTGGGTCTTCGGCTGTCAGTCGTCCACAAGCGTCAGACACGGGGCTGGGGGCGAGGAAGCGCGATGAACATTGCACAGACCGCTGCCACGCTAACCAACGTCCAGCAGGTTCCGTGCCCCGCCGCGTGTGACGCTGCCGGATATGGCGGCACGATGATCACGGTCAAGGGACTGCCGGACGGCGCTCCACGGAGCGAGAACCTCATCACGAACTACCCGGCTGCGGACAGCCAATGGAACTGGACGACCGTGTCCTTCGGTGTGAATCGGCGGTTCCGCAACAACTTCTTCTGGAACGCCTACTTCGACTACCAGTGGCGCCATGAGGGTCGCCGAGCGAGTCAGAGCACAAGTCCGCTCACGACCGATCCCGTCAACGAGGGCTGGGAAGCTCCGGTGGGCCCCGTCTCGCTGCTTCAGGACCTCACGAACTGGCAGTTCAAGGCTGCCGGGCGTTACGTGATGCCGTACGAGATCGGTACTGCGGCAACACTCCGGCTCGTCAGCGGTTTCCCGTGGGCTCCGATGCTGGCCATTGGAGTGCCGAATGTGGGGACCAAGGTGATCTTCCTCGATGATCTGAACAACCGCAGGTCGGACACAGTTTCAATCGTCGACTTCCGCGTGGACAAGGAGGTCCCTTTGGGAAACAGCGCCAGCGTTTCGTTGATCTTTGACTTGTTCAACGCTCTGAACAACGCATCGGAAACAAACTTCATTATGCGTGCCGGAAGCAGCTACCGGAACACGATCGAGTGGATCCAGGGCCGCACGATCGGCCTCTCCGCCCGCCTGACCTTCTGATCTTGATGAGCGCCTAGCGCGTTCACCACCACGGCCCGCCGCCCCCCGGGCGGCGGGCCAAAGGCGGATTCCATGCGGGGCACCCCGGATCACCCAGCCAACGGGTCAAGGTGGTCGGGCCTGCACGCCTGTGCCGATTGGATCGGCAGTTCCGCCGAAGCCGCACGAATCCGCGGCGAGATTGCCACGGCATCCCTGTCGTCGGACCCCGTCGTCGTCGTGGGCGAGGGCGGTACCGGACGACGCTTCGCGGCCGAGTTGATCCATCGTGCGAGCTATTCCGGCCCGGACCCGTCCGAGGGCTTCGTCCCGATCGAGACCGGCAGCGTGCCGGCGGGAAAGCTGGCGGCGCACCTTGACGTTGCCGTGGCTGGCGCCGACCGCAACGGAACCGGGCCGCCCGCCCGAACGCTCTATCTCAGCGGATTGGCCCCGGACCGGCTCGGAGATGTCAGTTCCCGGATGGGGAGCCCTGGGGTCCGGTTCATCGCGTCAACCGCACCCCCCGGGAAGAGTCTGACGAACGGCCGGCGCGGTGCGCTGCCGACGATGTCGTTCCCGGGCGCAACCACAATCCGGATCCCGCCATTGCGGGAGCGGAAGATGGACATCTCCGCGCTTGCGTTGCAGTTCCTCACCGACGCATGCCAGCGCGCCGCCGTCGGCCCCTACGGCATCTCCAGCCGCATGATCGCGGCCTACCACGACCACGACTGGCCCGGCAACGCAGCGGAACTCCGCGCCGTCATCGATAGCGCCGTCTCGACCGCAGCACTCGCCCGCTACCGCGGCAAAGTCCTGCCGGATTCGTTCTGCGCCATCTCCTACCACGGCGACCGTACCGGGAGATCCTTGAAGGAGCTGCTCCGGGACGTGGAGAGAAACATCCTGGAGCAAACCCTCCACCGCGTCGACGGCAACCAGACCCACACCGCCCGCATCCTCCAGGTCAGCACCACCACCCTCCACGAAAAACTCAAGCGCCACGGGTTACTTCGCGAACGACAACACGTATGAAGTGCCCAGAGCCTCATGCGGCACCAATGCACGACGCCAGAGACTTCTGAGGGGGACTTTCGATGAAAAAGCATCTACAGATAGCGCAACTTGTAGTGAGTACGGCTAGCGCGGTGCTGACTCTGATTCTCATCATCTTTGCCATCTTGGAGTTTGGAGATATCGATCGTCGCTTCAAGCAACAGAGTGCACGCGAGGTGGGTCAATCGGTTAGAGATGCCAAGGACGACGAAACAGCGTCGCTGGCCTCGCGTAGCGAACGCGAGCAGGGTGAGATCGAGAATCAGGTCCAGGAATCTGCCGAGCAGCCGGCAACTCAGTTGCCTCCAACACTCGGGCCCGATTGGCTCAACAGTGTCCTGCGGCCATCAAGCCTTGCCGGCCAGTGTGCGTATGAGGGTGACGGGGAGTGCGATGCAGTCGGCTTTTTGGGTTCGACGAATCTATGCCCTAGCAATACCGACGTTCAGGACTGCAGCGATGTGCAACCACTGCGTGCCGGTCAGATCTGTATCTTCGAGGATGACGGTGAGTGTGATGCTGTTGGTTACTCGCCATCAACGGGTCTTTGCCCGGCGGACACAGACCAAAGCGACTGTCAGCATTCGAACCGCACGACTGTCTCCGGAGCGCCTGTGTCAGGTGCACGGTAGAAGCCGTACTTCCTAGGGCCAAGGACCCGGGACGAATCTGCCGTCGAGCATCGCGAACCGGCCGAGAGTCAAGCTTGGCGTGTTTCCGCGCCTGGTTCGGGGGCTGAGTTGACCAAAGAGCAGCTGTTCAAGGATGCGGTGTCGACTGTTGTAGCTTATGGATCAGTCAACCTTCCAAAGCTGATTGGGTTTGACGCCAGCGATGGCGACGGTGGGTTGATCCAGCCGCGCGGCCGGTCGAGTGCAGTTACGGATCGCCGCTTGCGAGCCGGTTGGCCAGCCCGGCAAGGCTGATCTCGGTGACGTCCGGGCGGATCGGATACTCGCGGTCGCCGGAGTGGACGACGAACGCGTGCTCCGGCTGGAGGCCGTCGCAGGCCGTGTGGAAGCTGCGGGTCAGACGCGGCGCGCTCCCGTACTTGATCTCGATGGCCCAGGCCGGCTTCGCCCGGGGTTTCCAACACGAGATCCATCTCGGCGCCGTGGGCCGTCCGGCAGAAATTCGTGAGCCTGTTCCCGGGGCGGCGGAAAAGCGGGGTCTCGATCGCGAAGCCCTCCGACTCAGTCCGACGAACGTGCTCATTGGCAGCGAGTGAGCAGTGTGCTTGACAATAGCATTCCAATGAATGACACTGTCGGTCACTAGGGAGGCCTGAACTCGTTATGGCTGCGAATCAACTCGTCCAGGCTCGGATTGACGGGGCCGTGAAGGAGGAAGCGGCTGCCGTGCTCGCCGCCATGGGCCTGACCGTCTCAGACGCCGTTCGCCTGCTGCTGACCAGGGTTGCGCATGAGAAGGCCCTGCCTTTCACACCTCTGGTCCCCAACGAGGTCACGATCCAGGCCATGAAGGAAGCGAGGAAGGGCGGCCTTCCCCGGTTCGCCAGTGTGCAGGAACTCTTCGACGAGCTGCATGCGGACGATTGAGCGAACCACGCAGTTCAAACGCGACTACAAACGCGAATCGAGGGGGCAACACCGGGCGTCTCTTGACGCCGATCTGGCATCCGTCGTGGAAGCTCTGGCGCGCGATGAACCGCTGGCGGCTCGTTTTCGCGACCACGCGCTGAGTGGCAACTGGTCGGATCATCGCGACTGTCACGTGAAGCCCGACCTGATCCTCATCTACCAGAGGGCTGAGCCCGATACGTTGCGGTTGGTGCGTTTGGGATCCCACTCCGAACTCGGGTTCTGAGCGGCTCCCGGCGATGCCTGGGTTGTAAAGCGGGGAGAGGATCTGTCAGAAAAAAGTCGTCGCACGAGGTTCCGAGCGTAAGCCCGTCTTCCCGGCCTGCTGCGGCCCGAGCAGACCCACTGACGCTTCGATCCGCAGTTCGGTGTCGATCGTGGCGGTGGCGTTCCAAGGAATGAACGTCCGCGTAAATCGAAAGGCACACGTTCGTATTTCACGTTTATGCGACGCTGTCCGGCCATGGACGGTTCGAGAGTTCGCTGCGCTCGCGCGCAGCGATGCCGGTCGGAGACCGGCGTTCCAAGCCGTCGCGCGCTCTTGCGCAGGGGGCGATCCGCGATCTGGAGCGAGTGCACTTTCCTTGTGAATCGATCCCCGTGAAGAACGATCTGCAAGGAATCTCCTCGGCCGGAGTCAGCGCCGTTCACGCTGGCTTCGCGGTCCCGCGCGGTGCCGGTATGAAGACCGGCGGTCCCTTCCGCTACAGGTCCGCGAGGAAGCCCTTGAGGAGTTCCATGAACTCGTCGATGTGTTCGGCGTGGGTGCGGAAGATGCCGGGTGAGGGGCGGAGCCAGAACCGCTCGTTCAGGTAGGTGGCGGAGACGAAGATGCGTCCGTCGGCGTGGAGCGCCCGGATGAGCCGGCGGTTCAGGTCGTCCACTTCCTCCTCCGTTCGTCCCGGGGGCCGGTAGCGGAAGCACATGGTCGAGAGCTGGGGCTCGGGTCCGACCTCGATGTCCTCCCAACGCCGCAACTCGTCCTGGAGATAGCAGGCCAGCACCCACTTCTCCTCGAGCGCCGCCGCGAACGGCTCGGTGCCGTGCAGTAGCAGCGGCACGAGCAGGCGCATGCCGCGGAAGTGGCGGGTGAGTTCGATGGACCGCTCCGAGGGTGAGCTCTCCTTCTGGGGGGCGTCGACCAGGTAGGGGGCCTTCCACCGGAAGGTCTCGAGGTGGGCCGCGTCGCGGACCACCACCGCGCCGCTGCCGTAGGGAAGGAAGAGGCTCTTGTGCGGGTCGAGCACCACCGAGTCGGATCGCTCCATGCCGCGGAGGACTTCCCGCCGCGCCGGCACCAGCACGTAGAACCCGCCGTAGGCGGCGTCCACGTGGTGCCAGAGACCCTCGGCGCGCGCGATGTCGGACACCGCGTCGAGCGGGTCCACCGCCCCTGTGTTGGTGGTGCCGGCGGTGCTCACCACCAGCCAGGGGATGAGCCCGTCCGCGCGGTCCTTCCGGATGTGGGCGGCCAGCGACTCCGGCGCCAGCCGGTACTCCTCGTCCACCGCGATGATCCGGCAGGGGGCCTCGCCGACGCCCGCCAGGTGGACCGCCTTGCGGACCGAGTAGTGCTCCTGGCTGGTGACGTAGACGGACGCCCGGGAGAAGTCCTCCGAGCGAAGCCCCTTTGCGTCCCGGGCAGCGATGATCGCGGTCAGCGCCGCGACGCTCCCGCCCGACGTCAGCGTCCCGCCGGCCTGCTTCGGATAACCGACGATCTCGGCGATCCACTCCACGAGCCGGTTCTCCACCCGGGCCGCTCCCGGGGAGGCCGGAAAGTAGCCGGAGAAGGCGTTGCCGACGGCCGCCAGGTAGTCGCCGAGCGCCGACGAGTAGATCCCGCCGCCCGGGACGTAGCCGAGATCGCGGGGGGATGCGGGATTCAGGCCCTCCTGTTCCACCTCGCGTCGGATGAGGTCGAGGATTCCCGGGAACGGTTGGCCCTCGGGCCCGATCGGCAGGTCGTTCAGTGCGGACGACTCGCGGGGCGGGTACCAGGACGGCCCGGTCTTCAGGGACTCGAGGAACTCCTCGGCGTGGCGGACGGTCGCTTGGGTGAGTTCGCGGCGGCCCTCCGCGTCCGGTTCGAGCGCCTCGGCCCGGCGCCGGAGCGCCTCGGCGCGTTCGCGGAACTCGCTCATCCGGCGGCGCGGCCGCCGGGTTGCGGCCGGCCCCAGGCGTTCCCGAGCAGGTAGCCCGCCGCGCTGGCGGCGGTCAGGCCGATCGCGTTCGGAATGAGAACTCCGGCCGGCGACAGCGCGGGTTCGAGGAACCACTCCCAACCCAACGTGAGGTGCACTGCCCAGAGAACGACTCCGCCCGCCATCGCCGACAGGGCCGCGGCGCTGCCGCCGCGCTTCCAGAACAGCCCGGCCGTCAACGGCACGAAGAGCCCCACGAGAGTGAGTTCGTACGCGTCTTCGAGCAGGGAGTACGCACTGAGACCTTGGAACGCATAGAAGAGACTCGCCGCACCGACCAGGAGAACCGACAGGCGGCTCAACCGCAGGAGTCCCACCCGGGGCAGCGGGTGGCGCAGCAGGTTTTGCGCCAGTACGGACGCGGCCGATATTAGCGCGCTGTCCACGCTGGAAAGGACCGCCGAGACCACCAGCAGGACGAGTCCCAGGGCGGCCAGCGGACTGAAGAGAATCCGCCCGAACGTCGCCAGCATCTCGCCTTCGTGTCCGGGCAGGAGCAGCCGGGCCGCCAGCCCGAGCACCACCGGGACGGCGCCGAGGACGAGGTAGAGGCCTCCCGCGATCAGGCAGGCGCGGCGGGCCACCCGTTCCGTCCGCGAGGCGAACACCCGCTGAAGGACGTCCTGGCCCGGGATGTTGCCGAGCGCCCCGGCGACGAGAAGCCCCGACCAGGCGAGGAAGGCGGTCAGCTCGCCGGGAACCACGGCGAGCAAATCCGGAGGCGTCTCCCGCCCCAGCCGCGCGAGGCCCCCGGCGAGCGAACCCCCACCGAGCTCCGCCACCGCCGAAACGCCGAGCGCGAGGAGCGCCAGGACCACGATCACGCCCTGCACGGCATCGGTCAGCGTCACCGACCACATTCCCCCGATCAGCGTGTAGCCCACCGCCACCGTGGCCACGAGCGCGAGACCCGCCCCGGCGGGGATGCCGAAGAGCTCGCCGAGGAGCGCGGCCAGCACCGAGAACTGGGCGGCGATCCAGCCGAAGAAGCTCGGCACCATGATGGCGGCGCAGGCGATCTCCGCAGACCGGCCGAATCGTCGGGCGAAGAAGTCCCCGAGCGTCAGCAGGCCCGCCCGCCGCAGGGGCGCCGCGTAGAACAGTCCCACGAGCAGGAGACAGATTCCGGGACCGATGGGTTCGAGCGCGGCCGCCGAGAGCCCCACCGCCCGCACCTCCTCCGCGGAGGCGAGCAGCGTGCCGGCCCCGAACCAGGTGGCCAGCAGGCTCAGCGAGGCGAGCGGGACGCCGAGGTTCCGCCCGGCGACCAGGTAGTCCGAGAAGTCGTGGATCCGCCGGCTGGCGATCCACGCCACCCCGAACAGGACGGCGGTGTAGAGGAGCAGTACCGCCGCGGAGAGAGTCGCCGGCAACGGCCGTCTGTCAGCCTGGCTGGTGCAGCCGCTCCACGGCCCGCGCCCGGTCGGCAGGATCGGAGCGGCCCCAGTACCCGCCGGCCAGCATCGCCACGAGGCTCACCGGGAGGGCCACCAGAATGGGCCCGAGCCCGATCTCGAATCGGGGGCCGAACAGCAGGACGAACGAGTAGGTCCCGACTCCGGCAACGAGCGCCGCGAGCCCGCCCAGGAGGTTCGCCCGCCGCCACCAGAGGCCGAAGACCACCGGCACGAACAGTCCCGCCGAGAGCAGTCCCACCCCGGCGGTGTAGAACTGGGTCAGCAGTTCCGGCGGCGACCACGCCCAGTAGAGCGCCGCGGCGCCGACCAGCCAGGTGGCCCCGAGGCGGGCGAAGGCCTGGGCGCGTTTGCTCTTCCGCCCCAGGTAGCCGCCGAGCAGGTCGTGCGCGACGGCGGAACTCACCGCCAGCAGGAAGGCGTCCGTCGTGGACATCACCGCGGCCAGGACCGCCGCCACCGCGAGCCCGCGGAACAGGGGAGGGAAGTTCTCGCCGATGATGCGCAGGAAGACCTCGTCGGGATCGGTCAGCCCGGGGAACTCCAGGATGCCCACCGGGGCGATCAGCAGGATCGCCGAGAGGATCATCACGCCGTACATGACCGTCGCCAGATTGAGCGAGAGCCGGGCGCTCCGCGGGTCGCGGGCGGTGGCGACCCGCATCACGATGTGGGGGATCACCGGGATCGCGGAAGCCCAGATCACGAAGTAGTCGAGGTAGCCGGAGCCCCCGGCGGGGAGCTGGCCGAAGGCCGGCGAGGCGGCCGTCGCCGCCTGGAGGGAGCCGAGCGGCGACCCCGCGTTCATGGCGAGCACGACGGCGGTGACCCCCATGAGCAGGAACAGGAGCGCTCCCTGCATGACGTCGGTGACCGTGACCGCCACCATGCCCCCGAAAGACACGTAGAGCACGAACACGACCGTTGCGACCGTGATCGCGGTGCCGTAGTCCACGCCGAGGAGCGCCTCGGCGGTGATGCCGGCGGCCTTCATCTGCGCCACCATGTAGACGGTCAGCGAGATCACGATGATCGTCGGGACCAGCGCCCGGACCAGCCCGTGGGGATACCGGAACACCATGAAGTCGGTGATCGTGAACTTGGCGAGGCGCCGGAGCGGCGCCGCGACCAGGATGGTGGCGAGCGGGAACCCCACCACCGCGCCGGCGAAGAGGGCGAGCGTCGCCGGAATGCCGCCCGAGTAGGCGAGGCCCAGCACGCCGACCAGCGAGCCGCCGCTCGCCAGGCTGGCCATGATCGCGAGGGCGTTGACCCCGGTCCCGACCGACCGGCCGGCGACCCAGTACTCGTCCGCCGAGCCGAGCACCCGGCGGGTGGCCAGCGCCCCGACCACCACGCAGACGAGCAGGTAGACGAGGACGAGCCAGCGTTCGATCATGGATCCGGTGCGGTGTCCTCCGGCCCCCCGGCGCCGGCTTCTCCGCTTCCCGATTCGCCGAGAACCAGCAGGAGGAGGATCGCCGGGGACCCGAGCAGCAGGAGCGCCATGAGCCAGCCGAACACGGCAACCCCGAGCACGGAGACTTCCCCGAACACCGGCAGGAAGGCCACCACCGAGAACGCGATCAGGGTGAAGAGGGCGACGCGCTCCCTGCGGGGCATGGGAAAGAAGGAGTTCATGCGGGGTCGCCGGGGACGAAGTGTAGGGGCTCTCGCCGTTTATGATCCGGCGCGCTCACCCCCTTGCGCGTCATCACCTGGAACCTGAATTCGATCCGGACGCGCCGGGCGCGCCTGCTCCGCCTGCTCGAGCGGCACGAGCCGGACGTGTTGTGTCTCCAGGAGCTTCGCGCCCCCGCGGAGACCTTCCCCTGGCTGGACGTCCAGGCGGCCGGATACCGCGCCGTGGTGCATGCCCAGGCCGCCCGGAACGGGGTCGCCGTTCTCGCGCGCGAGTCCCCGGAGGTCCTCGAAAGGGGCCTTCCCGCCTGCCGGGCGCGGGACGAGGCGCGCCTCCTGGACGTCCGGGTGGCGGGCCTCCGGGTCATCACCGCCTACGTGCCGAACGGGAAGGCGGTGACCCGCGTCGAGGACTGGAACTACAAGCTCGAGTGGCTCGGGGCGCTTCGCGACCACCTCGCCGGGAGCGCGGACCCGGAAGAGCCGCTCGTTCTCTGCGGCGACTTCAACGTCGCGCCGGGCGACCGGGACTCGGCGACCGCCGATCCGGGAGGGGTGCTGTGCCACTCGGACGCCCGGGCGGCGCTCGCGGGCGTCATTGGGTGGGGGCTCACGGACGCGTACCGGGAGATCTACGCGGAAGGAGAGGAACCCGAGAAGGGCCTCTACACCTGGTGGGACTACACGCGCCTGGCCTTCGCGAAGAACATCGGCGCGCGGATCGACCACATCTACCTGACCGCTCCCCTCGCCGGCCGCATCGCCGCGGTGCGGGTGGACCGGGACGAGCGCCGGCAGCGAAAAGGGGAGGACATCCCCTCCGACCACGCGCCGGTGCTCGCCGACCTCGATCTCTGACCGGGACCGCTATACCAGCTTGAGGCCGGGAATGTCCCCGAAGTCCTCTTGGTTCAGCGTCCAGAGCGCGCCTTCCTGAACGATCGCGCAGGCCGCGATCGCCAGATCCAACTGGCGGGCGCGCGCTCGGGGCACCTGACCGTAGAGATCGGCTGCCGTGCCTGCCGCTTCGGCGTCGAACGGCACGGCGGCGCTTCGGGGCAGCAGCGCCTCCTGGTCCTGCAGCTCGCCGAGGGTTCGCGGACCGCGCAGCCACTCGTAGAGCGTTGGCGCGGAGAGCGTCAGGCGATGCCCCTCCCTGACGAACTCGTGCAGGCGCGGAAGCGACTGGCGGCGGCCGGTCAGCGCGTCAACGAGCGCCGACGTGTCCAGATGGACGATCATGGTTCTCGCCGCCAGGCCCACTTTCGCAATTCGCGGATCTCCCGAAGCTCCGCCTCCACTTCCTCCTGAGGACGGGTCGGCGGAGAGTCCCGGATCCGCTCCAGCACTTCCAGCATCCGCAGCCGTTCCGCTTCGCTCAGCCGGTCCTTTCGGGCGGCGTAGTCGGCGACCGCTTCCCGAACGAACTGGCTCTGGGCGATTTCCAACTGACGCGCGCCCGCCCGGATCCGGCGCACGGTGGCTTCGTCCAGCGAATACGTGACCTTTACCATAGTATGACCATACTACCATAATCATGACTTGACAGCGGCTCCGCCTTGTTGCAAGGAGGCGCACTCGGGACTATCCTTTTCCAATTAGGCCGGGGCGTACAAGGGGGCGGAAAGACCGGTCCCGCGACGCCCGGCGAAACGTCCCATGCGCCACCTTCCCACCGTCGCCGCGTGGTTTCTCGGCACGGCCGTGCTGCTGTCTCCGGCGGCCGCCTTCGCCGCCGAAACCGCCCCGTTCGAGTCTGCGGCGGCCCCGGTGGTTGCGGCGGTCCGGAACTGGATTCCGGACGGCTCCCCGGCGCTGCCCGGATCGGTGACCCGCGAGACCGCCGCCGCGCACAACGGGATGCTGCGGACCTACTGCATGGTCTGCCACAACGACCGGATGAAGACCGGCAACATGTCGCTGGCCGGTTTCGACGCCGCGGACGCTCCGGCGAATCCGGTGCTCGCGGAGAAGATGGTCTCCAAGCTCCGGCTCGGGATGATGCCGCCGCCCGGCGCCCGGCGTCCTCCCGAAGAGACGCTGACCGAGGTCGCGGAGGCGCTCGAGACCCAGCTCGACGAGAGCGCGGCCGCGAATCCGAACCCCGGGCGCCGGTCCTTCCAGCGCCTGAACCGGGCGGAGTACACCGCGGCGATCCGCGACCTGCTGGACCTGCCGCTCGACGCCTCCAAGTACCTCCCCCAGGACACGATCAGCGCCAACTTCGACAACATCGCCGACGTCCAGTTGCTGTCGGCGACCCTCATGGACTCCTACCTCCGCGCCGCCAGCGACATCAGCCGGCTCGCGGTCGGTGATCCCGACGCCACCGCCGCCGAGTCGGGCTACCACGTCTCCCGCTGGGCCGCCCAGCTCGGCCAGGTCGAGGGCGCGCCCTACGGGACCCGGGGCGGCGTCGTGGTGGACCACGTGTTCCCGGCGGACGGCGAGTACCGGTTCCGGGTCGCGTTCCACCACGAGACCACCGGCGCCATCGTCGGATCGGGATCGAGTGCGCTCCACACCCTGGACAAGCCGGAGCAGGTCGAGATCTCGATCGACGGGGAGCGCGTCGCGCTCCTGGACGTCGGCCGCTGGATGCACGTTTCCGACCCCGACGGCGTCAACCTGCGTTCCGAGCCCGTCTTCGTGCGGGGCGGCCCGCGCAAGGTGGCCGCCGTCTTCCTGAAGCACTACGAGGGGCCGGTCCTCGACATGATCTCCCCGCACGACTGGTCGCTCGCCAGCACCGCGACGTCGAGGACCTACGGCATTCACAACGTGCCGCACCTGCGGGACCTCTTCATCACCGGTCCCTTCGACGCCACCGGGGTGTCGGATACCCCGAGCCGCCGGGCGATCTTCACCTGCCGGCCGCTGGCGCCCGAGGAGGCGCGTCCGTGTGCGGAGCAGATCCTGTCCCGTCTCGGCCGTCTCGCGTACCGGCGGAACCTCACCGAGCGGAACCTGAACGCGCTGATGTCCCTCTACGACTCGGGCGCGGCGGCGGACGGTTTCGAGGAAGGAATCCGGATGGGGATCGAGGGGATGCTCGCGAGTCCCAACTTCGTGTTCCGGATCGAGGAGCCGCTGGACCCGCGCGAAGCCGAGTACGGCTACCGGCTGACCGACACCGACCTGGCCTCCCGGCTGTCCTTCTTCCTCTGGGGGACGATCCCGGACGGCGAGCTCCTGGATGCGGCGGAGGCGGGCCGGTTGACCGATCCCGCGGGGTTCGAGGCCCAGGTGCGCCGGATGCTCGCGGACCCTCGTTCGGAGGCGCTGGCGAAGCGGTTCGCCCACCAGTGGTTCCGGCTGCAGGACCTGGACAAGATCAATCCGAACGTCCGCCTCTATCCGGACTTCTACCAGCAGTTGAAGTGGGCGATGGTGGAGGAGACCGAGCGGTTCTTCCACCACCTGGTCTCCGAGGACAGGAGCATCTTCGACCTGTTCACCGCGGACTACACGTTCGTGAACGGCCCGCTCGCGAAGCACTACCGGATGCAGGGGGTGGTCGGCCCGGAACACCGCCTCGTGAAGTACCAGGATCCGAACCGGCGCGGGATCTTCGCCCACGGAAGCATGTTGACGCTGACCTCGCATCCGTACCGGACCTCGGCGGTGCTGCGCGGGAAGTGGGTGATGGAGGTGCTGCTCGGGAGCCCGCCTCCGCCTCCGCCGCCGAACGTGCCGGACCTCGACACCGGGGAGTCCGGCGAAACGGTCCGCAAGCTGACGGCGCGGGAGGCCCTCGAGATCCACCGGGACAACCCGGCGTGCCGTTCGTGCCACCGGATGATGGATCCGATCGGCCTGGCGCTCGAAGCGTTCGACGTGACGGGTCGCCTCCGGGTGAAGGACGCGGGACAGGCCATCGACGCGTCCGGCGAGTTCTACGACGGCACGCCGATCCAGGACATCGGAGACCTGCGCAACGCGCTGCTGAAGCGCCCGACCCCCCTGTTGCGGACGTTCACGGAGAACCTGATGGCGTACGCGCTGGGCCGGCGGGTGGAGTACTACGACCAGCCGCGGATCCGGGAGATCGTCCGGGACGCGGAGGCTTCCGACTACCGGATGTCCTCGTTCATCCTGGGGGTGGCGACGAGTCCGGCATTTCAGATGAAGAGCGGCGCGGCCGAAGAGGCCGGGACCACCGTCGCCGGCGAACACTAGAGAACACCAGCGAAGACAGCCAACCGGAACCGGAGGAAAAGACGATGAACTACCTGACCGGGAAAAGCCTGCCGCGGCGCACCTTCCTGCGCGGGGCCGGCGCGACGATCGCGTTGCCGTTCCTGGACGCCATGGCGCCGGCGAGCGTCATCGCGAAGCCGACCGAGGCCGACCCGACGCGGCTCGTGGCGATCGAGATCGTTCACGGGGCGGCGGGAAGCAACAAGTACGGCCGCTCCCGGCATCTGTGGTCTCCCGAGAAGGAGGGCACGGACTTCGATCTCTCGAAGGGCGCCCTCAGCCCGCTCGAGCCGGTCCGGGACTACGTCACGATCGTGAGCGACTGTGACAACGAGCCCGCCGAAGCGGAGACCGCGCGGGAGATCGGCGGGGACCACTTCCGCTCGAGTTCGACGTTCCTGACCGCTTCCCACCCGAGGCAGACCGAAGGCTCCGACGTCTTCGCCGGGACCTCGTTCGATCAGCTCTACGCGCAGCGCTTCGGCCAGAACACGCCGATTCCCTCGATGCAGCTCTGCATCGAGACGGTGGACCAGGCCGGTGGCTGCGCGTATGGCTACGCGTGCGTCTACACCGACACCATCAGTTGGGCGTCGCCGACCGAGCCGCTGCCGATGACGCGCGATCCGCGCATCGTCTTCGACCAGTTGTTCGGCGCTGGCGGCACTCCGGAGGGCCGGGCGGCGCGGCAGCGGGCGCGCCGGAGCGTTCTGGACTTCATCGGCGAGGAGGTCCGGGATCTCCAGGGCGCCCTCGATCCGCAGGACGTGCGGCGGATGGACCGCTACCTGACCGACATCCGCGAGATGGAGCGCCGGATCGAGAAGATCGTGGAACGGAACACCAGCGGGGAACTGCGCGAGCTTCCCGACGCCCCGTCAGGGGTGCCGGACTCGTTCGACGAGCACGTGAAGATCATGTTCGACCTGCAGGCGCTCGCCTTCCAGTCGGACATGACCCGGGTGTTCAGCTTCAAGCTGGGCCGGGACGCCTCCAGC
>JAJDVI010000078.1 GCA_022826195.1 Acidobacteriota bacterium
TGGTCAGGGACCGCCGGCCTCGGGCTGCCGTGCCGGCACGCCGGCTTGGAACGCCGGTCTCCAGACCGGCACCGCGGCCCTCCGGGCCGCGTCGGCGCTCTCCGCCCCTACCGCGTTCGGCAGCGGCCGCGGTCGTCGCAGCGCAGCGTGACCGGGGTGCAGCCGGGGACGGTGGCGCGGAGCGTCAGTTCGTCGAACCAGGCCAGCGAGAGGGTCTGCTCGAGTCCCCCGTCCGTCTCCTCGAGCTCGAGACCGTGGGCGAACATCACCGGGACCAGGTTGTAGGCCTCGCCGATGCTCCCATAGGGCAGTTGCTGGTACGCGTCCACCAGGCGGAGTTCCCCATCGGTTCCCGGAGACCGCAGCACGAGGTCCGCCGACCGGAAGTCGCTGCCGAGGTCGCCGAACCAGTTGTCCCCCAGCGCGCCACCGTCGCCGCGGCGGGCCCCCGCCCGCAGCCGTAGCGAGAGGCCGCCGCAGTCCGCCGGTTCCGCCGGGCGGGGATCCGCCAGCCGGAGGCGGACGGGCTCAGACTCCAGCCGGAACGACAGCCCGAGGAGCTCCGGCAGGCCCTCCGCGGGCGCTTCGAGGTGGACGGTGTAGACCGTCGGCGCCGCCTCCGCCGATTCGAGCGCCCGGAGTCTGAGCAGGTCGGGTTCCTGCCGGGCTTCCACCGTCAACTCGGCCGGGACCGACAGGACCGTGGCCGGGGCGTCGGTCACGACCCGGACCGGGATTCCGGTCCAGGCGGGGTTGTCGACCGCCTCGCCGAGGTCTCCGTCCGCCATCACGGGAATCGCGAACTCCGTTCCCGGGTGGAGGGTCAGGGCGCTCCCCGGAGCGGGCAGGACACCTCCGAAACCCACCGGAATTGCGTCCGGGTCCGGCGCCGGCGCCGGCGGGGGTGGTTCGGGCGGCTGCGGGGGTGGAGTCGGCGTGATCGGGGAATCGTCCCCACACCCGGCAAGGCCCAGCAGGACGAGCAGCGACCCTGCCCGGAGCCGCCTCACGGACCCGCCTCCCGGCGCCGGTCGCGGGCGGGATGGACCGTGATGTCCGGGGCCCGGGTGATCTCGCCGCGCCGGATCTCGAACCAGCGCTGCTCGTGCTGGAGTTCGAGCGAGCCGGCGGCCGCCGCGTCGGCGATGAACGAGTGGGCGAGGATCTGGTGCAGCGGGCGGATCCAGAAGTGGCGGAACCCGGGCTCGAGGCCCTCCAGGAGGAACTGGCCCCACGAGTCGGTGAACGCCCCCGCTCCGAAGACCGCCCCGTCCGCCGCGTAGGTGACGCTCTGGACGTAGACGAAGGGCGCCGGCTCACCGTCCGCGAGCAGCACCCGGCCGGTGAGCGCGCCGCGGGACTCGACGAACCCCCGCGCGGGATAGAGAAGCGACGCCCCCACCGCGTCGTCCGGCTCCAGGACGACGGTACGGATGGTGCCGTAGGACATCCGGGGGTGGGGCTGGAGGCTGGTGACGCCGTCCGGGAAGTGCCCCGGCGGCCGCTCCACCGCGCCGGGCCGGGCGAGCCACGTCGGATTCATGGCGCTGTGGGCGAGACCGAGGCAGTGCCCGATCTCGTGCATCACCGTCCGCGCGAGATAGTCCAGGAGTTCCTCGAACGCGGTCGGTCCGTCGAGGGACCGGCCCTCGAGGTAGTCCGGGCTGAAGTGGATGTCGCAGCCGGTCACCCGGCCGCGGGTGTACTGCACGTCCGCCGTGGCGAACGGCCCGCCGGCGACGATGTCGAGCGAGGAGAAACCGATGGTGTTGATCCCGTCGCCCATCCGACCCTGCTCGGCCGCAACCGTCTCCTCCTCCAGCACGATCTCGAGATCGGCCGTCTCGATCTCGGTCCAGGCGCGGATTCCGCGCTCCGCGCTCTCACGCCAGAGCGCGGCGTCGAATCCCGGGATGTCGGGCAGGTTCCCGTTCTCGAGGAGCCGGAAGCGCAGCGGAAACGCCGAGGCGTCCCAGCGGATCGCCCCCGCCACGGAAGCGATCCGATGCAGCCCGCCGTGGCGTGCGAAGAACCGGTAGCCGGTCGCCGGGGTGGCCGCCCAGGAGGCCGCGAGGAGCGTGAGGAGGATTCCCGTCCAGCCGCGGCGCATGGTCCCGCAGTATCGCATCGCCCGCCGCCACTAGACTCCGCCGCCGATGACGACCGAGGAGGGACCGTGGGCTGCCGGTCCGGAGGGGCAGCCCGACTGGTCCGCGGCGACCCGCCACCTGTCCGATCGTGACCCGGTTCTCGGCGCCCTGATCCAGCGGATCGGCCCCTGCACCCTCGCCCCCCGTCCCAACGTGTTCGGGACGCTCGTGGGCGCCATCGTGGCCCAGCAGATCTCGGCGGCGGCGGCCCGCTCGATCCACAAGCGTCTCTGGGCGTTGACCCGGGGACAACCCCCGGGGCCGCGGGACATCCTGAAGCGGCGGGAGGCGACCCTCCGGCGGGTCGGGCTTTCGCGGCAGAAGATCGCCTATCTGCGCGACCTCGCCGCGCGCGTCGACAGCGGGGAACTCGATCTCCGGGCGCTCGAGGCGATGGAGGAAGACGGAGTGCGCGCCGCGCTCACCGCGGTCAGGGGCATCGGCAACTGGACCGCCGACATGCACCTCATCTTCACGCAGAACCGGCCGGACGTCTTCGCGCCGGGGGACGCCGCGGTGCTCTTCGCGATGCGCGACCTCTACGGGCTGCCGGAGGACGCGCCGCCCGCGGAATACGCCCGGATCAGCGACGGCTGGCGGCCGTTCCGGAGCATCGGCGTCTGGTACATGTACGAGCACATCCACGCGCTGCGGGCGGCGCGGGCGGGGGCCGACTAGAGTTCAGGAAATGAAGAGTCTGGTTCGCCACTATCGGGGCAATGAGGCCTCGGTCACCTTCGATGCGCCGCGCTGCATCCACGCGGAGGTCTGCGTCCGGGGACTCCCGCAGGTCTTCGACCCCTCGCGCCGCCCGTGGATCCTTCCGGATGAGGGCGATCCGAAACGTCTCGAGCGAGTCGTGCTGGGATGTCCCACCGGGGCGCTGCGCATGGCGCCGGCCACCGACCGGAAGGTCGAGAAGGGCGCCGCCGCGGCCGCGACCGTGCTGCCCGAGGAACCGCGGAAGAAGAACTCCGCGTCCATCAATCCGGACGGGCCTTACTACGTCCGCGGCAACCTCGAGATCGAGGAGACGCCCGGGGCGGAGGTCGTGAAGGACACGCGGGTTGCGTTCTGCCGGTGCGGGCATTCGGAGAACAAGCCTCTCTGCGACGAGTCGCACGTCCGCGTCGGATTCCGGTGCGAGGCTGCGGTCGCCCCGGGCTCGGAACCGGCGCCGGCGGTCGCCGACGAGGCGGCTCCGGTGCGTTTCACGCCCTTTCCGAACGGCCCGCTGGCCTTCCGCGGCCCCCTCACCATCTCGGGCCGCGGGGGTGCGCGGGTCACGCTCGACCAGGGCAAGCTCTGCCGGTGCGGGCATTCGAAGAACCGGCCGCTTTGTGACGGGTCGCACCGGGAAGCGGGGTTCCGGGCGCCGTAGGACGCGCCGAGGGGGTGGGCGGGCTTTACGACGTGCGCGGTGCGGAGCACCGCGGTGGCGGGGTGGAGACCCGCGGTACAAACCGGTGTTTCGCGTGCGCGGGTGGGTGGGGGGTCCACGTGGGCGGGGGGGGGCACCCCCCCGGCC
>JAJDVI010000030.1 GCA_022826195.1 Acidobacteriota bacterium
GACTGCCGGGCGGTTCGGGAAGTGTCCCCGGACGTGATCCCCGTTTTCGGCGGACGTGTATAATCGTCCGTAATAACAATGACTTACGAGGGGTCCGCAGCGGTCCTCTGGTCGGCACAGCGGGCCTCCGGCCCGCGGACGGCGTGCCGTTATCCCCCCTGGGCGGCGCACCAGTGATGACGTTCTTCGAAGACCACCGGGACCGCTTCGCTCGCGCCGAATCGGCTTGCCGCCGACTGACGGTGGCGCCGGCGTTCCTGGGCGGCATTGCGCTCTTCGCGCTGCTCGGGATCACCGTGGCCGAGGTCTTCTGGCGCTACGTTCTGGGCGACTCCCTGCTCTGGATCGAGGACGTTTCCACGATGTCGCTCGCGCTCGTGGTGGCGGCGGCGATCGCCCACGGCGCGCGAGAGGGTTCGCACGTGTGCGTCAACCTGATCGCCCGCGTTGCCGGGCGGCGGGTGACCCGCATCACGGATGCGGCCGCCCGGCTTCTCGGCGTGGCGGCCACCACGATGGCGGCGTACGCACTGTTCGTCCACGGCAGCTGCGGCCTTCCCTGCGGCGCGGTGACCGGCAGCGTGTCGATACCGCACACGCCGTTCTACTACGCGCTGGGCGCGTCGCTGGCGATCTACGGACTGCTGCTCGCGTCCCAGCTGCTGCTGGGGCTCGCCGTCTGGAATGCGGAAGACCCCAACGAACCGGACGAATGATGGGCGGGACCGAAATCGCCCTCCTGGGTTTCGCCGGGCTCCTCGTCCTGCTGCTGATCCGCGTACCCGTGGGGCTTGCGATGCTGATCGTGGGCCTGGCCGGAATCGCCGGGATCCGGCCGGGCGCCGTCGTGCCGGTGGTGGCGGGAGAGATGTTCGCGGTGTCCTCCCGGTATCCCCTCACCATCCTGCCGCTGTTCATGTTGATGGGCAGTCTGGCCGTGGTCTCCGGGATGAGCCACGACCTGTACCGGGCCGCGCATGGCTGGCTCAGCCGCGTCCGCGGCAGCCTCGCCTCCGCGTCGATCATCGCGTGCGCCGGTTTCTCGGCGCTTTCGGGTTCGTCCCTGGCCGCCGCCCTGACCATGGGTCGCGTGTCGCTTCCCGAGATGCGGCGGTTCCGCTACGACGACTCCCTGGCGACGGGGGCCATCGCGGCCGGCGGAACGCTCGGCATCCTGATCCCGCCCTCGGCGGGACTCGTCATCTACGGAATCATCACCGAGGAGAGCATCGGACGCCTGTTCATGGCGGGGGTGATGCCCGGGATCCTGCTCACCCTCCTGTTCGTTCTTGCCGTCTGGGTCGTCGTCAGGCGCGACCCGGACAAGGCGCCGTACTCCCGGGCGCCCGTTTCGTGGCGGGACCGTCTCCGGGCCACCGGGCGGGCGCTGTGGATCCTGGGGATCGTCATCGTGACCATCGGCGGCATCTACGCCGGCATCTTCTCCGCCATCGAGGCGGCGGGCGTGGGAGCGATGCTGACGCTGGTCGTGGCCGCTGCGCGGCGCGCGCTGAACCGGAAGACCGTGGTCGAGGTGGTCGGCGCCACCCTGAAGGCGAGCGGCACCGCTTTTCTGGTGCTGGCCGGCGCGTTCGTGTTCAAGGTCTTCCTCGGACTCAGCGGAATCGCGTTCGCCGCATCGGAATGGGTCGGCCAGCAGGGGTTTTCGGGCGCTCAGGTCGTCGCGTTGGTGCTGGTCGTGTTCATCGTGCTCGGCACCTTCCTCGACGGCTTCGCGATGCTCGTGCTGACCGTTCCCCTGGTCCAGCCGATTCTCGAGTCGCTGGGCGTGGACATGATCTGGTTCGGGGTGATGATCGTCATCACCCTCGAGATGGGCCTCATCTCTCCGCCGGTCGGGCTCAACATCTTTGTCGTCAAGGGCGTCGCCCCCGACGTGCCGGTCCGGACGATGTTTCGCGGCATCGTGCCGTTCTGGCTCGCGCTGCTCGCGGCGCTCATTCTGATCGCGCTCCTGCCCGGACTGGCCACCGACCTGCCGAACGCCATGTACGGGTAGTTGGCGACTCCCTCCGGAACGGGTCGCAGGCCGCCATCGCGCGATTCCGCGGTGGCCGGGGACGGCGGTGCTCCATAATGGGGAGCCCGGGGAACACGCCGTCCCCCCGGATGGGGACGGCGTTCGGACGGGAGGTGAGGATGGGCGTACGCGAGGCCGGTTCCGGCACGGAGCGGGCCGGGATGGCGATACCGGAATGACGGCGGGCCTGGGCGAGGACCTCCGCTACGAAGTCCACGACCGGCCTCCCCGGCCGATCACGCTGGCGCTCGGTCTGCAGTTCGCGGCCCTGTGCGTGAACGGCACCGTGCTGCTGCCGACCATCGCGTTTCGCGCCGGCGGCGCCGAAGCGCTCGTGTCCTGGGCGGTTTGCGTTTCCGTACTGGTGTGCGGCGTTTCCGCGATCGTGCAGGCCCTGCGCGTGGGCCGGATCGGAGCGGGTTACGCAGTGACGCACGTCAGCTCGGCGATCTTCGTCGCCGTCTGCGCGGAGGCTCTGATCCGGGGAGGGCCGGGGCTGCTCGCCACGCTGGTCGTCGTTTCCGCGGTTGTCCAGGCGGTCGTCTCCGCGCGGCTCGCACTGCTCCACCGGCTCTTCACCCCCGCCGTCACGGGGACGGTTCTCATGCTCCTCCCCGTGACCGTCATGCCGATTCTCTTCGGCATGCTGAACGAGTTGCCCGCGGGTGCTCCCCGGCTGGCCGCCCCGCTGAGCGCCGGCGTGACGATCTGCGCGACCGTGGGGCTCTCGCTCCGGGGGAGGGGAGCGCTGCGCCTCTGGGCCCCGGCGGCCGGCATCGTCGCCGGTTCGCTGGTCGGAGCATTCTTCGGCATCTACGACACGGGACGGGTGGCCGATGCCGCCTGGATCGGCCTTCCCGCCGGCCGGCTTCCCGGCCTGGACCTCGACTTCGGGCCCGCGTTCTGGGGACTGTTGCCGGCGTTCGTGTTCGTGACGCTGGTCGGCTCGACCAAGTCGGTCGCCGTCGCGGTCGGCGCCCAGCGGGTGGCGCGGCGCCGGTCCCGCGCGATCGACTACCGGGCGGTGCAGCGCGCCCTGACCGCGGAAAGCGCCGGCAACCTCGTGGCGGGCGTGGCGGGAACGATGCCCGCCACGTCGTATCCGGGAGCAGTGGCGGCGGTCGAAGTCACGGGCGCCGCGGCGCGCAGCATCGGCGTGGTGGCCGGGTCGGCCTTCGTTGTCCTGGCTTTCCTGCCCAAGGCGCTCGCTCTCGTTCTCGCGATCCCCGGCGCCGTGGTCGCAGCCGCCATCGCCGTGGTCATGGCCACGCTGTTCACGGTCGGCATGCGGGAAGTCGTGACGAGCATGGGGACGAACCCGCGCAACGGCCTGATCGCGGGCGTCTCGTTCTGGACGGGTGTCGCTTTCGAGTTCGACATGATCTTTCCCGAGTTCTTCGCGGTGTTCGCAGGCGGTTTGTTGAGCAACGGACTGATCACCGGCGGCCTGGTCGCGTTCGGGCTCACGGCGCTGACGGTGCGCCGGAAGAGCCGGCTCCGGGGCCGGCTCGACGGTTCCGAGTTGCCCAGGATCACCGAGTTCGTTCAGGGGTTTGCCGCCTCGAACGGCCTGGAGGCGGCGCTGGGACGGCTTGAAGCCGCCACCGAGGAGGCGCTTCTGACGCTCCTGCAGTCCCGCCGGGAAGCGGAGGAGGCGGAGGAAACGGCGGGCGGCGGGGGACGCGAACTGCTCGTGACCGCCGGCCGGGAGGACGGCGAAGCCGTTCTGGAGTTCAGGGTCGGGACGGGAAGCGGCGACGAGTTCAATCTTCAGGACCGCCTGGCCTGGCTGGGCACGCCGACCAGGGCGGAACGTCTGGATCAGGAGATCTCCCTGCGGCTGCTACGGCACTTCGCGTCCTCGGTGCGGCACCAGCAGTTTCACAGCACGGACATCCTCACTCTCCGTGTTTCGGCCACCTCGCCGCGTGCGTCCTGAAGCGGCGCCCGCGAGGCGGATTCTCGTTGTCGCGGCCGGATTGCTCGCCGCCTCCGGATGCGGAGGAGCGCCGGACACCAGGGAGCTGTCGCTGGCGCATTTCCTGCCGGCGGATCACCCGCTGAACGAGGCCGTGTTCACGCCGTTGGCCAAGGAGCTCGCAGAGCTCTCGGACGGCAGACTGACGGTCAGGCAATTCCCCGCGGGCGCCCTGAACTCGTCGCCCTCGGCGCAGTACTCGATTCTGGTCAGCGGGGTGGCCGACATCGCACTCGCGGTGCCTTCCTACACCGCCGACCTCTTTCCAAAGACCGACCTGATCGGCTATCCGGGCATCTGCAAGACCACCAGGGACTGCACCGAAGCTCTCCACCGCGCTCTGCCGGTCCTGGAGCGGGAGTACGACGCGAAGGTTCTGGGGATCTGGTCCAATGACGCCCCGGTGCTGCTCACCCGCGACACACCGGTGCGGGCCCTTGAAGACATGCGCGGGCTCAAGATCCGTGTCTCCTCACGGAGCCTCATCCCTTTCATCGAGGCGCTCGGCGCCAGCGCCGTCATGCAACCGGGTACGGTGGTCCACCAGAGCCTGACCACCGGGGTCATCGACGGCGTCGCCATCTCCCCTTCGGGGATCTCCACCTTTCAGTTGCACGAACCCGCCAACTACCTGACGGACTGGCTTCCCGCGTCCGGGCTGCCGTTCGTGCTGCTGATGAATCGAGGCGTGTACGCGTCCCTGGCTCCGAAGCAACAGCGGTGGATCGATGAGGCCGCCGACGCCTCCCTGTCCGTAGCCGGAGCCGAAGCGTATGGACGCGCCGGCGCCGAGGCCCTGCGGATGGCCGAGGCAGCCGGCGTCGAGTTCATCAGTCTCGCCGAGGGCGAAAGGCGCCGCTTCGAGCAGGCGGTCGCCTCCGTCCGCGAGGCCGGGTTGGCGCGGCCGGTGGGCGACATGACCGCTGGCGAGATCCTTCGCCTCTTCGGCGCGACGCCCTGAGCGAGCCGCGCTCGCCCCTTCCTGGGCGATGTCCTACGCCGTTGGGGTTCAGGCCGTCGCCTGCCTTCATCGCCATCCCCACCCCGTTCGTCACCCCGCGGCAGGCGCCTGAAGCGCCAGCCCGAAGCGCTCTCCCTCTACCGCTACCTCTTCCTGCTACCCAGGATCGCGGCGCGGCGCGCCTTCGATTCCCTTGAGAACCAGGTGTCCAGGAACCGCTCGCGTTTCCCGGCGGCCTGGCTCAGGGCCCGCTCGGCAAACCCGCCGCGAAGCTCCCGCTTGGTGTGGGCGTAGGCCTCGCGAGGCAGGGCGCCCAGCTCTTCGGCCCGCTCGGCCGCCTGCGCCGCCAGCGCGTCCGGTTCGGCCAGTTCGTGGAGGAAGCCGTTCGTGAGGGCGTCCTCGGGTCCCGTGAGCCGGCCGCGCAGGAGCACCTCCGCGGTCCGCTCCGGCGGAATGGCCGCCCGCAGGACCTCGAAAGCCGCCGCCGGGAAGACGACCCCGAGCTGCACTTCGGAGACGCCGATCCGGTAGGCGCCGGTGGCTCCGATGCGGACGTCGCAGGCGGTCGCCAGGATCGCGCCGCCCGCCACCGCATGGCCGTTCACCGCGGCGACGGTGGGGCAGGGGAAGAGGAAGAGCCGGCGGACCAGTTCGTCGAAGGCGTCGACGAACTCACCCATTTCGTCCCGGCGCTCCGGCAGTCCCGCAAGGTCGAGACCCGCTGAGAAGAAACGGTCGTGCCCGGTCAGGACCAGTGGCCGGCCGCTTCGCTCCGCTTCATCGAGGCTCGCCCCCAGCTTCGCGACCAACACCGGATCGAGGGCGTTCGCCGGCCCGTGGCGCATCGCGACGACGAGGGCCGACGGCGCGGACGACACGGGCCGGGGAGCCGTACTCGCGTGTTTACTCGAGCCCGGCCAGGACTTCCATCAACGGTTCGTAGTCCTCACGGATCTGGTAGTCGTAGTTGACGTACTGGAGGACGCCCTCACGATCGATCACGAAGGTCGCGCGCGACGCATAGGTCGCGCCGTTGATCTCGAGCGGCGTCACGCCATAGGCCCCCACCACTTCCGCCTGGCGGTCCGACAGCAGGACCAGCCCCGGCAGTTCTCCCTCGGCGGCCGGCACCACCATCATTCCCGAGTCCTTGCCGACGTCCTCCAGCCAGTTCCACTGGGAGAAGGGGGTGTCCACGCTGATTCCGAAGACCTGGGTGTCCGCATCCAGAAACTTCTGGATGTCGTCCTTGTAGGACGAAAACTGGAGCGTTCAACCACCCGTCCAGTCGGCCACGTAGAAGGCCAGCACGATGTTCTTCTTGCCCAGGGCGGCGCTCAGATCGAGCTTCGTCGCGCCCGGCGACTCGCCCGCGGTGGAAGGCAGCGGATTCGGGAACATGGGCGCCTTGTCTCCCACCCTGAGCGAGACGTCCTGCGCCACGGCGTCAGGAGGGCCCGCGACCGCCGCCAGCCCGGCGACGAGCCCGAGAGCCACGACACCGGACAACCGGCGGCTCTTGATGTGTTTCATGGAGAACCTCCCTCGGTTGCGCCATTTGGTTCGGAGTGCGGATCATGCCCGCTGGCCGTGCCTCCCGCAAGGGCGGGGCTTCGGCGGCTGCCGCGGGGTGGCGCCGGCCCCCGTCGGCCGCGCGCACGAAGCCCCGGCGGTGCTATTCTGATTTTGATCGCTTCCCGTTCCAGAAAGGCTTCCCGCTATCCGTGACACTGTCCTTCCGCGCCCGCCTCGAGGCGGAGGTCCGCGAACTCGAAGAAGAGCTGCACCTGCGGCTTCCCAAACAGATCAAGGAGGCCCGCGAGCACGGCGACCTGTCCGAGAACGCGGAGTACGAAGCCGCGAAGGAGCGCCAGAACTACGTCGCCGTCCGCCTCGCGCAACTCAAGGGCCGGCTCGCGGACCTCTCCATGGTGAGCATGGACAACATCCCGGCGGACCGGGTTTCGCTCGGCAGCCAGGTCGCGGTCGTGGATCTGGACACCGACGAGGAGTTCCGCTACGAACTGGTGGTCAGCGAGGACGTGGACGCCGCGGCGGGCAAGGTCTCCACCGGCTCGCCGATCGGGAGGGCGCTCATGGGAGCCCGGGTGGGCGACGAGGTGAGCGTGCACACGCCGCTCGGCGAGCGGGAGTTCGAGATCCGCGAACTCCGCACGATCCACGACCGGGATTCCTCTTGACAAGGCCTGACCAGCGCCGCCGGGCCATCGCGGCCGTCGGGCTCGCCCTCGCGGTCGCGGGACCGCCGTCCGCCGCGTCGGCCGCCCCGGACGTCCACCAGGTGGATGTGGTGGACATCATTCACTCGGTATCCGCCCGCCGGGTGCTGACGACGATCGCGGCGGCGGAGGAGGCGGGCGCGGGGCTCGTCCTGGTCCGCCTCGACACTCCGGGAGGCCTCGACACCGCGATGCGGGAGATCATCGAGGCGATCCTGAACAGCGCGGTGCCGGTCGCCGTCTTCGTGGGGCCGTCCGGCTCCCGGGCGGCCTCCGCCGGCTACCTGATCACCCTGGCGGCCGACATCTCGGGAATGGCGCCGGGGACCAACATGGGCGCCGCGACTCCCATTGCCGGGACCGGCGGCGAGATGCCCGAGACCCTGAGCCGGAAGGTCGAATCCGACGCCGCGGCCTACCTGAGGTCCATCGCCGAGCGCCGGGGGCGCGACGTTGCCCTTGCCGAGCAGGGCGTCACGGAGGCGCGAAGCTGGACGGCCTCGGAGGCGCTCGAGGCCGGCCTCATCGACCTCATGGCCGACAACACCGACGAGTTCCTGGCGGCGGTCCACGGCCGGACCGTGACCCGGATCGACGGCGCCGAGGTCACGCTCGATACCGCCGACGCGCTCGTCGTCGAGACCGAGATGAGCTTCCGCGACCGGGCGCTCTCGGTGATCGCCAACCCGAATCTGGCGGTGCTGCTCGGCATGATCGGCCTGCTCGGGCTCTACCTCGAGTTCTCGAACCCCGGCCTGCTCATCCCGGGCATTCTCGGAGGCATCGCCCTGCTGCTCGCCGCCTTCGGCCTCAACTTCCTGCCGGTCAGCCTGCTCGGCGTACTGCTGCTGCTCGCTGGAATCGGCCTCCTGACCGCGGAGGCGCTCACCCCGTCGTTCGGCATAATGGGGCTGTCGGGAGCGGTAGCACTGGTGATAGGCCTTCTCTTCTTCTTCGAGGAGCAATCCCTGCCCACGCCCGCACTGAACCTGACCTGGGGGCTCGTCCTTCCGTCCGTCCTGGTGTTTGCGGTACTGGTGTTCTTCCTCGGTCAACTGGTGCTTCGCGCCCAGCGCCGCCCCGCGGTGACCGGGCGGGAGGGCATGATCGGTCTCGTCGCCACCGTCCGCAGCGACATTCCGCCGGGCGGCGAGGGCAAGGTGTTCGTCCACGGCGAGTTCTGGGACGCCGTCGCCGCGGCGCCGGTGAGCGCCGGCGAGCGCGTCAAGGTGCTGGAGGTGGAGGGGTTGACCCTCCGCGTCGGCCCGGCCTCCGAAGGCCCTCCCCACAAGCAAGGAGCTGACTCATGACTTTCGGACTTCCCCTGGGAGCCCTGGTAGCCATCGCTTTCGCGGTGATCTTCGTTCTCAACTGGATCAAGGTCCTGAACGAATACGAGCGGGGGGTGATCTTCCGGTTCGGCAAGCTGTTGCCCTCCCCCCGGGGACCGGGACTGGTGCTGGTCTTCGCCCCCATCGACCGGCTGGTGCGCATCAGCCTGCGGCTCGTGGCCTTCGACGTCCCGCCGCAGGACATCATCACCCGCGACAACGTGTCCGTGAAGGTGAACGCGGTGGTCTTCTTCCGGGTGGTGGACCCGACGAGGGCGGTCATCGAGGTCGAGGATTACCTGTATGCCACATCGCAGCTCGCGCAGACCACGCTCCGCAGCGTCCTCGGGCAGGTGGACCTCGACGACCTGCTCTCGCAGCGCGATTCACTGAACGTCCAGTTGCAGGGCATCCTCGACAAGAGCACGGATCCCTGGGGGATCAAGGTGGCCTCCGTCGAGGTCAAGCACGTGGACCTGCCGGGCGAAATGACCCGGGCGCTTGCGCGCCAGGCCGAGGCGGAGCGCGAGAAGCGCGCCAAGGTGATCCACGCCGAGGGCGAGTTCCAGGCCTCCGCCCAGCTTGCCCGCGCCGCGGAAGTCGTGGGCACGCATCCGCTGGGCGCCCAGCTTCGTTACCTGCAGACGCTGACCGAGATCGCCACCGAGAAGAACTCGACGATCATCTTCCCCCTCCCGCTCGACCTGGTGAAACCCTTCCTCGAGCTGCACACGGGCAAGGACTCCACGAAGGACTGACCCCCTTCCGTCCGCTCCGGTTTTCGCGGGGAGGCTCGGAAACCTCAAGCATCGCTTTAGAAATTCCCCGTAACTTCTGTTAGGGTCACACGAAAGGTGCGGGGAGGCGCTGCGCAAGGAGCGTCCTGACGCCCCATTCCTCCGGGAGGTTTCCATGCACGGCCACCACGACAGCGATCACTACGACGTCCAGTTCACGACGCGGCAGCTCGTCATGTTGTTCGGCCTGCTCATCGTGATCGTGGTGGGCGTCTTTGTCGGGGGAATCGTCATCGGACGCGGCATGGCTCCCGATGCGGCGGAGGCGATGATGGCGGCCCGCCGGACGAGCCCGGGCCCGGCTCCCCCGCCGGCGAAGGCGGCCCCGGCCTCCGTCGCCGAGGCGCCCGAGGAAGACGCTCTCCGTCTGCCGATCCGCTCCGAGCCGGGACCTGCCGCGCGGACCGCGGCCCGCGCTCCGGCCCGTGAGCCGGCCGCGCGGACTCAGCCGGCCCGGA
>JAJDVI010000071.1 GCA_022826195.1 Acidobacteriota bacterium
GACTGCCGGGCCGTTGAGGAAGTGGCCCCAGACGTGACCCCCGTTTTCGGGGATCGTGTATACTCGCCCGCAATAACAACGACTTACGAGGGGTCTGCGGCGGTCCTGCGGGCCGCTGTGCCGGCTGAAGCCGGCGTTCCAAGCCGTACGGACCTTTCCCACCAGGAACGCCGCGGCACCCGGTCTTCTGGCCGCTAACTTGCACGCCGATTCCCCGGGAACGGATGCGACTGTTGTTCGCGAGGAAACCATCCACGGCGTTGGCCGCCGTCTTCGCCTGCCTGCTTGCCACCGGGGCCCGTCCCCAGCAGGTCAACCTCGACGCCTACGCGTCGCGGCTCGCCGTCTACCGGAGCGGCGACTTCGCGACGGCGCTGCGCGCCAGCATGGCGCTTCCGTTCGACCGGTTGCGGGACCAGGCCGGGGAGTTCGTCCAGGGTCTCTCCGGCGGCTCCGCGGAGGCCAATCTCGACCTCCTCGCCGCCGCGATGATCCACTTCGACCTCGCCTGGGCGGCCGAAATGGAGCCCGCCCGGAACGAGGACATCGCGCGCCGGTTCCTGAGCCGGGTCGGCGGCGCGCGGCGCGACGCCTGGATGCGGGACGCGCACCTGGGGCTCCTCGGGATCTACGTGGACCAGGGACGGCTCGACGACTCGGTGCGGGTCGCGCGGTTCCTCCGGGACGAGTACCCGGACGCGACGGCCGTCCGCATCAACCTGGCGCGGCTCGCCGAGTTCATCGGTTGGGGCATCCACGACGAGCGGTTCCTGGACCAGGCCCAGGAGAGCTACCGGGACCTGGTGAACGAAGGCGCGGGCGACCTCGCCGAACTCCGGCTGCGGCTGGCCCATCTGACGCTGCGGGAGGGCAACCCGGAAGAAGCGCTCCGGCGTCTCGACGACGCCGGGAACGACCTGAGCGCCCGGCATCGCTTCGTTTCGCTGCTGCTGCGCGGCGAGACGCTGCTCTGGCTCGATCAGGTGGCGGAGGCGGAAGCCGCCTTCGAAGCGGCCCAGGCGATCCACGTCGGCTCCCTGTCCGCCGCCGCGGGGCTCGCCGCCGCCCGCCAGACCCGGGGAGACGGCCGCCGCGCCGCCGACGCGGTCCGCAGTTTTCTCTCCGGGACCAACGGCCAGGACACCTGGTGGCACTTCCTGGTCCAGGCGCTCGCCGACGAGACCGGACGACTCGACCAACTCCGCGGCCTGGTCCTGCTGCCGCAGGGATAGCAGACCAAGGATGCACCGGACCGCCCGGCGCCTGGCGCTGGCCGGCGGCCTGTTCCTCCTCCCGGCAGCCGCCTCCGGCGAGCCCGGTCAGGTCCGGTTCCGGGTCACCGTGGAAGAGGTGCTGGTGGACGTGGTGGTCACCCAGCGGAACCGGCCCCTCGCGGGCCTCACCGCCGCGGACTTCGCGTTGCTCGACGGGGGCGTCCGGCGGGACATCCGGCTGATCCCGCTCGAGGACCTCCCGGTCTCGGTGCTCTTCGTCATGGACCTGAGCGAGAGCGTGACCCGGGACCGGCGGCAGCGCCTCGCGGCGGCGGCCGGGCAGTTCTCCGGCCAACTGTCCGAGAACGACCGCTGCGCGGTGATGATCTTCTCCTCGCAGCCCGTGCTGGCCCACGACTTCGCCGGCTGCTCGGAACTCCCGCCGAACCCGTTCCCCGCGGAAGGCGTCATCGGCGGCACGGCGCTGTGGGACTCGCTCCTGCTTTCCACGGCGCTCGTCGAGGAGGAGCCCGGCCGGTCGGTCGTCATCGTCTTCACCGACGGCGACGACACCATGAGCTGGACGCCCGAGGGGTTCGTGGAAGCCGCGCTCCAGGGGAGCGAGGCGGTGCTCTACACGGTGATTCCTCCGGACGCCCGCGGCACCACCCGGCGGCGATACCGCTACCGGAACAACGACTTCGTCCCCCCTTCGGTGGCGCGCCGGCGGCGGATCGGGATCCGGCGGATGAACGGGGGCATCGCGCCGGACGACCTGGTGGTCCTCCTCGAGGGCCCCCGCCGCACCATCCGGCCGCGCGCCGGGATGCGGGCCCCGTCGGAGCTCCAGTTGCTGCGGCACGTCACCGAACTCAGCGGCGGCCGGCTGGTGCAGAGCCGCGACGAGGAGCGGTTGCTCGCCGCCTACAGCGAGATCCTGGAGGAGATGCGGTCCCGTTACGTGCTCGCCTTCGTGCCCGATCCGGCCGAGCCCGCCGGGTGGCGCAGCCTGGAAGTGACGGTGAACCGGGAGGGCGTGAGCGTCCGCGCGCGGAGCGGTTATCTGCACCGGGCGGGGGGCGGCGGGGACCCGGATCGGGGCGTGCGCTAGCGATTCCCGCGTGCCGGTTTCGGACTGCTAAGCTGCCCGGGCGTTGGTGGAGAAGGACGTCGTATGACCGAGCAGCGGCGCCAGGAATTGGAGGACGTCGTGGTGCGGGTGGTGCGCGCCCGATACCCGGGAATCGACTTCCCCGCGATCCGCGTCTGGCCGGAACTGGACCATGACGGTGACCCCCATCTTCGGGTGGAGATCCACTTCCGGCCGGAAGATGAGGAACTCCGCTGCAAGATCGGGCTCGGAGTACCGCTGATCGACGAAATGTGGACGGAGCTTGCCGCGATCGGGGAAACCCGGTTTCCCATGCCCCGGTTCCTGCGCGCCGGTGATGTCCGACACTGACGGGCTCGACAGCGCGGATCTGCTCGCGGCCGCCCGACTCCTGCTCGAAGGGGCCCGGGACCGACAGGACAGCGCCCACGCCCGGCGGGCGGTGAGCACCGCGTACTACGCCATGTTCCATTGCCTGGCGCGAATCTGCGCGGATCGCCTTGCGAGCAGCCGGGGTATTCCCCTGGGTCCGGGAACACGGCAGACGGTGTATCGGTCGCTCCAGCACCGGCAAGCGAAGCGGCACTGCAAGAACCAGCGCCTCATCTCCGCGTATCCCGAACCGATCCGGGCTTTCGCGGAGGGTTTCGCAACGCTCCAGGACCGAAGGAGGCGCGCGGACTACGACCCGACGGGCCTCTTCGCGCCGTCGGTGGCACGGGAGAGCGTGGATCAGGCGGAAGGGTTCATCCAGGCGCTCCGAGACGTTCCGGAGGCGGACCTCCGCGATTTCGCACTTCGGATTCTGCTCTCGGAGCGGGAGGGCTGAGCCCACGGGCTCGCAGCGCTCCATCCGGCGCCCGGCACCCGGGCGCGTGCGAGCCGCGGCCGATTCTTCGGCCGTAGCGCTCCTCCCGCTCGCGCTGCTGCTCTCCGGCTTCGCGTCGCTGACCTACCAGATCGTCTGGGTGCGGCGCTTTGCCGTGGTGCTCGGAACCACGAACGCCGCGCTGACGCTGGTGCTCGCGATGTTCCTCGGCGGGCTCGGGCTCGGCGCGCTCCTTGCCGGGCGTTCGGGGGGAAAGCTGGGCGCGGCCCGGCTGGCCCGGCGGTTCCTCCTGCTCGAAATCGGCGCCGCCGCGTTCGCGGCCGGACTGCCGCTCTACCTGGTGGGGAGCCTTCCCCTGCTGCGCCTCGCGGAGGCGGGGCCGGGAGCCTTCGTCCTGACCGCGGTGATCTCGTCGCTGTTCCTGCTTCCCGCCGCCACCCTGATGGGCGCCACGCTGCCGACGCTGACGGCGCTCTCGCGGCGGCTCCGCGACCGCGGCGAAGGAAGCGCGGCCGGCTGGCTCTATGCCGCGAACACCGCCGGCGCCCTCGCCGGCAGCGTGGCGGCGGCCCGGCTGCTCATCCCCGAGCTGGGACTCGGCGGATCCACGCTGTGCGGGGTCGCGGCGAACGTCGCCGCCGGGATGCTGGTCTTCAGCCGGTTCGGGCGGACACCGGCTCCGGGACCGGGGGACGCCGTCCGGGCCCCGTGGTTCGGCAGCCGGGCGCTCTTCCCCTTCGGCGCCGTCGCGGCGCTCTCCGGGTTCGCGGCGATGGCCGCCGAGATCGGCTGGGCCCGGCTGGCTGCGCTGCTCTTCGGCCCCACCATCTACACCTTCGCCTGTGTCATCGCGGCGGTGATCCTCGGCGTCGCCCTCGGCAGCGCCGCGGCAGCGCGGCTCGGAGACCGCCGCGGCCCGCGCTTCTGGTTGGCCGCCGTCCAGCTCCTGGGAGCGGCCTCCTCGGCCGCCGTGGCCTGGCTCGGGAGCGGCCTCGTCCTGCCCGTCGGGGAACTCATCGCCGGGAACGCCGGCGACGTGCCGCACCTCCTGAACCTCCAGTTCCTCGGGACCGCCACCGTGCTGCTGCTTCCCGGCCTGGCGTTCGGCGCCACCTTCCCGCTGGCGGTGGCGGGCGCCGCCGCCTCCGCGAACGACTCGGCGCAGGAGGCCGGGCGGGCCACCGGGACGATCTACGCGACGAATGCCGGCGGCAACGTCCTCGGCGCGCTCGCGGCCGGGTTCTGGCTGATCCCGGGGTTCGGGATCGAGGCCGCCCTCGTGGCCGCGGTCCTCGCCCAACTCCTCGCGGCCTTCCTCGCGAGTCCCCGGGTCCTGACGCTGGCGCTCGCGGGCGGCCTCGGCGCCTTCGGGTTCGCCGCCACCGGATCCTGGGACTGGGAGGCGCTCAGCGGGGGCCTCTACCGGGTCGCACCGCAGATGGAAACGTCCCGCCACCGGGACTTCCTGCGCAAGGGACGGCTGCGCTTCCTCGAGCAGGGCGAAAGCGCCACGGTCACGGTCAAGGAGGTGGCCGGCGAGCTGTCGCTCGCGATCGACGGCAAGGTGGACGCGACCGACGGGGCCGACATGCTCACCCAGCGGCTGCTCGCCCACCTGCCGCTGCTCCTCCATCCCGCGCCGGAGTCCGTGTTCATCGTCGGGCACGGCAGCGGGGTGACCGCCGGCAGCGCGCTCCGGCACGACGTGGCGCGCGTCACCGCGGCCGAGATCTCACCGGAAGTGGCGATGGCCTCCCGGCTCTTCGAGGCGAGCAACGGGGCGCCCTGGGAGGACGAACGCTTCGCCCTTCTCGAAGTGGACGCGCGGAACCAGCTCCTCCTCGACCGCCGCTCGTACGACGTGGTGATCTCGGAGCCCTCGAATCCGTGGATGAGCGGCGTTTCGCCGCTGTTCACCGTCGAGTTCTTCGAACTGGTCCGCTCCCGGCTCACCGAGGGCGGCCTCTTCTGCCAGTGGATCCACCTCTACAACCTGGCGGAAGAAAACCTCGAGACGGTGGTGGGCGGGTTCACCGACGTCTTTCCCGAGACCGCGCTCTTCGTGCTGCACGACGGCGACGCGCTGCTGATCGGCTCCCGGGGGGCGTTCCCCGCCGCGCCGCGGGCGGTCATCGAGGAGCGCATCGGCCGGCTGTCCGGCGAACTCGCTCCCTACGGGATCACCGATTTCGGCGCGCTCCGCGCCTGGCTCACCGCGACGAGTCCCGCCCTCGACGACTGGGCGGGGGACGCGCCGCGCCACCAGGACGACCATCCGATCCTCGAGTTCCGGGCGCCCCTCTCCGTCCACGCCGCGACCGCGTTCCGAAACCGTACGGCGCTAGAGGGCCTTGCCGCCGAGTCCTTGTTCGGGCCCTTCGGGCCGGCGGCGCCACCCGACGCCCGGCTTCTCGCGGGCCGCGCCGGCGCCCTCCTCGCGGCCCAGAATCCGGACTGGGCGCTCGAGATCGCCCGGCAGGCGGTCGCCCTCGATCCCGGCGAACGGAGCGGCGCCGACGCGCTCGTGCGCGCCGCCCTCGCGAGTGGACGGGCCGAGGAGGGGGCCGCCGCTCTCCGCTCGGCCCTCGCCGCCGCTCCCGCCGACGGGAGCGGCCCGCCCGTGCTCACCGTCGCGCTCGCCCGGCTGCTGCTGCGCGCCGGCCAGCCGGAGGACGCCGCCGCGGTGCTGGAGAGCGGCCCGGACGCGCTCGCCGAAGACCGCGGGGCGCTGCTGCTGGCGGCGGAGGTCCAGGTGGAACGTGGGGACCGGGACTCCGCGGAGGCGCTCGCGCTGACGGTGCTCCGGGCGGACCCGCGGGATGCGGAAGCGGCCGCCTGGCTCGCCGAGCTGAGCGTACGCCGCGGCCGGACGGAGGAGGCCGCCGAGCGGGCCGCCGCCATCCTGGCGGAACGCCCCGGGACCGAGCGGGCGCTCCTGGTCCGCGCGGTGGCGCTCGCCGAACTGGGCCGCACCGCAGCCGCGCGGGAAGCGTTCGGCGCCCTCGTCCGGGAGAGTCCCGGACCCGCCTTCCACTGGGCCAACTTCGCGGCGTTCGAAGCGGCGGCGGGGCGGGCCCCGGAAGCGGTGCGCCTCTACCGGGAGGCGGTGGACCGCGACCCGGCGAACCTCACGGCGTACCGGGGACTCCTGGAAGCTGCGACCCGCGCGGGAGATGAGGAGCAGGTTCGGCGGGCACGCGAGGTCCTGGGCGGGAGGTAGGCGGGCGGCCTATGCCGCCTCGGAGCGCCGGCCTCTGGCCGGCATCGCGCGGGAGCGCGAAACCCGCGCTGATGGCGCTCCTCCCCGTTAAGGTGGGGCGCACATCAAGGGAAGCGGCCGAGGCGTGCGTTTCGCGGCCCGCGGCCGCGATGCCGGTCTGAAGGGCCCCACCGGGAGAACTGCCCGGCGCTCCCGGTTCCCTACTCGCTGTACAGCATGCCTGCGAGGACGCCGGCGAGAGCCAGCTCCACGCCGGTCCAGACCAGCATGAGCGGCAGGCCGTCCGGCGCCATCCCCATGTTCCACATGCCGCCCGCGGGGAGCAGCGTGTGGAGCGTCCACACGAGCAACCCGGCGCAGACGCCGGTCTTGGGTCCGGCGCCGCAGCGGGGACGGATCAGGGCGTACAGGTAGGCGGTCAGCAGCCCCATCACGAAGGCGTAGACCACCCAGAACCCGATGGATCCGCCCGCGCCTTCCGGCATGGGGATGACCATCATGTTCAGCACGAACTCGCTGACGTTGATGAGGAGGCCGGCCACCAGGCCGCCCTTGATGATTCCCGAAACGTTCATGGGATGTCTCCTGTCCCGTCCGGCTCCCCGGGGACCGGAGCGGACCTCCCATCTTGCCGGACGGCGGCCGGGGGATTCAACCCCACGGCGTCCGGATCAACTCCCGCCGATGATGCGGAAGAGGTTCCGGACCGGGTCGTAGAAGCGGTCCACCACCCGTTCCTTCAGCGGGATGATCGCGTTGTCGGTGATCGTGATGTGCTCCGGGCAGACCTTGGTGCAGCACTTCGTGATGTTGCAGTAGCCGACGCCCTGGGCTTCCTTCAGTTCCTCGAGCCGGTCCTCGGTGTCCAGCGGATGCATCTCGAGGGCGGCGGCGTGGACGAAGAAGCGCGGGCCGACGAACTCGTCGTGCTTGTGGGAGTCCCGGAGGACGTGACAGACGTCCTGGCAGAGGAAGCACTCGATGCACTTCCGGAACTCCTGCACCCGGTCCACGTCGCGCTGGTCCATGCGCCAGGTCCCGTCTTCGGCGTCGGGAGCCCGGGGCTTGAACTTCCTGATGCGCTTCTTGACCTCGAAGTTCCAGCTCACGTCGGTGACCAGGTCCTTGAGCAGCGGGAAGGTGCGCATCGGCTCGATGGTGACCGGCCGGTCCTCCGGCAGGTCGCTCATCCGGGTCATGCACATGAGCCGGGGGTTGCCGTTCACCTCGGCGCTGCAGGAGCCGCACTTGCCGGCCTTGCAGTTCCAGCGGACGGCGAGATCGCCCGCCGACTCCGCCTGGATCTGATGGACGGCATCGAGGACCACCATGCCCTCGGTGATGTCGGTGACGTATTCGGCGAACTGCCCGTCGCCGTCCTGATCGCCCCGCCAGATGCGGAAGGTTCGGCTCGCCATCAGCGGTTCTCCTCGATGATCTGCTGGAGTTCTTCCCGGGGCGGCGTCACCGCCTCCTCCACGGTCTCCATCTCGCCGTCCGCGCCCTTCCGCACCACCAGCGTGGTCCGGCCCCAGTGCTCGTCCTTCGCCGTGTGGTCCTCGCGGAAGTGGGCGCCCCGGCTCTCCTTGCGGAGCGCCGCGGTCCGCGCCACCGCCTCGGAGACGAGCAGCAGGTTCGGCAGGTCGAGCGCGGTGTGCCAGCCGGGGTTGTAGGCGCGGTTCCCGGCGACGCTCACGTTCCGGGAGCGCTCCTTCAGGGCGAGCACGTCCTCGAGCCCGGACTCGAGCTCCGCCTGGCTCCGCACGATGCCGACCTTCGCCTGCATGAGGTCCTGGAGCTCGCTCTGGATGGCGTAGGAGCCGACCCCGTCCCCGCCGCCGTCCTGCCGCTCGAGCGGGGCCAGCGCGTCCCGGGTCGCGGCCTCGACCTGCTCGTTCTCCGCCCCGGACGCCGCGCCGCGCGGATTCGCGCCCGCGAACCTCGCGGCGTGCTCGCCGGCCCGTTTGCCGAAGACCAGCAGGTCGGAGAGCGAGTTCCCGCCGAGCCGGTTCGCGCCGTGGAGGCCCCCGGCGCACTCGCCGGCGGCGAAGAGTCCCGGGACGCGGGACATCTGGGTCTCGCCGTCCACCTTCACCCCGCCCATCACGTAGTGGGTGGTGGGGCCGACCTCCATCGCCTCGCTGGTGATGTCGATCCCGGCCAGCTCCTTGAACTGGTGGTACATGCTGGGGAGCTTGCGCCGGATGTGGGCCTCGCTGTCCTTCAGCTTCTCGCGGATCCAGGCGATGTCGAGGAACACGCCGCCGTGCGGGCTGCCCCGGCCCTCCTTGATCTCCCGCACGATGCAGCGGGCCACGTGGTCGCGGGTGAGCAGCTCGGGCGGCCGGCGGGCCTCCTTGTCGCCCTGGGTGTAGCGCCAGCCCTCCTCCGGGTCGCTCGCCGTCGATCCCTTGTAGAGGTCGGGGATGTCGTCGAACATGAACCGCTGGCCTTCGCTGTTGCGGAGGACGCCGCCCTCCCCGCGCACGCCCTCGGTCACCAGGATGCCGCGGACGCTCGGCGGCCAGACCATCCCGGTGGGATGGAACTGGACGTACTCCATGTCGATGAGCTCGGCCCCCGCCTCGTAGGCGAGCGCGTGGCCGTCGCCGGTGTACTCCCAACTGTTGGAGGTGACGCGGTAGGCCCGGCCGATCCCGCCGGTGGCGAGCACCACCGCGGAGGCGCGGAACACCTGGAAGCGGCCCTTCTCGCGGTCGTAGCCGAAGGCGCCGACCACCCGGCCGCCGTCGCTGATCAGCCGCGTCACCGTCCATTCCATGTGGACGTCGATCCCCAGGTGGATGCCGTGGTCCTGGAGGGTGCGGATCATCTCGAGCCCGGTCCGGTCGCCCACGTGGGCGAGCCGCGGGTACCGGTGGCCGCCGAAGTTGCGCTGGAGGATCTTCTGGTCGTTCGTGCGGTCGAAGACCGCTCCCCAGGCCTCGAGTTCCCGGACCCGGTCCGGGGCCTCCCTGGCGTGGAGCTCGGCCATCGTCGGGTTGTTGACGTACTGCCCGCCGCGCATGGTGTCGGCGAAATGGGTCCGCCAGTCGTCGCGGCCGTCCACGTTCGCGAGGGCGGCGGCGATCCCGCCCTCCGCCATCACGGTGTGCGCCTTGCCGAGCAGCGACTTGGTGACGAGCCCGACGCTCGCTCCCGCGGCCGAGGCCTCGATGGCGGCCCGGAGACCGGCGCCCCCGGCGCCGATGACGAGGACGTCGTGCTCCGCGACCTGCATCTAGAGAATCCGGTAGTCGGTCCAGACGCCCATGGAACAGAGCCGGACGTAGACGTCGGAGAAGGCCACCCAGAACAGGCTGCACCAGGCGAACTTCATGTGCCGCACGTTCAGCCAGCTCGAGCACTCGTAGGCGCACTGGCGGGCCGGCTTGCCCGAGATCTTGTTGAGGAAGCCTCCCGCAAGATGACGGAAGGAGTGGCAGCCGAAGGTGTAACCCCCGAGCAGGACCACGTTCATGGTGAGGACCAGGGTGCCGACCCCGATGCCGAACTGCTCGGTCCCGGTCGCCGGGTCCACGAACCACATCGCCATCCAGGCGTCCCAGGAAAGGATGCCGATGAAAGCCACCGCGAGGTAGAGGAAGTAGCGGTGGACGTTCTGGAGGATCAGCGGCAGGCTGTTCTCCCCGCGGTAGGTCTTCCAGGGCTTCCCGACGGTGCAGTTCATGGGGCTCGCCCAGAACGCCTTGTAGTAGGAGCCGCGGTAGTAGTAGCAGGTGAGCCGGAACCCCGCCGGCGCCCAGAGGATCAGGAGCGCCGGCGACCAGGGCAGGAACGCGGGCCAGATGCTGGGCTTCCCGCCGAACCAGGCGTGCTGCGAGTCGCCGAAGAGGACCGGCGAGTACATCGGCGAGAGGTAGTTGCCGAACTCGTAGTGGGCGTTCTGGAACGCGGCCCACGTCGAATAGACGATGAATGCGGAAAGGACCGTGAACGTCGCCGCAGGAACGACCCACCAGTTGTCACGGCGGCGCGTGACCCCGAATCCCTGCTGCTCGGGAAGGGCTCCAGCGACTGTCGGCACGGCGGCGCAGTGTACCGCCGGAGCCGGCGGGCGCTGCGGCTAAAACGCGCAGCGGAAGCCGGTGTGATCCCAGGCGGAGTCGGCGGTGGCCCGGTTCTCCCAAGCGATCCGGTACCCCTGGCAGGAGTTCTCGGCGCAGAGGAACGAGCCGCCCTTGAGACGCCGGCCGCCAGGGGCGCCGCCGTCCACCCATTCCCAGACGTTCCCGGCCATGTCCGAAAGCCCGTAGGGGTTCGGGGGGAACAACCCGACGGGGGCGAGTCCGGCGAAGCTGTCCCCGGGACCCGGATGGGTTGGAAAGAGACCGTCGAACAGGTTCGCGACCGGCTCGCCGGCGAACGGCGAGCGGTCGCCCCAAGGGAAGGGACTGTCGTCGCGGCCGCCCCGCGCCGCGTGCGCCCATTCGGCGCCGGTGGGCAGGCGGCCGCCCGCGGCGGCGCAGAAGGCCGACGCGTCGTTCCAGCTCACCTGGGTGACCGGGTGATCCTCCTCGGCAGGCGGCCGTTCCGGTCCCCGCGGCCGGCGCCAGCGCGCCCCGTCCACCCGGACCCACCAGGGCGTGCCTGCCACCGCCTGCGCGTCGGGGGGCTCGGTCCCGGGCGCGTGGAACACCAGCGACCAGCCGTAACGTTCCGCGTCGGTCTCGTGGCCGGTCTCCGCGACGAAGGCGGCGAACCGGGCGGTGGTGACCTCCTCACGATCGAGGAAGAAGCCGGGGATCTCCTCACCCGGCGGAATCCGGACCGTTCCAGACGGCCCCGCAGGCCCGCCGCAGGCCCCGAGGGCCAACATGAGCGGGACCGCGGCCGGCCGCACCTGTCCGGCCCTCAGAAACCGAAGACGAACAGGAACTGGGGAAGGAATTCGTGCGCCCCTTCGACCCCGAACTTGTTGCGCCACACCTGCAGCTCGGTCCCGATCAGCACCCGGTTCTCCACCCCCGACATGGCCTTCCCGAGGTCGTAGCGGATCTGGGGCTGGAGGAGGACCTGGTACGGCTGGCGCCCGACTTCGTTGTCCGCGGGGCTCTGCCACTCGCCGTGCCCTTCGATCGAAAAAGAAGCCTCCCCGACCTGGAAGGGGCAGGCCCAGTTGAAGTCCACTCCGAGCATGGGGTCCGCCTTGGGAACCCCGCCCCCGTCGAGCCCGGCGCCGACGTCCACCAGGTAGACGAAATCCAGGTTCGCGAACGCGAACCCGGGCAGGTCGAGCTCCAACTGGATTCCGGGGGTGAGCTTGCCGAACCGCGACTGCGATCCCCAGTTGACGCCTCCCATGAGGTTGACGTTGCGGACGGGCCCGAAGGAGATGTCCCTGCCGCCCAGGGCGCCGAGGCTCAGGCGGGAGTACCACTCCAGGTAGGCGTCCCGGTTGGACACCGGGTCGTCGCAGCAGACCATGTCCACGAAGAAGAAGTTGGATCCGTGGCTCCAGGCGCTCGCGTGCTGGAGGGTGAAGACGTGCTGGAAACCCGGAGGGCTGACCACCCCGTCCACCCAGGCCGAGCCGCCCTGATACTGGAACTCGGTGCGGCTGAAACCCTGCGCGCCGGCGGACAGCGGCAGCGCCAACCCCACCAGGACGGCCCACCAGCAGACCTTTCGCACCCGTTCCACGCCCGATCATTCCATCACACTCCAGCCGGGTCGGAGCGCCGGCCTCCGGCCGGCATCGCGGCCGCAGGCCGCGAAACCGCACCACCTCACCCATCCTCACGACACAAGCAGCTTGGAACGCCGATCTCCAGATCGGCACCGCGGTGCTCCGCACCGCGCGCGTCGCAACTCCAGCCGAACAAGTTGGCTCCCACCTCGGCGCAACGCCCAACAGCGAAGGTGACACCCACGGCTTGGAACGCCGGCTTCAGCCGGCACGCGGGCCGCAGGCCCGCAAAGCGCGTAATCGCTGATCCGCCGGGAGTCGTACACACCTTGGAACCCCAATCCACCGTCTGTTTACACTTGGCGCATCGGGAGGAATCTCCATGAGGAGCGGTTCGCGAACGGCTGCCCTCGCGGCCCTTGCTCTCTTCTCGGCAACCTGCGGCAGCGGCGAAGCCAACGGCAGCCGGGTACAGGAAGACGCCTTTCAGGCGGAACGGATCCTCATGGTGCGAAGCCAGATCGAGCGCCGGGGCATCCGCGACGAGGCGGTCCTGCGCGCCATGCAGACGGTCCCTCGGGAGGAATTCGTTCCGGCCTCGGAGCGCCGCCGCGCGTATTCCGACCGCCCGCTCCCGATCGGCGAGGGACAGACGATCTCCCAGCCCTACATCGTTGCCCTCATGAGTTCGCTGGCGCGGATCACACCCGGGCAGCGCGTGCTGGAAATCGGGACCGGGTCCGGCTACCAGGCGGCGGTGCTCGCCGAACTCGAGGCCGAGGTGTACTCCATCGAACTGCTGCCCGGCATCGCGGCCCGTGCGGAGACGACGCTCCGCGCGCTCGGCTACGGGGACATCAATCTCCGCGTCGGCGACGGCTACCGTGGCTGGCCGGAGGCCGCACCGTTCGATCGGATCGTGGTCACCGCGGCGCCCCCGGAGATTCCGCAGGCGCTCCTCGGCCAGCTTGCGCCCGGGGGGCGTCTGGTGGCGCCGGTGGGGCCGGATCCGTGGAGTCAGCGTCTGGTGGTTGCGGTCCGGGACGAAGACGGCGAGATCGACGTCCAGGACCACGGCGGGGTGGCGTTCGTCCCGATGGTTCCGGGGAGGCGCTGAGCGGGTGGGAAGGCCCCCGGGCGGATCAGCGAAAGGCCGTTCCGCTGCGCTCGGCGCAGCGGGTGCCGGCTGAAGCCGGCGTTCCGAGCCGGAGGCGCCATCAGAATGGGGTTGCGCCGTGCGCGGTGCGGAGCACCGCGGTGCCGGTCTGGAGACCGGCGTTCCAAGCCGGAGGTGCCATCAGAATGGGGTTGCGCCGGGCGCGGTGCGGAGCACCGCGCGTGCCGGTCGGAGACCGGCGTTCCAGGCCGTCGCTCCCCCTATTCCCAGTAGTCCACCTTGTTGGCGCCGAGTTCTTCGGTGAGGTTCCAGATGCGGGTCGCGGTGCGCTGGTCGGCGAACTCGTAGAGCAGTTGCGCGAGTCCGGCCAGCCGCATCTTGAGGACGGCTCGGCGGAGCGCTATCGGCTTGTCCACCTGAATCCAGTCCCACCAGCCGATCACGTGCCGGGCCATGTCGTCGAGGCCGCCGGCGCGGAACCTCACGGTCACGAAGCCGTCGTTGTCCTTCTCCACCTTCTGGGTCGGATGAAAGGTCCATTTCTCCGGCTCCGGGGCGTCCGGGTGGAACCGCCACTGGACGTTCACCGGGTCTTCGCCGAAGGAGCCGAAGAGCGCGCGCAGGTAGTCCCGCAACGCGTCCTCCGGCAGGGAGTGCCCCTCCTCGAGGACCACCACCGAGCTCATCCGGTCGAGGCGGTACTGCGCGAGGTCCCTCCCCCGTTCCCGGCCAACGAGGCGCGGCGCGCCGCCGTGGAGGAGCCCGGCGGGCTCCACCGTCTTGTTCCGGTCCCGATAGGAAAACGCCACCTTCCGCTGTTTCAGGATGGCCTCCCGGAGCGGCGCCGCCACGTTCTCGTTCGGCCGGATGTGCGGGCCCGGCCGCGACACGATCCCCCAGGAATCGATGATCGCCTCGGTGTCGGTGTCGGTCTTCATCGCCTGCTCGGCCTTCTCGACCACCCCGTGCACCTTGCTGCGCAGCGCGGTGAGCTGGTTCACCTCGTGCGTCAGGCCCTCCCGGCGGAGGACCCGGACGGCCTTGTCGAGCGCCGCCATTTCCTCGGGTGTCGGCAGCCGGTGCCGGAACCCTCCGATCCAGCGGGCCGCCTCGGACTCGAGCCAGAAGCTCTTTTCACCGGAATCCAGCCGGTCCTCCTTCAGCGCATCGCCGAAGACGTGCTTCGCTTCCTTGATCCAGCGGAGCGCGGTGCGCCGGTTGACGTTCTCCTGCTGCTCCAGACTCCGGTAGGTGACGTGGCGGCCACTCAGCAGTTTCTGGAACAGGGTTGCGGTGCGGGCAATCGAGCTGGCCATTAGACTCTCCTGGCGGTCGCCGGTCCGGGGCGGAACAGCCCCCGTATTCGCGTGCCATGACAAATACTGACAGGCACGATCCCGAGATGCAAATGCGAGTGCCGCCGGCGGCAAGCGGAAAACGACAAATTCCGGCGCCCTCCCGGACGCTGATCGGCCGCGACAACATCCGGCCCTTCGGTCTCGACATCCACAATCCGGTCTTCGTCGTCTCGAGCCTCACGAGTATCGCCTTCGTCGCCGCCGCGCTCCTCTTCCGGGACGTCGCGGGGGACCTCTTCGAGGCGCTCTACGCCTGGCTGACCTCGACCTTCGACTGGGTGTTCATGGCAGCGGCCAACATCCTGGTCCTCTTCTGCCTGTTGTTGCTCCCGTCCCGCCTCGGGCGGATCCGCCTGGGCGGCCCGGACGCCCGGCCGGAATACTCCAACTGGTCGTGGTTCGCGATGCTGTTCGCGGCGGGCATCGGGATCGGCCTGCTGTTCTTCGGCGTGGCGGAGCCGATGAGCCATTTCCGGAACCCGCCGCTCGGGATGGCCCCGGCGGAGGATCTCGCGGTTGCCGCCACGCTCTACCACTGGGGCCTGCACGGCTGGGGGATCTACGCCGTGGCGGCGCTCGCCCTCGCCTTCGCCGCCTACAACCTCCGGCTGCCGATGAGCTTCCGGTCAGCCTTCCATCCGATGCTGGGCGACCGGGTCTGGGGCCGGCTCGGCCACCTGGTGGACATCTTCGCGGTGTTCGCCACGATCTTCGGACTGGCGACCTCGCTCGGGCTGGGGGTCGAGCAGATGGTGGCCGGGCTGGAACACCTGTTTGCCGTCCCGGCGACCAACACGACCGCGGTGCTGTTGATCGCCGTCATCACCGCGGTGACGCTGGCCTCCGTGATCCTCGGCATGGACCGGGGCGTGAAACGCCTGAGCCAGGCCAACATGACGATCGCGCTGGTGCTGCTCGCCTTCGTGCTGGCGACAGGCCCGACCCTGGAAGTGCTCGCCGGCGCCGCCCGGAGCCTCGGCCGCTACCTCGCCGCCATCGTGCCCCTCAGCAACCCGGCCGGGCGGGAAGACCTCGCCTTCCTGCACGGCTGGACCATCTTCTACTGGGCGTGGTGGCTCTCCTGGGCGCCCTGCGTCGGCATGTTCATCGCCAGGATCTCGCGCGGGCGGACCGTGCGCGGCCTCGTGGGCGGAATGCTGGTCATCCCGCTGCTGCTCGAAACGGCCTGGTTCAGCACGTTCGGCGGAACGGGGCTGTCGCTCCATCACGCCGGAGCGGCCGGAATGATGGATGCGGTTCAGGCGGGACAGCCTGAACTGGCGCTGTTCCGGATGCTGGAACTGCTGCCGCTCGCGGGCATCACCTCGTTCGCCGCCATCGCGCTGCTGATCGTCTTCTTCGTCACGTCTTCCGATTCCGGAACGCTGGTGATCGACACCATCACCGCCGGCGGCAAGCTCGACGCCCCGGTCGTGCAGCGCATCTTCTGGTGCTCTTTCGTGGGGATCGTCGCCATCACCCTGCTGGTCAGCGGCGGGCTCGTGGCGCTGCAGACCGCCGCCCTGACGACCGGCTTCCCCATCGCCCTGATGCTGATCGCGCTCTGCTACAGCGTCTGGAAGGGCCTGCGCTCCGCCCGGGCGTAGCCGGCGCGAAGTAGCGTCCCGGGCAGCGCCCATGCGAACGTCACCCGAGAACCACACCGGAACCGCTGCCACCTCGCCCCTCATCCTGCTGGGGATGGGGAACGTCCACCGGGAACTGCTCGGCATCCTCGAGCGGAAGGCCGGAGGTCTCGCCGATCGCTACGGGGTGACGTTCCCCGTCGTTGCCTGCGCGGACCGGAGCGGCTTCGTCCTCGGGCCGGACGCCCCAGGGGGCCACGTCCCGGCCGGCGCGCTGCTGGCGGCCAAGGCGAGGGGCGAGAAGGCCCGGGAGGTCCCCGGAGCGGAACCGATCTCGCTCGACGAGGCGCTCGACGCCGCCGGGCCGCGGGGGATCCTGCTCGACGCCGCCTCGATGGACGTGGAAACCGGCGGGATCGGGCTCCGCGCCGCCCGGGCGGCCCTGAGCCGCGGCACCTCGGTCGTCTTCGCCAACAAATCGGCGTTCGCACTCGCCTTCGACGAACTGGAGGCGCTGGCCGCCGCGAACGGGGCGGGCCTCGGCTGGAGCGCCACCGTCTGCGGCGGCCTCCCGGTGGTGAACATGGGATCCCGCGACCTGGTGGGGGCCGAGTTCCGGCGCCTGCGGGGCGTCTTCAACAGCACCAGCAACCTCGTGCTCGGCCGGATGGGAGAGGGGATGAGCCTCGAGGACGCGGTCACCGAGGCCCAGCGCCGCGGGATCGCCGAGACCGACCCCACGAACGACCTGAACGGCACCGACACCGCGCTCAAGCTGCTGATCCTGGTGCGGACGGTCATGCGCCGGAAGGCGTCCCTCGCGGACGTCGAGCGCACCGGGATCGAAGCGGCCCCCGACCCCGCCGCGGACGAGGTGGTCCGCCTGCTCGGCGAAGCGGTGCCGGACGGCGATTCGATCCGGATGACGGTCTCGCCGGTCGCGGTCCCGCGCGGCAGCTTCTTCGGGAGCATCGGCACGCTCGACATGGCCGTGGAGTGGGAGACGGACCTGTTCTCCACCCAGCGGCTCGTCGCCACCGAGGGCGACGCGATCCCCACCGCCGCGGCGGTGCTGCGCGACGCGGTCCACATCGCCTGCGGGAGGCCCACGGGACCATCACTTAGGATCGGGGGGTCTTGAGCCGCCGCATTTCCCGCCGCACCGCGATCGCCGCCGGACTGGCCGGCGCCGCCGGAGCGCTGAGCGGCTGCGGAGACGGCGCACCCGCTCCCGAAGCGCCCCCCGGTGGGAGCGGGGACACCCCACAGGCCGGACAGGGCGCCCGCGCCGTCGTGGTGGGCGCCGGCGCTTTCGGCGGCTGGACGGCGCTCGAACTCCTCCGCCGGGGGGCGCAGGTCACCCTGGTGGACGCCTGGGGCCCGGGCAACTCTCGCGCCAGCTCCGGTGGCGAGACCCGGGTCATCCGCGCCACCTACGGGCCCGACCGCATCTACTCGGAGATGGTGGTGCGGGCGCTCGCCCTCTGGAAGGAGGCCGGCGAGCGGTGGGGCGACCGGCTCTTCTTCGAGACCGGGGCGCTCTGGATGAGCGACGGGGTCGATCCCTACGCGACGGACGCCGTCCCGATCCTCGCCGACCTCGGCGTCCCCTTCGAAGAACTCACCGGGGAGGAACTCGGCCGCCGCTTTCCCCAGATCGATCCCGAGGGCATCGCCTACACCCTCCACGAAAGGAGCGCGGGCTACCTGCTCGCCCGCCGCGGCTGCCAGCGGGTGCTCGAGGGCTTCCTCGCCGAGGGCGGCGAATACCGCCAGGCGAAGGCGGCCGCCGGAGCCATGACGGGCGGGGCCATGGCGGACGTCCGGCTCGCGAGCGGCGAGACACTCGAGGCCGACCTCTTCGTCTTCGCGGGGGGTCCCTGGCTCGCCGAGCTCTTCCCGGGATTCGACCCGCCGCTCGTGAGCCCCACCCGGCAGGAGATCCTCTATTTCGGGACCCCGCCGGGACGCCCCGACCTGACCGACGCCGAGCTGCCGGTCTGGGTGGAGACGGGGGCGAGCCTCTTCTACGGGGTGCCCGGCAGTAACTTCCGGGGCTTCAAGGTGGCGGACGACTCCCGCGGCGCCCCGTTCGATCCCACGGACGGGGACCGCACCCCCTCGCCCGCGGCCATCGAGACGGCCCGGACCTACATGGAACGCCGCTTCCCGGCGATGCGTGGCGCCCCGCTGGTCGAGGCGCGGGTCTGCCAGTACGAGCAGAGCGCCGACGGCCACCTCATCGTGGACACCCATCCCGAGGCGGCGAACGCCTGGATCGCCGGCGGGGGTTCCGGGCACGGATACAAGCTCGGGCCGGCGCTCGGGGAGATGCTGGCCGAGCAGGCGCTCGGCGAGCGGGAGAAGGAGCCCTTCTTCGGGCTCGGCCGATTCGGGGAGTGAGAGCACCATGACGAAACGACTTTCCCGCCGCGAGGCGATCACCGCCGGACTCGCCGGCGCCGCCGCGTTCGGCGCCTGCGGGAACGGCGCCGGCGAAACCGGGACACCAGAGGCCACACCGGCCACGAGCCCACCGCAAGGCGGAAACGGCGTCCGCGTCACCGTGATCGGGGCCGGCGCCTTCGGGGGCTGGACGGCGCTCTGGCTCCGCCGGATGGGCGCCGAGGTGACGCTCGTGGACGCGTGGGGGGCGGGCAACGCCCGCGCGAGTTCCGGGGGCGAGAGCCGGCTGATCCGGGCCTCCTACGGGTCGCGGCGGATCTACAGCGAGATGGTGGCCCGGGCGCACGAGATCTGGAACGAGTACGAGGCGCGCTGGAACGACCGGTTGCTCTTTCCCATCGGCATGCTGCGGATGAGGAGCGGGGCGAACGAGTACACGAAGGCCGCGGTGCCGATCCTCCGGGAACTCGGCATCCCGGTCGAGGAACTCGACGGCGACGAGCTGGCGCGCCGCTTCCCCCAGATCAACCCGGAGGGCCTCACCTACGGCGTGTTCGAGAGGAACGCCGGCTACCTGCTCGCCCGGCGCGGCTGCGAACGGGTGCTCCGGGAGTTCCAGGAGGCAGGTGGTGTTTTCCGCCGGGCGGAGGCGGCGCCGGGCGGTCTGGCGGGCGGCCGGATGGGAGAGATCCGCCTCGCGGACGGCAGCGCCGTCGAGGCCGACGTGTTCGTGTTCGCCTGCGGGCCCTGGCTCGCGAAGCTCTTCCCGGAGTTCGACCCGCCGCTCGTCCGCCCCACCCGGCAGGAGGTCTTCTACTTCGGCCCGCCGGCGGGCCGCGCCGACCTGACCGAGGAGGGGTTTCCGACCTGGATCGAGGGCCCGTTCTACGGCATCCCGGCGACCCGCTTCCGGGGCTTCAAGATCGCGGACGACCGGCGCGGAGCCGACTTCGATCCCACCGACGGCGACCGGACACCCTCGGCGAAGGGCATCCGCGAGGCGCGCGAGTACATGGAGCACCGGTTTCCGGGGCTCAAGGGGGCGCCGCTGATCGAGGCGCGCGTCTGCCAGTACGAGCAGAGCGCCGACGGGGAACTGATCGTGGACACCCACCCGGAGGCGGAGAACGTCTGGATCGCCGGCGGCGGATCCGGGCACGGCTACAAGCTGGGCGCGTCGCTCGGCGAGATGCTGGCCGGGCAGGCGCTCGGCGAGCGGGAGAAGGAGCCCTTCTTCGGACTGGCGCGGCTGGCGGGCTGATCGGCAGCCGGACTAGACCAGCCGGCGGATCACCCCCAGCAGCCGGTCGACGTCGTCGCGGCTGTTGAACATCCCCACGCCCGCGCGCAGCAGCCGCCCATCCTCCTGAAAGGTGATCGAGACGCCCTCGTCGGCGAGCGCCCGGCTCAGCCGCTCGGGATCGAGCCCGTGGTAGAAGCTGACGATGGCGGACGGGTTCTTCGGCGGAGTGAACATCCGCATCCCGAGCGCCGCCGCTCCCTCGCGCAGCTCGCCCGCGAGCGCCTGCGTGTGCGTGGCGATGCGATCGACTCCGACCTCGCCGAGGAACGCGAGCGCGGCTTCCATCGCAGCGACCGGACCGTAGGCCGGGCCCCCATATTCGAGTTTTCCCGCGCTGGTCTTGAGCCGGAAGCGATTCCCGGGCAGCGTCTCCGCGACCTGGAAGTGCCCGTGACGGTCGGCCGTCATCCAGTCGAGGTGCTCGCGGCGCACGTAGAACGGCGCGCAGCCGAAGTCGGCGTGCAGCCACTTGTAGCCGTTGCCGCAGGCGAAATCGACCTTTTCCTCGTGGAGGTTCGTGGGAAACGTGCCCCACGCCTGGATGGCGTCGGCGTAGAGGTAGGCCCCGTGGGCGTGGGCGAGGTCGGCCAGCGGGGGCAGGTCGTAGCGGAAGCCGTTGCGGTTCGACACCCACGCCACGCTGAGGAGCCGCGTCCGGTCGTCGGTCCGCGCCGCGAAGTCGTCCACGGTCACGACGCCGTCCTTGGACGGAATGATCCGCAGTTCGACCCCCGCCCGGCGCTCGAGCTCGCGGTAGAGCACGAAGGTGGTGACGAAGTGCAGTTCGTCCACGACCACGTTGTCGCCCGGCCGCCAGTCCATCGCGTTCACGATGATGTTCTCGGCCCCGCTCGTGGAGTAGAGGAGGGCGACCTCGTCCTCGTCGACGCCGAACAGGCCGGCGAAGCGGGAGCGCGCGCCCGCCACCGCCTTGCCGCCGGACGCGCCGTCGCGGCGCAGCATCTTGTTGTCCGCGTAGGCGTGGAGGGCATCGCGGACGGGCACCGGCAGCGGCCCCACCGCGGCGTTGTTCAGGTAGGCGAGTTCCTCGGTGACCGGAAAGCTGGCCCGGATGCCGAGCGGATCCGTCGTGTTGCCGCCGGGCGGCGCCGGCTGGCGGTGCGGGCTCGCGGCCACCCCGGCGCCGGGGAGGGCAGCCAGGCCGGCCGCGGCCGTGGTCTGAAGGAAGCGTCGCCGATTCAATGCGCTGCGGTCGTCGTGCTGCTTCATGGGTCTCTCCTCGATGGCGATCGAACCGGATCGAGTGTACGCCCGCCCCGTCGCCCAGCCGGCTGAAACCAAAGAGGGGCGCCGGCCCGCGGGCCGGCGCCCCCCGTGGGTCAGCTCAGATGAGAACTCGATCCGGACGCCGAGCCGGAAGACCCGGGGGTCGAGGATCGCGACGATCTCGTTGTAGCGGGCGCCCCCGATGGTCCGGTAGTTCAGGACCGTCGAGCTGTTCGTCAGGTTGAAGCCGTCGAAGAGCAGGGCCATGGTCGCCCCTCCGGGGATGTCGAACGACTTCTCGGCGCGCATGTCGAAGATGCCGACGTTCGGCGCGCGGTCGTTGTAGCCGTCGGGCATGACCCGCTCGGTGCCGGCGTTCGGGAGCCGGACGCTGACCCGGCGTCCGGTCTGGTACCCGCTCTGGAGCTTGTAGGAGGCGCTCACCCCGATGTCGTAGGGGAAGATGTAGCGCCCCACCATCTTGTAGTTCCAGTAGGTGGTGTCGATCGGCCCCAGCCGGAGCGACTGGTTCGCCCGCCACTCGTAGGTCGTCCCCTCGACGAAGTCGAAGCGCGCGGCGGCCCGCACGCTCGTCGAGGACGTCGTCCTCATGTAGGCATTCGCCCAGGTGTGGAGGAACGAGGTCAGGAACATCCAGCGGTCCGCGAAGCGGCGGTTCAGCGCCACCTCGACGGTGTGGTAGTTCCCGTCCGGCTCCGGCAGCCCGTAGGCGCCCGGGTTCACGTACTGGCGGTCTTCGGGAACGCCCGGCTGGCGGTCGATGAGCTGGATCGTCTGGTCGTCACCGGTGCCCGCGACGTTGTCCGGTCCGCGGTCCTCCCAGGTGTACGGGGTGTCGTAGGCGAACGCGCGGTTCAGGTCCACGATTCCGTAGCCGTTCCGCGAGTTCTTGTGGACGTAGGAGGCCCGGAAGGAGAAGTTGTCGGCGATCTGCTGCTCGAAGTGCGTCGACATCTCGTGGCCGTAGGCGTTCGTCAGGTTCGGATCCACGGTCACGAACCCGGCGCCTCCCAGGGTCCTCAACTTGTCGCCGAGCTCCGGCGAGTCGGCGAGGCCGCCGCTCGGACCCGGGTCGAGGACCCGGTTCCCGTTGAGGTCGTTGAACGCGTAGCGGAACGCGGCCTGCCCCACCGGGTTCTCGTCGTCCACGATGGTGGTGCTCGGGTTCCAGTAGAAGCGCCCGAAGAACAGCTTCACCACGGTCTCGCCCTCGCCGGTGACGTCGAAGGCGGCGCCGATCCGCGGACCGATGTTCGACAGCGTGAGCACGTCGCGCTGCGCCACCTCGAGCGGCGGGAAGATGTCCGAGTGGGTGGGCGAGAGGGAGTTCTCGGGCCACCCCATCTTGTAGCGGTCGAAACGGAAGCCGAGGTTCAGCGTCAGCCGGTCGTTGAGGGTCCATGAATCCTGTCCGTAGATTGCGGTCAGGAAGATGTCGTTGATGCCGGTGTTCGGCGTGTTGTAGATGTCCACCTCGCTCGGGACGCCGTCAATGTCGCGGTAGAAGAGATCCTCCGGCTGCATCCGCAGGAACTTGCGGCGCTCCCGGTAGATCTCGGTCCCGATCTTGAAGGTGTGCTGTCCCGCCAGATCGTCCGCGAAATAGGTGAGGTTGCCCGAGATCTGCGGCTTCGTGACGTTCCGGAGGTGGTAGTAGTTGTTGGCGTTCGTGAGGTCGCCGGTGTTGACCTCGAGGCGGCCGGCCGGCAGCCCCTCCACGCTCTCCGACTTGGTGGCGGTCGGGAAGAGGGGGAACTGGTTGATCCAGTGGCTGAGCTGGACGTTCAGGAAGGTCTTGTCGGTGACGACGTTCGTGTACTCGAACTTCATCGGCTTGTTCACCGAACTCTGGTACCAGGCCGCATCGAGCGGCACCGAAGGGCCCAGGTTCCGCTCCGCCTGCAGCTTGGTGCGCCGGTTGAAGAAGCCGATCAACTGGCTGGATTCGGTGAGCTGGTAGGTCGCCTTCGCGGTCCAGTTGCCGAGCTGGGTGGTCGCCGGATCGGGGTTCCCGATGGTCAGCTTCTCCTGGTGGTTCAGCCGGTAGCCGCCGTAGAACCAGGCCTTGCCCGGATAGAGCGGTCCGCCGATGCCGATGTTGATGTCGCTCTGCAGGGTGATCGGGTTGCCGGCCTCGAGACCGTCGCCGCCCGCCTTGTAGGGGCCCTGCGTCCCGCCGCCGGTGCGCAGCGCGTCCGGGACGTTGTCGCCCACGGTGGAGTCGTTCTCGAAGTCCACGTAGATGTCGCCGCCAAAGCGGTCCCCGCCCGACTTCACCGTGAGGTTGAAGAAGGCGCCGAGCCCGTGGGTCTCGCCCATGTTCCCGGAGCCGCCGAGCTGGAAGTCCTCGAAGCTGCCGTAGTCGAAGTAGCCGGCGTTCCCCGAGGTCGTCTCGGTCACGTTGATGCCCTCGAGCAGGGTGCGGTGCTGGTCCCCGAAGCCGAAGGCCTGGAACCCGGTCTGGGTCCCGGTGTGCGAGCCGCCCACGTCGTAGCCTTCCATCTGGAAGCCGGGGGCCTGCGCCATCGCCGCCCAGATGTCGCGGGCGTTCGGGATGTCCTCGAGGAGCTCCTCGGTGAAGTTCACGCCGGTGGCGGTGGTCTTGACGTCCACCACCGGGGCCTCGCCGGTGATCGTGATCGTCTCCTCAAGGCCGCCGACCTCGAGCGTCGCGTTCACCGTCAGGGTGGTGTTCAGGGTCATCTGGATGTTCTCCCGGACCACCGTGCTGAAGCCGCCGAGGGAGAAGGTGACCGAATAGATTCCGGTGGGAAGCGCCGGGAACACGTAGGTGCCCTGGCCGCCCGTCACCACCACCTGGTCCTGGATCATCGCCGGGCTGGAGGCGGTGACCGTCACGCCCGGAAGCACCGCTCCGGTCGCGTCCATCGCCGTCCCCACGATACGCCCGCGCAACTCCTGCGCAGCGGCCGGAGCCGCGATCGAGCCCGCGATCCCAAGGATCACGAGCCGGGTAAATCGACTACGCATCTGCCACCTCCGTGGTGAACGGGGAGCCCCTTCCTTCATGGGTGAGAAGTTTCCATTATGAGACTGCCCGGAAAGCGGCGCAAGCGCAGCCGGAAGGGGGTGTTACACCCGGCCCGGGCGCGTGACGCGACGGCTGGGAGCGCCGGTCTTCAGACCGGCACCCGCTGCGCGGAGCGCAGCGGAATGAGCGAGCGGCCGCTCGCTCCAAAGCGCGGTATCCTCCCAGGTGCCATGAACGAGAACAATCAAGTGAATACTGGAAACGTTGAGCCTCAGTCGACCGGAATCAGGTCACTCTGCGTCTATTGCGGGTCGTGGAGCGGAATCGATCCCAGCCTGGAGCAGTTCGCGCGGACCTTCGGTTCCGCCTGCGCTGCGCGCGGCATCGAGCTCATCTACGGCGGTGGCGGCATCGGCCTGATGGGAACCGCCGCGGAGGCGGCGCTCGCGGACGGCGGACGGGTCATCGGGATCATGCCGCGCTCACTCCTCGAATCGGAGGCCCCGTCCCCTGACGTGACGGAACTTGTCATCGTGGACAGCATGCACGAGCGGAAGAAACAGATGTTCGACCGCGCCGACGGCTTCGTGGTGCTTCCGGGAGGCCTCGGCACCCTCGACGAAACGATCGAGATGATCACCTGGCGGCAGCTCGGCTTCCACGAAAAGCCCATCGTGCTGGCGAACCATCGGGGCTACTGGAACCCCCTACTGACACTTTTTGACCACATCGTGGCAACCGGCTTCGCCCAGCCGGACGCCCACGACCTCTACACCGTGGCCGACTCGGTCGAGGGCATCTTCGGAAAGCTGATGAGCGGCACGCCGGCCGGGACCGCCGGTCTTCAGACCGGCACCGCGGCCCGGCAGGGCCGCGAGATCGCCCCCCGTCCGGGAGACAGAGGCGCGTAGCGGTCGGAGCGCCGGCCTCCGGCCGGCATCGTCCGCCGCAGGCGGACGAAAGGGAGACGGATCAACCGCTCCCACGACGCCGCAGGCAACCGAACCCCACGGGCCGACAGCCGAAGCTGCCTCAGAACAACCGGTCGAGTGCTTCCTGCGGGGTCACCGCCGGGATCGGGGACCGGGCGAAGTCCCGGACGTTCTTGGTCACGATGTGCTGCGCCCCACAGGCCCTCGCGGCCGCCACCTGCATGGCGTCTTCAAAGTCCGCCATCGGCAGGGAGACTGCATAACCGGCAGCCGCGGTATCGACGGGCGCGACGGCTACGAACCGGACCAGCTCAGCAATGAAGTCGCGCGCGTCGGCGTCCCCACGCGACGACCTGACGAGGTAGTAGAAGTTCGACAGCGTGTGCCACGCGACGAAAGCGCGGCGGGGGCCGCGCTCGACGCGATCGAGCAGCTCGGAAGAAGGCCCCGAGTGCGGGAGGCGATCGAGCGCGACGTCAATCAGTACATCCGTGTCGAGGAGCATCAGAGGTACTTCCGGGCAAGCGCCCGGTAGCGGTCGTCGTCACGCTCCGCTGCCTCGAATCGCCCCTTCCACCGTGACGCGAACGTGGGGGTGTCCTCCGCTGCGATCTCTCGCAGCGACGCCTCGATGAGGGACGAAAGCGACACGCCGCGAGAGCGCGCGTGGCGCTTCGCCCGAGGAAGGAGCTCTTCGTCCACGGTGATCGTCAGCTTTTTCTTCATCTTTGGCCGCCCATTGGCTATACACGTATGATCGAGATGATATACGTATCTACCGCAAACGGCCATCGCAAGGCCGGAACGGGGCCGAACCGCGCGGGTCCGCGACTGGTAGCCTCCATGAGAGTCGTGCCCGGAGGTCCCGTCCACTGCTCATGAAACTGCTTCGCGCCGCCGGCGCCGCGGCCATCGTCCTGGCCGCGTGCGGCGACGGGACTTCACCGACCTCCGCTGCCCCGGCCGCCCCGCCCATCCCGGCGCCCCCGGCGCCCCCGCCCACGCCGGTGAACATCGGCTTCCTGGTCTCGGGCGTCCGGACCTATACGAACGGCGCGATAGTCGCCGTGGACGAGGCCAACGCAGGCGGCGGGCTGTTGGGCCGGCCCGTCGAACTGATCGTGGAGGAGAACCTGCAAGACGCGGCGACGGCGGTAGAGGTCGCGGAAACCATGATCCTCGACGACGAAGTGGCCGCGCTCATCGGCCCCAACCGCTCGGCGCACGCAATCGAGGTGGGGGCCGTCGCCCACCGTCACGGCGTGCCGATGATCACGACGGCAGCCACGAACCCACGAGTGACGGCGGCGGGCGATCTGGTCTTCATGGCCGCGTTCACCGACCAATTCCAGGGGCGCGTCATAGCCGATTTCGCCTTCGAGACGCTCGGAGTGACGACAGCCGCCGTCCTCACCCAGCGAGGCGAGGTGTACAGCGAGGGGATCGGGGAGTTCTTCGTCAACCATTTCCGCCGCCTGGGCGGGACGGTCGTCGTCGACCAGTCTTACGAGGAAGGCGCGACGGACTTCGCCGCGCAGTTGACAGCCGTCGCGGACGCTGCCCCGGCGGTGCTCTTCATGCCGGGTCCGGCGGCGGAAGTCGTGCTGTTGACCGCGCAGGCGCGCGCCCTGCCGCTCCTCGATGCCGACGGGGAGCCGACCGTGTTCCTCGGAGCCGATGCGTGGGACAACGCGGCGCTTCTGGAGAACGAACAGGCCGCCGTGGAAGGCAGCTTCTTCAGCACCCACTTCTCGCCGGACACGGACGAACCGACCTCACGCGCCTTCGTCGAGGCATATCGAGCCCGGTTCGGGATCGCCCCCACCGGCGGCGACGGAGTGAGCTACGACGCGGTCCGGTTGTTCCTGCGGGCGGCGGCTCGCGGGGGCGATCTCGACGCGGACGCCATCCGGCGCGAACTGCAGGCCACCGAGCAATACGCCGGAGCAACACTCATTTCACACTACGACGAGAATCGCCATCCGACCAAGAGTGCGGTCATCATGACCATCGAGAACGGCGCGAAGAGGTTCTACCGGCAGGTGGACCCGTAGCCGGGCCCAGAGCAATCCCTGCATCCGGAGGTCCAGTCCACTGCTCACGAAAACGCTTCACGCCACCTGCGCTGCGGCCCTCGTCCTGGCCGCCTGCGGCGACGGAACTTCACCGACCTCGGTCGGCAGCACCACCCCGCCCCCGCCGGCCGCGCCCGCTCCCGCCCCCCCGGCCACCCCGGTGAATATCGGCTTCCTGGTCTCGAGCGACCGGGACTATCTGAACGCCGCGATGATCGCGGTGGACGAGGCCAACGCGGACGGCGGGCTGTTCGGCCGTCCCGTCGAACTGGTCTTCGAGACGGGCCTCGAGGAAGCGGCGATGGCGGCCGAGGCCGCGGAAACGATGATCCTCGAGGACGAAGTGGTCGCGATCATCGGCCCCAACCGCTCGGCGCACGCAGTCGAGGTAGGGCCCGTCGCGCAGCGCCACGGCGTGCCGATGATCACGACGGCGGCCACGAACCCTGCCGTGACGGCGGCGGGCGACCTGGTCTTCATGGCCGCGTCGACCGATCAATTCCACGGGCGCGTCATGGCCGAATTCGCCTTCGAGACGCTCGGAGTGACGACCGCGGCAGTCATTGTCCAGCGAGGCGACCTGTACAGCGAGGGGCTCGGGGACTTCTTCACCGACAGTTTCCGCCAGTTGGGCGGGACGGTCGTCGCCGAGCAGTCCTACGACCGCGGGGCGACGGACTTCACCGCGCAGTTGACAACCATCGCGGCCGCGGCTCCGGCGGCGCTCTTCATCGTGGGTCTGGCGGTGGAAGACGCCGCGCTGCTGGCCGTCCAGGCGCGCGCCCTGCCGCTCCACGATGCCGCCGGGAAGCCGACACTGTTCCTGGGGACCAGTGGCTGGGACAACCCGGCGCTACTGGAGACGGCGGCGGCCGCCGTGGAAGGCAGTTTCTTCACCACCCAGTTCTCGCCGTTCACGGACGACCCGACGGCACGCGCATTCATCGAGACCTATCGAGCCCGGCACGGAGTTGCCCCGGGTGGCGGCAACGCAGTGAGCTACGACGCGGTCCGGTTGTTCCTGCAGGCGGCGGCTCGCGCGGGAAGTCTCGATGCCGACGCCATCCGGCAAGAACTGGCCGCTACCGAGCAATACGCCGGAGCGACACGGATGTCACACTACAACGCAGATCGCCATCCGACGAAGAGCGTGGTCATCATGACGATCGAGAACGGTGAGCTGAGGTTCCACCGGCAGGTGGATCCGTAGCCGAGCGGTCACGTCCGCCGCGGACGCCGCCTGAATCCGGCCGATCCCGTCCTCCAGGCCGGGCATCCTGGACCGCAGCAAGGCCCCCCGGACCCCAGGTGGAGCCGGAGATGCGTCCGCATCACATCACCCGCACAAGGGGATGCCATTTTTCGACATCCCTTTGACCGGCTGCGCAGAGTCCCCAGTCAACTTACGGTCAAGTAAATAAAGTCTGATAAAACAACAACTTACACCGTTTCCAGAAGCAAGTCCACGTTGCCAGTCAAGGAAATCGAGGCGGGCGAAGCCCTTTGATTCCATGCCGGATCAACTCCCGTTATCCGGATCCGGCGCTGCCCAGAATGGGATGTATTTCATGACCTTCGGCGCGGCTGAGGGGTCCACGGGGACGATCATTTGCTGCTCTACCGCCTGTCGAATGATGCGGGAGACCATCGCTCGGTTCGCGGCGGCGATGCCGAACCGCTCGCGCAACGAGGCATTCGTGAGGAACTCGCCGCCCACATGCCGTAGACAAGCGTGGAGATAACAGGCCCAAATCCTCTCGACGGCGCCCATCTCCTTCAACTCCTTGCGAGCGTAAAGAACCACGCGGGTAAAACCATCCGACGTCTGAAACGAGGGCGGCGGAAGCTGAAACGCCTCGACAAGCTCCACAACTCTGTCGATCCCGACGCCTCTCTCCTCACAGAAATCGAACCGCCGCATGAGCGACGCGAGCGCCTCGTTCCTGGATCGAGGCGCGGCATCCACAAAGCGATCCGTCGCGACCAGCGGCTCCCCTGGGTTCGTGACCTCGATCCGCCGTTCGAAGATCTCCACCATCGGCCCGGAGCCGCGAACTTCAAAATCCTGATGAATCAGCGCATTGGCAACGAGTTCGCGTACCGCCAAGGGCGGAAACGCCCATTCGATCCGCCGCCGCGTCCCCTCGATCACTTCGCGAGAAGGGAGTACCGCGTCGATCAGCCTCTCGAACTGGCCGAACGATGCCCCGTATCCGGTCACAAGTTCCCATTCCCTGGCATCCGCCGTACGGGCGGAGCCGGCGTATCGAATGACCCGCAGCGCCTTACGACCAAAACGAGGGAAGTCGGCCAGACGGTTGGCGAGCAGGATGGCGCCGAGATTCGTAACCTCCCAACCGCCCGGAGTTCGAGAAATCAGTTTGTCCTGCGCCATCGCCGACAGCGCCGCGCGCCGGCTCGCCGGCATCGGCCGGCCGAGCCGCTGGAAGTAGGTTGGGGAGTCGAGCAGCCGCGCGACTCTGCTGTCGCTCAGACTCTCAGCGGTGACCCGCGCCTCGAATGGGGTGCGGTCGAATTCGCGCCACAACGCACGTTCCTTCTCCGGGTACTCCCGAAGGCGCCTAGTAACGCTGCCTACTCGTGCGAACTCGGTTCCCGCGAAGGCCACCGGCTGTGTTCGCGCTGCGTTCACCTCCAGCACGACCACTCGCTTGCCGTCCGCCATCGTCTCATGGAATCGGAGATCAAGGCGGGGGGTCAGCATTTGCGAGAGCCAGGCTTCGAGCGGTTCGTTTCCCTTCTTGCGTCTCGACGGCGTGAACCGGGTTCCCACGATGGTGTGCGTTCCGTCCTCCACGCCCCAGACCAGATAGCCAGCCGGCCGGTGGTGCAGAGCCGCCCCATTGGAGAGGGCCGACAGATACTCGCCGATGCGTTGAGGGTTGCTCTGGCCGACCTTGAACTCGACCCACTCGGTCTCGTGCGGCAGTCGGCAAAGGTCGCGCACCAGGTCAGCGATCTCCTCCCGTTTGAGTGACGGCGTCATCCTCAGATCGTCTCCTCTCTCGCGGCGGCCAGGACCGCCGCGCTGGAGCGGGGACACCGGACGCCCCGCGTCAAGGAACAACGGTGCAAGGTCGGGGATTTCCGGCCCCAACCAGCTGCCCGGCTGGTCATCAGGCCGGTATTCTGAATCAAGTACCAGTCAACTACGCTAAAAGTCCTAAAATCAGGTATTTACACTCTTTGTTGGGCTCTCGCACACGCTGCCAGTCAAGTAAATCTATCCGGTGGGACGGGCTCGGACGCGCTCGCGCATATCCCGGATCGAAGGATGGTCCAGCATCAGGGTGGTGGGACCCGTGTCCACCGTGTAGCCCGGCTAATCGGCCCGATCTCATCTTCCAGGCCGAGCCACCGAACCGTGACCGTCATCGCGGACCGGAGGGCCCGGGTCGGATCGAACCCGAAACCGGGCCAAGGAGCCGCACCGCTCCCTCTTTTCGGCGTCTTATTTCAAGAACAGGGGCGTTTTTGGAATAACGGCGCCGCCTATTTCAATCGTTGACACCGAGCCGAGGAAGCGCTGACGCTCGCCCTTGTGCCCGACCGACGCGAACCCTGCTACCTTCGCCGCCGCCCGCCCATGAACCACAGCCAGATCGTCAGCTTCCTCTGGGGCGTGGCGGACCTGATCCGCGACACCTTCAAGCGCGGCAAGTACCAGGACGTGATCCTGCCGCTCACCGTGCTGCGGCGGCTCGACTCGGTGCTCGCCCCCACGAAACCGAAGGTGCTCGAGGTCCAGGCCAGGTTCAGCGGCAAGATCGACAACCTCGATCCGCTCCTCCGAAAAGCCTCCGGATTCGCCTTCTACAACACCTCCCGCTACGACTTCGAGAAGCTGCTGGCCGACGCGCCAAACATCGCCGGCAACCTCCGGAACTACATCGCCGGGTTCAGTCCCAACATGCGCGAGGTGCTGGAGAAGTTCGATTTCGACAACACCATCTCCAAACTCGACGAGTCGGGACTGCTGTTCCTCGTCGTTCAGCGCTTCGGCGATCCGCAGGTGCGTCTCCACCCGGACGAGGTGGACAACGCGACGATGGGCACGATCTTCGAGGAGCTCATCCGGAAGTTCAACGAGGCCCTGAACGAGAACCCCGGCGAGCACTTCACCCCCCGCGACGTGGTCCATCTCATGGTGGACCTGCTGCTGGCCGGGGACGAAGACCGCCTGGGCGCGAAGGGCATCGTGCGGAGCGTCTACGACCCGTGCTGCGGCTCCGGCGGCATGCTCACGATCGCCCAGGAGCACATCGTCGCCGGCGAGACGCGCGACGGCGAGGTCCTTGCCGAGGCCGTGAACCCGGACGCCGACGTTCATCTGTTCGGCCAGGAGGTGAACCCGGAGACCTTCGCGATCTGCAAGTCGGACCTCTTCATGAAGTCGGCCAACGGCCGCGACGCCGAGAACGTCTTCTTCGGGAGCACGCTCTCGGGCGACCGCCACGCGAACGACAACTTCGACTACCTGATCGCGAATCCGCCCTACGGCAAGGACTGGAAGCGCGACCAGGACGCGGTGCGCACCGAGCACGACCGGGGCGCCGCCGGCCGGTTCGGGCCGGGCCTGCCGCGGATCAGCGACGGCCAGCTCCTCTTCCTGCTGCACATGCTGGCGCACCAGAAGGACCGTGCCCAGGGCGGCTCGCGGGTCGCGATCATCATGAACGGCTCGCCGCTCTTCACCGGCGACGCCGGCAGCGGCGAGAGCGAGATCCGGCGCTTCATCCTCGAGAACGACCTGCTGGAGGCGTTGATCGCGCTGCCCGAGCAGCTCTTCTACAACACCGGCATCGCGACCTACGTCTGGGTGCTCACCAACCGGAAGCGGCCCGAGCGGCAAGGGAAGGTCCAGCTCATCAACGCCAGTTCGTTCTGGCGCCAGCTCCGGAAGAGCCTGGGCGACAAACGGCGCGAGATCCCCTTCGAGCGGAAGGAGGACATCCTCCGGCTGCTGGCCGACTTCGAAGACGGCGCAAAGCGAACGGTCGGCGACAACGGCGAGGAACGGGAGACCGTCGTCAGCCGCATCTATCCGACGACCCATTTCGGTTTCCGCAAGATCACGGTGGAACGCCCCCTCCGGCTGAACTTCCAGGCGAGCCCGGGGCGGATCGCGCGGCTCGAAGAGCAGCGGGCGTTCGCGAACCTGGCGGTCTCGCGCAAGCGGGGCGAGGCCAAGGAGAAGGACGAGGCCGCGGGCCGCGAGCAGCAGGCCGCGATCCGGGCGCTGCTCCAGGGCCTGTCGGACGAACTCTTCCGGGACCGGGCGGACTTCGAGGCGGCGCTTTCCGCGGCGGCCGGAGAGGCGGAGCTGAAGCTCGCCGCACCGATCCGGAAGGCGATCCTCTCCGCGCTATCCGAGCGCAACGAAGACGCGGAGATCTGCCGGGACAAGGAAGGCCGGCCCGAGCCGGATCCCGACCTCCGCGACACCGAGAACGTGCCGCTCGAAGAGGACGTCGAAGCGTTCCTCGAGCGGGAGGTGAAGCCGCACGTGCCCGACGCCTGGATCAACACCGACCGCCGGGATCACCAGGACGGGAAGGTCGGAATCGTGGGCTACGAGATCAACTTCAACCGGTACTTCTACGAGTACCGCCCGCCCCGCCCGCTCGAGGAGATCGAGGCCGACATCCAGCAGGTCGAGAAGGAAATCGTGGCGATGCTGCAGGGGATGGCGGGCTGATTGACTCCACGCGAACTGGCGGCGGCGCCGTGCCGATGAGTCATCCTCCCCATCCCGGCCGCAGTATCCGGGAGAACTGCCTGGACCCGCTTGGCTTGAACGTGACCGAAGCGGCGAAGCTGTTGGGCGTCGCCCGCCCCACCCTTTCCCGGATTCTGAACGGCCACGCGGCGATTTCCCCTGAGATGGCCATGCGGCTGGAGAAAGCGGGCTGCTCCAATGCCGAGTTCTGGCTGCGCCGGCAAGCCACATACGACCTCGTACGAGCACGACGCAGGACTTAGGATCAAATTGTCGGCAATTACGAATAATTGCCGACAATTTGGCAAGACCGCTCGAGTCAGGCTATCCTCCGGACATGGACGATCTAAAAGGTCGGCAATCCCGTACAACTGCCGACACTTTCATACACGCCGCACAGTCAACGGTGGCTGGCCTGCAGGACCTTGGGCCACAGACGTTCTTCCGTGCGCGCGACGCGGCCGAACGGGGCGTCGATTCCCGTTCGCTGCGGCGTCTGGTGGAGGAAGGAGCCGTCGAGCGCATCGCACGCGGTCTCTACCGAATCGCCAACGCAGAACCCACCGAGAACTACACCCATGCTGCCGTCTGTGCTCGGGTTCCGCATGGCATCGTCTGCCTGCTCACCGCCCTCAGGATCTACGACATCGGCACCCAAATGCCGCGGCAGGTCTGGATCGCGATCCCCCACAAGGCCCGCGCGCCGCGACTGCCGGAGCTACCGGTCAGGGTAGTCCGTTTTTCCGGAGTCTCGCTCCGTTACGGGGTTGAGGACACGACCTTCGAAGGTGTTCCCGCCCGCATTACGACCCCGGCGCGCACCGTGGTGGACTGCTTCCGCTTCCGCAGCATCGTCGGCCTGGATGTAGCCCTTGAGGCACTCCGCGACGCCCTCTACGAGCGCAAAGCGACGTCCGCCCAGATCTGGCGGGCGGCGCAGACCTGCCGCGCGCAGTCGGTCGTCCGTCCGGTGCTGGAGGCGCTGGTGGCATGACCGCCGCGAAGGACATTCGCAACTTTCCGGCGTCCGTTCACCAGCGCCTTCTGAACCTCGCCCGCGAGCACGGACTCGACTTCCAGATTCTGCTGGATCGCTACACATGCGAGCGCTTCCTCTACCGGCTCTCCGTCTCGGACCAGGTGGACCGGTTCACCCTGAAAGGCGCAGCGCTCTTCAGGGTGTGGGCGGAGGGCGATGCGCGTCAGACGCGGGACGTGGACTTCCTGGCGTTCGGATCTGACGATCACGCGGCCATGCGCGCCGCCGTGGCGAACATCTGTAGCGTTCCCTGCCCCGAGGACGGCGTCGTTTTCGATCCGGGGGCCATCCGGCTGGCCAATATCCGCGAGAGCCAGCCCTACGTGGGGTTGCGAGCCCGGATCAAGGGCAGCCTGGGCCGGACGCGCCTCCACCTGCAGGTGGACATCGGCTTTGGCGACACCGTCTTCCCCGAGCGTGAAGTGCAGCACTACCCCACGCTCCTTGACGACCTGCCGGCGCCCCGTCTCTGGACCTATCCGCGCGAGACCGTGGTCGCCGAGAAGCTTCACGCCATGGTGGACCATGACGCCCTCAACACACGGGTGAAGGATCTGTGGGACGTCGCATGCCTTGCCCGGCGTTTCGCGTTCAGTGGCGAAATACTGCGGTCGGCCATCGCCGAGACGTTCGGTCGCCGCGGGACCTCTTTTGCGGACGAAAGACCGATCGCGCTACTCCCCGGGTACTACGAGGATGCCATGCGCGAGCGGCTCTGGAAGAAGTTGCGGCGCGGACTAGCGGCCGACGCCGACGGCCCGGTCGGGCTCATGGACGCGGGCGATGAACTGCGGCGATTCCTGGGGCCGGTCTGCGACAGCCTGATCGAGGGGAGTTCGTTCACGGAGGCGTGGCCGGCGGGTGGGCCGTGGAAGGCGGGGGTTCAGGCTAGGACGGGGGGTGAGGGCGGTGGCTAAGGCTGCTGATCGGAACGAGGAAGTTCGGCCACGCCGCTTCCGGCCCTATCCGGAATACCGGGCCTCCGACATCGAATGGCTGGGCGCGATCCCCGCGCATTGGCATGCCCTATCTCTCAAGCGTGTATGTCGCCTCAGCTACGGGGAATCTCTTGCTGCCGACGATCGCGTGGACGGTGACGCGGTTGTTTTTGGATCAAACGGCCCGGTCGGGACGCACAACCGAACGAATACAGAGGCTCCATGTCTCATCGTAGGGAGGAAAGGATCCTTCGGCAAGGTCAACTACTCGGCGGATGCGGTCTTTGCCATAGATACGACGTTCGTTACCGACAAGCGGTACACCGACGCGGATCTACGCTGGCTGTTCTACACACTCCAGTGCGCTCGCCTCGACCGAGTTTCCAAGGACTCGGCGATTCCTGGTCTGGACCGCGAAGACGCGTACGCATTCGTTACTGCCGTGGGTCCCATTGATGAGCAGCGCGCGATCGCCGCTTTTCTCGATCGCGAGACGGCGAAGATCGATGTACTGATGGCGAAGAAGGAGCGGCTGATCGAGCTGCTTCAGGAGAAACGCACCGCCCTCATCACCCGCGCCGTCACGCGGGGCCTCGACCCGAACGTCCCCATGAAGGACTCCGGCGAGAAATACCTGAGAGAAGTCCCTAAGCACTGGGAAGAGGGAGCCCTTTCGCGATGGTGGACGGTGCTCGATTGCAAACACCGAACCGTTCCTTTTCTCGACGACGGAGTAGCGGTGGCCAGCATCGGCGAGGTGCACGGGCTGAAGGTAGACCTATCGAACGCGAACCGCACGTCGATCAGCGAATACCAGAGCATGATTGAGGGGGGGAGAAAACCTCAGGTCGGCGACATCATTTACAGCAGAAACGCCACTGTTGGCGAGGCAGCCATCGTGAACGACGATGAGCCTTTCTGCATGGGACAAGATGTCTCCCTGATCCGTGGAGCGTCCAGCCAACCTCTGTTCCTGCTCCATCTGCTTCGGAGCCGCGTCGTAGCGGGCCAGTTGGAGGCCCTTATGGTGGGGTCCACCTTCAAGCGAATCAACGTAGGGCAAATCAAGAAGTTCATCGTTCCAGTGCCACCGAAGTCAGAGCAAGACGATATCGCTCAGTACTCGCAGAATGTCTACGACACTGTCCACTCACTAATTGAGCGTGTGCAAATCGCTATAGAACGTCTCAACGAGTACCGAACAGCCCTGATCTCCGCCGCCGTCACCGGCAAGATCGACGTCCGGAAGGAAGCGGAATGAAACTCGAGATCTCCGAGCGCGCGTTCGATGACGCCATCGAGCGCGCGCTGCTGCGGCACGGGCCCGACGCTTACCCGGACGACGCCAGCGGAGTGCGGGAACCGTTAGCGGAGTTCGGAGACGACCCGCTACCCGGCAGCTTCCACAAGCGCCAACAGACGGACTACGACCGCGGGCTCTGCCTCATCCCGGCCGACGTCCTCGACTTCTTCCTCGCCACTCAGCCGAAGGAATGGGCCAAGCTGAAGCAGCACTACGGCACCGACGTGAAGCCCCGCTTCCTCGGCCGCCTCTCCCGCGAGATCGCCCGACGCGGGGCGCTCGACGTACTCCGAAACGGCGTCAGGGACTCGGGCTGCAAATTCCGGCTCGCCTACTTCCGCCCGGCGAGCGGACTCAACGAGGAACTCCAGCGGCTCCACGCCGCCAATCTCTTCGCGGTCATCCGCCAGCTCCACTTCAGCGAGAAGAGCGAAGCGAGCATCGATCTCGCCCTCTTCCTGAACGGCATCCCCATCTTCACGGCCGAGCTCAAGAACCCGCTCACCGGCCAGGACGTCCAGGACGCGATCCACCAATACCGGGCCGACCGGGACCCGCGTGAGCCGCTCTTCGCCTACGCGCGGTGCCTCGCCCACTTCGCGGTGGATCCGGACCAGGTGTTCGTGACCACCCAGCTCCGAGGCGCCAAGACCCGGTTCCTACCGTTCAACCAGGGGCGCTTCGGCGGCGCGGGCAACCCGCCCATCCCGCCGACCCGCACCGGCTACTCGACCGACTACCTCTGGGAGCGGATCTGGGCGCGGGACAGCATCCTCGACCTCATCCGCCAGTTCATCCACGAGGTCGAAGACGAGGACCAGCGCGGACGCAAGACCGGCAAGCGCTTCCTGATCTTCCCGCGCTACCAGCAGCTCGACTGCGTGCGAGGCCTCGTGCGCCATGCCCGAAACCACGGCGCCGGCGAGCGCTACCTGGTCCAGCACTCGGCCGGCAGCGGCAAGAGCTTCACCATTGCCTGGCTCGCGCACCAGCTCTCGGTCCTGCACGACCACGAGGACCGGCGTGTCTTCGACTCGGTCGTGGTGGTGACCGACCGCCGCGTGCTGGACCGCCAGCTCCAGAGCACCATCCGGCAGTTCGAACAGACCCTCGGCGTGGTGGAGAACATCGACCAGACCTCGCGCCAGCTCCGCGAGGCCCTGGAGGCAGGCCGGACCATCATCGTCACCACGCTGCAGAAGTTCCCCGTCATCTCCGAACAGATCGGCGAACTCCCCGGGAAACGCTTCGCCGTGATCGTGGACGAGGCGCATTCGTCCCAGTCCGGCGAGAGCACCAAGAGCCTCAAGGCGGTGCTCGCGGCGGGAAGCCTGGAGGACGCGGAACGGGAGGAGGCCGCCGCCGAGACACCGGAAGAGGAGATCAACGACCGCGTCCTCGAGGAAATCCGGCGCCGCGGGCGGCTCCCGAACCTCTCCACGTTCGCATTCACGGCTACCCCCAAGCCCAAGACGCTGGAACTCTTCGGGCGCAAGCGGCCGGACGGGAAGTTCGAACCCTTCCACCTCTACAGCATGCGCCAGGCGATCGAGGAGGGGTTCATCCTCGACGTGCTCGCGAACTACACGACCTACAAGGCCTACTGGCGTCTCCTGAAGAAGATCGAGGACGACCCCCGCTACGAAAAGGGTCAGGCGGAGTACCTCCTCAAGACCTTCGTCGAGCTGCACCCGCACGCCATCCGCGAGAAGATCGCCATCTGCGTCGAGCACTTCGCGGCGAAGGTCGCCGGCGAGATCGGCGGGCGGGCGAAGGCGATGATCGTGACGCGCTCGCGGCTCCACGCCGTGCACACCAAGCTCGCGCTGGACCGCTACCTGGCGGAGCAGGGCCATCCCTGGAACGCGCTCGTCGCCTTCTCCGGAACAGTGAAGGACGGCGGCGAGTCCTACACCGAGTCCGGCATGAACTCGGCCGGACAGGACCGGGTGATCGGCGAGCGGCAGACGGCCGCCGAGTTCGAGAAGCCCGAGTACCGCTTCCTGGTGGTCGCCAACAAGTTCCAGACAGGGTTCGACCAGCCGCTGCTCCACACGATGTACGTGGACAAGAAGCTCGGCGGCGTGAACGCGGTGCAGACGCTTTCCCGGCTGAACCGCGTCCGGGCCGGCAAGCAGGGGACCATGGTGCTCGACTTCGCCAACGAAGCCGAGGAGGTCAAGAAGGCCTTCGAGCCGTACTACGAAACCACGCTGCTCTCGGAAGAGACCGATCCCAACCTGCTCTACGAGGTCCAGGACCGGCTGCTCGACTTCGGGGTGTTCAGCGGAGCCGACGTGGAGGTCTTCGCGCGGGTGTTCTTCGCGGCCAAGGCGACGCAGGACCAGCTCTACGCCGCACTGGAAACGCCGCGCCTGCGCTTCGGCGAGATGTCCGATGCCGAGGGAAGCGACTTCCGCGGCCAGCTCGGCGACTACGTGCGCCTCTACGCGTTCCTGTCCCAGGTGCTGCCGTTCGAGGATCCCGATCTCGAAAAGCTCTACGTCTTCACCCGGCTCCTGAGGCGCCTGCTGCCGGGGTCCCGGATGGAGCTGCCGATCGAGATCCGGCAGAACATCGACATGGAGTCCTTCCGCATCCAGCGGACCAGCACCGGGCGGATTGCCCTGGAGCGGCGGGTTCAGGCCCTCGATCCCGTCGGGAGCAAGGCGCCCGGACTCGCCGCCGGCCCGGAACTGGAGCCGCTCTCACAAATCATCGAGGGGCTGAACGAGCGCTTCGGCCTGAACCTCGGCCGCGAGCACAGGCTCACCCTGGAGCAACTGCGCACAGTCCTGGACGAGGACGCCGCGCTCGACGCCAGCGCCCGGGTGAACACGCGCGAGAACGTGCGCTTGACGTTCGAGCCCAAGGTCGAGGAACGGATCCAGGAGATCGTCGAGACCAACTTCGACTTCTACAAACGGATCACCGACGACCCCGAGTTCGGCCAGGCGCTCAAGGACGTTCTGTTCGACGACTACATCCGGCGGCACCGGCGGGTGGAAGAGCTGCTCAAGCTCCAGGAGTCCAAGACGCTCGAGTTCAAGTCCAGCCTGCGCTGGAACCTGAAGGAAGACCGGAAGGACGACAAGCACGTGACCCACGCGGTGCTCAAGACAATCGCCGCGTTCCTGAACACCGAGGGCGGCGATCTCCTGATCGGCGTGGCCGACGACCGGACGGTGCTGGGAATCGACCACGACCGTCTCGACAACGACGACAAGTTCATGCTGCATCTCGCCCAGGTGGTGCGGAACGGCCTCGGCGCCCGGGCTGGCACTTGCATCGACCCGAGGACGCAGCTCGCCGAGGGGAAGACCGTCTGTCTGGTGAGCTGTAAACGGAGCCCGGAGCCGGTGTATCTGCGGTGGAAGGGCCTAGAGAAATCCTCAGAGGGAGACTTCTACGCAAGGACCGGTCCGGGGACCGTGCGACTCGGCGAGGCTGATACCCGCGCATACGTCGCGACGCGGTTCGGCTCTAACTGATCCCTGTCATGCACCCCATCGCCATCCCCCCGTATCTACCCTTCCCATCACTCTGTTCTTCATTAACGATCTGGAAGCGCCAATGCCATTGAACATCGAAGAAAAGCGACAAATCCTGTACGCCACGCTACTACAGCACGCACCGGAGGTTGGATCGTTACGCGATCGTGTCCTGGACCGTTTGGTCCGCGTGGCTCTCTTGGGTAGCTCCGCAGAAAGCCCTATGACTGTTGGCGCTATTCGAGACTCAATTCGAGTCGCGCCACAGTCTTCTGGGCTACGCACGGAGTTTCTCCAATCGACCTTGAATCGATTGCGCAAGAAGGGCGCTGTCGGGTTCAAGAAGCACAATAACAAGTCCACGTATTACCTCGAAGAGTTGGGGCGTCGTCAGACGGACGAAGCTGTCACGTCAGCAGCTCAGTTGTTCGATCCGGTTCTCGATACGATCCTCAAGGATACGGAACACTATTGTAGCCGTGACGTCGCGAGCAAGATCGTTCGGACATTTATCTCCGAGTGCTTCGCTCGGTTCGGTCAGCAAATCGCCAGCGATGTAACTGGGGAGCTCACGCGTGGTAGCCTACTCGACGTCAATGACATAGATGTCGCTTTCGATGCCGCGGCAAGGGGAGTTGATCTCTCCGAAGAAGCACAAGACTCGCTCAAGGCGCGTTGTACCCGCTTTATTCGGAGTACCGACCATCGTGCAGCAGAGCTCAAGTTCAAACTGACACAAGGCTACTATGCTGCCCACCTACTCGGCGTACCTTCCTTCGCGTTTAACCCACTAGCGGACGATGCGTTCCGCGGGGCTGTCTTCTACCTTGATACGAACGTCCTCGTCGATGTCCTTCTCTCTCACGATGTCGGGCGAACGTCCGCCGAACTTGTCCGCGTTTGCAGTAGCCTAGATGTCGAGCTTCGTGTTACACGGGCAACGATCGATGAGACCAGCGCACTCGCGAGCGCCAAGTACAGCAACATCAAGTCACTCCTAGAGTCAAACGCCGCCTCAATATTGGGGCGAGTCGATGATGCCTTTGCCGAGGCGTTCGCGAAGGCGCGAAACCACGACTTTGATCTCACGCTAGAAGGTTTCTTCGAGCGATTCGGACGAATCCCAGAGATCCTACGCGAGGTCGACATAACGCTGTTTGAAAAGACCACGGATGAGGTGATCGGGAGTCGCAACATCTCAAACGAATGTGCGATTGTCCAAAAGGCGGCTCTTGAGACACGAGACGAACGGAAAACCGATCCAGTTTGTCGCCACGATGTCTGTCACTACTTGCTCGTCGAGGAGGATCGTGGCAGGAAGTCCAAGGCGTGGTTCTTGACACGCGACAAGTCGCTCGGTCGAGCGGCGGCTGAACTTCGTTCCAGCGGCGCACCATTCTGCTTTTCGTTTCTCGGCCTGCTCCAAAGTGTGTCACCCTTCGTTGAAGCACCGGATGCGCAGAGTTCTCTTGTGGACCTGTTCATGGGTGTCCTGCTGGGAGAGGTCACCGATCTAACGGGCGACGCGGTGTTCACGCTTGAAGAGGTGAAACTCGTTTCAGGACTCCACGCTGACGTTCTTGCCACGTCGCCGGATGCACTATTTGAAGCGTACGACTACGTCAGGAGTAACGTTTTGAGAGGTAGGCGGTTCCGTGATCAGGATCACAGAGAGATCGCTTTGGAAGTCCGGAAGTACTTGGCATCTACAAGGGACGAAAGAGTCAAGAACCTTGAGCGCGAATTGACCTCTGAGAAGCAGCGGCGGGCCGACGAGAAGGAAAGGAGAGAACAAGCCGAAGGACTGAACCGAGAGAAAGATGAAGCGATCAGCGATCGAGAGAAGGAGATTAGAGTTAGAGGTGACACGATTGCTCGGTTGCGGAAGGATGCGGAGGAGAGGGACGCGGCTCAGCACCAAACAGAACGGCGATTGGAGGCGGGAGCGGCAGCACTCGGGGCCGTGTCGGCTGCCCTTCTCTGGCTGCTCGATTCTCGGATCGTAGAGATGATTGGCTTCGCGGGGTCGGCTGGGAGTCTTGAGAACTCATGGCCGCTCCTGGGGGTGCGATTGGCAGGCGGCGTCGCCCTAACGGCGGGGTTGCTTCGACCCATTCGTCGCCTGACGCTAGGTTATCGAGCAGGCACGGTGGTCGCCATTGCTGCCGTCGCAGGCTCTGGATCGGATCTCGTGTCACCATCGCGTTTTGTTGGTGCGTCGGATTTCCTAGCGGTTGTCACTCCCATCGTGTTGGTCGTGCTTAGCATGCTCCAGTCACGGCCCGGGAGAGGGAAAGACGAAAGGTCACTAACGAGAGGGTGACGGCCTTGAGACTTAGCGAGGCGCGTCGGTTGAGCCATCGGTGCAGCGCCCACATCTGGAACGAGAACGCGAGAGCGGCACGCGGGCGGTACAACGGATGCGTGTGTTCAGGCCCCTGGCGAGCCTAGCTCGTCTCAGGATGGACATTCCCCGGTGTCAACGCCAAGCCGGCAGGCAACAGTGGCGCTCTGTCGCCAGGGCAACGTTCCGCCCGGCAGCGAGTCTCCTTTCACCCGCGGCCGGGCGGGGGATGCCGGCCTGAAGGCCGGCGGTCCCGGCCCGTTCCCGCCTACGGGGCCTTCACCACCCGGCCGTCCCGCATCACGAACTTGACGTCCTCCATCACCCGGATGTTCTCGAGCGGGTCTCCCTCCACCGCGATCACGTCCGCCGCGTAGCCGTCCGCGATCCGGCCGATCTCGTCTTCGAGGCCGAGCGTCCGGGCCGCCACCGTCATCGCTGACCGCAGCGCATTCGTCGGACTCAGCCCGATCCCCACCATCACCGCGAACTCGCGGGCCGCGGTCTCGTGCGGGAAGATGGTGTCCGAGCCGAAGGCCACCGGCACGCCCTGCTCGAACGCGATTCCCATCCGCCGATCGCGCTCCGCGACCAGGCCGCGGGCCTTCTCGATGCTCTCCTGCGGGAAGCCGATGGCCTCGCCCTCCTCGAGGATGTAGTTCATGACGTAGAGGGTGGGCACCATCGGGACGCCGCGCTCCTTGAAGAGCCGGATCCCCTCCGCGTCCACGAGCGTCGCGTGCTCGACGGAGTCCACCCCGGCGCGGAGCGCGGTGTTGATCCCGGGCGCGCCGTGGGCGTGAACGGTGATCTTCTTCTTGTGCCGGTGGACCTCCTCAACCGCGGCGGTGACTTCCTCGAGGGTGTAGGTGCTGACGTTCGGGTCGTCGCCCGCCGACATGACTCCGCCGGTCATCATCAGCTTGATCCAGTCGGCGCCGTACTTGAACTCCCGGCGGATTTCGAGGCGGAGCCCCTCCGGCCCGTCGGCGATCCGGGTCGGCGTCTCGATGTGGAGATCCGCCATCAGGTTGTTGAAGTCCCCGTGGCCGCCGGTGGCCGAGATCGCGTGCGGCGCGATGAGGAGCCGCGGCCCCACGTGCTGGCCGCGGTTGATCGCGTTCTTGAGGTCGATGGTCGCGTAGTAGCCGTCGAACTCGCCGGGGGTGCGCAGCGTGGTGAACCCGGCGTCCAGCATTTTGCGGGCGTTCGCCAGCGCGTCGAGGGCCCGCGCGGCGCTCGACCGGTACATGTCGAGCGCGGTCAGCGTCTCCGGGTTGATCGTGAGGTGCGCGTGGAGATCGATTAGCCCCGGGAGGCAGGTGTAGCCCGACAGGTCCACCACGTCGCCGGAATCCGGGGGTCCGGTGACGATCCGGCCGTCGCGCACGACGATGTCCCCGCCGCCGCCCATCGCCTCGCCGTCGAAGATCGCCCCGCAGCGGAGCACCGTGTCCTGCGCCGGGGCCGCCGCCCCGATCAGGAGCGCGGCCAGAACAACCAGCACCAATCGCGTCATGCCGTTGCCTCCGCCATGCTGCACCGGCGCGGATCCCCGCAGGCGCGCCGCACCCCGTCCTCGCCGATGTGGATGCCCTCGAACGAGCCGTGGTGCCAGTTCCACGGGTTCACGATGTCGAAGTTGACGCCGCGGGCGGCCACCTTCTCCCGGATCTTCTCCGGGAAGTCCGCCTCGATCAGCACCGCGCCCGGCACGGTCAGCGAGGGTCCGCCGAACCGCGGCCGGTTCACGGATTCTCCGACCGGCACCCCGAACTGCAGGACGTTCAGGCTGTTCTGCAGGACGTTCTGCAGCAGGCTGACGCTCGGCGACCCCGACGCCATGACCGGCCGGTTGCCCCGGAAGATGATGTTCGGCGCCACGTAGGCGGAGATCCGGTGGCCGGGCTTCGGCATGACCCGGAAGAAATGAGCGCCCGCCGCGCAGATGCTCACCCCGCCGGCGAAGAGGCCGTTGCTCCACGGGTAGGACATGCACGAGTGCAGGATGGTCGAGACGTTGCCGGCGGCGTCCACCACCGTCACGTGGTTGCTGCCCGCCGGCGGGGGCGGCTCGGACGCGTCGGCGACCGGGTGCCCCATCTGGAGCAGGTCGAACCGCATCTTCGCGTAGTCCTTCGAGAGGATCGTCTCGAGCGGCAGCGGGTGGCTCTCCGGGTCGTTCTGCCGCCCGCCCTCGGTGTAGACCAGGTGGCTGATCCGGACCATCTGCAGCAGGCTCTCGGCCGACTCGGTCGGCGGCCCGAGGCCCTCGAGGTCGAGGAACTCCAACATGTGGAGCATCTCGATGATGTGGGTGCCGCCGTTGTCCGGCGGCGGGGAGCCGGCGATCCGGAGATCCTTGTAGGAACCCCACGCCGGCTCCTGCCAGCGCGGCTCCCAGAGCTCGAAGTCCTCGGGGGTCAGGACGCCGCCATGCGCCTGGACCACCTCGCAGACCTCTTTCGCGAAGTCGCCCCGGTAGAAGTAGTCGTTCCCTTCCTCGGCGAGCCGCTCCAGGGTGTCGGCGGCCTGCTTCTGGTAGAGCGTCGCGCCGGGGCGGGGGATGGCGTTCCCGTCGAAGAAGATGTCGCGGCCCACGGCTGTCTTCCCGATCTTGTCGGACTGGATGAAGACCTCGCCCCAGAGGAACGGGTGCATTTCGAACCCGTCCCGGGCGTAGGCGATCGCGTCGGCCATCAGGTCCTTCCGGGAGAGCGTGCCGTGGCGGTCGTGGGCCGCCTCGAAGCCGCCCCACCAGCCCGGCACCGCGACCCCGCGTCCACCGGCCAGGTCGTGGCGGCCGTAGCCGAGCAGCGGCGCCATCGGCGCGTTCACGTTGCCGTTGACGTAGGTGGTCTCGCCGGTCGCCTGGTCGAAGTACATCTGCGACAGGCAGCCGGTGATCGTGGTCATGTGCGGCTCGACCACGGTCTGGGTGATCGAGGCCGCGAGCGCCGCATCGCAGGCGTTCCCGCCGCGCTTCAGGATGTCGATGGCGGCGCGGGTCGCAAGCGGGTGCGAGGTGATCGCCATCCCGCCCGCGCCCTCGGCTGGTGCCTTCTTGCCGAAGTGGGCGAGCTCGATGAGGCGTTGTCGTTCCGCCGCGTCGGGCGCGGCGGCGGCGCGGGATGCGGGGAGCGCCGCGCCGGCGATGCCGGCGGCGGTGGCGCCGAGAAAAGTCCTGCGGGAAGTATGGAGTTTCATGGGGGACCTCCGGGGGGGACCGAAACTACCAGACCCACGGGGGAGTTTTCTCGGCGGCTACATGTCGCACCAGACGGTCCGGTGTTCCAGGGCGTCGGCGCCATGAGGGCGATTGGCGCTGCGACGTGCGCGGTGCAGAGCACCGCGCGTGCCGGTCTGGAGACCGGCGTTCCAAGCCGGTGCGTCACCGAGCCGTTTGAAGGCTGGCGTCCCGGTCGGTGCGCCTTCGTCCCTACGGGCTCTCCAGGTCGGGGAGCAGGCGCTCGCGGACCCAGTCGAATCCGGGCTCCAGCTCCAGCGCCCGGTCGTACGCCGCGCGGGCCTCGTCGCGCTGGTTCTCCCGCGCGTACGACAGACCGAGGAAGGCGTGCGCCTCCGGCTCGCCCCACCAGAAGACCCCCGCCGGAGCACCCTCGGCGAAGCGCGCCACCGCCGCCTCCAGGTTGCGGCGCGCCTCCTCCCGGTTCCCGAACGGGCCCGGCGCCATGAGCTGGTTGACCCCCTTCAGGTAGAGGGCGCGCGGGTCGCCGGGCCCGAGTTCGAGCGCCCGGTCCAGCGTCTCGCCGGACCGCCGGCCGAAGCGCATCCCGGACATCATCCCGGTGATCCGCGCCTGGTAGACCTGCGACAGGACGAGGTGCGCCTCGGCGTCGTCCGGATGGGCTTCGATGCGGGCCTTCATCAGCGCCTCGGCCTCTTCCAACAGCGGCTTCCGGATCCGTTCGTGCCGCCGCTTCGTCTGCCGGTTCACCTCGCGAATCCTGTGCATGCCGGCGACGCGCCAGAGCGCCCAGGCGCGGGTGACCTCGTCGGTCTCGCCGAGCGCTTCGAGCGCCTCGCGGCCTGCTTCCGGCTCGCCCGCGTAGTAGGCGCGCTCGATGGCCAGCAGCGACGGCGCGGGGTCTGGGCGAAGGCGGGCAGCGGCGCGACTAAAAGGCACGCGGCGCGAAGAAGACGCCGGCTCACTGCGGCTCCTGCGGCAGCGTCCACGCGGCCTCGACCGGGAAGCCGTCCTTCCAGACCCCCGCGATCGCTGTGGTCCGGCTCAGGTCGCTCTCCAGGTCCCCGGCCACCAGCAGCAGGTCCGCGATCCGGCCGCGCGCGAACCGGCCCCGATCCTCGACCCCAAAGGCGTCGGCGGCCACGCCGGTCGCCGCCGCCAGGGCCTCGGCGGAGCTGAGTCCGGCGCGCTCCAGCAGGCGCAGCTCCCCGTGCATGGAGATCCCGAAGCCGGTCCCCGGGTTCGGAGCGTCGGTCCCCGCGAGGATCCGCACGCCCGCCGCGTGGAGCCGGCGGACGCTCTCGACGGCCGCCTCGCTGGTTCCGACCGGCCGGGGAAACGTCTGCGTCAGCGTCTGGCGCTGCATCGGCGACACGTGCTCCGGCTCCGTCGCTTCCAGAAGCTCCGGCCCCATGGACTCCCCCGCCGCCGCGACCCGCACCGACAGCGTCGGGATCACGAACACCCCGGCTTCCGCGAAACGGACCGCGTCCTCTTCCGAGATCACTTCGTCGCCCCAGACATGAACGAACCCGTCGATACCCATCTCGAGGGCGGCGAGGCTGTGTTCGAGCCTGCTCGCGTGAATGACCGCGAGCAGCTCCTCGGCGTGGGCGGCCTCGATGACCGCGGCGATCGTCTCCCGGTCGAGCGTCGGGATGTCCGCGCCGAAGGTGCTGCCGTCCTCCCAGACGATCTTGATCCAGTCGGCGCCCTCCTCCTTCCGCGCCTCAACGAACGCGGGCGCCTCCCCGGGACTCGTCAGCGTCTCGACCGGCACCCCGAACTGGGTGCCGTGCCCTCCGGGCGCGGTGGCGAGATTCCCGGCGGAGAACAGGTCGGACTCGTTGCCCCGGGCGAGGCTCTCGCGGGCCGCCCGCTTCGCCGCGGCGAGCGAGGGCATCGTGAACTGGTCGAACACGGTGGTCACCCCGAAGCGCAGCGCGTCGGTCAGCACCATCCCGTAGGTGTGGGTATGGGCGTCGATCAGGCCCGGAAGCAGGGTGTGGCCGCGGCCGTCCACCCGGGGCAGGCCGTCGGGCAGCGCAAGCCGCTGTCCGGCCGCGCGGATGCGGCCGTCCTCGACCCAGACGTCCCGATGCGGCCGGACCTCCTCCCCGTCGAACACGGTCACGTCCACCACCGCGAAGTTCGTCTCCGGTAGCGGGCCGCCGGGCGGGTCCGCCGGTTCCGGCGCCGGAAGGACCATCAGGATGCAGGCGAACACGGTGGCCGCGCCCAGCGCGATCCAGGGGTCGCGGCGCCATGGGGAACGCTCGGCGCCGGTCACGTCGTTCACCGCCCGGAGAACCGCCGGAACCCGGCCGCCGCTACCGCGAGACAGAGCGCCGTCTGTCCGCCCACCAGCACGAGGTGGAACCACAGGGGCCGACCCAGATCCAGATCGATCGTCTTGAGCGCCAGTTGGCCGAGGTGGTAGGCCGGGAGGACGTTCGCGAAGTCCTGCAGGAAGCCGGGAAGCATGGAGATCGGGAACCACAGGCCGGAGAGCACCGACATGGCGATGAACACCAGGTTCACCACCGCCACCGCCGCCTGCTGCTTCGCCCAGGCGCCGATGGCGAGGCCGAGGGCGCTGAGCGGCAGCACGCCGGCGAGGATCGCGCCGGCGAGGGCGAACCACTGCCAGCGGTGCAGCTCGACCCCGGCGGCGTATCCGGCGAGGAGGAACAGCAAGAGCACCACGACGGCCCCGAAGATGGCCGCCGTGCCGACCCGGGCGAACAGGTAGGCGAAGGTGGGCATGGGCGTGGTCCGCTTCAGCAGGAGCGCGCCCGAATCCCGCTCCTGCGCCAGGCCGACCCCGAAACCGAAGATCGACGGGGCGAAGATGCCGAAGACGCCGTAGGTCGCGAGCATGTAGGTCGGCGCCGTCAGCGACGGGCCGCCCGCCTGGAACACCACCGCGAAGAAGAGATAGAAGAAGAGCGGGAAGAGCAGCGTCGGGACGGCAAACGCCGGGAGGCGCAGCGAGCTCAGGAACTGGAACCGCGTCTCGAGGAGCGCGATGCGGACGTGCCAGAGGAGGCCGCGGCGCGCCGTGTTGACTGCCACTCAGAGCTCCCCCTCCGGCCCGGCGCCGTCGCCGGTGAGCGCGAGGAACGCCTCCTCGAGTCCGACGCCGACCACCGTCAGGTCACCGAGTTCCGGGTCGAGCGCAAACATCCTCCGGAGCACCGCTTCCGGTTCCGCGGTCACGACCTCCAGGTGTTGCCCCTTCGTCTCCACGCCGGCGGCCTCCGGAAAGGACCGCGCCGTCTCCGGGGAGATCGTCGTCACGCAGCGGACCACCCGCCCCGCGGTGCGGGACTTGATCTCCTCCGGGGTTCCCTCGGCGATCAGCCGCCCCCGGTGGATCACCGCAATCCGGTCGGCGAGCGCGTCCGCCTCCTCGAGGTAGTGGGTGGTGAGCACTGCGGTGCGGCCGGCGGCCTTGAGCCCGTGGATCTCGTCCCAGAGGCGCCGCCGGCCGTCCAGGTCGAGCCCTGCGGTCGGCTCGTCGAGGAACACCAGCTCGGGGTCGCCGGCGAGCGCCAGCGCGAACATCACGCGCTGCTTCTGCCCCCCGGAGAGCTTCCCGAAGCGCCGGTCGCGGAGTTCCTGAAGCCCCGCCATTTCGAGGAGCCTCGCCGTCGGCAGCGGGGACGGGTAGTAGGCGCGGAAGAGCGCCAGGTGTTCCCCGACGGTGAGCGTCTCGGGGACGCCCGAGACCTGCAGCATCGCGCCGCGCCGGAGGCGGACGTCGGCGGCGTCCGGGGCGCTCCCGAAGACCCGCGCCGCGCCGGTCTGGAGGTTCAGCGTCCCGAGGAGCAGGCTGACCGCGGTGGTCTTGCCGGCGCCGTTCGGGCCGAGCACCGCGAGCACCTCGCCCTCGCGGACCTCGAGATCGAGCCGGTCGAGCGCGAGAACGTCCCCGTAGCGGTGGCTGACGCCCGAGAGGCGCGCGAGGGCGGGATCGGACCCGGAGGGAAGTGCCAATGCGGACGGGATCGTGACACGACCGCCGTCTGCCCGTGAATACGCCGCCGTCACGGAGGTATTACAGGGTCCGGGGATGCGCCGTCGTTAGAATCGGCGCCCTTCGGACGGCGCACCCAGACTTGGCGATCAGAACCCAGACCATCGGCGAGCGGGTCCGGAGGCGGGAAGATCCCCGCCTGGTCACGGGCCAGGCGCTCTACACGCCGGACATCCCGCTGCCCGGCGCCCTCCATCTCGCGGTGGTCCGGAGCCCGTATCCGCACGCGGAGATCGTCTCGATCGAGACCGAGGAAGCCGCCGCCGCGCCGGGAGTCGCCGGGGTCTTCACCGCCGCGGACATCCTGCCGACGCTGAAGCGGCCCTTCCCGGTGGCCAAGGCCCCGGACGGCGGCGCGTTCACCGAGCTGCACATCCCCGCGCGCTGGGCGCTCGCCGACAAGAAGGTGCTCACCGTCGGCGATCCGGTGGTGGCCGTGGTGGCGGAAACCGCCGAGCAGGCGGTCGACGCCGCGGCGCTCGTGGACGTGGACTACCGGGACCTTCCCGGCGCGGGCGATTCCCGGACAGCGCGGGCCGATGGCGCGGAGCCGCTCTACGACGAGGCGGAGGGGAACCGGGCCTTCGTCTGGGAACTCCATCCCGAGGGCGCGCCCGAGGCGGCGAAGGGGGAGGTCGAGGTCTCGCTCGATTTCCGGATCCAGCGGCTCATCCCGAGCGCCATGGAGGCGCGGGCGGTCGCGGCCCGCGTGGACGGCGACCGGGTGACCATGTGGACCTCCACCCAGTCCGCGCACCGCGTCAAGTCGAGCGTGGCGCGCATCCTGGGGATCCCGGCGGAGCGCCTCCGGACCATCGCCCCGGAGGTGGGCGGCGGGTTCGGCGCCAAGGCGAACCTCTACGCCGAGGAAGTGCTGGTCCCCTGGCTGGCGCTGAAGCTCGGCCGGCCGGTGCGCTGGTTCGCGACCCGCACCGAGGACTTCCAGACCACCACCCACGGCCGCAACCTGTTCGTGACCCTCGACGTCGCGGCCGACCGGGACGGACGGGTCCGCCACTGCGACGTGGACGTCCTCTACGACTCCGGCGCCTACTTCAGCCGGCCCGGGCCCACCACCCCGTCGCTCACCGGAGCGATGATCGTGGGGCCCTACGACGTCGCCACCGCCCACGCCCACGCGACCGGCGCCTTCACGAACACCGCGCCGAACGAGCCCTACCGCGGCTCGGGCCGCCCGGAGGCCACCTACCTGATCGAGCGGGCCCTCGACGTGCTGGCCGGCCGGCTGGGCATCGATCCCGCGGAGATCCGCCGGCGCAACCTGATCCCGCCCCACAAGTTCCCCTACCGGACGGCGACCGGGCTCACCTACGACAGCGGCGAATACGAGAAGGCGCTCGACAAGGCGCTCGAGGCCGGCGACTACGCCGGGCTCCGCGCCGAGCAGGCCCGGCGGCGCGCCGAGGGCGGCAAGCCGCTCGGCATCGGGTTGGCCTGCTACGTCGAGATCTGCGGCTTCGGGCCGTGGGAGGCCGGCGGCGTCACGGTGGAGCCCGACGGCGCGGTCACGGTGCGCAGCGGGACATCGCCGCACGGGCAGGGACACGAGACCGCCTGGGCGCAGATCGCCGCCGACCAGCTCGGGGTTGGGCTGGACGACGTCACCGTGCTCCACGGCGACACCGACGAGTGCCCCCGCGGCATCGGCACCTTCGGCAGCCGGAGCGCCCCGGTCGGAGGCGCGGCGATCTTCAACAACGCCGAAACGGTGCGCGAGAAGGCGAAGGCGCTCGCCGCAAGGCTCCTCGAGGCGGCCACCGAGGACATCCGCTTCGAAGACGGCCGCTTCTTCGTGGCCGGCTCACCGGCGCGGGCGGTCGGCTGGTCCGAGATCGCGGCGTTCGCCTACTCGGCGGAGGCGCCCGAGGGCAGCGCCGCGGAGCTCACCGCAGACGTGGATTTCAAGCCGCCCGGCGAGACCTTCCCCTTCGGGACCCACCTCTGCGCCGTCGAGATCGACCCGGACACCGGCGCCGTCGAGATCGTTCGCTACATCTCGGTGGACGACTGCGGCAAGGTCATCAACCCGCTGCTCGCCGAGGGCCAGGTCCACGGCGGACTCGCCCAGGGCATCGCCCAGGCGCTCTACGAAGACGCCGTGTATGACCCGGACGGCAATCTCCTGACCCCGACGTTCCTCGAGTACGCCGTCCCCCGCGCCGACATGCTGCCGAAATACGAGCTGCACCGCACGGTGACTCCGACGCCGGTGAACCCCCTCGGGGTGAAGGGCATCGGCGAGGCCGCCACCATCGGCTCCACGCCGGCCGTCTGCAACGCCGTGATGGACGCGCTCCGGCCGTTCGGGGTGGAGCACCTCGACACGCCGCTCACACCGGAGAAGGTCTGGCGCGCGATGCAGGGCTGAACGGTTGGGCCAGCCGAGTGCCTCGGGTGGTAGCGGCCTGGAAACGGTGGCCACGGCGGCTTCGCGAACAGTGACGGACGTCGGAGGGTCAAGACTCGGTTGGTGCAGTGCACGGAGGTAAACGGGCGTCCACCATGCGTGTAACGGCCGACAGAGGGATCGCTATAGTGGCCGGACCCATTTCCGGATGCGGCTCCACCAGCGTGTCCGTCGTCGTCTTCTAGCGATATCGGTCTTCTTGGCTTCGCGGTCACGAGCTCTTCCCATCCGAATCTCCTGGTCCGTCCAGTCGAGACACCACCGTGTACGTCCCTTGTCGATGACGTAGTGACTCCTGCACGGCAATCGCCAGTTGCCGATGGACGGCCTTAGACTGACGGACTCGCCATCGTACTCGACGCGCCAGTCGGTTGGGCTCAAAGGCAAGCTTACTTCGGTGCCGCAGCCGCAGGCGCAGAGGTGCTCTGTTAGTCGGTGCTTTACCGATATGTAGACAGTGCCGTGCTCGAGCGGCGACGGCATGTCGTCGACCCACGCCGCGGTCCATCCGTGCGTCTTCAGGCCGAGGATGCCCCACTTCGCGTCCGAAGAAGTTGCCCGGTCGAGGCCGACACGAGCACCGTATCCGCTTCAAGCGGCCGGTCGTTTCTGTAGATACCGAGCTTGGCCTTCCACTCCACAACTGCAAGGGCGGCACCGAGAATATTGAGTTCCGCGGTTTGCACGATTCCGTACGCCTGGTCTTGCTGACTCTCGGGGGCAACTTGCATCGGGCGGGGTTGTTTGGGGCGGAACGCCGTTTCTACCTTTACATTGCCCCCGAGTTGATCGTTGGACTCGCCTTCGACTTCCACGCCTATGCCGACGCTGATGTGGTAGATGCCGAGTTCATTGCAGGTCGCCTGAATGCTGCGCCGCACAGTCAGGTCATCGACGGCAATGAAGACCGTTGTGAACCTTGCGAGCGTATCCCTCGAGCCACCGGTCAACTCTTGGTGGTGAACATGAATCCCTTCTTCGCGTATGACGGAATACGTGCGTCGGTACCAGTCGATCTTGCGACATGAGCCGCCGAGCTCCTCGATGCGGGCGGCGCCACACATCCGAAACGCGTTGTGTTGCTTCAGTACGTCCTTATCAAATAGGTGCAACTCCCTGACGTTCGTCTTCGCCAGGATGTCCACTAGGTAAGAGCCCGTGCCACCGACGCCGACGATTGCAACGATCTCGTCTTCGAGGCGGTGCTCTATGCCCTTCAGGCCATACCGGTACGTGTTTGTGTCAAGGTATTTGAAGCGGGAATGCAGCACGACCGCGGGCGGCTCCCCAGTCTTGGCTGCGTCAAGCACGCCTGGATACCTGATATCCGCCTGGCCGGCCACTTCGGCGACATAGGTCTCCACCTTTTCCTCGTAGTCGACGTAGGCCCGCATTTCGCCGTTGGTGAGGGGCTTGCGGGACCATTGCATATACGCGGTTAGGCCCTCGCCGATGTCCTGACCCTCAGGCCAAGCGCCGCAGGAGAGGTCGGTCTCCATGCTGGTGCCGTCCGCGCGGAACGGCGGCTTGCCCGTCCACCAGACCGTATGGTCGCCGGGGGGTGTGGCTGTACCCTCCGGGAACTCGACGCTCATGACCATGTCCGCCCGTCCGAGTCGCCCCGCGGTGTCCTGCAGGTAGGGCACGTTCTTAACGACTAGATAGGCACCGCGCAGCTCCAGGGGGTAGCCCGTCGCGCTCAGGGCCTTGAGGTCAGGGCTACGATCGATCGGTGAACTTGACATCGAATCTCATCCCGTCCACGACTGGGACGAATTCACCCTCCTTGAGAATCCCTTCTTCCGTGTCCTTGGGTCCGTCCTTCCAGGACACGTCGTATTCATAGAGCGGACCATGCTTGCCATTGGGGTAACCCAGATCGACGAGCTCCCTGTAGCTGATCTTCTCTTTGTCGAAGGCATGTCTCCGCCCACGTACGTAGATGTGGATCTGTTTTGCAGCGGCCATGAGTCTTCTCCTTCATGCCATGAGGTGCGAGTGGGTTCGTGAAGCGACTTCGATGAGGTCGGAGGAGTGTCAGCGGTTCTCCTGCGGCCCCGAACTAGCCACGCGGGCGCACGCGGTGGGCAACGGTGATGTCGGCGAGTTCGAGGCCTCTGCGAATGAACTCGTTTCTGACCTCGTCATAGACCGGGGCGGTCTGTTCGAGGTCGGAGATGGTCATTACGATGGTGAAGGGCACGCCGGAGGTGGGAAGGACCTCCCCGGCTCGAGTTGACGATCGCAAGACCAAGCACCAATTGCTGGAAGCGCCGCGCCCTCGCGGCATTGAAAGGTGGTAGCGCTTCACGGGTGTCCACTTGAGGCCGGTCTTCAGGAGATAGGTCTCGGTGTAATCGAGCCCGGTAGGCAGGACGCTGTCGTGATGTTTGAGGCGTGACTGGGGATCCTCCTCGCCCGTCTCGGGATCGATCTCGATCTGGTGCAAATAGGCTTCGAGCTGGGCGCGCAGGCATTCGGCATCGAACTGAGCGTCGATCGGTGGCCTGAACGCCAGGGTAAGGTCGACATGGCCACGGCACTTACCCGTGGCGGTCACTAGGGACCTGGGCCACGAGAAGACGAACCGAAGCTCTCGACGCGACGCAAGGGATTCGGAGAAGACCAAGGTGATCGAATGGGGCCGATCCGCGAGGCACACATTGGCGGGAGGCGCCGTTCCGAAGCCGACAAACTCGCGGGCGACGTGACGCAACGCGGCGTGTTTCATAGCCGGGGAGCGTTGGGCGCGGTGGACCAAGAGGGCGATGAGGGTCTCGCGCGGTACGGCTCCCGCAAGACGGTGGTCGATCGTGGCCACCGTGGAGGCAACCAACGGCGCGGCGAAGCTGGTTCCGTTGTTGTCGACGACGGTGCTGTCGGATGCGAAGGAGTAGAGCCCTGTCTTGTTTCCGCCGCGCGGCGACACTCCGCCATAGTGCGACAAGTCGGGTTTGCGTGCGCCGCCGACGCCGGGGCCACGGCGGGTGTAGGTTGTCGGAAGGTCGGCGTCATGGCCCGGAACGCCATGGGGATTGAGTGCACCAACCGATAGTCCAAGCAGGTGTTCGGCGGGCGCAGTGATCAGTTCGTCGGCTGCGGACCGACCAGCTAGCAGCCTTACCGCGTCATCGCCACTACTCGGCCAGGGGGGCCGCGCTTCCGTGCCCCGGAGGTTCCCAGCGGACACGACGAAGAGAACATCGTGCTTGGCGGCGATCTCGTCGAGAGCCTGGGCAAAGACCGAATAGCCAAGGCCGCGGCGCATGCCGGGTGCTCCGAGGCTCAAGTTGAAGACGCGGACACCAGCATTGGACTTGGCGCGGATCACCTCCTCCTCCAGCTGGTCGAAAAAGTCGGACGGCACGACGTAGTAGTTGGAAATTAGTCCCTGTCGTGGGATGAGAGGAATGTCGAAGTACCGGCAACCCCCCGGCTCCAATCGGTCGCCGATGTGTGGATTAAGTGTTTCTGCGCCGGCAACGAGACCGGCGATGAATGTGCCGTGCGCGAGGTCGCGATCGGCTGGAGCGATTGGATTGGTGCCGCCGGTGCGCCAAGGCATGAGCGCTGGCACGTCGGCAACGCCGCCGTCGATGATGCCGACGACCGGTGCGCCAAGCGCGGGCGGAGGAGGCAGTTGCGCAGCGCGGTTCGCCCGGGACCTGTGCAGGGGAGCAATCTCGAGTGAAGGGGGCAGGCTGATGCGCCTTACCAAAGGTTCGGCCGCCATCTGTTCCAGAAAGCTCTGATGACGCTCTATGGGAACGCCCTGCGTGGCCGCACGGAGCCCAGCGCGCGGTAGTTCTTCGTGTGACCGCGACGGATCACCCAGGGGAAGGGAAATGAAAGACTGAGCTCGGTCTCGGGTCAGGTGGACTGAGATTGCGAGATGGCCGCGACGGGAACTCCTCCTTTCGGCTGGGAACAGCGGCAAGGCCACGATGCCGCCCAGACGAACGAGGCGCCGGCGGAAACTCTCGATCATGGAATTGACCGCAGTACCGTCGGCGGTCGGGTCGGGCCGGAAGAGCTCCACGAGGTATGCGCCAAGAGTGTCGGAACGACTGAGCCATTCCGCAGCTTCACGGGCGGAGAAGGAAACGCGGTCGGAAGGTCTAGGAAGACGGATGTCCTCGATGCCGCCGAGTTCGCTACGGTACGCGGAAGGACGGGGCTCGAATTCGCCGGTCTTCTCGTTCTTCACTAGTCGCGGCTTGAGTTCTGCTCGGTCTTCGATGTGGCGGTCGAGAGCATCGAGCCCGTTGGGCGTGCACTGAAAGAAGATCTCGCCAATGCGCCCTCCTCCGGCCACACGGAACGAATTGGCTCGCGAGAAAAGGGCATTGACAGGGCGGTAGCTCTTCGCCAGCGCCTCTTCACGCATTTGCACGATGACGAAGCCCGCCGATTGCCCGTCGCGACGCAGGGTTCCGGAGGCATCCCGAATTCGTTGACGCATCGCAAACTTGTGACGTGAGAATCCGGGGTCGTCGCCGTCGAAGAAATCGCGGCTTCCGCCGCGCTGTTGGCTCTCTCGCAGGGAAATGAACTGTCCCGTGTCGAGGAAGACCTGGATGGGGCGGGAAACGCTGTCCTGTTCAGCCATCGCTTAGCCTTGGGGCGTCCTTTCTTGCAGTGCTCCGTCCTGATCGTGTGATCTGAGGCGCCTTGAAACCGTGCTCTGCGAAACCCCGAGAACGCGTGCAGCTTCAGTCTGCGTGAGGCCCGCATTCTCGATCAGTGCGTCCAGTAGGGCATCGTCGGAACGAAGGAGCAGTTCGTGGCGATAGTCGTCGAACAGGAGAGCGTTCAGCGTGGCTTGGCGCCTGAGCGCTGAGAGTAGGACCGCTTGCGTGGGCTCGCCTTGAACGCGTGCCCTTCGGATCTCCTTGGAGTGCAGAACCAGGTAGCGCTTTCCTCCGGTGATCAGGGTTTCAAGGTCCGCACCGCTCATGCCCTCCGTGAGCCAGACAAGCATGCGCATTTCGCTGTCGGACAACTGAACTGGTGCAAGAAAGCGCCTGAGCATGGCCGTTCGAGTCTCGGATTGGGGCTTGGGGATGCGAATACGGGCTTCGAATCGTCGCCAGACAGCCGGATCCAGCAAGTGTTCGTGGTTTGTAGCGGCGAGCGTGAAACCCTGAACGTTTCGTCCATCGAGGCATTGGAGCAGCGTGTTCACGACCCGTTTGATCTCTCCGACTTCCTGGCTGTCGTCGCGCGCCTTGGCAATGGCGTCGAACTCGTCAAGGAACAGAATGCAGCGGTAGCGATCGGCAAAATCGAACAGAGCTCCAATATTGCGTGCCGTGGTGCCGAGGAAGGAGGAGACAAGGCCATCGAGGCGTGCCTCGACGATCGGTAGACAAAGCTGGCGACCAATGAACCTGGCCAGAAGGGTCTTCCCGACGCCTGGGGCTCCGTAGAGGAGGCATCTCATATTGGGCTTTACGCCCATGCGGGCCAAGTCTTCGACGCGATCCCATTCCATTAGTTGGTCCGCGATTGCCGCCTCCAACTCGGGGCCCAGGATCGGCGCGGGCGCGTCGCGGTCATCGGGGAAAAGCAGGCGCACCAAGGGTGCGCCGGTCTCCCGGTCGGTGGGCAGGGGTGTTGAACGAGACAGTGTCTCACCCGGCAGCTGTAGGCCAGCGCGACGACCGCGCATTTGTTCCAGGGCCATCGGTGCCACGTCCTGTCGACGCTTCTGTCTCTCCAGTAACTTCTCGAGCTTCTTCGCCTGGTCGGGGGCGCTCTCGTTGAGAGCGTTCCGGAGGCGGGCGATCTGATGAGCGACCCTCTCCTCGTCCCCGTTCAGCGCCATGCGCGATAGGGCGAGGATGATGTCAAAATTCTCCATGGCTATCCGTTTCTACGCTTTGTCATGCGTACTATGGGCTTGATTATGCACCAGAGGAAGAACAAATGCAACCCGCCAGCGCCCCGGACGGAGCGTGGCTGCCGTCGTCCGTGGCAGCTGGGCTACCGTCGCTGCGCTCGGCTACCTGTCGCCCGTGAACTTCGCACAACAACGGCAAGGGTTGGAATGAACCGGCACTCCCACTGGTCCGATGAACTGGGGCAGCACCAGAGGTCGGCGCTTCAAGCCGGTACGCCAAGCGGCTGAACGGCTCTACGCGCTGTGCAGCCGTGCGGGCCGAGTGTCGGCCCGAAGCCCGGCGGTTCCCTCTGAGTTAGCGCCACTCCTCCCGGAGTGGTCGCTCGAAGGCGAGACCTTCGGTCGCGCGTCCGCGCCACATCCCAAAACCCGCTTTCCGGCAGGGCCGCCGGTTCTCCGCCAGATAGCGGTCCACGGCCCGCCGCACGGCCTCCGCGCGCGAGATGCCCTCATTGCGGCACAACTCCGCCAGCCGCTTCGCCTGATCGTCTGGGAAAGAGATCGTCATTCGCATGGCGCAAACGGACGATACTCGCTCCTCCTGACCGATTGGTAGGACGTAGCGCAATCGGCCCGGGTTTCGCGCTCCCGCGCGATGTCGGCCAGAGGCCGGCGCTCCAAGCCGTCGCGTCATACCGGGGCGTAGGGGTTCGCGGTTCCGCTGCGCTCCGCGCAGCGGGTGCCGACCGGAGGTCGGCGTTCCAAGCCGTTCCGCGATGCGGCTGAGCATCCCTACGCGCCTTGCGGGCCTGCGGCCCGCCGTGCCGGCTGAAGCCGGCGCTCCAAGCCGGTGCGCAGCCTACGACTTCGCGGGTGGGGTGCCCGCGTCCTTGATGACCTCCATGGCGGTCGCGACAAAACCTGACACGTCAGCGAGATTGGAGGGGAGGATGATGGTGTTGTTCGTGCGTGCGAGGTTGCCAAATTCTGACACGTACTGTTCCGCCACCCGGATGCGGGCGGAATCGAGCCCGCCGGGGGAGGAAATCGCGTCGCCCACCTTGCGGATTCCCTCGGCGGTGGCCTCGGCGACGGCGCGGATGGCGTGGGCCTCGCCTTCCGCCTCGTTGATCTGCTTCTGGCGCTGGGCCTCCGATTCCCGGATGACGCGCTGCTTCTCGCCCTCGGCGCGGTTGATCTGCGACTCGCGGTCGGCCTCGGACTCGAGGATGGTGGCGCGCTTCTCGCGCTCGGCGCGCATCTGCTTTTCCATCGCCGCCAGCACGTCGCGCGGCGGGGCGATGTCGCGGATCTCGTAGCGGAGGACCTTGACTCCCCAGGGGTCGCTGGCGCGGTCCACTTCCTGGACCACCGACGCGTTGATCGCGGCCCGTTCCTCGAAGGTCCGGTCGAGGTCGATCTTGCCGACCTCGCTCCGGAGCGTCGTCTGCGCGAGTTGGGCGATGGCGAACCCGTAGTCGCCGATGCCGTAGGAGGCGCGCTGCGCGTCCACCACCTGGAGATAGAGGACGCCATCCACGGCGATCTGGACGTTGTCGCGGGTGATGCAGACCTGCTGGGGGACGTCGATGGCCCGCTCCTTCAGCGAGTGCTTGTAGGCGACGCGATCCAGGAAAGGAACCAGGATGTGAAACCCGGCCTGCAGGCTGGTGCGGTAGCGCCCCAGCCGTTCCACCACGAAGACCTGTTGCTGGGGCACGACCCGGGCGGTCCGGTAGAGCGTGATCACGGCGACCACCGCGATCAAGACGGTGACAATCGAAAAACTCGTCAATTCCATGGTTCCCTCGGATGGCGTGTGCCGTCAGGCCTCACTCCGGCTCGACGAACAGCGTGATCCCTTCCATGCGCACGACGCGCACGACGGTTCCGGCCTCGATCGCGTGTCCGGTCGCGCTGCGCGCCGGCCAGGAAGAGCCCCGGAACTCGGCGTTGCCCGGCGTTGCGGGCAGGATGGTCGAGGTGGCGGGCCCGATCTCCCCGACCAGCGATTCGCTCCCGACCTTGCCGGTGTCCGCCGGCCGCGTCAGGCGCCGCCTCACGAAGAACGCCGAGACCGCCAGCACCGAGAAGACCAGGAACTGCGCGGCCACGTCGGTCATCCCGACCCCGGCCAGCAGACCCACGACGATCGCCGCGACCCCGGCGAAGAGCAGCCAGAGCTCGCCGCCGGCCAGCAACTCAATGAGAGCCAGGACGATCCCGGCTCCGATCCAGATCCACCAGGCCACGCCCGGACTCTATCCGGTAAACAGACTCCGCTCCGGCTCCGCGCCGGTTTCGAGCCCCCAGGCCGTCCAACCCGCAACTTCCCGCCTGGCAAAGAGTTCGATCTTCCGCTGCTCCGGGAACATCCGCTCGATGCGGCGCCGCACCTCCTCCGGCTTCGCCGAGTGGGGCCCCCGTTCCGCCCGGACGAGTTGCCGCTCGTTGCGCGCGCCCCGCGGCGTGGGGATGCGGCCGCGCCGGAACACCAGGCAGAGCTCGCACTGGCTCATCGTGTAAAAGCCCGGATTCACCCGTTCCTTGTCCCAGACGAAGGCCACCGTCGCCCAGTCGAAACCCCACGCCTTCCCGAGGTCGATCGCCTGGTCGAGGTGGGGACTGGTTGCCCACAGGAAGAGCAGGCAGTCCGCGGCCGCGATGGACCCGACCGGCAGCTTCTTCAGATCGGCCAGCGTGACCGTCGCGTAGTGGCGGATCGCCCCGCCGGTGTCGCCGCTCGCGGGGCCAGCGTGTTGCAACTGGCCCTTGTAGTCCCAGGGCGGGTCGGCGTAGAGGATCCCGAAGCGTTCGCCGGGGAGCGGCGGGAAAGCCGGCCCGCTCGTCCGCGCCACGCCGAGGCTGCCGTCAGAGGGCCTGGGCGAAATCGGCGATCAGGTCCTCCGCCGCCTCCACCCCGGTCGAAAACCGCATCAGCCCCTCGTTGATCCCCATCTCCGCCCGCGCCTCGGGCGGCAGGCCGCTGTGGATCGCGGCCGCGGGCCGGATGATCAGCGATTCGACCCCGCCGAGGCTCGCCGCGACCGTGGGCAACTCGAGGCGCGACGCGAAAGCATCCGCGGCTTCCCCGCCGCCCGCGTGCACGAACGCCATCATCCCCCCGAAGCCGCCGCTCAGGAGGCGCGCCGCCCGGGCGTGCTGGGCGTGCGACGCGAGACCGGGATAGTGGACCTCCTCGATCTCCGGGCGGCCTTCCAGAAAACGGGCCAGCTCCAGCGCGTTCGCCGACTGCCGCCGCACCCGGAGGCCGATCGTCTTGAGTCCCCGCTCGAGCAGCACGCAGGCGTGAGGATCGAGCGAGCCGCCCAGGTGGTCGAGGGTGAGCTTGATCCGGCGCACCCGTTCGGCGGACCCGGCGACCGATCCCGCCACCAGGTCGTTGTGCCCGTTCATGTACTTGGTGCAGCTCTCCATCACCAGGTCGAACCCGAGCTCGGCCGGACGGCAGAGCACGGGGCTCGCGAAGGTGTTGTCGATCATCGAGATCAGGCCGTTCGCCCGCGCGAACGCCACCACCGCCTCCAGATCCGCCATCTGGACCAGCGGGTTGGTCAGGGTCTCCACGTAGATCAGCCGCGTCGAAGGCGTCATCGCCGCGTCCCAGGACGCCGGATCCTGCGGATCGATCTTCGTGTGGTTGATCCCCCAGCGCGGCAGGTCGTGCTCCAGCATGTTGGCGGTGCCGCCGTACACCACGTCCTGCACCAGCAGGTGGTCCCCGGCGCCCAGGAACGTCATGAGCGCCGACGAGATCGCCGCCATCCCGCTTCCCGTGACCAGCGCGTCCTCGGCGCCCTCCAGCGACGCGATCCGCTGGTGGAGCACCGCGTGGTTCGGGCTGTTCGAGAGCCGCAGATAGCCCACGTCGTGGTACTCCTCGCCGTGGTACTCGAAGTTCGCGGTCTGGAACACGGGCGTCGAAACCGCGCCGAACGGCCGGGGGGAGAGCGCCCCCTCATGGACGGCGCGGGTGTCGAGGCTCGGGGAACGATCGTCGTCGGGCAAGGGAAGTCCTTTCAGGAGCGGCTGGGGACGGCGGCCTCGTAGGCGGCCGCCATGAGCGGGTTTTCGACGAGCTCCACCCGGATCACGCCGGCGAAGCCGGACGGGAGACGCCGCGCCAACTCGCCGTGCACGTAGCGGGCGAGGAACTCGGTGGTGGTGTTCTCGCCGGGAAACGTCTCGTCGAGATCGGCGTAGCGGAGCGGCGCGAGCGCCTCCCCGAGGGCGTCCTTCGCCCAGGCGAGGTCGAGCAACACCCCGTGTTCGTCCAGCTCCGGCCCGCGGAACTCGGCGGTGACCGCGTAGGTCGCCCCGTGGCGGCTCTGCGCCGGGCCGAACATTTCGCCGCGCAGCGAGTGCGAGCACATCACGTGGTCGCGGACGGAAATGCTGAACACGGGAGGGACGCTGGGGCGGCGCCCGACTCTATCCGTACACTGCGCGGCCGGAGAATCCCCATGACCGACCCGTCCTTCGATCCCATCCCGATCGCCGAAGAGATCATCGCCGCCCGCGCCGCGGGCGCTCGCCTCGCCCCCTTCACCGGCCGCGTTCCCGGATTCGGCTTCGACGAGGCCTACCAGGTGGCCGGGATCGTCGCCTGCCGCCGCGCCGCCCGCTCTCCGGTGGCCGGGCGCAAGATCGGGTTCACGAACCCGGCGCTCTGGGAGGCGGCCGGCCTGACCCACCCGGTGTGGGGGAACATGTTCGAGGAGACGGTGACGCGCACCGGGCCCGGGGGCGAGACCCCGGCGATCGACATGGCGGGGTCCGTGGAACCCAAGGTCGAGATCGAGGTGGTGGTCGTGCTCCGTTCCGTCCCGGAACGCGGAGACCGGGGCGCCGCCGTCGCCCGCCATGTGGCGGAAATCGGTTTCGGCTTCGAGATCGTGGACTCGCCGTATCCGGGGTGGAACATGCGCCCCGCCGACGCGGTCGCGGCCGGCGGGATCCATCACGGGCTCGCGGTGGGGCCGACAGTCCCGGTGACCGATCCCGAGGCCACCGCCGCGGCGATGGCCGACCTCACCGTGTCCATGACCCTGGCCACGGGCTCCGAACCCCCGCGCCACGTGGCCGACGGGGCGGGCCGCATGGTCCTCGGCAACCCACTCGATGCGGTCGGCGTGCTCGTCGAGATGGCTGCCGACCGGGGGAGCCCGCTCGCCGCCGGCGAGATCGTCACCACGGGATCGCTGGCCCCACCCCTCGCGGCGGCCGCCGGGGAGCTCTACCGGGCGGAGGCGGGAGGCGGCGCCCTTCCGGCCGCCAGCGTCGTGCTCCGGTAGTCCGCTACGGCTCGCAGGGAGCCTGACGGCGGACGTCGTTCACCGGGACCGCATCCCGCGTGAGGTCCGCGAACTCTCCGGGGGAAAGGCCCAGGTCATCGAGCACCCCGCACACCCGCGGCGCGACGCCTGGCAGCGTCACGCACTCCCGCTCGCTCAGACGCGCATCGAGCGCCGCGGACAGCAGCAGCGCCCGGCCGTCCACCCACATGGCCAGGACGTCCTCGTCCCCCGCGGTCAGCACCGCCTCGTACGGGTCCCCGCCGGCGTGGCGGACCAGTATCAGGTCGGCGCGGAGCCCGGGCCGGATCGCCCCGAACCGGTCTTCCAGCCCCAGCGCGTAGGCGCCGCTCCCGGTGGCCATGCGCCAGAGCGCGTCGGCCGGCAGCTCGGCCCCGGACGCCTCCGCCACCCGCCGCGCGCACCGGACCTCCTCCCGCATGTTGAAGGATCCGCTGGGCGACCAGTCCGTCGAGAGCGCGATGCGGACGCCGCTCGCGAGCGCCGCGCCGAGATCGATCGTCTCGCCGTAGAGGGCGAGGTTCGACCGCGGCGACCAGACCAGCGTCACGTCGAACTCCCGCATCACCGCGTAGTCGTCGCGGTCCGTGGCGACCCCGTGAACGAGCGAATAGCGCCGGTCGCGGCGCCTCACGCGCTCCAGGTAGCGCGCCACTTCCGCCCGCGCGGCGCAGCTCGCCGCGCGGCCCTCCCCCACGTGCGGCACGTAGGCCATGAACGTCAGGTCGTCGTCCTCGCCGGGCGCGAAGCTGTGGGCGGGGCCGCCCCGGCACTCGTCCGCCAGGTCCTCGACGACCGAGAACGAGAACGGAAACGTCCGGACGTCCGCTTCCGCGTCGTAGAGCGCGAGGTCGCCGGGCCGCTCGTGACGGCCGATGTTCCGGATCACCCCGGGCGCGCCGCCGGAGCCGGCGATGGTGGTGGCGCCGCCCAGCAGGTGCCGCAGCTCCACGGCCGTCAGCACGGCGCTCATTCGCGGGTTTTCGGGAGCGAAGCGGTAGCGCTCCGGGATCGGCAGCGGCGTCTTCCCGCCGGCGCCGAGACGCCATTCGTCGCGGTGGGCGTAGCCCGGATGCAGGTTCGGGTCGGGGAAGGCGTAGCTGGTGGCGGGATGTTCGTGAGCGTTGACGAAACCCGGCGAGAGCACGGCGAGGCCCCGGCAATCGAGGACCGCGGCGTCCGGATACGCCGTCCGCAGAGTGTCGAAATCCGTCACTCTGCCGATGCCGCCGTTCCCGCGGACGTGCACGCCGTGGCCGGGCCGGCGCCCGTCCGGCAGCAGCGCGTCGGCGCCGATGATCAGTCCGGGCATCCGCGGGCCGGTGTCGGCCGCCGGCGTGAACTCGCAAAGAGGTTCCGCGGGCGCTGCGCCAGCGCCCAGCACGATCGAGATCAAGGCGGCGGTCCGCAGGCGGCGGACGCCCGACAGGCCGGTCATGCGGCGGCTAGTCTAAGAGTTGCCCGTGTCCACAGCGATCCGGCGGCGGGAGCCGCCGCTGCCCACCACGCCGCGGTTTCACCGGCTCCGGGAGGCTGGCCGGAACCCGCACACCGTCATGTACGAGGTGATCCAGGAGCACGGGGACCTCGTTCGCTGGCGGGGTCTCTTCGACATCTGCCTCGTGAATCACCCGGACCTCATCCGCCCGGTGCTGACGCGGGACTACCGCCACTTCTCCAAGAACACGATGCACTACCGGATGCTCCGGCAGGTCATGGGGAACGGCCTGGTCACGAACGACGGGCCGGACTGGGTCCGGCAGCGACGACTGATCCAGCCGGCGTTCGCGAGCCGCCGGCTGGCCCGTTTCGACCGGACGATCAACGCCCTGACGTCGTCCCTGCTGGCCCGGTGGGACGCCAAGGGTCCCGCGGACGCCGTCTGGATCGACCGGGAGATGAGCGAGCTGACCTTCGACATCGTCGGCGAGACGCTCTTCGGGCGCGACATCAAGGAGCACGCCCCCGAAATGGCGGAGATCCTGGAGGTCGTCAACCTGGCCTCCAGCGACCTGCGCTCGTTGCTGACGCTCTATCCCTGGATCCCCACGGCCTACAACCGCAGGTGGAAGCGGGCGATGAAGCGTCTGGACAGCATCGTGTACGGGCTCATGGAAGGGCGCGGTGCCGGCGGAAACGGCGGCGACGACCTCCTGGGCCGGCTCTTCGTGGCCCGCGACGAAGAGACCGGCGAGGGAATGCACGACCGTCAGATCCGGGACGAGGCCGTGACGTTGATCCTCGCGGGCCACGAGACGTCCGCCATGGCGCTTACCTGGACGCTCTATCTGCTCGCCACGCATCCCGGGATCGAGACGCGGCTCGTGGAACATCTCGAGGCCGAGCTGCACGGCGCGCCGGCCACGACGGAGGACCTGCCCCGGCTCACCTACCTGAAACAGGTCGTCCAGGAGGCGATGCGCATCTATCCGCCGGTGTGGGGGGTCGTGCGCCGGGCGGAAGAAGAGACGGAAATGGGGGACTACGTGCTGCCGGCGAGGACCTGGATCGGGATCGTCACCTGGGCGCTCCACCGGCATCCCGAGTTCTGGCCCGACCCGGAGCGCTTCGACCCGGACCGGTTTGCGCCGGAACGGGCCGAGGAGAGGAATTTCTTTTCCTACCTGCCCTTCGCGGCGGGACCCCGGACCTGCATCGGGGCCGGCATGGCGATGCTCGAGATCCAGCTGATCCTCGCCCAGCTCGTGCCGCGGTTCCGGATGCGCGTCGTCCCCGGCCATCCGATCGAGACGGAGGCGGTGGTGACGCTGAAGCCGCGCCACGGAATCCCCGTCACCCTGAGCCGGCGCTGAGGCGGCTCCACTCACGGTTTCGGAGCATCCGGGCCGATAGAATCCGGCTCCTTCTGCTGAGCAGCAAGCTTCCCGCAACCGCCGGACCCTGAGAAATGACCGAGCGCGCCACCGAGTCCGACCTCGGCAACGTCTTCGTCTCCAACTATCCCCCCTATTCGCGCTGGGAGCCGGGCCAGGTGCCGGCGCTCCACGAGGTCCTCGGCGCGGCGCCGGGGCCGGAGCCGCCCGACCTCGGGCTCTACCTCCACATTCCGTTCTGCCGGAAGCGGTGCAAGTTCTGCTACTTCCGCGTCTATACCGACAAGAACAGCAGGGAGGTCGAGCGCTACCTCGACGGGCTGGCCCGGGAGATCGAGTTCTACGCGGCCCAGCCGTACCTGGCGGGCCGGCCTCTGCACTTCGTCTATTTCGGCGGCGGGACCCCGTCGTTCATCAGTCCGAAACAGCTTCTGGGCCTGGTCGTCCGCATGAAGGACGCCTTCTCGTGGTCGGAGCTGGACGAGGTCGCCTTCGAGTGCGAACCGGGCACGTTGACCGAGGCCAAGGTGCGCGCGATCAAGGACATCGGGGTCACCCGCCTGAGCCTCGGCCTCGAGCACATGAACGACGCGATCCTGCGGGAGAACGGACGCGCCCACACCACGAAGGAGATCTACCGGTGCATGCCGTGGATCCGCGACGCGGCCTTCCAGCAGGTCAACGTGGACCTCATCGCCGGCATGCTCGGCGAGACTTGGGACCTCTGGCGCGACACCGTCCAGCAGACGATCGATCTCGACCCGGACAGCATCACCGTCTACCAGATGGAGCTGCCCTACAACACCGTGTACGCGAAGAAGATCCTGGACGGCGACGACGACGCGCCGCTGTTCGCGAGCTGGCAGACCCGCCGCGACTGGCACGCCTACGCGTTCGAGGAGTTCGCGAAGGCGGGCTTCGAGCCTTCGAGCGCCTACACGGTCAAGAAGAAGGGGCGGGGAGCGCGCTTCACCTACCGTGACGCTTTATGGCGTGGCGCCGACATGATGGCGACGGGAGTGTCCTCTTTCGGCCACCTGCGGGGAGTGCACTACCAGAACACCTCGTCGTGGGACGCCTATCTGGAGGCGCTCGAAGCGGGCTCGTTCCCCATCGACCGGGCTCTCGAGACGTCTCCAAAGGAGCGCCTGATCCGGGAGACCATCCTGCAACTGAAGCTCGGACACCTCGACCCCTCGTACTTCCGCGACAAGTTCGGGGTGGAACTGGCCGACGAGTTCGGCTCCGCGTTCAGCGAGCTGGAGCGCGACCGCATGGCTACGGTCGAAAGTGACATAATTCGTCTTACTCCGCAGGGGCTGCTTCAGGTGGACTCGCTGCTCCCCGCGTTCTATGAACCGGAGAACCGGGGCGTCGCCTACGTCTGATGACCTTGGGGCGACAGTTCTTGTCTATACACTGACTCCGTGCGGTCCGAGAACCTGGACGTCGTCGTCATGGGCGGCGGCCCCGCGGGCGCCACGGCGGCGACGCTCGTCGCCATGGGGGGCTTTCGGGTCGCCCTCCTCGAGCGGGAGAAGACGCCGCCCTTCAAGGTCGGCGAGTCGCTCGTGCCGTACACCTACGAGACCTTTGCCCGGCTCGGGCTCGTGGAGCGGCTGAAGAGGAGCCACTTCCAGAAAAAGCACAGCGTCCAGTTCTTCAGCGCGTCCGGCCGCGGTTCGGCGCCCTTCTACTTCTCGGAGACGGATCCGCACGAGCGCTCCACCACCTGGCAGGTGCGGCGCAGCGAACTGGACGCGCTCCTGCTGGAGAACGCGGCGGACCGGGGCGTCGAGGTCCACCAGGGCATCCAGGTGCAGGACGTCCTCTTCGAGAGGGACCGGGCGGTGGGCGTTCGCGCCCGGGCGGCCGACGGCCCGGCGTTCGAACTCCGGGCGCGGGTCGTGGTGGACGCGACCGGCCGGAGCGCCCTGATCGCCCGCAAACTCGGGCTCAAGGTTTCCGAGCCGCATCTCCGCAAGGTGTCCATTTTCAGCCACTTCCGGGGCGCGAAGCGAGATCCCGGGGTTGACGAGGGCGCGACGCTCATCATGCACACCCGGAACCGGGACTCCTGGTTCTGGTACATCCCGCTCGCCGGCGACGTGGTGAGCGTCGGGGTGGTCGGAGACCTCGAAACCCTGATGGACCGCTCCCGCGACGCCCAGGCCCGCTTCGAAGCCGAAATCCGCAACTGCCCGGCTCTCGAGGAGCGCCTCCGGAGCGCCGAACAGGCAATCCCGGTCCGGGTGGTGCAGGACTTCTCCTACTGCGCCGAGCGGATCGCCGGGGACGGCTGGGTGCTTGTCGGCGATGCGTTCGCGTTTCTCGATCCCATTTACTCGACCGGGGTGCTGCTCGCCCTCCGGTCGGGGGAGTGGGCGGCGGACTCCATCTGCGACGGCCTGACAAGAAATGACCTGTCCGGAGCCGCGCTGGGTGCCTTCGCGGACCCCTTCATCGCCGGGATGCGGGCGTTCCGGAAGCTGGTGTACGCCTTCTACGACCGGGACTTCAACTTCGCGGACTTTCTGAAAGCGCACCCGGAATGCCGGCAGGGGGTCATCGACATCCTCTCGGGCAACGTCTTCGGTTCCGGGGTGGAGAGCATCTTCGGCCCCATGGAGGCGATGGCCCGGCTTCCGGAAGACCAGAGCGTCGGAGCCGTCTGAACCCGGCCCGAGTCTCTTGGAGCTAGGCGAAATCCTCCGGCTCGCCGCCCGGCGGGCCCCGGAGAAGACAGCGATCATCGCGGACGGCCGGCGGCTCGACTTCCTCGAGTACGACCGGCTGGCCAACCGCTTCGCCAACTTCCTGATCGCCCAGGGGGTGGGCCCCGGAGACCGGATCGCGACCGTGCTGTTCAACAGTCCCGAGTACGGGGTCGTCCATTTCGGGAACGCCCGGGCCGGCAGCGTGCTCGTCCACATCCCGCCGCTCTACGCGGCGGCGGAGATCGCGGAGATCGTCGAACGCACCCACCCGCGGCTACTGGTCGTGGACGCGGCGGTCCGGGACCGGATCGGCGCCGAGGTCCGGAGCGCGGTTCCCACGGTGATGGTCGCCGGAAGTCCGGACTTCGAAGGCGCGCTCGCCACGGCGTCCGACCGCCCGCCGGACCGGGCAATCGACCCCGCCGCCCCGGTCGCCATGACCTTCACGGGCGGCACCACCGGCCGGCCGAAGGGCGCGGTGGTCAGCCACTCCGCGCGCTACGTCTCGGCGGCCAGCACCGCCCGCGAGCACCGGATCACGGAGGAGGACGTCGTCGGGGTGGTGGTCCCCATGTTCCACGCCGTGGGCCTGATGATCTGGTACCAGGCCGCGATCCTCCGCGGCTGCACCTCGGTCATCCTCCACAAGTGGGATCCCGCCGAGTTCATCGCCGCGACCGCGCGCCACGGCATCTCCTCGGTGTTCCTCGTGCCGGTCCAGGTGCGCGACCTCCTTCGCTCACCCGCCTTCGACCCGGACCGGCTCGCGTCACTGAAGAACATCGGCGTCGGAGGCGCCCCGACGCCGCCCGGCCTCATCGAGGAGTGCCGGGGCGCACTCCCGCACTGCGGCTACACGGACCACTACGGCCAGTCCGAGACCGGCCCGCTCACGATCCTCAAGCCCGAGGAAACGGAGGCGCACACCGGCACCGTCGGCCGGCCGGCGGAGGGCGTCGAACTCCGGATCGTCGACAGCGACGGCAATCCGATCCCGACCGGAACCGTCGGCGAGTTGATCACTCGCGGGCCCTACATGATGGAGGGCTACTTCGGGGACGAGCAAGAGACAGCGCGCTACTTCCGCGACGGCTGGGGCTGGACGGGCGACCTCGGAAGGGCTGACGAGAACGGCTACGTCACCCTGGTCGGCCGGTCCCGCGAGATCATCATCTCCGGCGGCTTCAACATCCATCCCTCCGAGGTCGAGACCGCGCTCGCGAGCCACCCCGCCGTCGAGGACTGCACCGTCTTCGGAGTCCCCGACGACCGCTGGGGCGAGGCCCCAATCGCCTATGTCGTTACCGGCGCGAACGTTTCAGCGGAGGATCTCATCGCCCACTGCACCGCCCGCCTCGCCCGCTACAAGCGCCCCCGCGAGATCGTCTTCGTCACCACCATCCCCCGCACCCCCTCCGGCAAGGTCCGCAAACCCCTCCTCCGCGACACGTACCTGATCGGATAACGGCTTGGAACGCCGGTCTCCAGACCGGCACCGCGGCGCTCCGCGCCGCGCACGGCGTAACTCCACTCACCCTCACCGCACCCACGGCTTGGAACGCCGGTCTCCACCCGACTTCGCCACTTTTGCAGGAAGAGGCGATCTTGGGGGCTGAGTAAGGAGCGGAAGGTGGGCGGATTGGAGCCCGAAGTGGGCCTGAAGTGGCGATTTGAGTCGGAAAGAGGCCCCGGAAGGGGCTGTGAGTGGGC
>JAJDVI010000034.1 GCA_022826195.1 Acidobacteriota bacterium
TGGCCGGCACCGAGCACCTCCTGGATCCCGACCTTGGCGCTCTCCAGCTCCGTCGCGACGAGGGAACGCCGGGTGCGGCTCGGGCCACGCCCGAGGAGGCGATGGCGCAGCGTCGCGGCTTGCCAGACGCTGTACAGCGGAGTGTGGACACGGGGGCTAACCCCGGGGGTTAGTTGGCCCCTTTCACGGGAACGCAACGACGAATCGGAACTCGCCGATGCGCGCGCCAGCGCACGACGCAGTTTGGATTTCTGCCGGTTCTCCCGGTGGGGAACCGCTCGACAGTCTTACCCGCCGAGTACTGTCTCGCCGCCGCCGATCATGTCGGCGCTGGCCACGAGGAGCGGGTCCGGGCACCCCACGGCCTGGGCATCCTTGTTCGTATAGGGCAGCGCGGCCAGGAAATGCCGCATGCAGTTCAGGCGGGCGCGCTTCTTGTCATCCGACTTGACGATCGTCCACGGCGCGTCGGCAGTGTCCGTGTAGAAGAACATCGCCTCCTTGGCCGCGGTGTACTCGTCCCACTTGTCGAGCGACTGGCGATCCACCGGCGACAGTTTCCACTGCCGCAGGGCGTCCTTCTCGCGGGACTGGAAGCGGCGCCTCTGCTCCTGCCGGGTTACGGAGAACCAGTACTTGAAGAGCAGAATCCCGCTGCGGACCAACATTCGCTCCAGTTCGGGCGCCTGACGCATGAACTCCAGGTACTCCTTGGCGTTGCAGAACCCCATCACCCGCTCGACGCCGCCGCGGTTGTACCAGGAGCGGTCGAACAGCACGATCTCGCCGCCCCGCGGCAGATGGCGGATGTAGCGCTGGAAGAACCACTCGGTCCTCTCGCTCTCGGTCGGCTTGTCGAGCGCGACGACCCTCGCCCCGCGGGGATTGAGATGCTCCGTGAACCGCTTGATGGTCCCGCCCTTGCCGGCCGCATCCCTGCCCTCGAACAGGACGACGATCTTCTGGTTCGTCGCCTTCACCCAGTCCTGCACCTTCAGCAGCTCCACCTGAAGGCTGGCCTTGCTGCGCTCGTAGGGCCTGCGCGCAAGTTTCCGCTCGTAGGGGTACTCGCCCGTCTCGAACAATCTCCGGATGACGTCGCGGTCCCTGCGCGGGCCGGAGTCCGGGGGGCCACCGTCCTCCGCGACGGCGTCGGCCATTCCGGGCCCATCGTCCATGATCGAACCTCCGCCGGCCACCTGAGTCCCGTGCCGCCCTAGCGGCCTTTTGTGGAACTGGCGTGAGCACCGAGGACGCCCGGTCTCCCGGCGGGGGCTGCCTCGAACTCATCAGGTCGCCGTACGGGAGCATTTGACCAAGCTTGACGAGATCGATCGCGGAACCGTGCCGGAACGGGAGCCCTGCGGTTGTTCTCGCTCTCATCCATAACGGGGTTGGGGCGCCACTGCCGGCGGCAAGCGCCGCCTGAAGCGCCAGCGGCTAGGGGTCGGAATCGTTGAGGAGGTCACAGGAGTCCGGCGCTCCCTGGGCGGGAGAGCTTACTCGGTGGCCCGTGGAACTGACCTGACCGTGGATGGCATGTCGCATAAGATGCGAGCCTCATGGTGAAGGCGGACCTCGTCGCCCGGACGGCGGAGGCGGCGGGGCTGGACTCTCCCGCCGCGCAGGACGCGGTGGACGCGCTGTTCGAATCCGTCGTTTCCGCCCTGGCGCGCGGCGACCGCGTGGTGCTCCGGCGCTTCGGGCTGTTCCACACGCGCCCCCGCAAGAGGGGCGTGGCGCGGAATCCTCGGACGAACGAGCCGGTGGGCATTCCCCGGGGACGGGTAGCGCGTTTCCGTCCCGCGCTGGATCTCCGCAGCTTCCCGGACGGCAACTGAGGAAGCGCCGATCTCGCGTCCGGCCGGCCCCGGTGAGCGCGACAAGGAGGAGCTGCCGCAGCGCCTTCTCGGGGACCGTGCCTTCGACCAGGTCACCCTCAGCCCCATCGCGGGCGGGGAAGACAGGGTCAGTTTCGTCTTCCCCGATCCCGGCCAGGGGACCAACCGGGCGCTCCGCCACTGGGCCTCCGACCACCTGTTCCTCTGGGAGGCGCCGCGCCTCGAAGGCTCCGAGGTCGAGGTCGTCGCGGCGGTCCGCGACGACGCTGCGAGGGCTCCCTACGAGCAGACCCTGTTCCGCTGGACGCCGGACGGCGCCGGCCTGAACGAGGAGGAGCGCTCGTTCCTGCAGGCGGTCCGGGCGGCGCGGCGGCACCCGGATCCGGACGAGATCGGGAAGTGGCTCGGGTGGGAGGAGGCGCACGCGATCGAGATGCGGCTCCGTCCCCGGCTCCATCGGCCCCCGCCCCGGATCGACCGCTTCACCGTCCACTTCGCGGAGCGCCCGGACGACTCCGACCTCGGTTTTTGAGGCGCCGCACCCCGACGGGGCCGCTCCCGGGGCCATTCCGCTGCGCAACCAGGGCGACCCCCCCTTTTGCTAGGGCTTTTGCCATCCCCTTGGGCACAATCCCGGTTCTCCCCGTCGCGATTGCGCTCCGGCGACCCTGCCTTTCTGGGCCAGGGTCGGGGCTGCAAGCGACCCCCCCTTTCGT
>JAJDVI010000053.1 GCA_022826195.1 Acidobacteriota bacterium
CAGCCGTCGCATCTCCAACACATCCTCCGGTGTCCGCATCTCTTCCCTCCCGACGCCGCGCTCCGGCGCCGAAACGGAAGTACAAGCCTCCCGGGTCATCTCTCCTCCTCTCCCTCAACCCGGGGGGGTGGCCCAGTTTTAGATGTCGCCAAGCGGCCCAGTTTTAGATGTCGCTTGACACTGCTTCGTCCTTCCAGGCGAGGAGTTCGCCATGCACCGCGTTCAGGCATTTGCCGCAAAGAAACCACATGTCCCCGCGCGGGTGAAACGTCGCTGGCCGGCGTCCCATCCGACTGCCCGCTCCGAGGGCCACTCCGGCCGGTCGCAACACCGGAAGGTCTATTCTCGGAGTTACCTTCCGCACACCGACCGGCCGGGGATTGCGCAGGGAATCACGTTTCGCCTCGCGGACAGTCTGCCCAAGGCGTTGATCGATCGCTGGAAGGACGAGATTCGATCCAGCGGACGGTTGCAGACCGACGCGGCCCGCCGTCGGGAACTCCAGCGTCGGATCGCCCGCTATGAGGACGCGGGGTGGGGCGAGTGCCATCTGCGGCGACCGGAGATCGCCACGCTGGTGCGTGACGCTCTGCTGCAGTTCGACGGCGAGCGGTATCGGCTGCTGGAGTGGTGCGTCATGCCGAACCACGTTCACGTGCTTGTGGAGCAGCGGAGCGGTTTTCCGCTGGCCGAGATCGTCAAGAGCTGGAAGGCGTACACCGCGCGATGGGCCAACGAGATCCTCAGACGCAGCGGGCCGTTCTGGATGCGCGAGTACCACGACCGATCCATCCGCGACGAGAAACACTTCGACCAGGCCGTCGCCTACGTTCGGAACAATCCGGTGAAGGCGGGGTTGTGCGAGCGGGCGGAGGATTGGCCGTGGTCGTCCGCGGCCAAACCGTGTGGTTCAGACTGACCGGAAGTACATGGTTCCGCTGCGCTTACGCGCAGCGGATGCCGGTCTGAAGACCGGCGGTCCCGGCTCCCCGCCCCCCTGGCTGCCTACTGGCCCTGCGGGATGACCTCGAGCGTGAGGGGGTCGCGTTCGGGGAGGTGGGTGACGTCGCCGTTCAGGATGTCGGCCATGGCGGCGCGGCCCTCGGGGTCGCCGGGGCCGATGTCGTCCCAGATCCCGACCACGAGCATGACCATCTCGTCCGGCTGGAGGTACTTCCGAGCCGCGGCCAGGACGTCCTCCGCGGTCACCGCCTCGATCTGCTCGCGCCAGCGGATCCAGTAGGCGTGGTCGCGGTCCAGGAACGCGTCGTTCGCGAAGATCCCGGCCCGGGCCCCCGCGCTCTCGAACCGGCGCGGGAAACTGTCCACGAGCGAGCGCTTGGCCAGGCCGAGCTCCTCCTCCGAGACCGCCTCGTCCCGCATCCGGCGGACTTCCTCGAGCGCGATCGCGGCGGCCAGCGCCACCGTCTCGCTCTTCGACTGGTAGCCCAGCGAGTAGGCGCTCGGCCCCAGCGGGTTGAAGCCGAAGCGGCCGCCGGCGCCGTAGGCGAGCCCCTCGTCCGACCGGATCCGCTGCATCAGCCGCGAGGTGAAGCCGCTCGCGCCGAGGATGTGGTCCATGACCTGGATGGCGGCGCGCTCGGGGTTTGACCAGTCGTCCCAGCGGGGCGCCAGGTTGCCGATCCGCACCTTGCCCTGCGGGATGTCCTTCTCGACGTGGTAGATGCCCGGCGCCGGAGCCTCGTTCGCGTGCGGCGGCGGCCAGGGAACGTCCGCCGCGTCGTCCGCCGCGGGCCAGGCCGCGAGCCGCTCCTCGAGCTCCGCCAGGATCTCCGCCGTGTCGACGTCCCCGGAGATCGACCAGACCATGTGCTCCGGCCGCCAGTGGCGGCGGTGGAAGTCGCGCAGGTCGCCGGGGGTGATCGCGTCGAGGTGGGCCACGGTCATCTGCCGGCCGAGGTAGGTGTCCGGCCCGTAGAGCAGCATGGACCATTCCCGCGACAGCAGGCTGTCGCCGTCATCGTTCCGTTGCTTCAGGTCTTCCCGCACGTTCTCCTGCCGCACCGTGAACCTTTCCTCATCGAAGCGCGGCCGCATCAGCACGTCGAAGAAGAGGTCGAGACTCTCCTCGAACGCGGGCGTGATGGTGCGGAGCGAAGCGCGCGCCTCGGTGTCCCGCGACGAAGTCGAGATCTGGGCGGCGAGGAACTCGATCCGCTCGTCCAGTTCGTCGGGACCCCGTTCCCCGGCGCCGCCTTCGCGCATCATCCGCGCGGTCAGCGACGAGAGCCCCACGCGGTCCGCGGGATCCAGGAAGCTCCCGATCCGCAGCGTGACTCCCAGGCGGATCAGGGGCAGGGTGTGGTCCTCCACGATGACCACCGGAATGCCGCTGCCGAGCGTGTGGCGGTACTCGCTTCCGTCGGGGACCTCGAAGACGAAGTCCGGAAAGACCAGTTCTTCGGGCCGGTCGGGGATGTCCTGCGCCGTGGCGGGAAGCCCCGCCACCAGCAGGGCAAGAAGAATCAAGGCGGTCCGGCGGTTCATCGTGCGTCCTCCCCTTCCTCCGGAAGTTCGGCGATCCGCTCCCGGATCACCTGCTCCACGTACTGGAGCGCCCCCTGCATCTGCGGTGGCGCCTGTCCCATCATCTGGCCGAACTGGGCGAGCATGCCCTCGAGGGCGGCCCGGTCGGTGGACTCCCGGATCTGCCGGATCTGGGCCATGACCTGCTGCTGAACCGGCCCGGGCAGGTCCGCGAGTTCGGCCGGGACCTCCTCCGCGGCGGTGCCGGCCTTCCGGGTGTAGTGGGCGACCGCCCGGTTGGTGGGAACGAGGTACTTGCCGGCGACCCGCTTGATGTCGTCCTCGGTCACCGCGAGGGTCGCGTCCGCCCAGGTGTTGATGTACTCCCAGTCGCCGAGCGAGTCATAGACGAGGAGCTGGACCAGCAGGAAGAAGCCGCTGTCGAGCCGCTCCCAGGCCGCCGCCGAGACCTGGTTCTTGACCTTCTGGATCTCCTCGGGGGGAATCGGCTCCTCGATGATCCGCCGGAGCTCGCGCTCGATGGCGGCCTCGAGAACCGCGGGCGAGGCGTCGCCCTTCGCCTCGGCTGTGATCTCGATCAGCCCCGCCCACTTGCGGTTCTGCTGGAACGCCGCCGCCGAACTGGCGATCTCGTCCCCGAGCACCATGGTCTTGTAGAGCCGACCCGTGCGCCCGTTCAGGAGGCCGGCGAGCACGTCGAGCGCGTACTGGTCGCGGTGCCGGAAAGGCACCGTGTGGAAGCGGATCGCGACCTGCGGCTGGCAGTCGCAGGAGGCGTCGAGGCGCTTCCCGGCGTTTTGCTCCATTTCCAGGGTGACCACGTCGGGGGCCTCGGAGCCGGGCGAGAGACGACCGAAGTACTTCTCGGCCAGCGCCTTCGCCTCGTCGAGGTCGAAGTTGCCGACGAGGGCCCCGGTGAGGTTCCCCGGGGCGTAGTAGGTGTCGTAGAACTCCTCCGCCTGGGCCAGGGTGAAGACCCGGAGGTCCGACGGCCAGCCGATGACCGGCCACGAATAGGGGTGCGACTGCCAGAACATGGCCTCGAACGCCTCGTCGAACTCACCGGTGGGGGTGGATTCGGTCCGGAGCCGCCGCTCCTCGTGCACCACGTCGCGCTCCGCGTAGAACTCGCGGAAGACGGGGCGCAGGAGCCGCTCGGATTCCATCCAGAACCAGAGTTCCAGCCGGTTCTGGGGCACGGTGATGAAGTAGACCGTCTGGTCGTGGGAGGTGAAGGCGTTCATCCCGGTGGCGCCCGACTCGGTGTAGATGCGGTCGAACTCGTCCTTGACCATGAGCGCCCGCTGCTCCTCCACGAGCGCGTCGAACTGCTCGCGGAGCGTCACGAGTTCCTCGGGAAGGTCCTCCTGGCCGAACGGATCGTCGATCTCGCCGAGCCGCGCCGCCCGGCGGCGGTCCCGGTAGATCGCCCGGATCCTGTCCTGGACGGCCTCCTGCTCCTCGATGATCGCCTGGTCCCGCTCGGCGTCGGTGGTGCCGACGGTGGGGGTGCCCTTGAACATCATGTGCTCGAAGAAGTGGCTCATCCCGGTGATCCCGGGGCGTTCGTTGGCGGAGCCGACGTGGGCCGCCCAGCCCGCCGACACGGTGGTCATTTCGGGGCGGACGACCGCCAGGAAGCGCATCCCGTTCGAGAGGGTGAACTCCTCCACGGGGACGGCCGCCTGGGCGAACAGCGGGGCGGGAACGGCAAGCAGCAGGGCGAGCGCCGCCAACCGAAGAATCGGATGTTGCATAAGGCGAGGATGGTAGCGAAGGCCCCGGGATGACCGGGTCTCCCACTGCTACGATATTCGGCTCGCCCGGGTTCTCCGGGCGCGGGGGAATCGCATGAATCTGAGGCTTTGGAACCCCGGGCGCGCACGGATTGCGGCGGCGCTCCTGCTCGCCCTGCCGCTGACGGCCCGTCTGGCGGACGCCGAGAGCGCCGCGATCCGCGCCCGCCAGGGCATGGTGGTCTCGCAGAGCGCGATCGCCTCCGAGGTGGGCGCCCAGGTGCTGCGCGACGGCGGGAACGCGGTGGACGCCGCGGTCGCGACCGCCTTCGCGATGGCGGTGACCCATCCCACCGCGGGGAACATCGGCGGCGGCGGGTTCCTGGTCTGGCGGCCCGCGAGCGGGGAGCCGCTCGCCTACGACTTCCGCGAGAAGGCGCCCGCCGCCGCGCATCCCGAGATGTGGCTCGACGAGAACGGCGAGTACAGCTTCCAGATCCACCACCTGAGCCACAAGGCGGTGGGCGTGCCGGGAACGGTGGCCGGTCTCCGCCTCGCCTGGGAACAGCAGGGCTCGATGCCCTGGGAGAGCCTCGTGCGGCCGGCGGTGGAGCTGGCCCGCGACGGCTTCCGGATCTCGCACGGACTCGCGGGATCGCTCGCGCGGGTACTCGAGCGGATGGCGCCCTATCCGGCCTCGGTGGCGCAGTTCTCGAAGGAGGGGACGCCCTACGAACCCGGCGAGATCCTCCGCCAGCCCGACCTGGCCGACAGCCTCGACCGGATCCTGGAGAACGGCGCGGCGGGGTTTTACGAGGGCGAGACCGCGGAGCTCCTGGCCGCCGAGATGGCCGCGAACGGCGGACTCATCACCCTCGAGGACCTGAAGAACTACCGCGCGGTGGTGCGCGAGCCCATCCGGGGTGAATACCGCGGCTACGAGATCCTCTCGATGCCCCCGCCGAGTTCGGGCGGGACCGCGATGGTCCAGATGCTGAACATCCTCGAGGGCTACGACATCGCCGGGAACGGCTTCGGGTCGGCGGCGAACATGCACCTGATGGCGGAGGCCATGCGGCGGGCCTACTCGGACCGCGCGCTCCACCTCGGCGATCCCGATTTCAACCCCGGGATCCCCATCGCCCGGCTGACCTCGAAGGGCTACGCCGAGGAACTCAGGGCCACGATCGACCCGGAGCGCGCTTCCGTCTCCTCGCCGTCGAGCTTCGAGTGGACCGCCGAGAGCGGCGAGACCACCCACTTCTCGGTGGTGGACAAGGACCGGAACGCCGTCTCCCTCACCTACACGCTCGAGTTCGGCTACGGCTCGGGCATCGTGGTCCCCGGGGCCGGCTTCCTCCTGAACAACGAGATGGGCGACTTCAACGGGGCGCCCGGGCTCACGAACGAGCGGGGGCTGATCGGCACCGATCCGAACCTCGCGGAGCCCAACAAGCGGATGCTGTCCAGCATGAGCCCGACGATCGTGGCGAAGGACGGCGAACTCTTCATGGTCACCGGCACCCCGGGCGGGCGGACCATCATCAACACGGTGATGCAGACCATCATGAACGTGGTGGACCACGGCATGAACGCCCAGGAAGCGGTGGACGCCGGCCGGATGCACCACCAGTGGCTGCCGGACCGGATCAACTACGAAAGGCAGATGTTCTCGCCGGACACGCTCTCGATCCTGGAGTCCTACGGCCACCAGTTGAACGAGATCGGGGCGCAGGGCGCCGCCGAGGTGATCGTCGTCCTCCGTGACGAGGGTGTCCTCGAGGGGGGCGTGGACCAGCGCCGCGCCGACGGCGGGGCCGCGGTCCACGACGAGAACCCGTCCGGGAACTGATTCCCGTAACCGGGAAGGGGAGGAACTTCGATGTCCTCAGGAAAGCACTTCGCGGCGGCGTTTCTCGCCGCCGCACTGATTCCGGCCGCCGGCGCGGCCCAGGAACCGGACTTCTCCGGGGTCTACAACTTCGTCGAGATCTCGGACCGGCTCTCGACCTCCGGCCAGATCTCCCTCGACGACATCGAGTCGGTGGACGCCGCCGGCTTCGACGTGGTGGTGAACCTCGCGCCCGCCCGCTGGGAGCGGAACTTCGAGGAGGGCTTCCGGGTGACGCAGGCGGGGATGACCTACATCCAGATCCCGGTGGACTGGCAGGACCCCTCGCTCCGCGACCTCGAGCTGTTCTTCGACGTGATGGAGGCGAACGAGGACCGGAACGTCTACGTCCACTGCTTCGCCAACATGCGGGTCTCGGTCTTCGTGTACCTCTACCGGACGCTCCGCCAGGGCATCTCCGAAGAACAGGCCTGGCAGGACGTCCTCAAGGTCTGGGACCCGGACAACAACCCCTCCACCCCCCAGTGGCCCGCCTTCATCACCGCGGCCAAGGACAAGTTCGGCGGCTAGGCCGGGACCGCCGGTCTTCAGACCGGCACGCGGGCCGCAGGCCCGCCGAGCGCGTTTCGCTGGCGTGCATGGGCGGCGCGTACGGTTTGGAACGCCGGTCTCCAGACCGGCACCGCGGCGCTCCGCGCCGCGCACGTCGTAGCGCTCCCGATCCCAGCGGCGCACCCCGCTCGGAACGCCCGCCTCGGGTAGGCGGAATCGGGCGCCGAAGTACCTCAAGCGCCGCTCGAACCGTGCTAGTCTGCCCATACCAATTGCAAAACGGCGCCTGGCTGCGTCCCTGATCGAAGCTGGGTTGTGACTTCCGGGTCACGACTCACACGTGGTCAGGCGTCAACCACATTCCGGTTGAGTGAGCGGGAGGTGTATTTCGTGGTGCGCGGTTGCGGAAAGACAGCGTTGCTGATGGATGGCGCCTTTGTCACCAAACGACTCGAAAGGGAGAACGCACGCTTCCCCGAAGTTTCCGATATCACCCATCTCGCGGAGAGCCTGTTCGGGGCGCTCCCGGACGCGACCATCTACCGGACATTCCTGTACGGAGCGAACCCTTTCCACGGTTCGAAGCAGACACCACTGGGTGGTCCCTTGGTGGAGTTCGCGGCGACCAGGACCGCCCGAAACAACACGCGCCTCCTGGAACAACTCGAGACATCGGAGGACTTCGCCGTCCGGCGCGGAGAAGTGCTCTTTGAGGGTTGGCGACTAGGGCGCGTTGCAGACCGCGCGCTACAGCGGAATCCGAAGAAGACCGTCTCTCACACGGACTTCGTCCCGGAACTCACCCAGAAGGGTGTGGACATGCGGATCGGATTGGACATTGCAGCGGTGGCTCTCAAGAGGCTCGCGCACACTGTTGTTCTGGTCACCGGAGACGCCGACATGATCCCGGCGATGCGTTTCGCGCGGCGCGAAGGTCTGCGAGTCGGACTGTGCACGATGGGACAACCCGGTACCCGCCGGGAACTCCGGGCTCACGCCGACTTCATGTTGGACTGGAGGCCGGGACCACCTCCTTCCGCGCCGTAAGGTCGAAGACGCGGCCGCAGACGTCTCAGCTGCGGCCAAGGCGCTGGCACAATCCCGCAACACACCGGAAAGACCCGGTGCAAGGGGGCCTTCCATGCTCATCGGCAAGCCATTCACCGCCATCCGGCTGCTCATCCTCATCGCCGCGCTCGCCGCCTTCGGCTGCTCCGGACCCGGCGGCCCCACCTTCTCGGTGACCTTCCCCGCCGACCGCAGCGCCGAACCCCTCGACGGCCGGCTGGTCCTCATGCTCTCGCAGGACGACGCTGCCGAGCCGCGCTTCCAGATCGTGGACGGACCGGACAGCCAGCTCGCCTTCGGCGTGGACGTCGACGGCTGGGCGCCGGGAGAGGCGGTCACCGTGGACGGCGGGGCGTTCGGCTACCCGATCCGCAGCCTGTTCGACGTCCCCGCCGGGGAGTACCGGGTGCAGGCGCTCCTGAACCGCTACCAGACCTACGAGCGCGCCGACGGCCACGTCGTGAAGCTGCCGCCCGACCGGGGCGAGGGACAGGTGTGGAACCGCAAGCCCGGCAACCTGTACTCCACCCCGGCGACGGTCTCGCTGGGCCCGGGCGCCGCGGCCACCATCGACGTCGTCCTCGACCAGGAGATCCCCCCGCTCCCGGTGCCTCCCGAGTCGGAGTACGTGAAGCACGTGAAGATCCAAAGCGACCTCCTCACCGAGTTCTGGGGGACGCCCACCGAACTCGGGGCCTGGGTGCTCATCCCCCACGGCTTCGACGAGAACCCCGAGGCGCGCTACCCGATCGCCATCCACCACGGCCATTTCCCCTACACCTTCGGCGGCTGGCGGGAGGAGCCGCCGGAGCCCGATCTCGAGTGCGAGTACTCCGCCCGCTTCGACCTCGACTGCTACAACCGGATCCAGCAGGAGCACGCCTGGCAGCTCCACCAGGACTGGACGAGCGACGACTTCCCCCGGATGCTGGTGGTGGAGATCCAGCACCCGAATCCCTACTACGACGATTCCTACGCGGTGAACTCCGAGAACCTCGGCCCCTACGGCGACGCCATCACCTACGAGCTCGTTCCCGAGATCGAGCGGCGGTTCCGCGGGCTCGGGGAGGGGTGGTCGCGCTTCCTCTACGGCGGCTCCACCGGCGGCTGGGAGTCCATGGCCGCGCAGGTGCTCTATCCCGACGACTACAACGGGGCGTGGGTCGCCTGTCCGGACCCCATCGACTTCCGGGCGTTCACGGTGGTCAACCTCTACGAGGACGAAAACGCCTACTACCTCGACAGCGCGTTCAAGCGGACGGCCCGGCCGGGCCGGCGGGACGGCAAGGGGCACGTCTCGTCGACGCTCGAGGAGATGAACCACCGGGAGCTGGTCCTCGGTACCCGCACCCGCTCGGGCCAGCAGTGGGACGTCTGGGAAGCGGTCTACTCACCGGTCGGTGACGACGGATATCCGCGCCGCATCTGGGACAAGGTCACCGGCGAGATCGATCCCGAGGTGGCGGCCCACTGGCGGGAGAACTACGACCTCAGTTACATCCTGCAGCGCGACTGGGAGACGCTCGGGCCCCGGCTCGCCGGCAAGCTCCACATCTACGTCGGGGACATGGACAACTACTACCTGAACAACGCGGTGGAGCTGACCGAGGAGTTCCTGGAGTCCACCACCGATCCTCCCTACGGCGGGGAGGTGGACTACGGCGACGGCGAGGAGCACTGCTGGAACGGCGACCACACCCGCGGCAACGGGTTCTCCCGGCTGCGCTACATCCAGATGTTCGCGCCGCGGATCGTGGAGCGGATCCGGGTCAGCGCGCCGCCGGGGGCGGATACGTCGAGCTGGCGTCACTGAGGAGCGAGCGGGCGTCCCGCTAGGGACTTCAGCCCATGGCGCCAACGGTCCCCTGCAACAGATTGAAAGTATAACCTCCAATCTGCTAACATCCCGGTCCCGTGGCCGCCATGATTCCGCGCGACATCGCTCCCGTCCTGAAGGACCTGTTTCAGCGCTACCCCTTCGTCACCGTGACCGGTCCACGCCAGTCGGGCAAGACCACCCTCTGCCGCGAGACGTTTCCCCACCTGACGTACATCAACTTCGAAGCGCCCGACGACCGTGAGTTCGCCGAGCGGGACCCGCGCGGCCTCCTCGCCCACATCGGCGCCGGCGCGATCCTGGACGAGATTCAACGCGTGCCCGATTTTCTCTCGTACCTCCAGGTCTGGGCGGACGAAAGGCGGGAGAACAGCCTCTGCGTGCTGACCGGAAGCGAGCACTTCCGGCTCTCCAATGCCATCAATCAGTCACTGGCCGGCCGCACCGCCCTGCTGCGCCTGCTGCCGTTGTCGCTTGCGGAACGGCGCCGCGCCGAACCACGGGAGACCATTGACGAGTTGCTGCATCGCGGCTTCTATCCCAGGATCCTGGACCAGAGCCTCGAGCCGCGCCAAGCGTACGCCGCCTATTTCGAGACCTACGTCGAGCGCGACCTGAGGCAGCTTGCCGAGATCCGCAACCTTTCGAGCTTTCGCCGTTTCGTGCGGTTGTGTGCCGGACGAGTGGGCCAGATCGCGAACCTGTCTTCCCTCGGCGCCGACGCCGGTGTTTCCCACACGACCGCGCGGGAGTGGCTCACGCTGCTCGAGGCGAGCTACATCGCCTTCACCCTGCCGCCCTACTTCGCCAACATCCGAAAGCGCCTGGTCAAGTCACCGAAGATGTATTTCTACGATGTCGGTCTGGCGTCGTATCTCATCGGGATCGGCAACTCGGAGCAGGTCGCGAATCATCCCCTCCGGGGAGCGCTCTTCGAGAACATGGTCGTCGTGGAGGCCTTGAAGTTCAGCTTCAATCGCGGCCATTCGCCGAACCTCTCGTTCTTCCGGGACAGCCAGGGTCTCGAATGCGACCTCCTGATGGAGACCGGCCACGGCACCGCGGCGATCGAAATCAAGTCCGGTGCGACGGTGACCTCGGACGCCTTCGGTGCGCTCGGTCAGGTCGCGGGACTCATCCCGAACGTCGCCCTGAAGGCCGTCGTCCACGGCGGGGCGGATCGTCAGTCCCGGAGCGCGGGCGAGGCGGTGCCTTTCGGCGAGTTCACGGGGTTGCTGGACCGCTTCGATGTGGAGCACCGGGTGGCGAAACTCGTGCGGGAGCGGGCTGGGGCACCTCCGGCCGCCTCCGCGGTCGACGTGCTGGATCGCGTTTTCCGCCTGGAGATCCGTCCCGTGATCGACGCCCTGAGTAGTTCGTTGAAGGTGTTGGCGCCCCTGTTCCTCCGGACCGAGACGATGGCCGACGTGATGGTCATCGTCGGAGATCACATCCGGAGTCCCGATCTCCTCGACGCCCGCCAGTGGGACCGAACCAAGGAAGAGCACATCCTCGGTCCGGGCTTTCGGCTAGACGACGAGCGCCCCGTTCTCTTGGCCTATGAGTTCCATTTCCGGGAATTCACGGGAAAAGGCAACCGACCCTTCAATCTGCACATCCTGGCTGACTGGGCGCTCGCCGCCGAAGAGTCTCACCGCAGGATCCATGTCAACGCCGGCAAACCAGTGCCGGCGGTTGCCGTGCCGTATTCGGACCTTGGTATCCGCTCCGCGGACATCGACCAGACATGTGCGCATGTCCTGAGAGCGGCATTCGCGGAAATCGAGCGTTGGTCAGGAGGGTGAGGGGACGGCGTTCCCAGCCGGGGGCGCCACAAGGTGAGGTGGGCGTTGCGCCGTGCGCGGCGCGGAGCGCAGCCACACATTCCTCGTAAGTCGTTGATATAGCGATCAGTTATCCGCGACTCCCGAAAACGGATGGCACCTCGGGCGGCACATCCTGAACCGGCCGGCAGCCCCGAGTCTGATCGGGAAACGGCAGGAATCCGGGTAAGCGTTCGGTCGTGGGTGTATGAGAGTGGGTTGGGACTGGTAACAGGTCGCGGTTTTGGCTATGGTCGAGGCCCATGGCGGAAGGCGGGCCGGGAGTCGCCGCGGTTCGGGCAGTTGCCGGGGCGGCGTGGGTGTCG
>JAJDVI010000051.1 GCA_022826195.1 Acidobacteriota bacterium
CGCTCGTAGGGCTTGCGGGCGAGCTTCCGCTCGTAGGGGTACTCCCCCGTCTCGAACAACCGCCGGATGACATCGCGGTCCCCGCGCGGGCCGGAGTCCGGGCGGCCACCGTCGTCCGCAGCGGGGCTGGCCATTCCGCGCGCATCGTCCATGATCGAACCTCCGCCGGCCAGCCGAGTCCCGTGCCGCGCTAGCAGCCTTTTGTGGAACTGGCGTGAGCACCGAGAACGGCCAGTCTCCCGGCGGGGGCTACCTCGAACTCATCAGGTCGCCGTACGGGAGCATTTGACCAAGCTTGACGAGATCGATCGCGGAACCGTGCCGGCACAGGAGCCCTGCGATTGTTCTCGCTCTCATCCATAAACGGGGTTGGGGCGCCACTGCCGGCGGCAAGCGCCGCCTGAGGCGCCAGCGGCTAAGGGGTTTGAATCGTTGAGGAGGTCACGGGAATCCGGCGTTCCCTGGGGGGCAGAGCTTACTCGGTGGCCCGTAGAACTGACCTGACCGTGGATTGCGTGTCGCATAGGATGCGGTCGGCATGGTGAAGGCGGACCTCGTCGACCGGGCGATGGAGGCGGCGAATCTGAAATCTTCCGCCGCGCAGGACGCCGTGGAGGCGCTGTTCGAATCCGTTGCTTCCGCCCTGGCGCGCGGCGACCGCGTGGTGCTCCGGCGCTTCGGCGTGTTCCGCACTCGCCCCCGCAGAACGGGCGTGGCGCGGAATCCGCGGACGAACGAGCCGGCGGGCATTCCCCGGGGACGGGTGGTGCGTTTCCGTCCCGCGACGAATCTCCGCAGCGGCGCCGCCGGCAGCTGAGAGAGCGCCGTCGCGCCCGTCCATAGGCCGGACGGCAAGTAACGCGCCAAAGAGCGCGCTTTCGATTGGCGGTTCTCTGTGTGCCCTTCGGTCCTATAGCTTCCCGAACGTTCCTAATAACACTATGTAATATCAATGAGTTATGACGCTATAATGTTCCGTCCGATGCGTTGGATCCCACAGCGACGTGCGTTTCAGCCACCAAGGCGGTTTCGAAGCGGGTGCCGCCTCGGCGACGACGGTTCGCGACGACGAGGCCCCGTGATTGCCAAGGCTACCCGCCGCCTCGAATCCCGGGGCCGTCGTGCTCGTCCTCATTGTCGTCCCGACCGCCGCGTGGACGGAAGTCCCGGTCGCCATTTTCGCGGATCATCTCCTCGCCCGGCCCAGTCCATGACGGTCGCGACCGCGTTATCCACCTTTGCAGAGAGGGCTGCGATCCTTCGGGACCTTGGCTGGACCGACCGCCAAGCCGATTGGCTCACGCTCGTCTGCCTCCACTCCGGCGTCTTCACTCGTAGTCAATACCAGGCTCGCTACGACGTAACTCCGGGGCCTGCCACCCGTTTCGTGCGCACCCTCATGGACGCTGGCGTCGCCCGCGACGCTGCCCGTCTCGAACGACGCGGCTACCGGCCGACCAGCGTCTGCCACGTCCACGCCCGATCGCTCTACCGCGCCCTCGGGACCGAGGACAACCGCCATCGCCGGAGGGCATCCCCGGAAGTGACCATGCGCCGGCTGCTCTCCCTCGACTACGTCCTCGAACACCACGACCTCGACTGGCTCCCCACCGAACCCGAGAAGCTGGCCTACTTCGAGCGACTCGGGATCCGCGTCACGGTTCTTCCCCAGCGCGTCTATCGCGGTCCCTCCTCCGACCGGCCGACCTGCCGCTACTTTCCCCTCAAGCTCCCCATCGTCGGCAACGGGACGACCACGACCTTCGTCTTCGCCGACACCGGAGGCCACCGGCAACTCCAGTCCGAGCGCATCCGCGCCTGGATGGCCGCCCACGCCGCCCTCTGGGAAGCCCTGCGTCGGCGCGGCGATGCCGTTCACGTCGTCGCCGTCGCCCGCACCGAGGTGGACGCCGCCTCGGATGCGGCGATCCTCGAAACCTGGCGCGGGCCACCCGCGCCTGCGGTTCCCCGCTCCGAAGCCGAACAACAACTCGTGGATGCGGTCGAACTCGCCGACTCGACCGGCGACTTCTCCCCGCTCGACAGGTTCGGCGGCTGGCTCCAAGCGGGAAGGGCCGCGCACCGCATCAGGCAGCGCGAGAAGGACGCCCAAGGGCCACCGAAGTACATCAACGCCTGCTCCACTCACGTCGCCGAGCGCTTCACTCCCGACGTTCTCGCCCTCTAGCCCTCCACGAGGCTTGTCCCGTGACCGATACCCCCTACACGAATCTCTTGACGAACAAACGCCGCGTCGGGTGCTGCAAGGCCGCCATCCAGTGGAACGAGTCCGATGGCCGGTCCTTCTTCTCCATCGCGTCTTCGCTCCTCCACCGCACCGCCGACGCACGGCGCAGCACGGGCCGCTCCGGCCTGGACGACCTGCCGCACCTGGCGATGCTCGCCCATCGAGCCCGCCGCGCCGGTGACGGCGGACCCCCGATTCCCGTGAGTAATTTGCCCTCGCCGGGGTCGTCCCCGGGGCCACCCTCGAACGCAAACAAGTCAGCCCCCCCTTCTTTGCGTACTTCTTTGCGCTCGGTCCCATCCGGACCGCTCGCAGGACCCGTTGG
>JAJDVI010000064.1 GCA_022826195.1 Acidobacteriota bacterium
GGAGGGACGTCGGTGAGCGCTCCGGTCGCCCTCCGGGCTCCCGCCGCGCTCCCCAACGTCCCTCCTGACCCGCCGAAACAGGCTCCCCAGGGTGACAAAGTTCGTGTCGTTTATCTGGGCCAAACTGGATGTCGCTTGACACGGGGATCTCCCGAAGCCCCTCTCTGAGCCGCCGCGAGAGCATGCGCACCCGCGCCTCGATGAGGTCCTTGCCGAGGACGTTCTGGAACTCGACCGACTTCACCAGCGCGTACTGGCTCGGCACGTGGCGCTGGCCGGTGTTCTCGTACTTCCGGGAGTCCTCGCGGAAGCGGCGCTCCCCGTCCTCCCGGTAGGTCCCGGCGCCGATGAGGGGCCAGATGTCGCCCATGGTGTCCCGCCGGATGAAGGAGACGCCGGTGCCGGTGCCCGCCATGAGCCACTTCTGGCCCGCCCCCGCGTAGTGGTGGCAGCCGAGGTCCTTCATGTCGAGGGCGATCATCCCGAGCGGATGGGCGCCGTCCACCGAGAGCAGGAGGTTCCTCCGGTTGCAGAGTTCGGTGAGCTCCTTCACCGGCATCAGGAGGCCGGTCACGTAGGTGATGTGGCTCACCATGACGGCCCGCGTCCGGGGGCCGATCGCCGCTTCGTAGATCGAGAGGATCTGGTCGGTGCTTTCGGGCGGTGACGGGATGTCCACCCACTTGATGACCGCGCCGTAGCGTTCCCGGGCGTGGATGTAGGGCTCGATGCCGCCGTTGTGCTCGTGGGTGCACATGAGCACTTCGTCCCCTTCGCGCCAGTCGAGACCCCGCCCGAAGATGTTCATGCCCTCGGTGGTGCTGCGGGTGTAGCTGACCTCGTCGGGCTCGGCGCCGATGAACGAGGCGAGCGTTTCCCGCTTCTCGTGAAGTTCCGCCCGGCGGTAGCCGTTCGTCGGATCGGCGGCGATCTCGGCGTAGATCCGGGCCTCCTCGTCGGCCACCACCCGCGGGGTGGGGCCCAGGGTTCCGTTGTTCATGAACGCCATCCCGTCGACGACGTTGAACTGCGAGCGCACCTTCCACCAGAAGTCCTCGCCGGGGTTCGCCGGGGGCGCGAGGTCTCCGAGCGGCAGGGGAGGCACCGGCCGCTGGCCGGCCGCCAGCGCGGTCAGTACCCCGCCCGGAAGCGCGGCAGTCCCGACGGCTGCTGCGGAGACTCCCAGGAAGCGACGGCGTGACGGATTCATGTTCATCTCGGGAGTCTCCTTTTCGTCAGGAACACCGAACCTAACGGAACCCGGCGGGGGGCTTCAACCGTCACCGGCGCCGTTCCGCCGGAGGGCGCGGCCCCGACGTGAGATAATTTCAAGTTCATGATTGAGCCCTGCACGATCCTGGTGGTCGACGACGAACCAGATCTCGAGACGCTGATCCGCCAGCGGTTCCGCCGCCGCATCCGCAAGGACGAGATGCGCTTCGTGTTCGCGCACGACGGCGTCCAGGCGCTCGAGGCTCTCGAGGGCCACCCGGAAATCGAGCTCATCATGACCGACATCAACATGCCCCGGATGGACGGTCTGACGCTGCTGAACGAGTTGCGGACCATTCGCCCGAAGTGCCGGGCGGTGGTGGTCTCCGCGTACGGCGACATGGCGAACATCCGGACCGCCATGAACCGCGGCGCCTTCGACTTCGTCACCAAGCCCATCGACTTCAAGGACCTCGAACTCACCATCGAGAAGACGATGACCCACCTCGCCATGATGCGCGAGGCGCTCAAGCATCGGGCCCAACTGCTGGCGCTCCATCAGGAACTGCGCGTCGCCCGCGACATGCAGATGTCCATCCTGCCGCAGCGCTTCCCATCCACCGCGAACGCCGACACCCACGCGATCATGACTCCGGCACAGGACGTGGGCGGGGACTTCTACGACGTGTTCCACCTCCCCGGACAAAGGCTGGGGGTGGTGATGGCGGACGTTTCGGGCAAGGGCGTGCCGGCCGCTCTCTTCATGATGGTCAGCCGAACCCTCGTCAAGGGGAACGCGGTGAGCGCGCTGTCTCCCGGCGAGGCGCTGACCCAGGTCAACAACCTGCTCGGGGAAGAGAACGAGCGGGCGATGTTCGTGACCCTGCTGTTCGGGATCCTCGACACCGCGCAGGGCACGTTCACGTACGCGAACGCGGGCCACTGCGCCCCGTACCTGGTCCGTACCGGCCAGAAACCGCAGGAACTTCCGCTGACCCAGGGGATCGCTCTCGGGGTCATGCCCGATTTCCCTTACACCGAGGACAAGGTGCAGCTCCAGGCGGGAGACCGGGTGTTCCTCTACACCGACGGCGTACCCGAGGCCGAGGCCCCCGACAAGGAACTGTTCGAAAACCATCGCCTCGAAGAGACGCTGCAGGGGGTCGCCGACCGGTCCCCCGAGGAGATCAACCGGGCCGTCATCGAGGCGGTCCGGGTTTTCTCGGGCGGTGAACATCAGTCCGACGACATCACCTGCCTGACGCTCGCCTATCGCGGAAGCTGAAGCCTATGCGCTCTAGGCGGGCGGGACCATCGCCGGCGCCGGGACGTCGCTCCCGGGCTCGCTGGGCGTCGATTCTCTCCCTGGCCGCCGTCCTGGCCCCGGGAAGCGCGGCTCCCGCACGCGCCCAGGACGGGGAGCCGACCCCCGGAGTCAGCCCGGACCGCGTCCTCTTCGGACAGTCGGCGGCGCTGAGCGGCCCGGCCGCCGCGCTCGGGCAGGGCATGCGGCTCGGCATCGAGGCCGCGTTCGCCGAGATCAACCGCCGCGGTGGCGTTCACGGCCGCACGCTGGAACTGGTTTCGCTCGACGACGGCTACGAGCCCGAGGCGGCGCTGGCGAACACCCGCCGGCTGCTCCAGGAGGAGAACGTCTTCGCCCTGATCGGCCCGGTCGGGACCCCGACCTCGCGGGCGGCCGAACCCGTGGTGGCCCAGGCCGGCGCGCCGTACATCGGCCCGTTCACGGGCGCGGAGTTCCTCCGGGAACCGGACGAGGCTCCCACCGCGGTCAACATCCGCGCTTCCTATTTCCAGGAAACCGACGAGATGGTCGAACGGCTCATCGAGGACCTCGGCGTTTCCCGGATCGCCGTCCTCTATCAGGACGACTCCTACGGGAACGCGGGGTTGACGGGCGTGCGAATGGCGCTCGCCAGCCGGCGGCGGGAACTGAGCGGGCTGGCCGCGTACCAGCGGAACACGACGGCCATCAAGGTCGCCGTGCTCGAACTGCGGCGCGCCGATCCGGAAGCGGTGATCATCATCGGCGCCTACCGCCCGGTGGCGGAGTTCGTGCGCTGGGCCCGGCGCATCGATTTCAACCCCATCCTGATGAACATCTCCTTCGTCGGGAGCGAAGCGCTCGCCGCCGATCTCGGATCGGCCGGAGAAGGGGTCCTGATCACCCAGGTGGTTCCCTTCCCCGAAGACAACTCGCTCCGGGTGGTGCGGAACTACCGCGACGCGCTCCGGCGGCAGGAGCGGGGAGCGCCGCCCAGCTTCGTCTCCCTCGAGGGGTACATCGCGGGCCGTCTGGCGGGCGAGGTTCTCGAACGATCGGGGCCGGCACTCACCCGGGCCGGTTTTCTCGAGACGCTCGCCACGGTCCGGAACCTGGACCTCGGCGGCTTCTCGCTCACCTACGGACCCGGTGACACCCAGGGCTCGGACCGTGTCTTCCTGACCCGAATCGAAGCGAACGGCACGTTGAGGCCCCTCACCTCGCTGAGGTAGCGGGATGGCCGACAGGGAACCGGAAGACCGGCAGGACGGCGCTCCGGACCCCGAGGCGAGTCCCGCCGCCGGGGAGCGGCCGCCGGAGGCGGAGGAAGAACCGGAAGGGCCGGGCGGACTCTCGATCGTCGGGGCGCTCCGGGAAGCGCTGTCGGGGAAGACGCCCCTCTCGGCCGACGATGGCGGCGCGGCGCCCGAAGGCGCCGATGGCGGGCCGCCCGACGAGCCGGCCGCCGCGCCCGAACCCGCCCCCGCCGCCGAGAAGGGTGGCTGGTTTCGCCGGAAGTTCGCGCTCCGCCGGAGCCTGCGGGTGCAGGTCGCCGCCGGTCTCGGCGCGGCCATCGTCTTCACCCTCATCGCCAGCATCATCGCGCTCGTCGCCTTCTTCCAGGTCGGCCGGATCCAGCGCGAGATCAACACCGAGCACGTCCCGGCGCTGACCAACGCCGTCCAGATCGGACAGCTCGCCACCACCCTCGCCGCCGCCGCGCCCCGCCTGGTGGCGGAGGCCCGCAACCGGCAGCTCGCGGCCGATCCGGAGGCGGAGGCCACGCCGGACGAGGCCGCGCCCGGTCTCGACCTGCTGGAGGCCGCCGCGCGGATCATCGAGCTGTCCTCCGAACTGGGCGCCGGCGAGCGGACGGCGGGACTCCGGGAGTTCTCCGAGGCGCTCGCCGGCAACCTGCGGGACATCCAGGTCTCGGTCGAGAGCGGCGTCGTCCTGCAGGAGCGGCTGGGCCAGCTCCAGGAAGCGACCGTCGTCCGGAGCCGTGAACTCAACGAGCTCATCGTTCCCCTGCTGGATGACCAGGTCTTCTTCATGGCGACCGGACTCCGGGAACTCGGTGACGATCCGGCGCCGCTGGAGGTGCGCGGCGCGGAGGTGGAGGTGATGTACCAGCAGGCGCTGAGCGCCGTTGACGCGCGCGGGAACCTGGCGGGCAGCCTGATCGCCGACGTCGTCGTGCAGGACGACCTGGAACTGGTCGAAACGCTGGAGGAGAGGTTCCGGGCGGCGACCGCCGGCACCTTCCGGGCCCTCGACACGATCGGTGACCGGGCGCCCCGGCAGTTGCGGCAGACCCTCGACGCCATCTACGACCTGGGCCTGGCCGAGGACGGCGCGTTCCCGGTCCGGCGCGAATACCTCGCCGAACTCCGGAACCAGCTCGGCTATCTCGCCCGCAACGAGTCCATCACCGACTCGCTCGAGGTCGCGGTGGGCACTCTCACGGTCGGCCTGGAGCAGGAGGCGCTGGCCGCCACCGATCAGTCGGAGGCGGCCCTGAACCTGGGACGTTCGCTGCTGGTGGCCCTGAACGTCCTGGGGATCAGCAGCGCCGCGCTGATCCTCTGGCTCTTCGTCGGGCGTTTCCTGATCGCCCGGCTCACGGCCCTGTCACGCGCCATGCGCCGGATGGCCGGCGGCGACCTGGAGACGCGTATCGAAGTCCGGGGGCAGGACGAGGTGGGCGAGATGGCGCAGGCGCTCGAAGTCTTCCGGAAGCACGCCCTCGAGGTGCAGCGGCTCAACCTGGTCGAGGAGCTGGCGACGCGCGTGGAAGCGCAGAACGAGGAGCTGGCCAAGACCCTCGAGGACCTGGAGAAGGCGCAGGACCAGATGGTCATGCAGGAGAAGCTGGCCTCGCTCGGCCAGTTGACCGCCGGTATCGCGCACGAGATCAAGAACCCGCTGAACTTCGTCAACAACTTCGCCGACATCTCGACCGAGCTGCTCGAAGACCTGAAGGAGGAACTGGAGACCGTCAAGGAGAACGTGCCCGAGGAGTCCATCGCCGAGATCGAGGACATCAGCGGCGACCTGTCGGGGAACCTCGAACGGATCGTCCACCACGGCAAGCGAGCCAGTTCCATCGTCTACGGCATGCTGGAACACGCGCGCAAGGAAGGCGGCGAAATGCGTCCCACCGAGATCAACGCCATGCTGGAGGAGTACATCGCGCTCGCCTTCCACTCCATGCGCGCGGTGGACAGCCGCTTCCAGATGACGATCCAGAAGGACTTCGGGGACGACGTGGGCGCCATCCAGGCGGTGCCGCAGGACCTCAGCCGGGTGTTCCTGAACATCGTCACGAACGCCTGCCAGGCCACCTTCGAAAAGCAGCTCGCCGAGGACTCGGACCCCAACTACCAGCCGGAACTCGCGGTCACGAGCCGCAAGGAGAACGGCGACATCGAGGTGCGGATCAAGGACAACGGTCCCGGCATCCCCGAGGAACACCTGAAGAAGATCTTCGAGCCGTTCTTCACCACGAAGGACACGGACAAGGGCACCGGCCTCGGCCTTTCCCTCTGCCACGACATCGTCCGGGGCCACGGCGGCACCCTGGCGGTGAACTCGGAAGTCGGGAACGGCGCCGAGTTCGTCATCACCCTGCCGACGGCGGCGTCGGGTGGCGCCCAGGCAGGGTCCTGAGCGCGGGAACGCGGGGACGTCAAGGAGCCCCCACCGGGAGAACTGGGCCGGCTGAAGCCGGCGTTGCCAGCCGCCGCGGGCGGCGGCACGGACTCTGTCCGCGGTGGTGGACCGCGCCATGCGCTGCGCTGCCGCGCAGCGCGTGCCGGCTGAAGCCGGCGTTCCAAGCCTCCCGGGTCGCGGTGCCGGCTAGAACCTCGCGGCGGTCAGGACGATGTCGGCGCGGCTCCAGGCGCGCAGGAAGCGGCGCTGCACCCGGTTGGCCTCGTCGGTCTTTCCCTGGGCGCGGAGGGACTCGAGGAGGCCGAAGAGCGACCAGCCGTTCTCCGGCCAGTGCTTCAGGTCCTCTCGAAATGCCACTTCGGCATGGTCCGGTTGACCCGCTTCGAGCAGGACCGCGCCGAGGGTCTGCCGCATGGGCATGTACCAGGGCGGCGGCTCGGTGTAGGCGAGGTTGTCCTGGATGTGGATGGCCTCTTCAAGGAGCGGAACCGCCTTTTCCGGCGCGTCGTGGCGCGACACGATGTCGGCCTCGAGCGCGGTGGCGGCGAGCCGCAGCATGTCCTTGGCCGATACCCGCCCCATTCCGGGAAGGTCCTCGTCAGCCGCGATGGCCACGACCCGCGTCTGGTGTTCCCGGGCCTGCTCCACGTCGCCGGTGGCCGAGTGGGCGAGTCCCCGCACGTAGTGCCAGATCGCCGTCTCGAAGAGGTATTCGGCGCGCGGCTGCGGCTCGCTCATGATGTCGTTCCAGCGGCCGAAGCGCGCCTGCGCGAACAGCGGGATGGAGAGGAAGAGCTGCGGGCGCGACGACTCCTCGATCCGGTTGGGGCCGACCTGGACCCGCACCTTGTCCCGCAGCTTGTAGGCCTGCTGCAGCGCCACCGCGCTCCGGCCCTCGAACTGCGCCGCGGACCAGGCGAAGTGGACGTTGTGCTGGTAGGAACCGACCGGGTAGCGGCCCTCCTGATCGGGCATCCCGATGTACAGCTCGTCCACCGCGGCGGCATCCAGGTTGAAGTCGGCCGCCTCGTCGTAGTTGCCGGTCTGGATCAGGATGTGCGCGCCCATGTGGACAAGGTGGGCGGCACCCGGCATGGTCCGGGGCAGGTTCCGCGCGTGGGGGACCGCGCGCGCGAGGTTGTCGGAAGCCTCGACCCCGTGGATGTAGTAGTGGATGGCGCCGGGGTGGTTCGGATCCATCTCCAGGGCGCGCTCGATCTGCTCCACCAGCCAGAGGGTGCCGTCGTTCAGCGGCTTCCCGTCATCGTCCCAGTAGTTCCAGCGGGTGGTGTTCATGTAGGACGCCGCGGCGAGCACCTGGAGTTCGATGTCGTCGGGATACGCCTCCGCGAGGGCGCGGGCCTTCTCGTGGTACGCCTGGTCGAGCGGTTCGCGCTCCGCCGCCGGGTCCTCCGCGTAGCGGGCCGCCAGCGCCTCGATCATCGCCTTTTCCTTCTCCGTGGCCGTCCCGGAGAGCTCCCGGGCGCGGGTGATGGCTTCCCAGGCGGTCTCGAGCTGGTCCTCGGGCGGCTCTCCCTGGTTCAGGTAGGGCCCGTAGGCGAGGGCCCGGCCCCAGTGCGACATCGCGTTGTCGTCGAGACGCGCCGCCTCGTCGAAGGAGCGCCGCGCTTCCGCCATCCAGAACGCGTACACCAGGCGGAGCCCCTGGTCGAAGTACTGCTGACCCAGTTCCGAAGCGCCGCTCACCGGATAGCTGACGGTGCCGAGCTTGGCGTGCAGGGGCACCGCCAGGTCGCCAGGGTTCGTCTCCTCCTCTTCCCAGGCGGGCGCGGCGGCGGCGCACAGCAGGGCCAGGACGATCAGCAACGAGGTACATCGGCTGGTTCGGGTCATCTCGGAAGGTCTCCTCATTCGGACAGATTGCGGTAGAGGACACGGATGATGGCGTAGCCCTCCGCCATGTCCCCGGCTTCGAAGCGCACCGTATCCGGAGCGATTCGTTCGATTTGCGGCAGCAGCGAGGCGATCTCGGCCAGGTCGGGCCGCGTGTACTGGATCTCGATCGCGACGGGCGGACCGGGCGCCGCGGGCGGCTCGGGGATGGACTCGAGCGCCCGGGTGGCGGCATCCCGGATCAGGCGCGCGGTGACCTCCGGGTGCAGAAGCTCCGCGGTGGTCCGCCGGATGGCCCGCTTCACGGCGACGAACTCGGTGTCCGGGAGGAGCTCGCCGAGCTCCTCCGCGAACGCCTCGTCACCGGTCGCGAGCGCTACCGGAACCCCGTGGTGCGCCGCCAGCAGGGCGTTCATGTCCCCCTCGCCGGCCGGCCGGCCGTCCACCCGGATCTCGCGGATGGACGCGCCCGATCCCGTGTGGGCCATGAGTCCGTCGGGATTCCCGGCGCGGGCGTGGTACCCGATGAAGAAGACGGCGTCGAAGTCGGCAGAGATCCCCTGCATCATGCCGAACGGCTTCGAGTTGTGACTGATCAGCCGCGCCGGCGGCAAAAGCTGCTCCACCCGGACGTTGCGCATGCTGCCGTGGCTGTCGTTCACCAGGATCTCGGTGGCGCCGGCGTCGAGCGCCCCCTGGATGGCCGCGTTGACGTCGCTCATCATGAGGTCGCGGCCGCGGCCGTACTCCGCGCCGGAAGCCGACGTCATCTCGGAATGGGCGATGCCGCTGAGGCCCTCCATGTCCGCGGAGATGAAAACCCGCAGGCCGTCATCCTGCGCGGATCCGGTGGCTGCCCAGAGCGCGGTGAGAGCGACGACGGCGAACCGGCGCCCGGCGCGCGGGTGCATCGGCTGTCAGGACCCGGGATTGCGGAGCTGGTCGAGAATCTCCTGCACCATCGCCGCCTGCGCTCCGTCCGGGTCCAGCTCGAGGAAACGCTCGAAGGCGGCGATCGCTCCCTCGCGATCCTCCTCGCGCGCTCGCGCCATCCCGATCTGCAGTTGCGCGGGGGCGAACTCGGGATCGGCCTCCGCCGCCTTGGCGTAGAACTCGTCCGCCAGCTCCACCTTGCCGGCGTTACTCGCGTAGACCGCGTAGTTGAACAGGTTGACCGCGTTCCCCTCGACCAGCTCCATGGCGCGGTCGAAGGCGGCGAGAGCCTGGTCCCACTCCCTCTGTTGGCCGTGCAGGTCGCCGACCGCCATGATCGCCTCGAGCATCGACTCATCGAGTTCGGCGGCTTTCTCGTAGGCCTCGATGGCCGCGGCGTGGTCATCCATCCGCTCGTACGCCGCCGCGAGGTTGAAATACAGGTTGGCCGAATTCGGGGTCAACTCGATCAGTTTGTGGAACTCGGCGATCGCCGCCGCGAAGTCGCCCGCCGCAAAGGCATCCTGGGCCATTTGGCTTGCCGCGTTGAACTGGTCCGCCTGCGCCTGGCTCAACACCCCCTCCGGGAGGGGATAGAGGGTCTCGTTGATGACGCTCTGGCCGCCATTCGAGACCGTCACCATCGCCTGGAGCGGTTCCCAGCCCTCGAGTTCGAAGGACACCCGGTACATCTGCACCGGGATACCGGCCCGGAGGAACTCTCCCTTGTCGTTGGTCTTGACCCGGATGGGCCGGCCGCCGCCATCGAGCAGCACGATGGAGACCTGGACGTCCGGTACCGGATTGCCGTCCGGATCAACGATCGTTCCGCGAATCGCGCCCCGCTGGGCAAGCGCCGGCGCCGCTGCCGACAGCAACAACGCGGCCGCCAGCACGAACAGGCCGCCTTTCCGGGCGGTCCAATGAACACTCTGCACGATACGAACTCCTCCTGGGGCCGCCGCGGCCGGGTCGGCACGGCTCCGGCGGAGACGCCGACCCGGGGCGAAGGGCGGACAATTCTAGCAATCGCCGTTGCCGGCGATCCGAAACAGCCCCACCCAAATCCGCCATAATCCGGGCCATGGCCAAGAACCGGGACAGCGGCGGGCTGCCCTCGCGCCGCGAGCTGCTCGCGGGGGTCGTAGGGACCGCTGCCGTCGGCGCCGGAGCCGTCGCGGGCGCCCAGCAGGGGGAGAGCCCGAAACCCCGGCCCCGGGCGCCCGAGGACCCCACCAAGATGCAGGGCCTCGTGCCCCGTCCGCTGGGCGAGCGCTCGGCGTTCGAGACCCCGCGGCGGCTGGTCCGGGTGCTGGAGCCTTCCTCGTCATCGCGCACCCCGCTCCAGTATCTCCAGGGAATCGTCACCCCGGCCGACCTCCACTTCGAACGGCACCACGGAGGGATTCCCAACATCGATCCGGAGCGCTACGAACTCCTCATCCACGGGATGGTGGAACGCCCGCAGACGTTCAGCCTGGCCGACCTGAAACGTTTCCCGGCCGAGTCGAAGCTCCGGTTCCTGGAGTGCTCGGGGAACGGGGGGACGGCCTTCCAGAACCAGGGCCGCTACCCGCGCATGAGTCCCCAGGAGATGGACGGCCTCACCAGCAGCAGCGAGTGGACCGGGGTCCCGCTGAAACTCCTGTTCCGGGAGGTGGGCGCCCGCCCCGAAGCCACCTGGTTCCTCGCCGAGGGGATGGACGCCGCGGTGATGACGCGCTCGGTCCCCATGGAAAAGGCCTGGGACGACGCCATCATCGCCTACGCGCAGAACGGAGAGCCGCTCCGCCCCGAGCAGGGCTACCCCGTCCGGCTCTTCCTTCCGGGCTGGGAGGGCAACGCGAGCGTGAAGTGGCTGCGCCGGCTCGAGCTGTCCGACCGGCCCTTCATGACCCGCGAGGAGACTTCCAAGTACACCGATCCGCTCCCCGGGGGAAAGGCGCGGATGTTCAGCTTCGGGATGGATGCGAAGTCGCTGATCACCTTTCCCACGTTCCCCGAGCGCCTCGGCGGGCCTGGCTGGTGGGAGATCCGGGGTATCGCGTGGACCGGCCGGGGCCGGATCACCCGCGTGGAGATCTCGACGGACGGCGGCCGGAACTGGGAGGATGCGGAGCTCCAGGATCCGGTGCTCCCGAAGTGCCACGTCCGCTTCCGCAGGCTCTGGAACTGGGACGGCCGCGAGGCCACCCTGATGAGCCGGGCGACCGACGAGACCGGGTATGTCCAACCGACCCGGGACGCACTCCTCGCGGCCCGCGGGTCCTACACGCGCTATCACTACAACCAGATCCGTTCCTGGCGCGTGGAGTCCGACGGACAGGTCTTCTTTGCGGGCTGAACTCGCTGCAGCAGCCGCCCTGGTCCTGCTGCTCCCGGCGTGCGCCCCGGAGCCGGAGACCGGCTCGTTGGCCGCGGCGGAGGACGACGTCGTCCCGCCGGTCCCGCCCGAAGCGGGGCGCGCCCCGCCCCGGCCTGAACTCCACCCCGGAATGCCGGGACTGCTGAACGAGGCGGAACGGGAGGCGCTCGCGGCGGCCCGCGAAGACGGCCTCGCGGACATCGGCCACCTCCCGGAGTTCGGTTTCGGCGAGACCGCGAGTCCGGAACGGATCGCCGCCTGGGACATCGACATCGGGCCCGACGGCGAGGGACTGCCCCCGGGAAGCGGTTCCGTGGAACGGGGCGAAACGCTCTACCGGCTGCAGTGCGTCCAGTGTCACGGCGCGCGGGGCGAGGGCTCGCAGTTCGAGGCGCTGGCCGGCCGCGTCCCCGGCGACCGTTTCCCCTTCGCCGAGGATCGGCGGTATCGGATCACGGTGGGCAGCTACTGGCCCTACGCGACGACGCTCTTCGACTACATCCGGCGGGCGATGCCGCAGGCCGCGCCCGGCAGCCTTCCTCCCGACGACGTGTACGCCCTGACCGCGTTCATCCTCCAGTTGAACGGCATCCTCGGGCCGGGAGACTCCCTCGACGCCGAGTCCCTGCCCCGGATCAGGATGCCCGCCCGCGACCGCTTCGTCCGGGACGACCGGCGCGGGGGGCCGGAGGTGCGATGAAAGCGGCGCGGGGCAAGGAAGGTGACGGGGAAGCGGTGAACCGGCCGGGCCCCGCGCCCGCAACCGATCCGCCGCCCGACTTCATCCGGGCCATCGTCGCGGCCGACCGGGCGGCCGGCAAGCACGACGGAAGGGTCGGCACCCGCTTTCCCCCGGAGCCGAACGGCTTCCTCCACATCGGACACGCCAAGTCCATCGTCCTCAACTTCGGGGTGGCGGCCGAGAACGGCGGAACCTGCAACCTCCGCTACGACGACACCAACCCGGCAAAGGAGGAGACCCTCTACGTCGAATCCATCGCCGCGGACGTCCGCTGGCTGGGCTACCAGTGGGAGGGACCGCGGAAGTTCGCTTCCGACTACTTCGAGCGGCTCTACGGGTTCGCGGAGACGCTGATCCGCCGCGGCAAGGCGTACGTGGACAGCCTGAGCGCGGAAGAGGTCCGGCGAACCCGTGGGACGCTCGATACTCCGGGCGCCGAGAGCCCCTACCGGAAGCGCACCGTCGAAGAGAACCTCGACCTGTTCCGGCGCATGCGGGCGGGAGAGTTTCCCGACGGGACGCACGTGCTGCGCGCCCGGATCGACATGGCCTCCGGGAATCTCAACCTGCGCGACCCGACGCTCTACCGCATCCGCCGGCTGCGCCACCACCGGACGGGCGACGACTGGTGCATCTATCCGATGTACGACTTCGCCCACGCGCTCTCCGACTCCATCGAGGGCATCACGCACTCGCTGTGCACGCTGGAGTTCGAGGATCACCGGCCGCTCTACGACTGGTGCGTCGCCGAGAGCCGGGCGGCGTTCGTGCCCCGCCAGATCGAGTTCGCCCGCCTGAACGTCAGCTACACCGTGCTCAGCAAACGCCGCCTGCTGCGGCTGGTGTCGGAGGGCCACGTCTCGGGATGGGACGACCCCCGGATGCCGACCATCGCCGGCCTCCGCCGGCGGGGCGTGCCCCCGGCGGCCATCCGCGCCTTCTGCGCGCGGGTCGGGGTGGCGAAACGGGACAGCACGGTGGACATCGCGCTCCTCGAACACGCCGTCCGGGAGGAACTGAACCGGACGAGCCCGCGGTTGATGGGAGTCCTCGATCCGGTCCGGCTCGTCGTCGAGAACTACCCGGAAGACCGCGAGGAAACGCTCGACGCGGTGAACAATCCGGAGGATCCGGCGGCCGGCGCCCGGCGGGTGCCGTTCTCGCGGGAGCTGCTGATCGAGCGGGCCGACTTCATGGAGGACCCGCCGCGGAAGTTCTTCCGGCTCGCCCCCGGACGGGAAGTGCGGCTCCGCTATGCGTACCTGGTGACCTGCACCGGGTTCACGAAGGACGCGGACGGAAGGGTGGAGGAGGTCCGCTGCCGGCTCGATCCCGAAAGCCGCGGCGGAGACGCTCCCGACGGACGGCGGGTCCGGGCCACCCTGCACTGGGTCTCGGCGCGCCACGCCGTCCCCGCCGCCGTCCGCCTCTACGACCGGCTCTTCGGCGTCGAGGAGCCGGGACGGGACGGGGACTTCACGGCCGACCTGAATCCCGACTCGATGCGGGTCAACCACGACGCGCGCCTCGAGCCGTCCGTGCGGGACCTGAATCCCGGAGACCGCATCCAGCTGGAGCGGCTCGGCTACTTCGTGGCCGACTCCGGGGACCACCAGCCGGAGAGTCCGGTCCTGAACCGGACCGTGAGCCTCCGGGACACCTGGGCCCGGATCGCGAAGCGGGGCTTGGAACGCCGGTCTCCAGACCGGCACGCGCGGCGCTCCGCGCCGCGCCCGTCGTGACGCTACCCACTCCCACGGCGCTGCAACGCTACCCATCCACACGGCGCCGCGGCCCGCACGGTCGCCGAACCCCCGAAGCCGCCACTTACGATTCCTTGACGGAGGATCGCCCGATGCGTTTTCCTGTGCTGCTCGTCATGTCCCTTCTCGTAACCGCCGCACCCGCCCTGGACGCGGCCGCTCCCGGCGACCGGCCCGCCAAGGACACGAAGCTCGGCCGCTCGCCGGTCCTCGCCCGGAACGGCATGATCGCCACCAGCCAGCCGCTGGCGTCGGCGGCGGGACTCCGGGTGCTCATGGAGGGCGGCAACGCGGTGGACGCGGCGATCACCGCGGCGGCGGTGCTGAACGTGGTCGAACCGATGATGTGCGGCATCGGCGGCGACCTCTTCGCGCTCTACTACGAGGCGGACACGGGGACGCTCCACGGCCTGAACGCCACCGGGCGCGCCGGGGCGCGGTCGGACGCCGCGAAGCTCCGCGCCGACGGCCTTACCCGGATGCCGGGAAGCGGCCCCCTCGCGGTGACCGTGCCCGGAGCGCTCGACGGCTGGGAAGAACTCGTGAGCCGCTTCGGAACGCGGCCGCTCGGCGAACTGCTCCAGCCGGCCATCCGGCACGCCGAGGAGGGGTTTCCGGTGTCCGAGGTCATCTCGGTCCAGTGGAAGCAGGCCGAGGACAAGCTCGCCCGCCACCCGGCGACCGCCGCCGCCTACCTCGTGGACGGGAAGCGCGCGCCCGAGCACGGCGAGGTGTTCCGCTCGCCGGACTTCGCGAAGACCCTCCGCAAGATCGCCGAGACGGGCACGGACGTCTTCTACCGGGGCGAGATCGCGCAGGCCATCCACGACTTCATGGAGGCGGAGGGCGGCCTCGTGACCAGGGACGACCTCGCGGCGCACGACTCCACCTGGGTAGACCCAATCAGCACCACCTACCGGGGCGTGGAGATCTTCCAGATCCCGCCGAACTCCCAGGGGTTCGTGGCGCTCGAGATGCTGAACATCCTCGAGGGGTACGAGGACCTCGCGGAACTCCGCCACAACTCGTCGGGGTACCTCCACCGGCTCATCGAGGCCAAGAAGCTGGCGTTCGCCGACCGGGACGCGTACCTCGGAGACCCCGAGCACATGCGGGTTCCGGTCGAGACCCTCATCTCCAAGGAGTACGCGGCCACCCGGCGCACCGCCATCGAGCCGGAGCGGGCGGCGCGGGACGTCGCTCCCGGAATGACCGACGACGGCGACACCATCTACCTGACGGTGGTGGACAAGGACCGGAACGCCATCTCGCTCATCTACAGCATCTTCGGCAGCTTCGGCTCCGGACTCGTGGTGCCGGGGACCGGCATCGCGCTCCAGAACCGGGGCACCGGGTTTTCGCTCGAGGAGGGACATCCGAACGAACTCGAGCCCGGCAAGCGCGCCCTCCACACCAACATGCCCGGGATGGCGTTCCGCGACGGCAGGCCGTGGCTCGCCTACGGGGTCATGGGAGGCGACATGCAGCCCCAGGGCCACACCCAGGTCCTCCTCAACATGATCGACTTCGGGATGCACGTCCAGAAGGCCGGCGAAATGCCGCGTTTCCGTCACAGCGCCTCGGGCGTCGGGATCGAGTCCGGGGTGGACCCGGACGACCTGGCCGCCCTCTCCCGCATGGGACACAACGTGGTCACCCGGTTCGGCGCCTACGGGGGCTATCAGGCCATCATGATCGACTGGGAGAACGGGGTGCTGCTCGGCGGTTCCGATCCGCGGAAAGACGGCGCCGCGATGGGCTACTGACACACGGCGCCTGCCGACGCTCGCCGAGTCACCCATCACGCCATTCCGGCTAGCCTTCCGGGTCCAATGCTCCTGCGGTTTCCCGACCGGATCCGGATGGCCGGAAGGCGGTGTCCGCTGAGCGTCCTTTCGGCGGCCTTCGTCATGGTGTGGGTCTCCGCCGGGGCTGCCCATCCCGCCTCGCGACCGGCGGCGCCCGGCCAGGATCAGCGGGCCGGGGAGGAAGAGTCCTCCGAGGACGAAGAGCAGCCAGAACTCCCCGTGCTTTCGGAGACGGTGGTCGTCACCGCCTCCCGGGCCGAGTCTCCGCTGCTGACGGCGCCCGCGGCCATCGCGGTGCGCACCGAGGAGGAGCTGGCCGCCGAGGCGGCCCGCACCTTCGCCGACCTCTTCGAGGGCGTTCCGGGGATCTCGATCCAGGGGAACGCCCGCCGGATCACCGAGGCCCCGAACATCCGCGGCTTCGCCGACCAGCAGGTGGTGGTCCGCCAGGACGGGGGAAGGCAGAACTTCAACGCCGCCCACGGTGGCCGGTTCTTCACCGACCCGGACCTCCTCCAGCGGGTCGAAGTGCTGCGCGGGGCCAACTCGGCCGTCTTCGGCAGCGGGGCGCTGGGCGGGGTGGTCTCCCTGACCACCCGGGGCGCCCGCGACCTGCTGGAGGCCGGTGAGGAGTTCGGCGGCCGCTACCGGGTCGGCTACCAGTCGAACGGGGGGGACCTCATCCAGTCCTTCTCGGGGTTTGCAGCGAACGACACGCTCGACGCGCTGGTCAACTTCGGTCTCGGCGGCACGCGCGCCCCGATCCGGGACGGGAACGGCGACGCCATCCCGAACACCGAGGACGAACTCCGGAACGGACTGGTGAAGCTGGGGTGGAGTCCCAACCTCGGGACTCGCTGGGAGGTCTCCTGGCAGGGATTCGACAACCGGGCGGCGGAACCCACGAACGCGAACGATCTGACTGGAACGCTGGTGGACCGGGATACCCGCTTCGAGGCGCTGCGGGCGCGCTTCACCGCCCGCTCGCAGGAATCCGAGTGGCTCGACCTCTCGATCCTGGGCTACCGCAACGGCGTGGAGGTCGGAGAAGACATGCGGATCCGGCCGCGCCGGGACGAGACGGCGTTCGAAACGCTGGGAATGGAGGCGCACAACAGCTCCCGCTTCCGCTGGGGGAGCGACGTCCGCTTCACCCTCAACCTGGGCGCCGAGGCCTACCGTGACACGCAGTCGGGAACCCGCGACGGAGCGCCGCGACTCCAGTTCCCGGACGCCGAGGCCTCCTACGCCGGCGCTTTCGTGTACGGCGAGGCCGAGGTCCGCGGCCGGCTGCAGCTCGCGGCCGGCCTGCGGCGCGACCAGTGGCGGATCCGGGCGGACCGCTTCGCCGGGCGCGACGAAGGCGGCTTCTCGCCGCGGGCCAGCGCCGGTTACCGGATCGGCGAGGGCGCGTTCGTCTGGGTCGGCGCTTCCCGGGGTTTCCGGGTGCCGAGCCTGACCGAGCTGTATGCCGACGGGCTCCACTTCCAGTTCCCGGTCGGCCCGGGGATCGACGTGCTCAACTGGTTCCGGTCGGACCCGACGCTGGCGGCGGAACGGGGCACTTCGTGGGAGGCCGGACTCCGCGGCGGGCGGGGCTCGCTCTCGTTCGAGACCACCTGCTTCGACCAGACGGTGGCCGACTACGTGGACCAGGTGGTCGTGGTGTCGGATCCGAACCTCGACCTGGAAGTGGATCCGGTCACCGGGAGAACGATCATCCGGGGAATCACCTACAACGCGTCGCTCGACGCCCGCCTGCGCGGGTGCGAAGCCGCGGGGCTCTTCGAGCGGCCCCGGTTCCGGATGCGCGCGAGCGGTTCGCTGCTCGACACCGAGAACCTCGACACCGGCGAAGCCCTCGGCAGGGCGCCGGCCAACGCCCTGCACCTGATGGCCAGCGGCCGCATCCCGTCCCTCGACCTCGAAGTCGGCGGCCGGGCGACGCTGGCCGGGAGCCGGACCCGGGGTCTCGCGGCCAGCCGCTCGGCCGACGCGGACGGGGAGTCACCCGGCTACCGGGTCCTGGACCTCTTCCTCCGCTTCACCCCGGACAGCGGCCCGCTCGCCGGCGTGGACTGGACCCTCGCCGTCAACAACCTGACGGACGAGTACTACGCCGTCTTCCCGGCGGTGGTCCCGCAGCCGGGGCGGAGTCTGAGGGTCTCCGCGGCGTACCGGTTCGGATTCAGCCGTTAACAGCCTGTGGTGGAACTGGCGTGAGCACCAAGAACGGCGAGGCGCCCGGCTGACAAGGCGCGTGAGGGAGGAATACCGAGTGTATTTCGACCGAAACGCAACGCAGAGCGCCTCGCAGAGGCGCGGTTCAGGCGGGATGGATCGCCGTTCGATTGCCACGTGAGTTTCACCACAGGCTGTTAATTCTGCGGCCGCGCTCCTTCCACCGGGAGGAAGGCGGCGTCCACGCCGACCATGCCCTGGTCGGTGAAGAACGCGGACCAGAAGTCCCGGAGCGCCAGTTCGTCCACCAGCCCGTCGCGGCTGGGAGGGAGCTGGAGGACGGTGAGCGCCGCCCCCGCGAGGCCGCGGCTCCGGACCTCGCGGTAGAGCGAGGTCGCGCGGAAACCGTCGAAGTCCGGGATCCCCCGGTAGAAGTCCACCCCCACGTTCTGCATCAGGTCCGAGATCAGGATGAGATGTCCCCGCGCCTCCTCCGCATCCACGAACCGGCGGGCAGCGGCCTGCACCGCCTGGAGGATCGCGGAGGAGTCGCTCGGGCCGGCCCGGGACGCCGAACCCAGCGCGTCCCGGAGCGGCCGGAGATAGAGCGGCGCCCACTGGGCGGCGCGCTGGTCGGGGTTGTCCGACCAGTGGCTCACTTCGCAGGGATGCGGCGGGCGCCCTATCTGCGCCGCCTCCCGGACTCCGCCCGGCGCTTCCGAGCGGACCTCGAACACGTGAAACACGGACCCGGCCGGCGCGCGTTCCGCCACGCCGCGAATCCGGTTCCAGAGGTCCGCGCGCTGCGGGCCGGAAAGCCCGTCCGTCGCGTCCACGACCACCGCAACGACCTCCGGCGGCAGCCCGGCCGGCCAATCGGCGCACCCCTCGCGTTCCCCGCCGCAACCCGCGGCAAGGGAGAGGAGGGATGCCGCCAGCAGCGCGGCGAGGCGGCGGGGCGTCAGGAAGCGATCTCCAGGCGACGATCGGACTTCGCCTCGGGGCTCGGCACGAGACGAACCTCCTTCCCGCCCGGCGGCGACGGAGGACTCCCGCCGGGCGGGACCGGCGCCCGGCGGCGGGACCCGGGGACGCGCGCGGCATGGGCAAGCCGTTCCCGGGCCTCCGCGAAGGCGGAGGCGATCCGGTCCGCGTGAGCTTCGTTGGCCAGCCGGACCCGCTCCGCCGCCTGCGCGACCTCGAACAGGCCCGCTTCCTGATCCCGGTCCCAGGTTGCGGCGTGGTCGTCGCTCCGGGGCGAATCACCCGGCGCCCAGGGAGCGCTCCAGAACCGGGGCGCCGGATCGTGGGAGAGACGCCGCCCCCGGTTGGCCTGGCGGAAATCGGCGACCGCCGTCGCCCCGGCCGCGGCGCTGCGGGCAAGGAGCGCCGCCTCGGCGGCGAGGACGCGCCGCCGGGTTCCGTCGAGTTCGGTGAGGCGGCCGCCGAGGGACAAGAGGCCGGCCTCGTGGTCTCCGAGCCGTTGCCGGTGCCGGCCTTCCTCGTCGTTCAGGACCTGTAGCGACCGCGCGTACCCGTCGCGGAGCGCGTCCGACGCGCTGGCGCGGGCGCGGTGGAGCCGCGCGAAATGGGGGATCGGCTCACGGCCGCCGTACCACTTCCAGGCGGCGAGGAGCAGCGCCGCGAAACCCACGCCGAGCAGCAGTACCGAACGCCAGCCCTCGAACCTCCCGGCGAGCGGATCCTCGGCGAGCACCAACCCGCCGCCGGCGGCGCGATAGCCGACGTTTCCGGCGGCAAGCGTGCGGGTCGTGTCGAGCGAGTGGTCGTCCGCCGGCAACTCGGGTGGATGCTCGACCAGGGTCGTCCCCGGCCGCCACCAGAGGAACTGCGCCCGGAGTTCGGAGATGACCGCCTCCTCCACGGTGAGCGGCTCGGGCGGATGCGGATCGGCCACGGCCGTCCCGCCAGCGATTCCGGCGTCGATGTCGTCCAGGTCGAGGACGGAGGCGGCCCGGGCGCCGTCGAGCGCCTGGACCGCGTCCCGGTAGTGGGCGAAGCCGAAGTGAAGGAGGACGGCGAGCGCCAGACAGGGCAGCAGGGCCGCCGCCAGCAGGCTCCGCCGCAGCGCGCCGGCTCCCAGCATCCGCCGGAAGACCAGGTCGCCGATCAGCCAGCCGAGCAGGCCGACGTTCATGGCGGTGACCAGCCCCGCGAAGAGCCAGTTGGACACCACCCCCTCGGTCGACGCCGCGTGCAGCAGCAGCCCGTTCGCCGTCGTCTCGGCAAGCGCGACCGCCAGCAGCAGCCAGACCCAGCCGCGGCCGGAGGCCCGGGGGGTGGCGTAGTCGGGCAGCCCGTGGCGCCGCCGGAAACCGGCGAGTTCCCGGTCGGCGGCCTGGGACCGGAGGTAGCGGGCCTCGATCCGCTGACAGACGGGCTCCACCGCCGCGAGCGAGCCGACGCGTTCCCGTTCACGGACCGCCTCGGCCTCGATCCGAATGGCGTCGGTTCGCGCCCGGTGCTGCTCGGCCTGCAGCCGGTCGAGCGCGCTGTCCGCGGCGGCCCGAATTCGGCCGATCGCCTGCAGGAAGCGGCTCTCCACCCGGCGTTCCCCCGGCGATGGAGCGGCGGCGTCGGGCCCGGGGATCCCCTCGCGTCCTTCCGCCTCGGCCTCCTGCCGTTCCGCGGCGGTGAGGGCGGGGTCGGGCACGCCGAAGGCGTCGCCCGCGAAGGGGTTGAACGATGCGGGATCTTCGGCGGGACGGGCCCCGTTTTCGGACGGGCCGGCGGTTCCGCCGTCCGCGGCGCCTCGCTTCCGCTTCGGCAACCGCACTCGGACTCGATGACGCATGGTCCCCTCCGACGCGAAAGCGGGCACACGAAGGCCCGGGGTTTTCTTCCTTAACGAGCGGGGAGCGGCGCCGGTTCCCGCGAAGTCCCGCGCCGGGGCGGGACCTACTCGATCCGCCGCCAGTTCCCGGCGATCCGGGTCCCTTCGCCGCCCGGCGCCCAGATCACCAGCGCCCGGACCGTCCCGCCGTCGGGTGAGGTGATGTGGTTCACCTCGGACGGCGGACGGACGAAGCCGAGATCGCCGGGACCGAGGACCTCGGAGACCCCGTCCACCACGTGCTCGAGTTCTCCTTCCAGCACGTAGAAGACCTCGGTGGCGGCGTGCGGGTGGTTCCCGGAGTTGGCGCCGGGCGGCCAGGTGATCACCCCGATCTGGACCTCGCCGCCGCCGAGATTGGACTCCGAGAGCAGGAGTTCGAGCTCGGTGCCGCCGGCACTGACGAAGCGCCCCAGATCGGCGGCCTGGACCGCCGCCGTGGAACGTCCGGCCGCGAACCCGCCGGCGAGACCGAGACCGGCAGCCAGCGAAAGCGCCAGGGCGGCGCGGCGGCGGGTCATCGGTCGGTCTCCCCGGCCGGATCCCGCGTGTAACGCGAGAACCAGTCCAGCATGTAGAGCTGGGTGCGGATGAAGTTCGAGGGCTGTGAACTCGTCCCGTGATATTCGTCGTGGAAGCGCACCATCTCGGTCGGAACGCCGAGCACCTTGAGGGCCTGGTAGTACTCCTCGGTCTGGCTCATCGGCGTCCGCAGGTCGAGCTCGCCGGTCATCAGCAGGGTGGGGGTGGTGACCCGGTCCACGTACATCAGCGGCGAATGCTCCAGGTACTTCTCGGCGTTGTCCCAGGGGAAGCCGTGGTAGCGGTTGTAACCCCACCGGGGAATGTCGGCGGTGCCCGCGAAGCTCATCCAGTTCACGACCGGGCAGCGCACCGCGGCGCCGGCGAAGCGGTTCGTCTGACCGATCACCCAGGAGGACAGCACGCCGCCTCCGCTGCAGCCCGTGACGTACATCCGGCTCTCGTCCACGTAGCCGCGCGCGATGGTGGCGTCCACGCCGGCGATCAGGTCGTCGTAGTCCACGCTCGGGTAACCGTTGTCGATCGCGTTGCCGAAATCGGTCCCGTAGCCCGTGCTGCCCCGGGGGTTCGTGTAGAGCAGCAGGTAGTCGTTGGCGGCGAAGTTCTGGAAGGCGTTGTTGAAGCCCACGTTGTACATCCCGTGGGGCCCACCGTGGATCTGGAGGACCAAGGGGTACTGCCGGGCCGGGTCGAAACCGGGCGGCTTGATGACCCAGCCCTGCGCCCGGGTTCCGTCCGTCGAGTCGTACCAGAGTTCCTCCACCTCGCCGAGCTCGATCCCGGCGAGCACGTCGTCGTTCACCGCGGTCACCCGGGTCCGCTGCGACGGATCGGATACCGGGAAAACGACGACGTCGGCGGGCTCGTGGAAGGAGGTCCGGACCGCGGCGGCGACGCCCGTGGCCGAGATCGTGTTCACGGTGAGCATGTGGGTGCCCTCGGTCACCGGGCTGGTCCCGCCCTCGAGCGACGCCACGTGCAGGTTCCGGGAGCCGCGGTCGTCGGCGGTGAAGTAGATCCGGTCGCTGTCGGGGCCCCAGATCGGGTTGTTGGCGTCCCGGTCGAGGCTTGCCGAGAGGGAGCGCATCGCCGAGCCGTCGAACCCGATCACCTGCAGATCGCTCACCTTGTAGGTCTGGTCCGTCCAGTCGTAGCCGCTGAAAGCGACGTGCCGCCCGTCGGGCGACACCACCGGGCCCGCCCACGGACCACGCTTGTCGGTGATCTGGCGGATGGCGCCGGTTGCGAGGTCCACGAAGTGGATGTGCGACTCGCGGTAACGGAGGTCGGCGTCGTCCTCACGGGAAGCGTCGAAGACGAGTCCCTTTCCGTCCGGGGTCCAGTCGAGTCCGGCGCCGTAGTCGAGGCCGACCGCACCGCGCGATCCCACGTGCCAGCCCCCCTCGGTGAGCTGGCGCGCCGCCCCGCCGTCAGCGGGAACCACGAAGAGATGGCGGTAGCCCTCCTCGAGGAACCCCACCCGGTCCTGCCGGAAGTGCATCCTGCGGACGATCCGGGGGGTCTTGGTCCAGGTGGCGCCGTCGGGCGGAGACGGCAGCGAGGGGAGGTCCCAGGTCTCGGGAGCGGCGACCATCCGGGTGAAGGCGATCATCCCGGAGTCCGGCGACCAGTGGATGTCCCGCGGGGTCGGGCCGTCCCGGGTGACCTGCGAGGTGGCGCCCTCGGCGTCCATCCAGCGGACGAAGATCTGGCTGCCGTCGTCCCCGGCGTCGGCGAGGTAGGCGATGCGGGTGCCGTCGGGCGACCAGACCGGACCCGACCCCCTGGTCAGGAAGCGGTTGCGGTTGCCGTCGGCGTTCACGATCCACAGTTCCGAGGCCCAGCGGTCCTTCGTCTGGTCCACGTGGCTGCGGGTGTAGATCACGACCGAGCCGTCGGGGGAGATGGCCGGCCCGCTCACCCGTTCCCAGTCGAGGATGTGCGAGGCAGTGAGCCGTCCGTCCCCGGCGGTCTCCTGGGCGGCGGCGCCGCCGGCGGCGAGCAGCGCGGCAAGCGCGATCAGGGCGTTCTTCATGGGGATTCCTCCAGAGCCGGTCTAGTGTGGAGTTTCCGGCCCCGCTTCACAACCCCGGTGAGGGCCGACCCCGGCGGCGCAGACGGCTTGGAACGCCGGCTTCAGCCGGCACAGCCCGCCGCAGGCGGGCGGCGGGACGGACCTCATGCGCCGGGATGGCTCGGCTGCGCGTCCGTCCACCCGGGTAGCAACGAACCGCCCGCGGCCCTACGGGCCGCTGTGCCGGCTGAAGCCGGCGTTCCAAGCCGTACGTGCCTTCCCCGCAGGGGCGGACAACGGGACGGAACAAGATCGGCTACCGGGTCGTTCGGCTCATCCAACGCCCCTTTTCCAACTCCCAAGGAGGAGCTTCATGGACCGCGTCTGCCACTTCGAGATTCCCTTTGACGACAAGTCCCGCGCCACCGACTTCTACCGGAAGGTCTTCGGCTGGGAGGTCTCCGACGTGCCGGGAGACATGCCCTACACCTTCGTGATCACGACTCCGATCGACGAACGGGGGAATCCGACCACCGCCGGCGGCATCAACGGGGGGATGTACCCCCGGGGCGAGGGCGGAGGCAGCGGGTCTCCGGTCGTCGTGATCGAGGTGCCCTCGTGCGAGGAACGCGTCGGAGACGTCGAGGCGGCCGGCGGGGAGCGCCTCATGGGTCCGGCCGAGATCCCGGGAATGGGGATCTACGCCCAGGTGAAGGACCCGGAGGGGAACATCATCGGCCTCTGGCAGCCGCTGACCTGATCCCGGCCCGGCGGTCCGGCAGGCCCGACGGCTAACCGTCGTTCCGCGGCGGCGGTCCGTGGAGGCCGAGAACCGTGTCCGGAACGGGATCAGGGCCGAACCGGTTCTCCCCGGCGTCGCCCTTCTGGACCATGAACCAGAAGAGGACCAGGGCCGCGATCAACAAGCCCAGGAAGAAGACGAGGCTCTCGGTCCATGCCTCCTCGGGGAAGAAGCGGGACGACAGGGAATCGAGCCAGCCCGGCGCCAACAGGAGCGCCCACCAGGCGGAGCGATCCGTGTCGTGGAGCCTCCGGGCCGTGACCGACAATTGGGGCAAGAACAAGCCGGCTGCAACCAGGTAAGCAAGCTCCTCCGTGCCGGCAAGCGCCGCCACACCGGTCAGGAGCGCGCCGAAGACCACAAACCACCAGTACTCGGCCCGGGGGGCGCGGCCCCGGAAGTCCGCGTACTTCCGGAACAGGCAGGTGCGGACCGCTTCCAGGAATCCCACGCTTCCCAGCTCGGGAAGGGAATGGCGGCGCCTATCCGAAGACCGACTCCAGCAGCTCCTGGTTGTAGCCCACCACGAGGCGGTCGCCGACGCGCATGGTCGGGGCGCGGAGCTTGCCGGAGCGCCCGAGCAGCAGGTCCGTGAGGTTGGTGTAGCTGCCGACCATCGCCCCGCTCAGGGTGGCGTCGTCCGGGCGGTCGCCGGTGAGGTCGAACCGCTCCACCTTCCGGCCCTTGGCGACCAGCAGTTCGCTCACGCCGTCCAGCAACGTGAGGGCCTCGTCGCCCTGGATCGGGGCCTTGTTGGCGTTCTGGATGTCTCCGTCCGGGATGCCGTTTGCCGCAAGAAACTCCTGCGTCTTCTTGCAGCTCATTCAACCGGGGCGGTGATACCGCCAGGTCAGGTTGCCGCCGGCCACGGTCACTCCTCCTGCACGCGGTCGTAGGTGGCGTGGGTCACGCGGGTGATCTTCCCGTCGGCATCCATCCGGACGTACTCGTTGTCGATCCGGTTGCCGTCCTCCGAGAGGGTGTTGATGATCACCTGGTACACCTCGCCGTTCCGGGCGTTCAGAATGCGCGTGCTTCGCTCGGTCACGATCTCGACCGCCGTCTCGGAATTCTCGATCCCCTCGACCGGCCGGAAGACGCCGTCGAACATCGTGACGTAGCTCCACACCGAGGTGTTGCCCTCGGCGTTCGTGGTGGCGACCTCGATGCTCATGCCCCCGTCGCCGTGGGGCGCGTAGGTCATGACGTTCTTGTAGGGCGGCGGGTTGTCCGACCGGAGCCGCCAGACGCCGTAGCGCTCGGTGGCGTTGGCGCCGCCCTGGGCCTGGGCGTGGGCGGCGAGCCCGAGTCCGAGCCCGAGCACGGTCAGGACGGCGGCAATCCGCGAAGTGCGCATGGATGAATCCTCCTGAAGGAGGCGGGATTCTGTCAGACCAGGCGGTGGGTTACTCGCCCGGCCGCAGGCCCCGGCCGGCCAGGGCCCCGGTGTGCGCGCCGTCCCTGATCGCGAACGTCCCGTTCACGAGCACGTGCACGGTTCCCTCGGAGTACTGGTGCGGCTCGTCGTAGGTGGCCCGGTCCCGGATCCGGTCGGGATCGAGGATCGCGAGGTCCGCCTTCAGGCCCTCCCGCAGGAAGCCGCGGTCATCGAGTTCGAGGAACTCGGCGGCGAGGCCGGTCATGCTGCGGATCGCGAACGCCATCGAGATGCGTTCCTCATCGAGCACGTAATCGCGCAGCTTCTTGGTGAAGGCGCCGTAGACCCGGGGATGGCCCACGGGGGTGCCGGGCTCGATGTCGCGGCCGTCGGTGCAGGTCATCATCCAGTCCTGCTCGGCGAGGAAGCCGGTGTTCACCGGGTCGTAGAGCCCGACGTTCATCACCGAAGCGTTCCCCTCGGCGAGGATCCGGCGGGCCGCCTCCGGCGCCGGGGCGCCCCATTCCTCCGCGACGTCGGCGAGCGTGCGGCCGTTCAGGTGCGGCCGGGGATCGGAAAAGCGGATCTTGTCGGCGCCCCCGCGGATGGCCAGCATCTCGGCGGTTGCCTCGTCGAGGACGCGGGCGGTGTCCGGGTCGTCGAAGCGTTCGAGCATGGCGTCGCGGCCGCCCGCCGAAGCCCAACGGGGCACGGTGTAGGCCCTGAGGCTCGACTGGGTGGCGGTGTAGACGTGCTGGGCGCCAGCGACCGTGACGCCCCGGGCGCGGGCTGCGTCGATCAGGGCGGCCCCTTCCGGCGCCCGGCCGTAGTTGGCGGCCCCCTGCGCGTTGAAGTGGCTGAAGATGACCTTGGTCCCGGACTCCTCGCCGATCCGGATGGCCTCCTCGATCGACGCCAGGTAACCGAAGCTCGGATAGGCCGCTCCCAGGTCGCGGTCGTGGGTGTCATAGATGGCCGGGCGGTACTCGGCGGCCACCCGGGCCAGCTCGATGACCTCCTCGGTGGTCGCGTAGTTGCCCGGGATGTAGAAGAGCCCGCTGGAAAGCCCGAAGGCGCCCTCCTCGAGACCCTTCCGGACGAGCGCCCGCATCCGGTCCAGTTCCTCGCCGGTGGGGGCCCGGTTCTCCTCGCCGAGCACGCGCCGCCGCACCGCCCCGTGACCCACGTAGGTGAGCGCGTTCACCCCGATGCCGCTCGCTTCCCAGCCCGCCAGGGTGTCGGCCACGTCGGGCGAGCCGCCGCCGTCCACCCCGAGCGCCACCGTCGTGATTCCCTGATACAGGAACGGCAGCGCCTCCTTCGCCCAGTCCTCGCCGATCTGCGAATGGGCGTGCATGTCGATGAACCCGGGGGCCACGATGAGGCCCGCGGCATCCACCGTTTCGGTAGCCGTCACCCCTTCCGCGGCGGCGTCGCCGATGAAGCTGATGCGGTCGCCGGTGACCGCGACGTCGGCGCTGACGGGATCACCGCCGCCGCCGTCATGCACGAGGCCGCCGCGAATCAGGAGGTCGTGCGGTTCCTGACCACAGGCGGCGGCCAGGACGGCGAGCAGCGGAAGCGCGATCCGGAGGTTCGGGAAGGACATGGGCGTTTTTGGTCTCCGGCCGGGCGGCCGGTGCGACAATACCGCCCGGCGCGGGAGAGCGCTGGAGTCAAAGGATGCGCACGAGGAACTGTTTGCTGGCGTTCGCGCTCTTCTCTGCTGCCGGCGCCGGCGCGCAGGACTGGCCGCAGTGGCGGGGTCCCGCGCGCGACGGCGCGGTGTCCGGGTTCGAGGCGCCCGCCGCGTGGCCGGAAACGCTGACGCCGGTATGGACCGTCGACGTCGGCACCGGCTACGCGACCCCGCTCCTGGTGGACGGAAACCTCTGGCAGTTCGCCCGTTGGGGCGAGGACGAGGTCCTCTACTCCATGGATCCCGAGACCGGCGAGGTCCGCTGGCGTTCGGCGTATCCCGCTCCGTTCGACATGAGCCCCGCGACCCAGCGGCACGGTCCCGGACCGAAGTCGACCCCCGCCTACGCCGCCGGGCGGCTGTTCGTCCACGGCATGACCGGATCGGTCAGCGCCTTCGATGCGGCCGGCGGCGAGCAGCTCTGGCACGTCCCGGGCACCGGGGTCGAGCCGCTCTACCACACGAGCGCCTCGCCGCTCGTTCACGGCGGACTCGTCATCGTCCACGTCGGGGGACACGACGACGGCGCGCTGACGGCGTTCGATACGGAGACCGGCGACATCCGCTGGTCCTGGGACGGCGACGGCCCCGCCTACGGCTCCCCAATGCTGTTCACCTTCGACGGCGTGGAGCAGGTGGTGACCTTCACCCAGGATCACTTCGTGGGGGTTTCGGTGGCCGACGGCTCGCTGCTCTGGAGCCGGCCCTTCAGCACGCAGTCCGACACCACCTCGCAGACGCCCGTCCGCTACCGGGACCTCGTGATCCAGAACGGGAGAGGGAACGGGGTGACGGCCTTCCGCGTGGCCCGGGACGGCGACGGCTGGACCACCGAGGACGTCTGGAGTACCAGGGAGTACTCCCTCCACATGGCGAACCCGGTGGTCCGGGACGGGGTGATGTTCGGCCTCTCGCACCGGAACCGGGGCCAGTACTTCGCGCTGGACCTGGACTCCGGGGAAGCGCTCTGGGAGAGCACGCCGCGCCAGGCCGAGAACGCCGCGCTGGTGCGGGCGGGGAACATCGTCTTCTCGCTGCAGGAGGACGCCGAACTGGTGATCTTCGAGGCGAGCCGCGCCGGGCTCGAGGAGATCAAGCGCTATGAGGTCGCGGACAGCGAGACCTGGACCCAACCCACGGTGGCGGGCGACCGGATCTACGTGAAGGACGTGTCGCGGCTTCGCCGCTGGGACATTCGCTGAACCGGGGCGGCCCCGTTCGCAATCGGAACTCCGGCGCCGCCGCGTGCGCGAATCGGGTATGAGATCAGTTTGCTATCATTCCAATAGCACAACCTCGAATCTCAAACATGGCCCAAATCGCCCTCCGGGGAGTCCCCGATCAGCTGCACCAGGAACTCCGGCGTTCCGCGGCGCGGAACCACCGCAGTCTGAACCGCGAGATCCTCGCGCGACTCGAAGAGTCCGTCCACCACCGGATCACGGATGTGGAAGGCCTGCTCGAACGCATCCGGCGCCGCCGCGAGGAGATCGGGGAACTCGACCTCAGCGACAAGACGCTGCGTGAGCTCAAGAGCGCCGGCCGGTTGTGATCGTCGTCGACACGAACGTAGTGGTCCAGTTCGTCGCCGCCGGCGACGAACACGCTGCGGCCGCCCGGCTGTACCGGAGGGACTCCATCTGGAGTGCGCCGCCGATTCTGATGAGTGCACTCCAGAACGTTCTCGTCGGTTTCGTTCGGCGGGGCGCCATCACCGCAGGACAGGCCACCGCCATGGCCGAGGACGCCTCGGCGATCCTCGGCGAGCGGATCGCAGGCGTCTCCGGAGGGCAGACCATCGAGGCGGCCCTCGAGTGCGGCCTCACCGCCTACGATGCCGAGTTCGTGGTGCTCGCCAGGAGACTGCGCGTCCCGCTCGCCACGCTGGACCAGGCGATCCTCAGCGGCGCACCCGACGTTGCCGTAGCCCCGGCGATCCTCGCCGCGCGTCTGGAAGGATTCGGGTCCGAACGTTTCCAGTAGACGGAGGGGAATTCCCGGCCGGTGAGCGGGCACCAGGCCGTTGCGTCACCTCCGCCGTTGAACTCCACGCCGAAGCGGGAACCGCTTGGTCCGGGGGGAGTTACGACGTGCGCGCTGCGCCAGTTCTCCCGGTGGGGGGCGCCGCGCGTGCCGGCTGAAGCCGGCGTTCCAAGCTGTACGTGCTGGTTGTCTGTTGGTGAGATGTGGTTTCGCCCGCTGCGCGGGCGATGCCGGCCGGAGGCCGGCGCTCCGAGCCGGGGAGGCCACGTCGGCGGTTGAACTCCACGCCGAGGCGCGAACCGCCCTTGCCGGGGGAAGTTACGGCGTGCGCGGTGCGGGGCACCGCGCGTGCCGACCGGAGGTCGGCGTTCCAGTCTGCCTGCGATGGGTGGCTTCCAGTTGCTTTTCGCGGCGGCGGGGGACGCCGCCGAGGGCCGTGCGGGCGCGGCGCAGGCGCATGCGGGTCATCGCGCTGCCGAGCAGGACCATGGACCCGAAGAGCGGGGTGGATGACGGGGAGCCGCTGAGGGCGACGTAGAGCGGGCGGGTGAACTTCCGGAGCTTCACGCCGAGCGAGTCGGAAAGGGCCCGGAGCGCCTGGTGGACGGCTTCAGCCGTGAACTCCGGAAGGTCCTCGAGCGCCCATTCCGCGAGCAGGAGCCATTCCGCGACCTCGGCGGGCTCGAGGCCTCCGGCGAGGGTGTCCGGATCGCGGGGCGTCTCGTCGGTGAAGAAGAGCGACGCCAGCGGTCCGAAGTCTCCCAGGGTCCGCATCCGCGGCTGCGCGAGCCCGGCGGCGGCTTCGAGGGTGTGGTCGTCGAAACGCCAGCCGCGCAGCAACCCGGCGAGTTCCGCCGGGCCGTAGTCCTCCCGCAGGTAGCGGCCGTTCAGCCACGCCAGCTTCTCGGTGTCGAAGACGGCGCCCGCCAGCGAGAGCGATCCGAGCTCGAAGTGCTCGATGAACGCTTCCAGGGGGAACTTCTCCTCTCCCTCCGCCCGGGTCCAGGCCAGCATCCCCAGGAAGTTGAGGAGCGCTTCGGGCAGGAAACCCGCCTGCCGGTAGAAGTCGATCGAGGTCGGGCTCTTCCGCTTGCTCAGCTTGGTGCGGTTCTTGTCGTTGTTCCGGAGCAGCGGAACGTGCCAGAAGGAGGGCGGCTCCCACCCGAGGGTCTCGTAGAGCAGGAGGTGCTTGGGGAGCGACGCGATCCACTCCTCCCCGCGGATCACGTCCGTGATCTGCATCAGGTGGTCGTCCACGACGTTCGCGAGGTGGTACGTGGGGAAACCGTCGGACTTGAGGAGCACCGGATCGTCCACCGATTCCCAGTCTTTCGACAGCCCCTGCCGGAGCCGGTCGGGAAGCGCGATCCGGCCGGTCTCCGGGGTGCGGAGCCGGATGGCGTAGGCCCCGCCGGCGTCCTCCCCATAGTCCCGGTACGCCGTGCCTGCGCCCAGGAGCCGCTCGGCGACTTCCCGGCACGCCTCGACCCGCTCGCTCTGGCGGTAGGGTGCGAAGGGGCCGCCGACGTCGGGGCCCTCGTCCCAGGCGAGCCCGAGCCAGCGCAGCGACCGGAGGATGGCGGCCTCGGAGGCCCTGGTGGAACGCGCCCGGTCGGTGTCCTCGACCCGGAGCACGAAGGCGCCCCCGTGCTTCCTGGCGTAGGCGTAGTTGAGGAGCGCCTGGTACGCCGTCCCGACGTGCGGATCGCCGGTCGGCGAGGGAGCGATCCGGGTCCGGACGCTGCGCGTTCCGCCGCCTGCGGCGGCGGTGCCGGTCTGAAGACCGGCGCTCCCGGCTCTCAAACCGTGGCGTGGCGGTGGAAGGCGACCCACTCGGCGACGATCAGCAGGAGCGCGAAGAGCGCCAGGATCGGCCAGATGGCGCTCGCGACGGTTCCCGCCGGCGCGAGCGTCGCCGGCGGTTCCCCGGCCCACGCGGACTGGTTCAGGTCCGAGGCGCGCCGGTCGAGCAGGCTCGCCGCCACCACGACCTCACGCCCGCCCCCGGCGGCGTAGTAGAGGGAAGGCTCGCTGGCGTCGAAGGAGATCTCGGAGCCCAGGCGGCGCGACGGCACTTCCCGGCCCTCGGCGTCGAAGACGGAGCCGGCGGCCATCGCCACCCGGGCCTGTCCCAGCCCGACGCGGCGGACCTCCACGTCCGTCAGCCAGCTCAGGGCGCGGGAGAGCAGCAGGGGGAAATCCGCCTGGAGCGGCAGATTGGACCGGGCGATCGGGAAAGCGAACGCCAGGCTGCGCAAGGGGCTCTCCCGGGCCGCGAGCAGCCCGAGGCGCGAGTCGCCGAGCAGCAGCGTCCACGGGCTCCGGTCCCCGAGCGAGGCCGCGTCGAACGCTTCCACGTCCCGGGCCAGCGCGTCCTCGAAGTTGAGATCCCGGAGGAGCGGGTGTTCCGTCTGCCCCCGCACCACCGGCAGCATGACCGTCGTCCCCTCGTCGTCCCCCGGGCCGGCGGCCTCGCCCGCGAGACGTGACGGGAGCCACCCGGCGCTTCCGGACCCGGCGAAGAGCACCGGCACCGCGGGCATCGCCTCCGGAGGCGCGCCCTCGACGACCACGAGGTCCAGCGAGCCGGAATCGAGATCGGCAAGCGCGTCCGGGCCCGGGGGCGCCATCGACAGACTGACCCGCGGGTCGAGGCGCAGGGCCGCCTCCCAGAAGGGATTCGGTCCCCCGGCGAGGAGCACCCGGAGCCGGTTCCGGGCCGGGATGTAGGCGTGCGCCACGTCGTCGGCAGCCAGGCCGTCCTCCCCGGAGATCGCGATCACGGCGCGCACCGGTCCGGCGACGAATCCGGTCAGCGGCACCGTCTCGCCGAGCGGCGTTCCGGGATCGGGCCGAAGCGTCCGGCGCGCGGAGGCGCCGCCCGCACCGTCGATCTGGAGGACGACGACGCCGGCGTCCTCCTCGCCCGCCGGATGCCGGACGACCTCGATGAACGCCTCGAAGCGGCCCGGATCGGACGGCAGCGGGCGGACGTCGAACGCCGTGATCCCGGCGTTCGGCACCGACTCGAAGACCGAGAGGCGCTCCACGCCCTCGGGCGCTTCCGGCACGTACACCCCGTCCCCGACAAAGATCACGTCGGCCGCCGGGGCGGCAGCGGAGCCCGGCCCGAGCAGGTCCGCCACCTCGGGAAAGCGGTGTTCCCGGCCGTGCACCGGGCCGAGGTCGTCGAGGGCCTCGAGCGCCTCCCGCCGGCCGATGAAGGAACGCCCCCCGCGATCCCCGGCGGTGTCGAGTAGCAGGAACTCGCTCGTCTCGCTGCTGCCGGTCAGGATGCGGCGCACCTGCTCCGCCGCCTGATCCCAGCGTGTCCCGCCTCCGGGGAGCGCCGCCGCCATGCTCGGCGCGGTGTCCATCACGACGACGATCCGGCCGCCCCGGGCGGCGCCCTCGGGCAGCGGTTGCGCCATCGCCAGGATCACGGCGAGTCCGGCCAGGAGCGCGATCACCAGCGAAACGAGCCAGCGCCAGAAGTCCTCGCGGCGCCGGCGTTCGTCGAGGACCCGGCGCCAGATGAGGTTCGAGGGAACCACCACCGGCTGAGGCTCGGGCCGCACCCAGTAGAGCACCACGATGATGCCCGCGGTCAGCAGGACGCCCAGCGCGATCAGCAGCGGAGCGGCGCCGAATCCCATTCGGGTGCCTGCTAACGGATGAACCGGTCCGTCTTGAAGATCGCCATGACGGCGTCCTCGAAGGGCTCACCGCTGTTCGCGACGCAGAATCCGAAGCCGTAGCGGGAGCAGTACTCCTCGACCTTCTCCTGATGCTGGGCGAGCGCTTTCTGGTAGCGGTCCAGCAGTCTCGGGGTGACCCGGACCCGGCGCTCGGAGCCGTCTTCGCTGTCGGTGAGCAGCGCCTCGTCGGGAAGCGCCGGGTCGAGCTCCTCCGGCGTGAGCACCTGCACCACGAACAGGTCGTGCTTCTGGAAGCGGCAGGCGTCGAACGCCCCCAGCAGGTCCTCCTCGTCCATGAGGTCCGAGAGCACCACCGCCAGTCCGCGTTTGCGGCGCGAGCCGAAGAAGGTCCGGAAAGAGGCCGCGAGCGAGGTCGCGCCGCCGGTATCTCCCGCATCGAGGAACCGGAAGGCGCGGAAGATCTGGTTCCGTCCCCGTTTCGGCGCCATCCACCCGTCGATCTTCCGGCCGTACCAGACGATCGAAATGAGATCGTGATTCATCAGGCCGATGTAGGAGAGCGCCCCGGCCATCTTGCGGGCGAAGTCGAACTTGGGGGGGTTCCCGAACGCCATGGAAGCGCTGCGGTCCACGAACAGGTAGACCGGCAGGTCCGCCTCCTCGTCGAAGATCCGGAGCACCAGCTTGTCGAGCCGGAGGAACGCCTTCCAGTCCACGTCGCGCGTGTCGTCCCCGTCCACGTAGGGCCGGTAGTCGGCGAGTTCGATGCCGGACCCGCGCTTGCGGGCGCGGTGTTCACCGCGGTGCCGGCTCGGGAGCATCCGGGTGGCCATGAGCTTCAGGTACTCGAGCCGCTCCATGAAGTCGTTGTCGAAGAGCGTGCCCGAATTGCTCATGCCGGGTGCCTGTCCGCTCCTCGGGATCGGTGGTGCTGGCCGCTTCGGCGGCGGTCAGGCGCCGGGCGGATCGATCGTGGCGATGATCTCGCGAAGGATGTCGTCGGTGTCCACCTTGTCGGCCTCGCCCTCGAAGTTGAGGAGCAACCGGTGTCGAAGCGTCGGAAAGACGCTGTCCCGGACGTCCTCCGCGGCGACGTGCACGCGGCCTCGAAGGAGCGCCAGGAACTTCCCGGACAGGACGAGCGCCTGGGTCCCCCGGGGACTGGCTCCGAACTTGACGTAGCGGTTCGTGAGCGCGTGCGCGTACTTCGACCCGGGGTGGGTCCCCATGGTCAACCGGATGGCGTAGTCCTCGATGGGGCGGGCGATGGGCACCGACAGCACGGTGTCCCGCATCTCGAGGACCTCGTCCCGGGTCACCATCGGCCGGGCCTGCAACTCTTCCACCGTGGTCGTCCGCTCCACGATTTCCCGCAGCTCGTCCTCGCTCGGGTAGCCGATCCGCAGCTTCATCAGGAAACGGTCCATCTGGGCCTCGGGCAGCGGGTAGGTGCCTTCGAGCTCGATGGGGTTCTGGGTGGCCATCACGAAGAAGGGCTCCTCGAGCTTGTGGGTCTTGTTGCCGACCGAGACGCTCTTCTCCTGCATCGCCTCGAGGAGGGCCGACTGCGACTTCGGGGTCGCCCGGTTGACCTCGTCCGCGAGCATCAGGTTGCAGAAGATGGGCCCCGGCTGGAAGTCCAGGATCTTGGCGCCGGTGTCCGTCTCCCGCACCACGTTGGTCCCCAGGATGTCGCCCGGCATGAGGTCCGGCGTGAACTGCACCCGGTTGAACTTGAGGTGCATGGCCTCGGAGAGGGTCTGGACGATCTTCGTCTTGCCGAGCCCCGGGATGCCTTCGAGCAGCACGTGTCCGCGCGTGAGCAGGCAGGTGATGATCCCGCTGACGACTTCCTGGTTGCCGACGATGACGCGTCCGACCTCGGCCTGGATGCGATCGTGGCGATCGCGAAACGCCTCGACCCGGCTCTCGATATCGAAGGCCGGGTCCGCAAGTGCGGTTTCCGGGGTCATTCTTCTATTGCTCCTTCGGCGGCGTCCGCCTTGGCCGTCTCGCGGATCATGAGGAAGTAGGCGCGGACCAGGGGCCGGAGCCCGGTGGGGATCGGCCGGGTGCGGGAGACCGCCTCGTCGGCGTACTCGGAGAGCGAGCCCACGGAGTCGTAGGCGACGGTCGCCTCCTCGCGGCGGCTCTGCCGCTCGATCATCTGCTCGGGAACGGGCTCCTCGTCGAGGGGAGCGGGGATCGCCTCCATCTCGAGCTGGACCTCGAGGCTGGTCGCGTCGCCGAACACCTCGGACTCGCCGCCCCCGCCGGGCCCGGTCATGTTCCCCGCCGGGCCGGCGTCCATCGGAATGGGCGCTCCCATCTGGCCCTCGGCGGCCATCATCTGCACCTGCCCCGAAAGGCCGGCCGCTCCCTGGGGCATTCCCGCGGCGGGTTCACCGCCTTCCCCCGCCTGTGGCTGTCCCCCTTCCCCGTCGCCGGGGAAGGGCATCTGCTGCGCATCGCCCTCGCCCTGGCCGTTCATGGCCTGGCCGTCCATCGCCTGCATGTTCTCGGCGAGCTGCTGCAGCGCTTCATCGGCGCTCAGTCCGGTCTCCATCAGCTCCATCATCTCCGCGGCGGCCGCGCTCAGCGCGTCGCCGTCCGCCCCCTGCTCGAGCGATTCGAGAAGCGCCTGGAGTTCTTCGGGAGTGTTGGCGGAGCGCATGGCCTCGGAAAGGCTCTCGAGCCATTCGGCGGCGGTGAGCGAGTCCGCGTCCATCGCCTCGGCAAGGCCCGCGAGCGCGGCGGAGACCTCCTCGCTCGTCTCCTGCAGGGCCCGCTCCTCCATCGCCGCCGTCAGCGCCGCCTGGAGCGCGTCCAGGTCGTCGCCGGATTCCTCCGGGAGCCGCAACTCGCCGGCCCTCAGCTCGGCGAGGATCTCCTCGGGCGAGCGGGCTTCCACCCGGGCGTCCGCGGCGTCCTCGAACGCGTCCGGCCCCGCCGCCGGGTCCTCGGCCGCCGGGTCGCCGCCCAGACTGTCGAGTCCGGCGGCGATCCGGGCCCGGAGCGCTTCGGAAACGAGCGGCCCGTGGGTCAACGGAAGGATCACGGCCAGCGCCGCGAGCGCCGCGGTCGCCGCGATGCTCGCCCGGGGAACCTCGAAGGGAAGGAGCTCCGCGGCGTCGAGCTCGTCGGCGCGCTGCCGGGCGCGCTCGATCTGGTGGACTTCCCACGCGGTCGGCGACGACACGGCGGAGAACCACTGCGCGGACGAGAGTTCGTCGTGCAGCCCCCCCGCGCGGTCCCCGGCGGCGGCCGCTCTCCCGAGCCCGGCGCCGGCCCGGAGACCGGAGAAGCCCCGATAGAGGAGGGCGGCGACCCCCACGGACGCCACCAGCGCCGGAAGCCAGAGGATGCCGTCCCCCACGAGCCGCGGGAGGAAGAGCGCGAGCGCCACCGCTCCCGCCACGAAGGCGAACTCCCGCACCAGGCCCCGCACCCGCAGCCGGAGGTCCAGCCGCCGGACGAGATCGTGGAAGGGGAGTCGCGGAGAATCGTTCAAGGGATCACGCTGCCCGCCGGACCCGCCGGCGGACAGAATTTGCGGAGTGTATTCGCTCGGGATTGCCTCTCGCCACTTCCGCGCCGGGAGCGGCGGCGCCGCTCAGGGCCGGCCGAACCGGACGCAATAGACCGGGGCGAGTTCCGCGGTCACCAGGTCCCACGAATCGCCGAGATCCTCGGAGATCCAGAGCGCTCCCGTGGTGGTGGCCATGGCGAGGACCGCTTCGCCGGGATGGACGTCGAGACCGTGGCGGTACACCACCGCGAAGGAATCGCCCTCGGGCAGCCCGCGCCCCACCGACTCCCAGTTCGCACCGCCGTCCCGGGTCCGCGCCACCACCATCCGGCGGTCGACCGGGACCCGGCATTCGTCCTTGACCAGGGGCACGCTCCAGGCGATCCGCGGGTCGCCAGGATGGGCGGCGACCGCAAAGCCGAACGCCGAAGGCGGCACGTCGAGGCTGGTCCAGGTCTCGCCGCCGTCGTCGGAGCGGAAGAAACCGTTGTGGTGCTGACACCAGATCCGGCGGCGATCCCCGTCGCACCAGGCGAGCCGGTGCGGATCCTGGATGGCGGGGTCCTCCCGCATCTCGGGCGGCATGTACTCCGCGAACATGCCCTCGGTCCGTACCCGCCAGGATTCGCCGGCGTCCTCGCTGATCCAGACGCCGCCGCAGGAAACCCCGGCAACGACCCGCTTGCCGTCCGGGGCAACCAGCACCGAGTGGATCCCGGGATGCGGATAACCGCCGCCGAACCACCGCTCGCGGCTCGGCTGGTTCCAAAGCGCCTCGTTCACGGCCCAGGCACGGCCTCCGTCATCCGAACGGAAGAGTCCGCCGGGGATGGTTCCGCACCAGAGCGAACCGGGATCGGGCCCGGCGGGTTCGAGGCACCAGAGGAGATCCACCGACGGCGCCTTCTCCGCCGAGGTCTCCTGTTTCGCGTAGGCGGGCGCGGGCAGCTCGGTGAACGAGGCGCCGCCGTCTTCCGACACCCGGAGCTTGACGCCGAAGTGCCCCAGGTTGAGCGCCGCGTAGAGCCGGCCGTCCCGGGGGTCGGGCAGCAACTGGGAGACCGGGTCCCCGATGAAGGCGGTGCGTTCGCAGCGCCAGTCGCCCTTGCCGAACCGGCGGAAGGCCAGGTAGCCCTTGCGGGTGCCGAGGTGAAGCAGCACGGGGTCCCGCCTATCCGCCCGACAGCGCCTGCATGACGTGGATCTCCGCACCCTCTCCGACCGCATCGCCAAGCGCGGTCCGGTCCCGAACGGGCCGGCCGTCCACGTAGATCGCGACGTGGGTGCGGAGGCGCCCCTGATCGTCGAGGACGTAGGAGCGAAGGCCGGGGTTGTCGCGAAACACCCGGGAAAGCGCGTCCGACACCGTGTGGCCCTCGACCTCGGTGCTATCTACGCGCAGGTGGCGCCGAAGGTTCGGTGTGAAATGAACGGACGGCATGCAGCGAAGCCGGACGTGGGAAACCGGGGCGGGAACGAAAAGCGGGTCGCTAGAACGGAGCCCCCCCGGCGCGGAGGCGCTCGGCGAGTCCGCGCGCCGCTTCCTGGACCCTGGCCTGGTTCTCCGGCCCGAACCGGAGCAGGTGCTTGCTCGCGTCATCCAGATCCTCCAGGGCGGGATCGCGGTACTCGTAGCGCATGACCTGCTCGTCGAGCAGGACGGGCGGCTCGGGCATCGGGACCGCCCCGATCCGGTCGAGCGCCTCGAGCAGCGCCCCCGCGAACGTCCGGTCGGGACGGCCCAGCTCGGCGTAGGCGGCGTCGAGGATCGGCAGCACCTCCCGGATCACCCGGGCCATCCCCGGGCTGTCGGCTCCCTCCAGCGCGGCCGCGACCGCGTCGTAGCGGGCGAACGCGGCCGGATGGACGTGGAGCTCTTCCCCGTCCCCGCCGGCGCGGAAAGAACCGGTGGGCGAAAGCGCGGCCAGCGCCCGCCGGGGCGAAATCCCGTCGGCGACGTTGTCCGTGGCCATGGCGATGCGCCGCGCCAGGTCGTCGCCGAGGAGCCACGCCAGCGCGTCGGGATTGTCGGTGATCGCCGCGAACAGCGACCGGAGGAAGGGATCGCTCGCGTCAAGGGCCGGCAGCGCCGGCTCGGGCTCCTCCTCCACGACGGGTTCGGGTTCGGCCTCCACCACCGGCGGAGGCGGCGGGGGAGGCTTGCCCGGCCCGTAGACGAAGTACCAGACTCCGGCGCCGGCCGCGACCAGGAGAGCGATGACGGCCGCGAGAATCGTGTTGCGCCGGTTCCCGTCCGAAACGGACTCGACCGTTTCCGCAACCGCGGCTCCGCCCTCGTCGGGGTCTTCGCCCCAGGCGTCCTCTTCCTCGATCTCGTCCGCCCGCACTTCGTCGTCTGGCATCGTCGTACTCCCGGAATCAGCGGTCGCCACCGCCCGAATCAAGCCGCTGCGATGCAACGGATCATACCGTTCGGGAGGCGCCGCGAACGCCGATTCGCCCGGCGCCGCGCGGATTCCCGGGAAGATCGGCGTCCCGGCGGGGAGACCGGCGGACGCGGTCCCCTGCGGCGGCCGAGGACTATCATGGAAGGCGGCGGGAGTTCCCAGTCCTTGTTCCGAAAACCCCCCGGACGATGATCCGGATCCGCAACGTCGCTATCGTGGCGGTGCTCGCCACGGTGATCTACGCGCTGATCCCGGCCGCCCGGAAGGCGCGGTTCCTTGACAAGCTCCGGGAATTCGGACGGGCCCTGGTGCTCTCGCTCATCCTCTACTGGCTGCTCATCCTCGGCCGCGCGTACTTCGCGGGGTAGCCGCTTACCGCCGAGCCCATCCAAAGACACCATGACCAAACCCGGAAGGATCGAGAAGACAAGCGCGGAATGGCGCGCCCAACTGACCCCGGAACAGTTCGCCGTCACCCGCCGCGGCGCCACCGAGCCGGCGTTCACCGGGGCCCACTACGGGAACCGCGCCGACGGGGAGTACCGGTGCGTCTGCTGCGGAGCGCTGCTTTTCTCGTCGAAGGACAAGTACGACTCCGGGAGCGGCTGGCCGAGCTTCACGCGGCCCGCGGACCGGGAAGCGACCGCCACCTCGGTGGACCGCAGTCTGGGCATGGTGCGCACCGAGGCCGCCTGCGCACGTTGCGACGCGCATCTCGGGCACGTGTTCCCGGACGGGCCGCCACAGGACACCGGCGAGCGCTGGTGCATCAACTCGGCCGCCCTCGACTTCCGCAGCTCGGAAGGTGGCGACGATCGCTGACCCGGTCCTCGCCGCCCTGCTGCTGATTCCGGCGGGCTTCGTCGCCGGTGCGCTCAACACCGTCGCCGGCGGCGGATCGTTCCTCACCCTGCCGCTGCTGATCCTGCTGGGGCTGCCCCATACCGTCGCCAACGGCACCAACCGGCTCGCGATCCTGATCCAGACCGCCGGCGCCACGGCCGCCTTCCGCCGCGCCGACGTGTTGCCGGTGGGCGTGCTGGTGCGGCTGGGTCTCGCGGCGATCCTCGGCGCGGGCCTGGGCAGCACCCTGGCGGTGCACGTGGGGGAGACGGTCTTCCTGCGCTTCCTGTCCATCGTCATGGTGCTGTTCACGCTGTTTCCGCTCCTCCACGTCGGTGCGCGAACGAGCGAGGGGCCGCCCCGAAACGGGATCGGACTCCTCGCGGGATTCGTGGTCGTGGGGTTTTACGGCGGTTTCGTGCAGGCCGGGGTCGGGTTCCTGTCGCTCGGCGCCACCAGTTGGGCGGGGTACGGCCTGGTGGCCGGGAACGCCATCAAGGTGGCCTGCATCTTCCTGTTCTCCATCGTGTCGCTCTCGGTGTTCGCCGCGAACGGCGCCGTGGACTGGAGGGTCGGCGTGGCGCTCGGCATCGGGACCCTCGCCGGGGCCCTCGTCGGGGCCCGGCTGACCCTGCGAGCCGGCGACCGGATCCTTCGCTTCGTGGTGGCCGCCGCGACCCTCACCTTCGCGGTCGCCCTGTGGCTCAGGACGTGAACCCGGACGCGGGACGTCCGCGGCGGGAGCCGTGGGAGATCCCGGCGAACGCCACTCCCCACCGCCGGCTGCGTCTGACCCCGCCGGGCCCCTTCACGCTGGAGAGCGGCGCCGTGCTGCCCGAGCTGGAGATCGCCTGCGAGACCTGGGGCGAGCGCGACCCGGACGGCGGGAACACCGTGCTGATCTGCCCGGCGCTCTCCGCCGACGCGCACGCGGCCGGGCGCGGCGGAGGGGTGGAGTCGGCGGTGGACGGGTTCGGGGCCGAACGCGGCGCCGGGAACGCGGGACTCGGCTGGTGGGACCCCATGATCGGACCCGGCAAGGCGTTCGACACCGACCGGTTTCACGTGGTCTGCATGAGCCTCCTGGGCGGGTGCGGCGGCACGACCGGCCCACCCAGCTCGAATCCGGACACCGGGCGTCCCTACGGGGCGGACTTCCCGGCGATCACGGTGGGAGACATCGTCCGGGCTTCCCGCGCCGGGCTCCACCAACTCGGAGTCCGCCGGCTGCGGGGAATCTCGGGCGGCTCCCTCGGCGGGATGCAGGCGTTCGAATGGGCGGCCGCGTTTCCGGAGGAGGTGGACGCCATCGTTTCCGTCGCGAGCACCCCCGGCCTCTCGGCCCAGGGGATCGGCTGGAACTGGGTCGCGCGGAGCGCGATCACGGGCGACCCGGCCTGGCGCGGCGGCCGCTACGCCGAGGAAGGAACCCGGCCGGTCCACGGCCTCGCCACCGCCCGCATGGTGGGGCACCTGACCTACCTGTCGGCGCCGGGCATGGAGACGAAGTTCGGGCGCCGCCTCCAGGAGCGGCGTGTTTTCGCCGGCGACCTCCGGGCGGCGGACTTCCAGGTCGAGTCCTACCTGGTCCACCAGGCCGCGAAGTTCAACCGCCGCTTCGACGCGAACGCGTACCTGTTCCTCTCCTACGCGCTCACGCGGTTCGATCTCGCGGAGCGCCACGGCGGCGGCGATCTCGAGGCGGCGGTGGAACGGTTCCGCTGCCGCACCCTGCTCCTCTCCTTCTCCTCGGATTGGCTATACCCTTCCGGCGATTCCCGAAGACTCGCGGCCGCGCTCGAAGCCCGCCGGAAGAGCGTGGTCCACCACGAGATCGAAACGACCTACGGACATGACTCCTTCCTCCTGGAGGCGGGCCGCATGACTCCCCTGGTTCGCGGGTTCCTGAGTCCGGAGAGGTAGACGCGCCATGAGCGAAAAGGAAGTCGGCGCCGAGACCCGCGAGTTCGGTTTCGCCACCCGGGCGGTGCATGCCGGCGCCCGGCCCGAGCCGCACAGCGGGGCGCGCGCCACGCCCATCTTCCAGACCACCAGCTACGTGTTCGAGGACCCCGAGGCCGCGGCGGCCTATTTCAACCTGCAGGAATACGGGAACACGTACTCGCGGATCATGAACCCCACCGTGGCCGCGTTCGAGGAGCGCATCGCGAACCTCGAGGGCGGGGTGGGCGCGGTCGCCTTCGCCTCCGGACTCGCGGCCCAGGCGGGCGCCTTCTTCACCGCGCTCCAGCCCGGTGACCACGTGGTCGCATCCCGGGCCCTCTATGGCGGCACCCTCACCCAGCTCAAGCACCTCGAACGCAAACTGGGGTTCGAGGTCACGTTCGTGGACCCGGACGACCCCGGCAACTGGGAGGAAGCCGTCCGTCCCGAAACCCGGCTGTTCTTCGGCGAGACGATCGGCAACCCCGGCGGCAACGTCCTCGACATCGAGGCCGTCGCGGCGATCGCGCACCGCCACGGGGTGCCGCTGATGGTGGACAGCACGTTCGCGACCCCCTACCTCTGCCGGCCCCTCGAGTGGGGCGCCGACATCGTGGTCCACTCGACGACGAAGTTCATCGGCGGCCACGGGAACAGCATCGGCGGGGTGGTGGTCGAGTCGGGGCGGTTCCCCTGGGACAACGGCAAGTTTCCGGGAATCGCGGACCCGTCGCCGGCCTACCACGGCCTCGCGTTTCAGGCGACCTTCGGCGAGTACGGATTCCTGATGAAGCTCCGCGCCGAGACGCTGCGGGACCTCGGGGCCTGCATGTCCCCGTTCAACGCCTTCCTCTTCGGGCTGGGCGCCGAGACGCTGCCGCTCAGGATGGAACGGCACGCGGCGAACGCGCTCGAGGTGGCGACCTTCCTGACGGGCAGGCCCGAAGTCGCGACGGTGGCGCACCCGGGACTCCCCGGGAGCCGCTACGCCGGGCTGGTGGCGAAGTACCTGCCCCGGGGAGCGGGCGCGGTGTTCTCGTTCGACCTGAAGGGAGGGCGCGCGGCGGGAGCGCGGTTCATCCGCGAACTCAACCTCTTCTCCCATCTCGCGAACGTCGGCGACGCGAAGAGCCTGGTGATCCATCCGGCGAGCACCACCCACCGGCAGCTCGACGACGAGGAACTCCGGGGCGCCGGGATCTCGCCGGGCACGATCCGCCTCTCGGTCGGCATCGAAGACCCGCGGGACCTGATCTGGGACCTGACCCGCGGCCTCGAAGCGGCCGCCGGGACCGGGACCGACGACGAAACCCCCACCGGGGAAACCATGGCATGTTCTCTGTAATCGCTTGCGAACTTCCACCGCCGCTGCCCGCGGACGGTTCGGGGCCGGACCTCGGCCGGTACCAGGACGCCGGGACCATCCGCCGGCTGCTGACGTCCGCCCGGACGGTGGCCGTGGTCGGCCTCTCGCCGAAGGAACTGCGCGCCAGCTACTTCGTCGGCTTCTACCTGCAGCGGAACGGATACCGGGTGATCCCCGTAAACCCGCGGGAACCGGAGATCCTGGGAGAGAAGTGCTATCCGAGCGTCGCGGCCATCGAGGAACCGGTGGACATCGTCAACGTGTTCCGGGCTCCGGCAGCGGTCCCCGGCATCGTCGAGGAGTGCGCCGGCCGCGCGAAGGCGATCTGGCTGCAATACGGAGTCATCCACGCGGAGGCGGCCGAACGGGCCCGCGAACTCGGGATTGAGGTGGTCATGGACCGCTGCATGAAGGTGGAGCACGCCCGGCACCTGGGGCGGCTCCACTGGCTCGGATTCACGACCCGCCGCATCACCGCGCGACGGGGGTAGCCGCGGTCTCCCGACGCTTCGCCGCGAGCCCATGCCGAAGAAGAACGGAACGGTGTCCGCCGACTCGACGATCCTCCGGCAGTTCGTGGCGCGGCCCCGCGAGATCGGCGCCGTCTGGCGCAGTTCGCCGGCGCTCGGCATCGCCATGGCGGAAGCGGTCCGCTGGCCGGAAGAGGCCGCCGTGGTCGAAGCCGGGCCGGGTGACGGCGCCATCACCGAACACCTGCTCGCGGCGAAGCCTGCCGAGACTCCGTTTCTGGCCGTCGAACTCAACCAGACGTGCGCTCACGAACTCGCGCGCCGCCTGCCCGGCCTCCGGATCGTCGTGGACGACCTGGCGAACCTCTGCTCCATCTGCGCCCGCGAGAAGGTGGGCGAGGTGGGCGCGGTCGTCGCGACGCTGCCCTGGTCGGTCGTTCCGGAAGACAAACAGACCGAGATGCTGGAGGCGATCCTGGAAACGCTGGGCTCCGATGGCCAGTTGCTCTTCTACATCTATATCCAGGCGCTGCCGTTCTGGCGCCGTTCGCCTTTCGCCAGGCGACTCCAGGAGAGTTTCGAAACCATCGAGCACGGATCCGTCGTCTGGAAGAACGTGCCCCCGGCGGTCGTCTTCTCGTGCCGGGGACTCCGCCGGGCCCCGGGTCACGCGCGTTAGGCGGGTATTCGCGGGGCGCCCGCGATGCGCCCCGAGCCGAGGCAGCGGGTACCCCGGTAGAGGACCGCGAACTGACCCGGAGCGAGGCCCGCGTCCGGCGCGTCGAGCACGACCTCCCCTTCCCCGGTCTCGTCCCACGACACCCGCGCCGGGACCAGTTCCGGTCCGTGCCGCACGCGAACGTGGAGGCGCTCCGAGCCGGGCGGCGCGGCGTCGCCGATCCAGTGAAGGTCCTCGACCCGGCAGCGGTTCGCCGGCCGGCCGGCGCCCCGGCGCACGAGGACCCGGTTCGCGCGCGGGTCCTTGCCGGCCACGAACCACGGGCCTCCCGACAGCCCGAGGCCGCGCCGCTGGCCGATGGTGAAGAGCCAGTGGCCGCGGTGGGTTCCGATCTCGTCCCCCGTCGCCTCGTCCACGACCGGCCCCGGCCGGTCGCCGAGGTGGGCGGTGACGAAGTCGCGGTAGCGCACGCCCCCGAGAAAGCAGATGCCCTGGCTGTCCCGGCGGTCCTGCGGCGCGAGCCCCAGCCGGGCGGCGAGCCGCCGGACCTCCGTCTTGCGCAGGTCGCCCACCGGAAACGACGACCGCTCGAGCTGGCGCCCGCTGATCCGGGAGAGGAAGTAGGTCTGGTCCTTGACCGGGTCGGGGGCGCGGTGCAGCTCGACGCCGACCGCCGTCTCGACCCGCCGCGCGTAGTGGCCGGTCGCCACCCTTTCGAAACGGCCGCCGGGAATCTCGGCGTCCACCCAGTCGGCGAAGGCGCCGAACTTGATCCGCGCGTTGCAGTAGAGATCGGGACTCGGCGTCGCGCCGCGCTCGAGCTCCTCGAGGAGGTAGGCGACGACGCCCTCGCGGTAGGCGCGCTGCAGCGGGATCACGGTGAGCGGGACCCCGAACTGTCCCGCGACGGCGCGGGCGTAACGGAGGTCCTCCTCCCAGGGGCACTCCCCGAGGTGCTCGAGTTCGTCCTCGAGCCAGACCTTCAGGTAGAAGGCGTGCACGTCGTGACCCGCCTGCGCCAGCGTGGCGAGGGCGACGGAACTGTCCACCCCTCCCGACGTGAGCACGGCGATGCGCATCCCGGTCGACTTCCGCCGGGAATCATGACGCGCGGAACGGCGGTAGGATTCCGCCGGGTTGCCGTGGCGCCCCGCCGCGCTCCCCGGACCCTCCATGGCAGAACCAACCAACAACCACCACGGCGGCAGCCTCCTCGCCATCTGGGCCAAGGGAGCGCGCGGCGAGCCCATGATGTCCCGGTCCGACGGGGAACTGGTCGCCGGCGAGGGGCTTCGAGACTCGGCACCCGCCCGGGGGAAGCGCCAGGTCACCGTCCTTTCACGGGAGGCCTGGGAACGCGCGGCCGACGAAGCCGGGCAGCCCGACGCGGACCCGGCCCTCCGCCGCGCGAATCTGCTCGTGACCGGCGTGGACTTCCGGCAGACCATCGGGCGGACACTCGCCGTGGGCGAAACGCGGATCCTGATCCACGGGGAAACGAAGCCCTGCGAGCGGATGGACGGCGCCGCGCTGCGGATGCGCGACGCGCTGGCCCCCGACTGGCGCGGAGGGGCGTTCGGCGAGGTGGTGAGCGGCGGAAGGATCCGGATCGGCGATCCGGTCGGTTGGGCCGGCGGACCTCCCGGTCCTTGACCCGGCGAGACGAGGGCACCGAGGGGCCGCAAGCGGCCCGGTTCCGGCTCGCGCCGGTAGGCCCGATCCCGGAGGAAGCCGCCGGTCCCGCGGGGGACGCCCGCCGGGTCGCGGTCACCGTCCGGAAGGCCGGCGGGCGCGTCCTGGTCGTCGGGGGCTTCGTCCGGGACGGCATGCTCGACCGGCCCACGGGCGAGCCGGACCTCGAGGTGTTCGGCCTGCCGCTCCGCAGACTCGAACGGGCGCTGCGGCCGCTGGGCAAGGTCCGCCGGATCGGCCGCGCCTTCCCGGTGCTCCGCGTCGGGGGTCTCGCCCTCGAAGTCGCCCTGCCGCGCCGGGAATCGAAGACCGGGCCGGGACACCTGGGTTTCGACGTCGTGGCGGACCCCGACATGAGCTTCGAGGAGGCGGCCCGGCGCCGGGACCTCACCCTCAACGCCATGGGACTCGACCCCCTGACCGGCGAACTGTTCGATCCCTACGGCGGGGCGGGCGATCTCGCCCGCGGGGTGATGCGGGCAACCGACCCGGGGAAGTTCCCCGAGGACCCGCTCCGCGGACTGCGGGTGGCCGCGTTCGCTTCCCGCTTCGGGTTCACGGCCGACGAAGAACTGCACGGTCTGTGCGCCAGCCTGGACCTTTCCGAACTCAGTCCGGAACGGGTCCTGGACGAACTCGAGAAGCTGCTTCGCGGCGCGGAACCGTCCCGAGGCCTCCGTTTTCTCGCCGCCACCCGGCTCCTGCGGTTCCTGCCGGAGGTGGACGCCCTGCGCGGGGTTCCCCAGGACCCCGAGTGGCATCCCGAGGGAGACGTCTTCGAGCACACCCTGCTGTCGGTGGACCGGGCGGCGGAGCTGGCCGCCGGCGATCGCGAAGCCGGGCGGACCCTGCTGTTCGCCGTCCTCTGCCACGACTTCGGCAAGCCGGCCACCACCCGGGAGCGGCGCGGACGCATCACCGCCTACGCCCACGACGCCGCCGGGGCGCCGCTCGCCCGCCGCTTCCTCGAAAGGCTGCGGGCGCCGCGCGCGCTGGTGGACGAGGTCGAGGCCCTGACGCGCCGCCACCTGGCGCCGGCGTTCTATCCGAGGCAGGGCGCGAAGCGCGCCGCCTACCGGCGACTGGCCCGCGAGATGGCCGCCGCCGGGACCACCCTCGAGGCCCTCCTGCGGGTCGCCACCGCCGACCAGCTCGGCCGTACCACCGAGAGTGCACTGGCCGGACGGTTCCCCGAGGGCGAGGTGTTCCGGGAGCGGGCGGATGCCGCCGGAGTGTTCCGCGGGCCACCGGAGGACGCGGTCAGCGGACGGCACGTGCTGGCGCGCAACATCGCGCCGGGCAAGGCGGTCGGACGGATTCTCGACCGCAGCCGCGAAGTGCAGGACGAGAGCGGCGAGACCGACCCGGAGAAGATCCTCGACCGGGTGATCCCGGAAACCCCCGGAGGCAGGGAAAAATGAACTTGACCGTCCCCGACCGCCCCTTCGCGGTGCGGCCCACCACCTGGATCGAACCGGAGAGGCTGCGGGCGGCGCTCGGCCTCCGCATCACCCTGGTGAGCGAGACCTTCCAGCGCACCGGGAGCTTCAAGTTCCGCGCCGCTTTCCACCGGGCTCGCACGTCATCGGCCCGGCACCTGATCGCCGCTTCCTCGGGCAACTTCGGCCAGGCGCTGGCGCTCGCCTGCCGCCTGCTGCGGAAGCAGGCCACCATCGTGATGCCGTCCATCTCCGCCCGGGTGAAGATCGATGCGGTTCAGAGCCACGGGGCCGCCGTGGAGTTCACGGACGTCGAGAAGGAATCGCGGGAGGAAGGCGTGGAGCGGGTTCTCCGGACCTTCCCCGAGGCGGAGGTCGCGAGCGCCTACGCCGACCCGGCGGTCATCGCCGGCAACGCGACGCTCGGGGTCGAGATCGCGGCCCGGCTGAGCCGCTTCTCGCCGGCCCGGCGGCGGAAGGCGGTGGTCGTGGTGCCGATCGGCGGCGGGGGAATCAGCTCCGGAATCCTCACCGGTCTCGCGGCCGCGGGGCTTTCGGAGGTCCCGGTGGTGGGCGCCGAGCCCCTGCTGGCGAACGACGCCGCCGAGTCCCTCCGCCGCGGCGAACTCGTCAGCCACGCCGGGGAGGCGCTCTCGCTCGCCGACGGGGCCCGGCTGCCTCAACTCGGAGAGAACAACTGGACGATCCTGAGCGAAGGGATCCGGGACATCGTGGAAGTGCCCGAAGCACAGATCGCGGGGGGAGTGCGGGCGCTGTTCGCCCAGGCCAACCTGAAGGCGGAGCCCACCGGAGCGCTCGGGATCGGGGCGCTGCTCGCCAGCCCCGAACGGTTCGAGGACCGGGAGGTCTTCGTCGTCGTCACCGGAGGCAACGTGGACCCGGCCGTGTACTCCCGGATTCTCGCCGGCGCGAACTCGGTGGCGGAGGCCTACGGAACCCCCTGATGTTGCAGTTGCTCCTGCTCCGTCACGCCAAGTCCGCCTGGAACCACCCCGGCCTCCGGGACCATGACCGGCCCCTCGCGCCGCGCGGCCTCCGGGATGCGCCCCGCATGGGCCGCTACCTGCGGGATCAGGGGTTCACCCCGGCGGCAGCGCTCGTTTCCACGGCTGTCCGGGCGCGGACCACCGCCGCGCTCGCGCTCGAAGCGGCCGGCGCCGCGCCGGACAGCCTGCGGCTGGTCCCGGACCTCTACGGATCGAGCCCGGACGAGATCGTGGAGATCGTGGCCGGGGAGGGCGGGAGCGCGTCTCCCCTGCTGGTGGTGGCGCACAACCCCGGCATGGAAGACCTCGCGGCCCGATTCCTGGGCCACCAGGAGCATTTCCCCACCGCCGCGCTGCTGGTGGCGCGGGTCCCGGCCCCCGACTGGGCGGAACTCTCCCCCGCCGCGGCCACGGTAGAGGCGTTCATCCGGCCCCGCGAGCTGCCGCGGGACTGAGCGAAGGCCCGGGTATCCTTGGCCGCCCCTTGCGGGGAGAGCCTCTTGAAGAATCCGCTCCGCTCCGACTGGTTCCGGCGCACCCTGCTGCCCGGTTTCTGCTTCCAGTCGATGGTGATCGCGGGCGGTTACGGCACCGGCCGGGAGCTCGTGGACTTCTTCCTCACGAAGGGCGTCCTGGGCGGGCTCCTGGGGATGCTCCTGATCACGACGCCGCTCTGGTCCATCGTGTGCGCCCTCACCTTCGAGATCGCCCGGCGCGCCGGTTCGTACGACTACCGGACCATGACGCGCGAACTCCTGGGCCGCTGGAACTGGCTCTACGAGGTCATCTACCTCGCCGCGATGCTGGTGGTCGTTTCGGTGGTGGCGGCGGCGGGCGGCGAGATCGTCTCGCGCTCGCTCGGGCTCCCCTACGCCGCCGGGGTGCTCGCCATCATGGTCGCGGTGGGTTACCTGGTCCTGAAGGGCACCAGCACGGTCGAGAACTTCCTGTCCTTCTGGTCGATGGCCCTCTACGCGGTGTACGTCGTGGTGCTCATCGCCGCCTTCCGCGTCTTCGGGACGGAGATCGGCGCTGCCCTCGGCAGCGGCGAAGCCTCGAGCGACTGGGTCCTCGGCGGCGTCGAGTACATGGCCTACAACGTGGGCACGCTTCCGGCGGTGCTCTTCTGCGCGCACCACCTGAGGACGCGCCGCGACGCCATGGTCGCCGGGATGCTCGCGGGGCCCATCGCCATCATCCCCGCGGTCCTCTTCTTCATCGCGATCGCCGGCCTCGGGTCCGGGATGATCGAGGAGACGGTCCCCTCCCTCACCCTGCTGGCGGAGATCGGTTCGCCGCTGCTCCTGTTCGGCTTCCAGGTGGTCCTGTTCGGCACCCTGATCGAGACCGCGACCAGCCTGATCCACGCGGTCAACGAGCGGGTGGCGCGCGCGATGGAGGAGGGAGGCCGCGAGTTGAGGACGTGGCTGCGTCCCGCGACCTCCACCGTCGTACTGCTGGCCGCGATCCTGCTCGCCCAGGCGGGGCTCGAGGACCTCATCGGGATCGGGTACCGGATCCTGACCTACGGGTTCTGGGTCATCTTCATCCTCCCATTGCTCTGGTACGGGGTCCGCCGGCTGCGCTGAGCACGTTCCCCGGCCGCCATGCGGCCGAAGGCGCACTGTTTCCGGTGGCCGTGGGTAAAGATGCCGCTGGAATACCCACGTGTACGAGAGGAGTCTCACCCGGATTCTGCGGCGCAACGCGCGCAGCGTGCTCGTGCTCGGGCCGCGGCAGGTGGGCAAGTCCACCCTGCTCGCCTCGCTCCAGCCGGACCTGACGCTCAACCTCGCGAGCCCGCGGGCCTTCCGCGAGTACGTGGGACATCCCGAACGGCTGGAACGGGAGCTTGAGACGGCGCCGGAAACCGTCCGGACCATTCTTCTCGACGAGGTGCACCGGAACCCCGCGCTGCTCGACGCGGTGCAGGTCGCGGTGGACGGCAGACCGGACCGGTTCCGGTTTCTGATCTCGGGCGCGAGCGCCCGGCAACTGCGCCGGGGCCAGGCCAATCTGCTGCCCGGACGGGTCCAGATCCATCGCCTCCATCCGCTGACCGTTCGCGAACTCGGCGCCGAGTTCGACCTCGATCGTGTTCTCGCCCACGGGACGCTTCCCGGGATCTATCGGGAGCCCGATCCCGAGACCCGGGCCACCGACCTCCGTAGCTATACCGATGCGTACCTCCGGGAGGAGGTCCAGGCCGAGGCGCTGGTCCGCAACGTCGGCGGATTCTCGCGCCTTCTCGATCTTGTCGCGGCGGCGTCGGGGCGGATCCTGAACGTCCACAACCTCTCGCGGGACGCCGGACTCGGTTACGAGACCGCGCGCCGCTACCTCCAAGTCCTCGAGGACACGCTGGTCGCTTTCCGGGTGCCAGCGTGGAGCGGCTCGGACCGCGCCAACCTGATCCGGCACGGCAAGCTGTTCCTGTTCGACATCGGGGTGCGGAACGCGCTGCTCCGGCGGCCGCTGGACCGTCCGCTGGACGACGAACGCGGGCTCCTGCTGGAGCACCTCGTCGCCGTCGAGATCTACCGGCGCCTCGGCTCCTGCTGGCCCGAAGCGACGCTCCACCACTACCGGACGCGTCACGGGGTCGGGTGGACTTCGTCCTCTCCTTCGGCCGCGAGACGTGGGGAATCGAAGTGAAATCCGGCCGGCGGGTCCATACCAGCATGTTGCGCGGCCTGAAGGGACTGGCCTACCGGAACCCTCAGGTGACCCGCAAGATCCTGGTCTTCCTGGGAGCGCGGCCGCTGGTGCTGGACGGCGTGGAAATCCTTCCCCTCGAGGACTTCCTCGCACTGCTCCCCGGTTGAAGCCTCGGGCGCCGGGACGCGCGGACGGGCGCCGGGCAGAACCTGGGTTTTCTTACAATCAGCGGTCCGGCCGACCGCGCCGGAAAGGAACTTCCCATGAAGCGTGCTTTGTTCTTCCTCCTGATCGCCGGAGCCATTCCGGCGCTCGTCGCGTTTTCGTCCGCCCCGGAGCCGGCGCCCGCCGCCCAGTCGGACATGACTTTCTTCCTCACCAGCCGGGGGCCGGGTGACGGCGCGAACCTCGGCGGACTCGAGGGCGCCGACGCCCACTGCGCCATGCTGGCCGAAGAGGGCGGCGCCGCGGGCGGCCTCACCTGGCGCGCCTACCTGAGCACCACCGGAGACGGTGGCGTGAACGCGAAGGACCGCATCGGCGCCGGACCCTGGCACAACGCGAACGGCGTCATGGTGGCGAGCGACGTCGCCGACCTGCACAGCGAGAACAACAAGCTGAGCAAGGAGAACTCGATCTCCGAGAACGGCGAGGTCATCAGCGGCCGCGGCGACGACGTGAACCGCCACGACATCATCACCGGCACCGCCGAGGACGGAATGGCGGCCATGGGCGACGGGGACACCACCTGCTCCAACTGGACCAGCAGCTCCTCGGACGGCAGCGCCATGGTGGGCCACCACGACCGCGTGGGCGGCGGCGCCAACCCCACGTCCTGGAACGCGTCCCACGCCTCGCGCGGCTGCGGGCAGGAGGACCTCCGGGGCACGGGAGGGGACGGCCTCTTCTACTGCTTCGCGACGCGGTAGCCGGTCGTGCGGCGCGCTAACGTGCGCGCCGCCGCCCATGACCGATCACAGCCCGTCGCAGGCCCGCTCCGGACTCCTGCTCGAGGCGTTCCAGGAGATCGGGCGAAGCCTCGAAATCGGCCGGACCGCGGACACCATCCTGGCCGGCCTGCGCCACGTGCTGCCGGCGTGCGACCGGGCCACCCTGTGCGCCGTGGACCTTGGCGGGAAGACGGTTCTCTGCCGCCGGATGCGCGGCCGGGACAGCGGGTCGGCGGACTCGTCCCCCTCAAGCCCGCCGGATCTGGCGCCGGGCGGGATCACGCGCCGGGTGCTCGACAGCGGCCGGCCGGAACTGCTCGAGGTTACGGGCGGTGAGGCGGCGTCGGACCCGGAACTGAGCGCCGGCTCGCGCGCCGCGGTGGCAACGCCGCTCCTGGGGGCCGGCGGCCGGCGGGTCGGAGCCCTGATCGCGGAGTCGGCGGATTCCGGCGCGTTCTCCGAGCGGGACCGGGCGGCGCTGGCCTCCTACGCGGCCGGAGCCGCCCCCGCGCTCGAGCGGATCCTGTTCTACGAGAAGGCGGTCGAGGGACGGGAGCTCGTCTCCGAGATGGAGGTGGCGGGAAAGGTGCTCCAGGACCTCCTCCCGCACGAGTGCCCGGTGCTGGAAGGGATGGAGGTGGCGGCGGCCTACGAACCGTGCTCGCAGGTCGGGGGCGACTACTACGACCTGATTCCGCTCGGCGAGGACCGCTGGGGCTTCGCGATGGCGGACGTGGCGGGCAAGGGGATTCCGGCGGCGCTGCTGGTGGCCGCTCTGCACGCCTCGGTGTTCTCGCTCGCCAAGTCGAGCCTCACGCTCCGCGTCATCGTGGGACGCACCAACCAGTTGCTCTACGAGAGCGTGGGCGAGACCCGCTACGCGACGTTCTTCTTCGGCCTGCTGGACGTTCCGCTACGCCGCCTGATCCACATCAACGCCGGACACCCGCCCCCGATCCTGGTCCGGGCGGGCGGCGAGGTCGAGATGATCCACGCCAGCGGGCTGCCGCTGGGGCTCTTCCCGGCGCCCCGCTACTTCGAGGAGGTCATCCAGCTCGACGACGGAGACCTGCTCGCGTTCTACACCGACGGGATCACCGAGAGCGCCGACCGGCGGGGGGACCTCTTCGGGAGAGACCGGCTTGCCGAGGTGCTCCGGCGGGAGCGGGACCTGGGAACCCCCGCCGCCGAAGTCTGCGACAGCGTGCTGAAGGCGGCGCGGCGGTTCCGGAAGGGCGCTCCCGACGACGACCAGACGGTCGTGGTCATCAGGGCCGACTAGTCAGAGAACTGGCTCAGGAAGTCGCTCACCGCTTCGTGCATTGCGCCGAAGCTGGGCGCGACGAAGTAGAACGGCTGGAAGTCGGTGGGGTCGTAGGGGGTGTCCGCCATCGTCTGGCAGTCGAAGCGCCGGAGTTCCGCGTCCCGGAGGCGGTCCATCTCGCCGACGGAAGAAAGGAGTCCCGCACCGTAGGCCTTGGGGACGCCGTCCTCGATCGCCGCTCCGAACTCCAGGGTGAACCAGTAGAGGCGGGCGATCCGTTCCACGTCCTCGTCGCTCGCCACCCGGGCGGCGCGGCCGAAATGGGAGCTCAGTCCGCAGTAGAGCGGGTGGGCGAAGGAGGCGGCGTGACCGACGAGTTCGTGGATCACGTCCGGCTCAGGGGTGTAGAGCGGGCGGCTCGCGTGCCGGATGTACTGGGTCGCCAGGAAGATGCGGTCCGCGAGGAACGACAGGAACGCCCGCGCCGTCACGAGACCGGCAACCGGGAGCATGCGGAACCCGGTGAGCGGCCGGATGCGGGCGTTCACGTCCTCGAGTTGGGGGATCCGGGTGCGGTCGAGCGCTACCGCGTCCACGCATTCGAGGTACTCGGCGCAGGCGAAGTCCCGGTGCCGCGGATCGAGAAGCTCCCGGACGTGGCTCCAGACGGCGTGTTCCTCGTCGGAGTAGGCGACGGTCGGGGCCGGGCCTCCCGTGACGTAGTCGAAGGCGAGCTTCGCGATGGCGTTTCGCCGGGCGCGGTACACCGGGTCCCGGAAGCCGGGGTGATCGGGATCGAGCGGAACGAGTTCCGGGCCGCCGCCGGCGCCCGGCCGCACGTCGTCGGCGAGCGTGTCGAGGAGTGCGTTCCGGGACATGGGACCCGCGATTCTAAAGGTCGCCGGCCCGTCAGGAAGCCAGCCCGGCGGCCAGGAACAGGGCCGTGGCGGCGACCCCGCCCAGCACCGCGTAGGGAAGCTGGGTGTTCACGTGGTCCACGAGGTCGGAGCCCGACGCCATCGAAGCGATGATCGTGGTGTCGGAGATCGGGGAGCAGTGATCGCCGAAGATGCCGCCCGAGAGGACCGCCCCCACCACCAGCGGAAGATCGAGGCCGAGGACGGCGGCGGCCGGCACCGCGATCGGGAGCATGATGGCGAACGTGCCCCATGACGTCCCGGTGGAGAACGCGACCACCGAGGTCACGAGGAACAGGACTGCCGGAACGAGCGAGGCGGGCATGGCGGCCTCGGCGACTCCCGCCAGATAGACCCCGGTGCCCAGATCGCGCGCCACCGCCGAAATGGCGAAAGAGACCAGCAGAACGCTGACCACCGGCACCATCCCGCCCGCACCCTGCATCACCAGGTCCATCGCTTTCGATACCCGGAGGACGCGCTGGAACATCCCCATTGCCGCCGCGGTCACCACCGCCGCCAGCACGGCCCAGAGGACGGACGTGCCTCCGCTTCCCTCCAGCAGGTTCCCCTCCCCGGTAATCCACAACCCCACGAAGATCATGACCAGCAGCACGGCGAGGGGCACGACCATGTTCCGGGCCCGATCGGGCACACCCGGCCCGGGAGGCAGGGCGAGGACTTCCGTGGAGACGAGCGGCCGGGCGCCCTCCCGGATGACCTGCCCTGTCTCGCGCGCCCGTCGCTCAGCGCGCGCCATGGGGCCGAAGTCCCGTCCGGACAGGCCGAAGAAAAAGGCCAGTCCCAGAGCGGCCAGCGAGTAGAAGTTGAGCGGGATGCTGGCGACCAGCACCGAGACTCCGCTCTCGATGCCGAGGGTCGCCAGGATCGTGATGATCAACGCCCCCCAACCGTTCATCGGCAGCAGGATGCAGACCGGCGCCGAGGTCGAATCCGTCAGGTAGGCCAGCTTCTCACGGGAAAGCCGGAAGCGGTCGAAGAGCGGGCGCGCCACCGTGCCGCTCACCAGGCAGGTGATGCTCGACTCGACGAAGATGCCCAGCCCGAGCAGCAACGCGAGCCCCTGCGCCCCCCGCGGACCCGCCACCAGGCGCCGCTCCGTGACCCATTTCACGAAGCCGGTGACGCCGCCCGTGAACCCGATCAGCGCCAGCACACTCCCGACCAGCATGCTGAACAGCAGGATGGACGGGTTGCCCGCGAACGCGTCGGTGATCCGCCCCACCGTGCCGGCAAGCGCCGCGAAGAGGTTCCCGCCTCCGAGAACCAACTCTCCGAACAGGACGCCGGCGAGCAGGGCGAGCACCGCCTGGCGGGTCGCCAGGGCCACCAGGATCGCGAGGATCGGGGGGAGGACGCTGAGAAAGCCGGGGTCTTCCAAGATCGCGGACCGGGTGGGCGGCCCCTATCGTTGCACATCCGCTGCTACTGCGAACCGGGCGGTAGACTTCCGGCCGGGTGATCCCGGGCAGGCGCCCGGCGCCCGTGGGGAAGGACGATCTACGGAGAGCCTTGGAAGAACACAGCAAGTTCCGGCAGCGAACCGGGCGCGACGGGTCCGGCGCCCGAGGCTCGGCGGCGGTGGCCGTCCGTGAGCGACCCGCCGGGGACGATGCGAAGCGGCCTTCCCGGCGGGGCTCCCGGGACGCGTCCGCAGCCAAGGCCGCTTCGCCCGCGCAGATGGGCGGAGTCCGGATCGTCCAGGATCAGGCGGGGCTCGACGGGCTGGTGGCGGACCTGCGCGCCGCCGGCGAATTCGCTCTCGACACCGAGTTCATCCCGGAGAACCGGCTGTTCCCGGAACTCGGACTGATCCAGGTCGCGGCTCCGGGGGTGGAGGCCGTGGTCGATCCGCTCGAGGTGAAACAGCTCGACCCGCTCCTCGCGCTCATCGCGGATCCCGGCATCCTCAAGGTCGTTCACTCCGGCAAGCACGACTTCGACATCTTCTACGGACTTGCCTCCGTGGTGCCGAAGAACGTCTTCGACACCCAGATCGCCGCCGCGGTGATCGGCCACGGGAAGAAGGTCCAGATCGCCCTGCGCACGCTGGTCGCCGGCTTCGTGGGGCGCGAACTCTCCAAGCAGGAACAGATGTCCAACTGGCTGCGGCGGCCGCTCACTCCCCGCCAGGTGGAATACGCGATCGCGGACGTCCGCTACCTGCTGCCGCTGCGGAACAAGCTGACCGAGCGGGCGAAGGCGCTCCGGCGCCTGGACTGGCTCCGCGAAGAGATGATTCCGCTCACCGAGGAGGCCTCCTACGTCATGCCTCCCGCCGAGGAGTGCTATCGCGCCCTCGACAGCCCGAGCCTCACTCCCTCGCAGCGCGGTTCGCTCCGGGAGCTGGCGGCCTGGAGGGAGCGGCGGGCCCGGGCTTCGAACCGGCCCCGGGGCTGGATCCTGAAGGACGGTGCGGTGCGCGACCTCGCGCGGCGCCAGCCCCGGAACCGGGAGCAGTTGCTCGCTCCCTACGAATCGGTTGCCGGCCGGCCCCCGAAGGGAGACCCGAAGACGATCCAGCAGATCCGCGCGGTGCTGCAGAAGAACCCGGACGTGATCCTCCGCACGCTCGGCGCCGGCGCCCGAAAGCCGGTTCCCTTCACGGGGAAGGGCAAGAAGGAGCGGCGTCCGGCGCCCGAATCCCTGGCGCTGCTGCTGGAGACCTGGCTGAAGTTGCGCGCCAGCGAACACGGGGTGGCCCCCGAACTGCTCGCCACCCAGGAGGAACTCCGCGCCATCGTCGCCGCCTACCCCCGGGAAGCCGAGGACGCCCGGCCGCTCAGGGGCTACCGCCGGCGCATCCTGGGAGAGGACCTGCTGCTCATCCTCTCCGGCGAAGCGGTCATCCAGGTCGGGGCGGCCGGCCGGAAGAGCGGTGGCCAGCCGCCCATCCGGCTCGCCCGTCTCGGCCGGCTGGGGCGGTTCGTCCTCCGGGATTCGCAGCGGTGATCGTCCGCTGGTCCGGGTAGAGTCTCCCGCGCCGAGAAAGGAACGGCCCCGCTCATGAAGGACACTCCCTGGTACCGCAAGCTCTGGGTGCAGATCGTGCTCGGTCTCGCCCTCGGCGTCATCTACGGAATCGTGGCCGCCGCGAACGGCTGGGGCGAGTTCACCGACGACTGGATCTCGCCGTTCGGAGACGTCTTCTTCAACGGGCTCCAGTTGATCGCGGTGCCGCTGGTCATCGCGTCGCTGGTCATCGGCGTGGCCTCGCTCAGCGACATGCGCAAGGTCAGCCGGATCGGCGGCAAGACGATCGTCATCTACGTGGCGACCACCGCGCTCGCGGTGTGCATCGGCCTCGGCTACGCCAACCTGGTCCGGCCCGGCGACTACGTGCCGGAGGCCCTGCGCAGCGAACTGGCGACGCAGTACGAAGACGCGGCCGCCAGCCGTCAGGGAGCCGCGGAGGCGATGATGGAGGAGCGGGGTCCGCTGAGCATCCTCCAGGACATCGTGCCGGACAACGTCATCTCCTCGACGTCGAGCAACCGGAACATGCTCCAGGTGGTGTTCCTGGCGCTCATGTTCGGGATCGCGCTGCTGCGGATCCCGAAGGAGAAGGGCGCTCCGCTGCTCGCCTTCTTCCAGGGACTCGAAGCGGTCGTCGTGGAGTTCGTCGGGATCGTGATGAAGGTCGCGCCGCTCGGGGTCTTCGCCCTGATCGCGCGGGCGATCACGGGGATGGCCGGCGACGACCCGCAGCAGGTGGCGCAGCTCCTCGGGGCGCTCGGCTTCTACTGCGTCGTGGTGGTCGCCGGCCTCGCCACCCAGATGCTCGTCGTCTATCCGCTGGTCCTCAAGTTCCTGACGCCCATCCGCTGGCGGCGCTTCTTCCCGGCGGCCGCCCAGGTGCAGCTCGTGGCCTTCTCGACCAGTTCGAGCGGCGCCACGCTGCCGGTGACCATGGACCGGGCCCAGCGCGACCTCGGGGTCTCCGAGGAGGTCTCTTCCTTCGTGCTGCCGCTCGGGGCCACCATCAACATGGATGGGACCGCCCTCTACCAGGCCGTCGCGGCGCTCTTCATCGCCCAGTCGCTCGGGTTGCCCATCGGTCTGGAAGGTCAGCTCACCATCGTCCTGACCGCGGTGCTGGTCTCCATCGGGACCGCCGCCGTCCCCGGCGCCGGGATCATCATGCTGGTCATCATCCTGCAGGCGATCGGGGTGCCCGCGGAGGGCGTGGCCCTCATCCTGGGAGTCGACCGGGTCCTGGACATGATCCGGACGGCGACGAACGTCACCGGCGACCTCACGGTGGCCTCGGCGGTCGCGGCATCGGAGGGACAGCTCAGCGACGTGGCGCGCTGACCGCGGACCGGCGCCGGCGGAGCCCGCCGGATGCGGGGTGCCGACGCGCGGCCTGCGCGGGAGGGGGGTACGCGGTTCCGTCCGCCGTGCGGGCGGGTGCCGGTCTGATCTGAATGAAGACCGGCGTTCCAAGCCGGTGGCGTCACCTCCGCCCTTGAGTTCCACGCCGAGGTTGGAACCGTCTTGTCCGGGTGGGGTTGCGACGTGCGCAGCGCGGAGCGCTGCGCGTGCCGGTCTGGCTCATCTTTAACAGTTTGGTTTTGGAACTCGTTGATATTCGTTGAGTTACGGTCCGTTCCGGGAGGCTGTGGCACCGCATTTCGCCGGGTTCCGGCGTGGCGGCTGGTGCGTTGTGTCATGAGGGATGG
>JAJDVI010000084.1 GCA_022826195.1 Acidobacteriota bacterium
GCGGGAACGAGGGAGTCTGCGGCGTTCCGGTGAGGAACAGTATAGCACCGTAAGCCATTGAATAAAGGTAGCCATAGCGGAACGTCAGGGCACTCTGCGGAACCCTGTGGAACCGGCAGAATGCGGCCCGCAGGGCCGCAGGCGGTGCAGCGCTGTTCCCCGCGATGGCGCACACCGCTGAGCACGCAGAACCACCGACGGCGACATGTCGCTGGCCAGCCGATTCCGCCAGAGCGACATCTTCCCCCGGCAGACCCGGTTTCAGCGACGTGTTCCGGGCGTCAAGAGACACGGACCTTTTGCGCAGTTGGGAGACACGAACGTTACGCAGTTGGGAGACACCTACTTTTACGACGCTACACGCTGGAGGAACTGCTGGCCCAATGCGACGAAAACGCTACGGACGACGAGGATGGTGCCTGGCTAGAAGGCCGACCAGTCGGTAAGGAACTGCTGTGATGCAGCGTGGCAACGTTTGGCTGGTCAGTCTTGATCTAGCGGCGGGCAAGGACGGGCGGGAACCCGGCCCGTGGCGATCGTCTTCCCGCGGCCCTTCAACGAGTAGGCGGAGGCCCGTTGTCCTGCCGATCACCACCGGCAGGAGCCTCGTGCGCCGAAGGGGCTTCGCGGTCTCACTCGCTGGCGCCGACACCCACACCGTGGGGGTGATTCGATGCGACCAGCTCCGCGCTCTCGATCTTGGCGGCCCGGCACGGGAGACGCCTCGAAACCCGATCATGAACGGGTGCTCGCGCGCCTCGCCGCGATCCTGGCTTAGCGGGGTTCGTGGCCTCGCGGACACGTAGGTTCGGGACTCAATAGGAGTGCGCTGGCCACACGGCGCGACCAAGGCGTGCGTTTCGTCCGCCGTTGGCGGACGATGCCGGTCAGAGACCGGCGCTCCGAGCCGTCAGGAGTCCTCGGAGGCCCGGAGGCGGTGGAGGAAGTCGGCGACGCTGTTGGCGGAGAGAACGGCGGCGGCCACGGCGGCCGGGGAGGCCCGGGCGAGCGTCGTCCGGTCGGCGGCGGGCATGTCTTCCGGGAACGCTGCCGATACGTCGATTCCGCGGCTCCCAGGACCACCCGCGCCATCGCCTTGTTCGCCTCGGCACGCACCTCGTAGTACCCCTCGAGATATGCCCGAGCGAACGATTCGGCGTGTGACCGAGCGAACGCCTCAGTGAACGCCGGAACGAACACTTCGGCATATGCGCGAGGGCACAACCTGCCGTACTTCCGAACAAACGGCTCGCTGTAGGCCCGAACGAACGCCCTGGCATATCCGCGAACGAACGCCTTGCCGTAGGCCTGAGCGATCCTGGCGCGCACCCCCCGCAGCCGCCCATCCCACGGTCCCATTCCTTCCCGTTGCTCGGGCACTGGTCCCACCCGAATGATCAGGATCTCCTCCTTCCCTGCCGTCATCCCGTTCGCCGTCCACCGAGTGTAGCCGCGAGCCGGAGCGGCGATAATTCCCCGCTCCAATGAGTTACCTCGACGTTCGGTCCGACCTCTTCAGGCGGGTGTTTGGCGACGCCCTCACCTACCCTGCGTACCTCGCCACCGGGAACGGCCGGGAGCGGGCCGCGTGGGCGCGGGCCGACGCGGCACTGCCGGCGCTCCCGGCCGACGCCCGGACACGGCTCGACCCGGCCGGCCGGATCGTGAACGTGCTCTGCCTCAGCGGGATCTGGTGCGGGGACTGCGTCCGGTCGGTCCCGATCGTGGCGCGGCTAGCCGAGGTCGCGGGACCATCGGTGGACCTGCGTCTCGTGGACCGGGACGCGATCCCGGAACTTCGGGACGAGCTGCGCGTTCTGGGAGCCATGCGGGTCCCGATGGTGGTCTTCCTGACCGAGGACTTCCACGAGATCGGGCGCTACGGGGACCGGCCGCTGACCGTTTATCGCGACAAGGCCGTGACCGAGCTGGGAGCCGCCTGTCCGCTTCCCGGGTCGGCGGACGGCGGGGCGCTGGCCGCCGAGACGGATGAGTGGCTGGACGTGTTCGAGCGGATGATCCTGATGGCGCGGCTGGCGCCGCCGCTGCGGGTCCGGCACGGGGACTGACGGGGTAGCGTTCCCGTCGTGCGGCAGTTGGAAGGAGTGAGGTTCGCTGCGCGGAGCGCAGCGGTGCCGGTCGGAGACCGGCGTTCCAAGCCGGGGCGTCCTCCTTCACTCGCTGCGTTACGACGTGCGCGGTGCGGAGCCCCGCGCGTGCCGGTCGGAGACCGGCGTTCCAAGCCGGGGCGTCCTTCTTCACTCGCTGCGTTACGACGTGCGCGGTGCGGAGCACCGCGCGTGCCGGTCGGAGACCGGCGTTCCAGGCCGGGGGCGCCATTTGACGGCGTGATCACCTGATGCTGGACATGTGGCGGCGGGTGCTGCCGTACCTCGCACCGTACAAGAGGCGGCTCGCCGTCGGGTTCGCCGCGCTGGTGCTCTGCCGGGTGTTCTACCTGGTCGTGCCGCAGGTGCTGGAGCGGGCGGTGGATGCGCTCCAGGCCGGGGCCACCGGCGAGATGTGGACCTACGGCGGGTTCATTGTGGCCGCCGCCGGGGGGTCAGCCGTTTTCAGGTATTTCATGCGGTGGTACCTGATCGGGGTCTCGCGGTTCGCCGAGTACGACCTGCGGCGGGACTTCTATCTCCACCTGCAGCGGCTGCCGGCGGCCTTCTACGCCCGCTTCCGGGTCGGGGACATCCTGTCTCGCGGCGCCCAGGACATGAACGCCGTGCGGATGGTGCTCGGGCCCGGGCTGATGTATCCGGTGGAGACGGTGTTCACCACCGTGGGCTGTTTCGCCTTCATGCTGGCGATCAGCCCGCGCCTGACGCTGGTGGCGCTCGCGGTGATGCCGGTGGTGTCCATCCTGATGAAGATCCTCGGCGAGAAGATCTTCCGGCGCTCCGAGGTGGTGCAGGCCAAGATGGCCGACATCTCCGCGGTGGTCCAGGAGAACGCCGCAGCCGCACGGCTCGTCCGCGCCTTCGTCCAGGAAGACGCCCAGCGCAAGGTCTTCGGCAAGGAGAACGAGGCCTACGCGGCGCGGAGCATGGAACTCGTCGCGGTCAGCGCGGCGCTCTTCCCGCTGCTGCTGGCCCTGATCGGGATGGGGCTCGCCGGGTCGCTGGTCCTGGGAGGGCGCATGGTCATCGGCGGGGCGATCTCCCTCGGCGAGCTGGTGGCCTTCCTCTTCTACTACGGCTACCTCACCTGGCCGATGATCGCCATCGGCTGGGTCGTGAACATCCACCAGCGCGGCGCCGCCTCCATGAAGCGGCTGGCGGTGATCTTCGACGCCGAGCCGCTTCCCGCGCCGCCGGCCGTCCCCGAAGCAACCTACGCGGACCGTCCCGCCGCCGGCATCGAGTTCCGGGACGTCCGCTTCGCCTACCCCTCCGCCGCCCGGAACGGCGCCGCCAGCTCGAACGGGGCGGAACCGCGGCCGGTGCTTTCGGATTTCAACCTGCGCATCGAGCCCGGCCAGACCGTGGCGCTCGTCGGCAGGACGGGCAGCGGGAAGAGCACGGTGGCGCGGCTCATCCCGCGCATCTACGACGCCCAGCGAGGCTCGATCCGGATCGACGGGCGCGACGTCCGCGAGATCCCGCTGGGCGAACTGCGGCGCGACATCGGGTTCGTTCCCCAGGACAGCTTCCTCTTCTCCATGACCCTGCGCGACAACCTCGCCTTCGGCGACGACGACGCGCCTCCCGACGAGGTCCACCGGGTGGCGGAGGAGGCGGGGCTCGCCGGCGACATCGAGGAGTTCGCGGACGGCTACGAAACCATGGTGGGGGAACGGGGAATCACCCTCTCCGGCGGCCAGCGCCAGCGCGCCGCGATCGCCCGCGCCCTGCTCCTCGACAGCCGCATCCTGGTGTTCGACGACGTCCTCAGCGCGGTGGACTCGGAGACGGAGTCGCGGATCCTGGGCGCGGTGCGCCGGGCGTCGCGCGACCGCACCACCGTCATCGTGGCCCACCGGCTGAGCACGGTGAAGGACGCGGACGTCATCTACCTGCTCGATGCCGACGAGACGGGCGCCACCCGGGTCGTCGAGAGCGGCACGCACGACGACCTGGTCGCCGCCGGCGGGCTCTACGCCGGCATGTACCGGCGGCAGATGCTGGAAGAGGAGCTTTCGCGGCTGTGAGCGACCGACCCTCGAACGGCAAGGACGCGGGCCGGGGGCTGCTCCGGCGGATGCTGCCCTACCTGCTCCCCTATTGGCCGTTCGTCTCGCTCGCGGTGCTGCTGGTCCTGATCGGGACCGCGGCGCAACTGGCCGGGCCGTACCTCACCCGCATCGCGCTCGACGACTACATCGCCGCCGGGGACATGGAGGGGCTCGTCGGACTCCTCGGCATCTACGCGGTGATCCTCGCGGTCGGTTTCGGCGGCGCCTACGGACAGGCGTGGATCGTGAACCTGTTCGGCCAGCGGGTGATGCGCGACATCCGCCGCGACGTCTTCGACCACATCCAGAAGCTCCACACCGGCTGGTTCGACCGCCACCCGATCGGCAAGGTGGTGACCCGCGCCACCAGCGACGTGGACGCGCTGAACGAACTGCTGAGTTCGGGCGTGGTCATGATCATCACCGACGTGGTCCTGCTGGTCGGGATCATGGCGGTGCTGATCTGGATGAACCCCGCGCTCGCGCTCGTCACCTTCGGGGCGGTCCCGGCGCTCTTCATCGCCGGCTGGATCTTCCGGCGCAAGATCCGTCCCGCCTTCCGCCGGGTGCGGGCGGCGGTCGCCTCGGTGAACGCCTTCATCCAGGAGACGCTGACCGGCATGGAGGTGCTGCAGCTCTTCCGGCAGGAGCGGCGCCGGGCGTGGGAGTACCGGAAGCTCAACCGGGAACACACGGACGCCCATCTCGACACGGTGATGTGCTTTTCGGTGTTCTACCCGGTGGTGGAGATGATCACCGCGATCACGGTGGCGCTGATCGTCGGCTACGGAGGCTCCCGGATCGGCGCCGGCGAACTCACCGTCGGCGCGCTGGTCGCGTTCCTGATGTATTCGGAGATGTTCTTCCGGCCGATCCGCGACCTCACCGAGAAGTTCAACATCCTGCAGGGGGCGATGGCCGCCTCGGAGCGCATCGTCGAGCTCCTCGACACCGAACCGGGAATCGGGGACGCGCCGGCCGCGCGCCTCCCCGGGCACCGGCACGGGGCGCTGCGTCTCGACGGCGTTTCGTTCGCCTACAACGAGGACGAATGGGTGCTGCGCGACATCGACCTCCAGATCGCGCCCGGGGAGACGGTGGCCCTCGTCGGGCACACCGGATCGGGCAAGACGACCCTCGCCGCCCTGCTGCTCCGGCTCTACGACGTCCAGCGGGGCCGCGTGCTGGTGGACGGCCTCGACGTCCGCGACTGGCGAGTGCCGGAGCTGCGCCGCCAGTTCTCCATGGTCCAGCAGGACGTGCACCTGTTCTCGGGCACCGTGCTCGACAACATCCGGCTCGGGGACGAGACCATCACCGAGGAGGACGCCCGCCGGGCGGCGGAGGCGGCCGAGGTGACCGCCTGGGCGCGGAACCTGCCCGACGGGCTCGACACCCAGCTCGGCGAACGCGGCGGCGGCCTCTCGCAGGGGCAGCGGCAACTCGTGGGCATCGCCCGCGCCATGGCGCGCACCTCGCGGGTCCTGGTGCTCGACGAGGCGACCTCCAGCGTGGACACCGAGACCGAGCGCGCCGTCCAGACCGCGCTCGGCCGGGTGATCGAGAACCGCACCAGCCTGGTGATCGCGCACCGGCTCTCCACCGTCCGGGGCGCCGACCGCATCGTCGTGCTCCACCGGGGAAGGATCCGCGAGACCGGCACCCACGAGGAACTCCTCGCTGCGGGAGGCATCTACCGCCGCCTCTACGAACTGCAGTTCGCCGAAGAGGCCGTGCTCGCCGCCGGATAATCCGCCTCGTGTCCGAGCCGCTGACCCTCGACCAGGCCGCGGTCCTGGAGGTGCTGCCGCACCGCGAGCCGTTCCTCTTCCTGCACGGCGTCTCGGACCTCGTGCCGGGGCAGCGCGCCCGGGGTTTCGTGAGCGTTCCGCCGGACCACCCCTACACGTTCGGCCAACCGCACGTCCCGGCGGGGCTCGTCATCGAGGCGATGGCCCAGCTCGGCGGCATCGCGGTGCTCTACGAGCGGCGCGACGAGAACATCGTGGCGCTCTTCCGCTCGGTGGCCGACTTCAGGATGGAACGGACGGTGGACTTCGGCCAGCGCATCGACCTCTTCGCCGAGGTCGGACGCATCCGGGGACCCTTCGCCGAGGTGACGACATCGGCGAGCGCCGGTGGAGCGCCGGTCGCATCCGCGACCCTCGCCTTCGCGCTGCCGCGATAACGAGCGGCGGGCGGCGCGCTCCCGGGTGCGCGCCGGCGCCCGAACCGGGAGGCCGAAGGAAGGGAGGGCAGGCGGACCGGCCGCAGGTGGACCCGGCGCTGCGACAGAGAGTTCCTCTCTATTGGCTCACTGTTCGCCGAATCCGGCCGCTGCCGGCCTGACACGGGACAAGGGGCATGGAACCACTCCTCTCCAATCCCGGATAATCGCTCAGTGATCACACTTGGCCGCCGACAATGGATCACGCGCGACTCCTGTTGACAGAAGACAAACCGTGAGGCAGACCTGATCGACCGTCCGCTGCGGCGGTTGTTTCCAGTTGACTGGCGCCGCGAAACGCAGGTCGCCTTTCTCTTGCTGTCCACGGATCGTGAGAGTGATTCAAGCGTTCCGGCGATCCGCGCGATCCCTTGATGGGGGAGAACACATGACCATATTCAGCGACCCTCGAAGCCTGATGGCCGCCGGTCGGGCGCTCTTTCCGGCAGTCCTTGCCGCGGGACTCGCGGTGTTCGCCGGCGGCTGCGGCGGTGACCAGTCCGCTCCCCCGGTCCCGGCGCCGCCCACGGCTCCGCCACCGGCGCCCGCGCCGACGCCTCCCGAACCGCCCCCGACCGTCTGGACGCGCCCGACCGTGACGCACGTTGCGCCGTTGTTTCCGGAGACCGCCAACGGTTCGCAGAGGGAGGGATTCCTGCGTGTCGTCAACTACTCGATGGAGCAGGGCGCCGTGCTCATCGAGGCCTTCGACGGCGAGGGCCGCGACTACGGGCCGGTCACGCTCGGGCTCGGGAACGGCGAGACGGTCCACCTGACCCCGGAAGACCTGGCGCGGGGCAATCCGGCCAAGGGCGTTTCCGGTGCGACCGGTCCGGGTTGGGGCGACGGCCGCCTCGAGTTGACCACCGAACTGGACATCATGGTGTTGTCCTACGTCCGGCATCGGGACGGGTTTCTCACGGCGATGCACGACGTCGTGCCGAGAGAGGGGCACCGGTACCACGTGCGGACCTTCCATCCCGCCAGCGAGTCGAACCAGGCGAGCCGGCTGCGGCTGATCAATACCGGCCCGGAGCCGGCAACCCTCCGGATCCGGGGCATCGACGATCGGGGCGTTTCGAGCGGGGAGGCCACGGTGTCCGTTCCGGCCGGCGCGACGCGGGAGTTCACTGCGCTCGAGCTGGAGTCGGGAGCCGGCATGACCGGTGCGCTGGGGGACGGCGCCGGGAGGTGGCGGCTCGTCCTCGAGTCGGAAGAGCACCTGGCGGTGCTGAACCTGGTGGAGAACCGGGCCGGCTATCTGGCGAATCTGTCGGCGGTCCCGCGCGCCGGAAGACGCGGGACCTGGGCCGTTCCGCTCTTCCCCGGGGCGTCGGACCCGCACGCGCGGCAGGGGCTCGTGCGGATCGTCAACCACTCGGCCCGCGACGGCGACGTGCGCATCGCCGCCTTCGACGACAGCGGCCGGCGCTATCCGCCCTTCACCGTGCGGATCGGGACCGGACAGGCGGTTCACCTCGATTCCGGCGGTCTGGAAGGGGAGCTGTCCGGCGGAGCCGGTTCCGGCGGCGGCAGCCGGCATCTCGCGGTGAGCAGCGATCTGGATATCGAGGTGCTGTCCTACATCGAACACGCGGACGGCTTTCTCACCTCGATGCATGACGTCGCGCCCCTCGAAGGGCACCGGGTTTCCACCTTCCTGCCCGGCGGCCGGTTGCGGCTTGTCAACGCCGGGGAAGCGTCGGCGCAGGTCACGGTGGAATCCGTCGACGACCGGGGCTCGTCTCCGGGACGCGCGTTCGAGGCCACGGTGCCACCGGGCGCGGCCCGGGAGTTCACGGCCGCGGAACTGGGGCTCGGCGCGGGCTCTGGCAATTTGCGGCTCGTCATCGTCTCCGAGAAGACGGTGGACGTGATGAGTCTGCTGGAGAGCCCGGCGGGTCACCTGGCGAACCTGTCCACCGAGCCGCGGCAGGATCCCGTGCCGGTGGTGGAACCCGTCGTGGAAGGCGCGAAGGGCAATCCGGCCGGAGTGGCCGTTTCCGTCGTGGACGCCGAGGGTTTCGATCCCGGCACGCACGGGCAGCGGGTCACCGATACCTTCCTCGACCACACGCGTGACGCGTCGCTCGTGCAGTTGGGACGCTCGGCCCGATACCAGTTGAATGGATCCGTGTTCGATGGCATCAATGTGCAGGGCTACGTCACGCACGCGCTGACCCATGGCGGAGGTGTTTTCTGGACTGCAACGGATAACTCGCCTTTGTACCTGCCCGACCGGACCTGGGCGTGGTCCGTGAAGAATGGTCGGCCGTTCCTACGGGAGGTGCGGGAGTTCGCCAACTGGATGCGGAACCGTGATGCGCTCTCTGTCAGTGCCCTGGAAAACGCGACCTGCTCCGGGACGGCGGAAAGATGCATCGCCGTCTATTGCGACGACTTCGAACTGGACGACGAGGGATGGATTCCGTTGTGCGGGGCAATCGACGACTATGTCGCGCATTCCGGCGTCGGACTCAACTCCAGCCTCTTCGCCGGCGCCCTCACGGAAGGCAACCTCGCTTCCGGGGCCATTCGCCCGGACGGTGTCTTCGCTCCGCACACGATTTACGTCGAATCTCCGACCGGGGATACCTCGCACGCAACGGCAGTGTTGGCGGCCTACGCCGCGAACCTCGCCTTCGCCAACCCTTCCTGGGGCGCGGCGCGGCTGAAGCGCGAGCTCCTGGCGCTGGCTCGCGAGGAGACCGTCGATTACGTCTCGGGAATCGAGTCGGGCGTGAGCGTGACGGAGCGCCGCATCGTCAGGACCATCCGCCCCGGATGGGCGCCTTGAGGCGCGGTCCTGGATCAACGGTGCCCGGCATCGAGGCGATGGCACAGCTCGGCGGCGTCGCGGTGCTCTACGGGCGGCGCGACGAGAACATCGTGGCCCTCGTTCGCTCGGTGGCCGACTTCAGGATGGAACGGACGGTGGACTTCGGCCAGCGCATCGATCTCTTCGCCGAGGTCGGACGCATCCGCGGTCCGTTCGCCGAGGTCAGGACGTCAGCCAGCGCCGGCGGCGAGCCGGTCGCCTCCGCCACCCTCGCCTACGCACTGCCCAGAGGGCCGGCGGGCGCCGCCGGGTAACGCGCGGAAACGACGATGGAGTTGGAGTTCGTTCCGTTGCTCCGCGTGCAACGGCAACTGCACGAGCAGCCGCGCGGCGGGGAGCGTTTCCGGAGCTATCTGCGGACGATGATCGATGACCGGACCGGAGATCTGGAGCTGCCGCTCGTGGCCATGAATCCCATGGGCGGAGATCACGTTCCGGCCCTGCTCGACCGGCTGCTCGCCGTCGATGCAGAGGGGGCCGGAGCGGCGGCGACGGCGGCCGCTGCCACCCATTCGGCGACGCGCGGCGTGCGCGGCCGGTTCCGCGTCGCGCTGGTCCTTGCGGACGATGCGCACGGCGGCTGGACCAACCGCTATCAGAGTGAGTTCGACCACTACTTCGAGGGCGACGCGCTCTACCGGCGCGGCTGGATCACGGGCATCCTCTGGACGAGCGAGGCGCCGACGGCGGAAGCGGCGCGGCGCGCCACGGCGAACGCAATCCACCGCGTGGCCCACATCCGCCGCTTCGGTCCGGCGCGCACCCTGCGTGCGATGCTGGCCCAGGAAGGCGCCGTGATGGCGGCGGCGGATTGCCGCGAGCCGTCGCTGAGCCCCGACGACCTTGCCTATACGCGGGAGGCGATGGCGCCTTACTTCGGGGCAGAGGACCGTCCGACGGCGATTGCCTGCCTCTACGGCGACGAAGCGGCGCGCACGCTCGGCTATCCGCCGCTGGGCTTCAGCCCACGGGCCGGTTTCGCTCTTGCCCTGGACATGGCTCGACGGGGCAGCAGGCCGAGATAACCGGCGGACGCTGACTTCGGGCGCGCCCGCGGAGAGACGGTCGCCTGCGCGACCCTCGCCTACGCGCTGCCGCAGGAGAAGCGGGCAATCTATGGCTCTTTCCCATCAAAGTACCGTTGTATATCATCTGTGATGTTCTGTGGGCGAGATCACCTGGTAACTAGTCAGAATCGATATTTTATGGAGATTTACCCTCAACCGTCCGATGACGGAGCCCTGCAAGCGCTTGGACGCCGTCTTGCGCGCCATCGGCTGAACCGGAACCTCACCCAGGCCGAGGTGGCCGCGGAGGCAGGCGTCTCCACGCTGACCGTGCAGCGCATCGAGCAGGGGCGTTCCTCGCAGGCCACGAACCTCATCCGGATCCTGAGAGCCCTCGGGCTGCTCGATAACCTCGACTCCCTCGTTCCCGAACCGGCGATCAGCCCGATCCAGCAGGCCCGCATGCGCGGCCGGATCCGGCAGCGCGCCTCTTCCCGGTCCGGCAAGCCGGAGCCGCCCGCCGAATGGTCATGGGGTGACGAGCCGTGACCGTGGCCACGGTCCGGCTGTGGGGAAGAACGATTGGGGCCGTAAGCTGGAACGAAGACCGCGAATCAGCCCATTTCGAGTACGACCCGGCCTTCGTTTCCGGCGGCCCGCAGGTTGCGCCGCTCACCATGCCGCTGTCGGGCGGGATCCACTCGTTTCCGGCGTTGCCTCGCCAGACCTTCCACGGCTTGCCGGGCCTTCTCGCGGACTCGCTCCCCGACCGCTTCGGCAATGCGCTCATCGACGCATGGCTCGCCAGGCAGGGGCGCGACCCAAGCGACTTCAACGCCGTCGAACGCCTCTGCACCATCGGACGGCGCGGCATGGGCGCGCTCGAGTTCCTCCCCGCCCACGGTCCGACAGACCGGTCTGCACCCGTCGATGTCGCAGCGCTCGTCGAACTCGCCAGCGACATCCTCACGGGCCGCGCGGCCCTCGAAGGCTCCCTGACGCCGGCCGGCCGCGAGCGGGCCTTGCAGGACATCCTGCGCGTCGGCACCTCCGCGGGCGGCGCCCGGGCGAAGGCCGTCATCGCCTGGAATCCCGAGACCAATGAGGTTCGCTCGGGACAGGTCAAGGCCGGCGACGGCTTTTCCCACTGGCTGCTCAAGTTCGACGGCGTGGCCGGCAACCGGGACCGCGAGCTGGAAGATCCGAAAGGTTACGGACTGATCGAGTACGCGTATCACGCCATGGCGCGGGCGGCCGGCATCCGGATGACCGAATGCCGGATCCTCCACGAGACCGGCCGGCGCCACTTCATGACCCGGCGCTTCGATCGCACGGACACGGGCGAGAAGATCCACATGCAGTCCCTCGGGGCTCTGGCCCACTACGACTTCAACCAACCGGCCGCGGTTTCCTACGAACAGGCCCTGCGCGTCATCGACCGACTCGGGCTGGGCAAGGACGCAGCGGAAGAGCAGTTCCGGCGCATGGCCTTCAACGTCGTCGCCCGCAATCAGGACGATCACGTCAAGAACATCGCCTTCCTGATGGATCGCTCGGGCCGCTGGCGGCTCTCGCCCGCCTTCGACGTCACCTACAGCTACAACCCGCACGGCCGCTGGACCGGCGCGCACCAGATGACCCTGAACGGCAAGCGCGACGGTTTCGAGGTCGACGACTTCGTGGCCTGCGCCCGGAACGCCAGCCTGAAACGCGGCCGGGCCGCCGCAATCCTGCGCGAGGTCCAGGGAGCGGTGTCACGCTGGCCCGAGTTCGCGGAGGCGGCGGGAGTGCCGGAGCCTTCGATGCGCAGGATCGGCGCCGTCCATCGGACGGACCTTCTGCCGTAGTGGCCGGAGTTCCAAACCGTTCGCGGCGAGCCGGTCGCCACCGCCGCCAGCCTCGCCTTCGCGCTGCCTCAGTGACGGATGTAGTACCGCACGGACAGCGCGATCCCGATCAGTAGCGGAATCACCGTTCCGGCCTTCGTCCAGGACGCCATCTTCTCCGGCGGCCAGTCGGGAAATGCCCACCAGAGGGTCAGGTTGAAAGCGAGGGACAGGGCGGCGGCGGGGGCCAGACACCACCCCATGGCTCGATTGAAGCGGTACCAGTCCTCCGGATCCGAAAGGGTGTCTTGCGTCCGGAAGCCGATGATCCGGTTGGGGGGAATCCTGCCCTGGATGAACAGCGTGGAGACCGCCAGAGTCGCCAGCGGAACGACATAGCCGATCAGGAGGTTTTCCATGTTCGGCCAATACAGTACGTGTTGTCCCGGCGCACCGTAGAGTTGTTGCAATGAAGCGACCTTCGCCCACCGCACGCTGCTCCCTCGGGTTCGCAGCCGCCGCACTGGCGGTGGCCGCGATGGCCCCCGGGCAGGACGACTGGCCCGGATTCCGGGGCGCGAACCGGGACGGGCGGGTCACGGGATGGCCGGAAGCGATGGGCGATCCGCAGCGGTGGCCGGAATCGCTGGAACAGCACTGGCGCATCCCGGTCGGACTGGGTCACGCGAGCCCGGTCGTTCACGGCGGGACCGTCCTCGTCTTCACCCGTGAGGGCGACGAGGAGGTCCTCCGGGCGGTGCAGCCCGCGGACGGGAACGAGGTCTGGCGCGCTTCCTATCCGGCGCCTTACACGATGAACCCGGCCGCCATCGGTCACGGCCCCGGTCCGAAGGCGACCCCGGACATCGCCGCCGGCCGGGTCTTCACCCTCGGGATCTCCGGGATCCTCTCGGCGTGGGACGCCGGGGACGGCTCACTGCTCTGGCGGCGCCCGCCGGACCCGCGCTTCGGAGGCGTCGAGGCGCCCCTCTTCGGCGCCGGGAGCTCCCCGGGCGCGTCGCCCGCCGGCGACGTGGTGCTCGTCCATCTCGGGGGGCCGGACAACGGGACGTTCACCGTGCTGGCCGCCGCGACCGGCGAAACCGTGTGGGAACTCGCCGGAGACGGCCCCGCCTACGTCTCGCCGACAGTCGTGGAGGTGGCCGGAACCCAGGTGATCCCGACCATGACCGAGGAGCGCATCGTTCTCCTCGCTCCCGCGGACGGCCGGGTTCTCTGGGAGATGCCCTTCACCACCCCCTACGACCAGAACATCGTCAACCCGGTCGTCCTGCCGGGGGGCGAGGTGGTGATCTTCGCGGGGCTCGGAAGCCCGACCTTCGCGGTCAGGTTCCGCGCCGGCGCAGATGGCAGCCTCACGGGCGAGACGGTCTGGGAGGCCGGGGACAGCCCGTTCTACATGAGCAATCCCGTCCTCGCCGGCGACCGCCTGATCGGGTTCTCCGAGCGCAACAGCGGCCAGTTCGTCGCCATGGACCCCCGGACGGGCGCGGACTTCTGGCGCTCCCCGCCCCGGCAGGGAGAAAACGCCGCGCTCCTGGTGGCCGGGAGCACCGTCCTCGCGCTCACCGACCAGGCCGAACTTCTCGTCCTGGATCCGGCCGCCGCCACATTCGAACCGCTGCGCCGCTATGAGGTGGCCCCCAGCCCGACCTGGGCGCATCCCGTCCCGCTCGGGGACGGCCTCCTGATCAAGGACGAGACCCACCTGACACGCTGGGGTTTCGCTCGCTGAAGGGCCACTCCCCGTCCGTTCCGTGGCGCGGCCAATCGTCGGTTCGCCCTTTACCGCACCGCGCGCTCCCGCGTAGGATTCCCCCACGATGCTGCCGCCTGGCCGGTTGAGGGTGGACGTTTCGTCGTGAGTACGGCCACTGCCGAACCGGGTCCGAATCTCCTTCCGTTCGCACGCGTGGAGCAGCCCCTCCCAACGGTGAACGGCAAGCCCGTCCGGGCTTTGGTCCCGCAGGACTTTCTCGGCCCACTGAACGCGTACGAGGTCCGGAATGCACCCAAGACGATCTACACGGCCGGGGACACCTCCCTCTTGACGGCCGGACGGCGCGTTTCCGTCGTTGGTTCCCGGAAAGCGGCGCCAGCCGATCTGGATCGAACGCGCGACCTGGTGCGGGAACTCGTATCGCACTGCGTCACCGTCGTGAGCGGACTCGCCGCCGGGATCGACACGATTGCCCACGAAACGGCGCTGGGTATGGACGGAGCGACCATCGCAGTCCTCGGCACGCCTCTGGACCAGACGTATCCGAAGTCCAACACCGAACTCCAGAAGCGCATCATCGCCTCCAATCTGGCGATCTCGCAGTACTCCTTCGGTGCGGCGGTGCGACGGGAGAACTTCGTGCTCCGCAATCGAACGATGGCCCTGATCTGCGATGCAACGATCATCGTCACCGCGTCAGAGTCGAGTGGCACCCAGCACCAGGGCTGGGAGGCAATTCGTCTGGGGCGTCCCCTCTTCTTCCTCGAGTCCCTGTTGAAGGAGAACGTCCCCTGGATTAGCGAACAGATGAGATACGGCGGGGAGCCACTCGGGGACGAGAACCTGGATCTGTTCTTCGAGCACCTACCGGAACGCGGAGCAGTCGACGAGTTTGCTTTCTGAAATCGAGTGCTTTACCTGCTTCGTCTATTCGCCCCGGGATCGATCGAGAAGGGGAATCCGAGCTCGAAGTTCCGTCCATCAACTCAAGCGGGGCGATGACGCGATCATTTCGTCCGCCTGCAACTACCTCGCGGCGAACCACGAGAGCCTGAGGCTGGGGCCGATCCTCGGGCCCGAGGTAACGCTCGTTCCGGTACCCGGGAGCAAGCCGCTCCGGTCGCAAGATTCGCTGTGGCCCGCGAGGAGTCTCGTCGCGGGCCTGGTCGCTTCGGGCCTGGGACACGACTGGCAGCCGCTCCTGCGCCGTACCACTGAAGTACGGAAATCAGCGTATGCGCCACCGGGGATGCGCCCGAATGCCAGGGAACACTTCGATTCCCTGTCAACGGTTCACGTGACTCCATCATGCACGGCGATCACCCTCGTTGACGACGTAGTCACCAAGGGAGCCACGATGTTGGCGGCCGTGTCCCGCATTCGGAGCGCCTGGCCCCAAATCCCGGTGAACGCATTCGCCCTCGTGCGCACGATGAGCTATCAGCCCATCAGGAAGAACCCGGTACCTGCGCACTGCCGGATCACCCTCGAAGGAGACGAGACCGTCCGTGCGCCGTGACGGAGCCCGCGGGGCGCGCGAAGGAATCGTGGACACCCCCGACGGACGCGATTCTGGGCGACGACTCCGCCCAGACGGACGGCCGGACCGCCTGATCGGCGGGGGCTCTGCTTGGTAGGCTGCCGCCAGTGACTGAGCGGACGCGGGCGTTCCTGCGGGGGATGGGGAGCCTGTTGGACCTCTATCCCGATCCCCGGCGTTACGAGGACCTGATCCCGAAGGGGACGGCAGAGGAGCGCCTCGCCGGACATTGGCAACGCGTCGGGCAATACATTGCGGGCGCCATGCAGGAGGTCGGTGAGGAAATCATCCCCTCAACAGCAAAACCGCGCCGGAAGGGCGCCAGACGGCGTTCGCCGAGCCGTCGAACATCCCGCAGCAGGACGCCTCCGGATCGCACAGTTCCGCGGACCTCTAGCGCCGCCGGCCGTCCCTGAACGGCACGACCGCCTCCTGCCGGGGTCGGCGGACGGCTCCGCACGATTCGCTCCCCGACGTTCGTGGGAAATGCCCGGCATCAGAGATCGGAGCATCATGGTAGAAGTGCTATCTTTCCTTCTACCCGGAGAGGCCCCAGATGAGTCTGAACATCAAACGAGAGGAGACCTGCCAACTCGCCACCGAACTGGCCGCCCTGACCGGCGAGAACCGTACCGAGGCGATCACCGCCGCGCTGCGCGAGCGCCTCGAACGCGTCCGGCGGGAGCGGACCGTCGAGGCGCGGATCGAGGAAACGGAGGCCATCGCCCGGCGTTGCGCCGAACTGATGGGGCCCGGTCCGGGTTCCACCGATCACGGCGACTGGCTCTACGACGAGAGAGGGCTCCCGAAGTGATCGTGGACACCTCGGTGGTTGTGGGGATTCTGGGCAAGGAGCCCGGATGGGAACGCCACAACACGATGATCGCCACGGCCCGGCGGCCGCGCATGTCGGTGGTGAACGCACTGGAGGCCACCATGGTCACGGAGAGCCGGGGTGGCGCGGCAGCGGGTGCGGAATGCGACCGCTACGTCGAGCGGATGGGAATCGAGTTGGAACCCGTCACGTTGGAACAGCTCGCCTCCGCCCGCTACGCCTGGCGGAGGTTCGGCAAGGGGAACCATCCGGCCGGGCTCAACTTCGGGGACTGCTTCGCCTACGCCCTGTCGGATGTCACACGCGAGCCGCTCCTCTTCAAGGGCGAGGACTTCGCCCAGACGGACGTCCGGACCGCCTGATCATCCCGGGCGGGCGCGCCCTGTTTCCCGGCCGCCGTCGAAGCGCCGCCGCAGCCACTCGACCCGCCGCCGGTTCGCGCCGAAGTCCGTGAAGAGCGAGATGTACGAGGCGCTGCGGACGTGGATCACGCCCTCCGCGGGACACAGCAGGAATTCGACGTCGTCCACGAAGCCGAGCCAGGTTCGGCACCGGGCGTGGAGATAGTCGGCAGCCGCGGTAACGACCACGGTTCGCGGAGCGCTCGCCACGAGCCGCTTCAGCCGGGCGAACGCGGCCTGCGGATCTTCCGATGCGTCGAAGGGCTCGACCCGGTGGCGGGGCCGCGCGTCGTCCCGGCTGGAGACGCCGGTGGGGAAGAAGGAACAGGGCGAAAGCCGGCCTGACACGGGACTGTGGGTGGGGCTACGCGCCGCGCAGGCAGGTCTCCAGCGCGTCGGCGGCGCGGTGGACGTCCCCGGGCGTCGTCCAGCCGAGGTGGCCGAGCCGCAGGATCTTTCCCTGGAGCTGACCGAGTCCACCCGCCAGCACGACTCCGTGACGCTCCCGAAGGGTTCGCGCCAGCTCCGGCCAGGCAACTTCCCGCGGGAGCCAGGCAGCGGTGACCGTGCTGGTGGCGTTCTCCTCGTCCGCGACCAGGCGAAGTCCCATCGCCTGGAGCCGGCCGCGGGCCGCCGCCGCGGCCTCCGCGTGCCGGCGGAAGACCGCATCCCGTCCCTCGCGGAGCATGAGACGCAGGCCGGCTTCCATCGCGAACAGGACGGGGACGGCGGGGGTGAAGGGCATGGAGCCGCGCGCCAGCGCGTCGCGGTAGCGGGAGAAGCTCCAGTAGAAGCGGGGGAGGCGGGCGCTCCGCTCCGCTGCCGCGGCGCGTTCCGAGGTCCAGGCCATCGCCATGCCGGGCGGCAGGCCCCACGCCTTCTGGGAAGCCGTGAACACCGCGTCGCAGGAGCCCACCGCCACCGGCATCGCGCCGAGGCTGGACACCGCGTCCACCAGCACCAGGGCGTCGCTCTCCTCGCGGACGACCCGGATCAGGTCGGGCAGCGGATGCAGGACCCCGGTCGAGGTCTCGGAATGGGTGAGGAGCACCGCCCGTGGCTCGGGGCGCGTCCGAAGGGCGGCCCGGAGCCGCTCGGGATCCGCCGCACTGCCCCAGGGTGTGCCGAGGCTCCGCGTCTCGAGCCCGAACGCCTCCGCCAGCCCGAGGAAGCGCTCGGCGAACTGGCCCCCGCCGATTCCGAGCACCGGATCGCCCGGTGACAGCAGGTTGGCGAGCGTCGCCTCCATGGCGCCGGTCCCCGACGCGGTGAGCAGGACCGGCGGCCGTTCGGTGCCGAGGTAGTCGCAGAACCCCTCGCCGATCCGGCCGAGCAGCGCGCGGGCCTCGGGTCCCCGGTAGGAGATCAGCGGCTGCGCCATCGCCGCGGCCACTTCGGGGTGGAGCGGCGTGGGGCCGGGGACGTGGAGACCCGGGGGAATGGGCGCGCCGCCGGTCACATCGTCAGGATCGCGGCGAAACTGACGATGGAGCGGAAGAAGTGCCCCAGGCGCAGGTTCTCGTTCGGGCTGTGCTGGTTGTTGTCGTGGTTGACCGTGGGGACCATCAGCGCCGGAACGCCGAGCGCCTCCACGAAGGGTGCGATCGGCACGGTCCCGCCGCTCGTGCGCTTGCGGACCGGCTCCTCGCCCCAGATCTCGGTGAGGCTGCCGATGAGCCGCGCCGCGACCGGATGGTCGAGGGGCGTGCGGAAGGCGTTCGTCCCCGCGCTGCGGGTCAGGCGGAGCAGGCGGGGATGCTCCCGCCGCTCGGCGTCGGTCGGATCCCGATCCAGCAGGAACCAGCCCTCGGAGGCAATGAAGTCGCGGACCTTCGCGAACATCGCGTCCGCCGGAGTCTCCGCGACGAGGCGCACGTCGATCGCGGCGGTGGCGGTGGCCGGGACGATCGTCCTGGCGTCGCCCCCCACCCAGGCGCTCGACAGGCCGCGCACGTTCAGCGAGGGGAACTGGATGGCCTCCTGGAGCGAACCGCCCACGCGGTCGGCCTCCGCGAAGCCGAGCGCGTCCATCATCGCCGGCAGGTCGTCCGGGACCGCCGCCAGCGCCCGCCGCTCCTCGGCGGTGAAGTCGATGCCGTCGTAGAACCCCGGGATCACGACCCGGCCGCCCTCGTCCTTCATCGAGGCGATGAGCTGCGCCAGCCGGACCGCCGGGTTCGGGGCCCAGTTGCCGTAGTGGCCGCTGTGCAGCGGCACCCGCGGCCCGTACACCACGAGTTCGAGGGTCAGGATGCCGCGGGCGCCGAAACTGACCGTGGGACGGCCGCTCTGATGGAGCGGTCCGTCGAGGATGAGCATCGCGTCGGCGGCGAACCGGCTCCCGTAGCGGGCGATCGCGGGGACGAGGTTCGGCGATCCGGCCTCCTCCTCGCCGTCGAGGATCACCTTGAGGTTGCTGGTGACCGTGACGCCCGCCGCGTCGAGCGCGTCGAGGGCGCCGAGCAGGGCGATGATCGGCGCGGTGTCGTCGGCGACGGAGCGGGCGTAGATGCGGTCGTCCGGGCGAAACACCTCGCTGGCGTGGAGGTCGAGGAGGCCCGCCCCGTCCGCCAGACTGCCCTCGCGCAGGACCGGTTCGAACGGGTCCTCCTGCTGCCAGCGGGACGGGTCCACCGGCTGGCCGTCGTAGTGGAAGTAGATGAGCAGGGTGCGGTCGGCACCCGCGGCGGGCCGCTCGCCGAAGACGAGCGGATTGCCGTCGGTCTCGAGGAGTTCGGCCGCAAACCCGCGCCGCTCGAGCGAGGCCCTCAGGAACTCCGCCTTCCGCCGGATGTTGGCGGCGTCGGCCGCCACCGACGGGATGGAGACCGCCTCCACCAGCTCGCTCACGAGCGCCCGTTGCGCCCCGTCCACGTGTGCTTCGACCGCGGTGCGCAGATCCTGCGCGAGCGCCGGAGCGGCCAGCGTCAGGCCGGCGGCCAGGAGGCCTGCCAGGGATTTCACTGGGGCCGGTCCTCGCTCCAGACCCGGTCGTCCGCCTCCGCCTCGCCGAACTCGCGCAGGAGCGCCGGGTCCAGGTCGAACTCGTAGATGCTGTCGGAGGTGGCGACCGCGAGCGTACGGCTGTCGTTGAGCGCCAGCCCGACCAGGGGCGGGGCGCTGATCACCCGCCGGGCCCCCGTGGGGGTGAACAGGAACAGGCCGGCGTCGCCGGCGAGCCCCTCGGCGACGAAGCAGCGGTCGCGGTCGTCGAAGGCGATCCCCTGGGGCCGGCCGAAGCCGGAGTGCACCCGGCAGGGAGCCCCGTCGGGCCGGAACTCGACGATCTGGTCGCGGGACGAGAGCGTGGGGCCGGAGACGAAGAGGTAGCCGTACGAGTTGAACGCCAGGTGATAGGCCGAAACCGACGCGCGGAGGTGCGAGAACACGCTGACGTCGCTGTCGGCGTCGATCCGGTAGAGCGTTCCGTCGCGGTCGCCGATCACCATGTCTCCCGTCGGCGAGAACCCGATGCCCGTCGCGCAGCCGAGATTCTCGGCGAGCAGGTGGAACACCCCGTCGTCGCCCATCCGGTAGACGCAGCCGTCCTCGCGCGAGGACACGTAGAGGGTGTCGTCCGGACCCCACGCGAGGCCGGTGGGATTCACGATGCCGTCCCCCATCGGCTCGGGGTCTCCCTCGTCGGTCAACCGATAGATCGGATGGGGGACCTTCTCGCCGCGCCGGCCGCTGACCGTCGAGTAGAGATTGCCGCGGGGGTCGTAGACGGGGTTCGCGACGATGTGGAGGTCCTCGGCGAAAAGGCGGCCGATGGTCACGGGGTGCGGCTCGGTCTCCCGATCGTTCAGGCACACCCGGACCTCGTCGCCGGCGCCGTCGGGCACCCGGACCCCCAGCCGGGTGGAGGAAACCCGGTAGAGGTGGGCCTCCTCGTTCCCGAAGAACACCCTCAGCCGCGGAGCCTGGTCCACCGTGAAACCGCGGCCTCCGATGTCCAGCCGCCCTCCCGGGATGGCGTAGTGCGGCCAGACCCGATCGATGGCCAGCCGGGGCCGCCTCGGCCGCTGAGCGCGTCGCACGGGAGGGCGAGCACGGGCGGACATCGGAACGCCGATCAGATTAGCAGCCGGGGGAGGCCGGGGCTCCGGCCGCGGGGTAGGATCGCGCGCCCTTCCCGAGCCGCCCGGGAGAAGATCGTGAACCGCCGCCTGAGTCCCGCCGCCCGCTGCATCGCGGTGATCGGAGGTTCGAGCGCACCCCCCGACGTGCTCCGCACCGCCGAGGCGGTTGGTCGCGAACTGGCGCTCGCCGGGGCCGACGTGTTGTGCGGCGGCCTGGGCGGGGTGATGGAGGCCGCCTGCCGGGGCGCCCGCGAGGCCGGCGGCTTCACGATCGGCCTCCTCCCGGGGGAGGACCGGCGGGAAGCGAACCCCTGGGTGGCGTGCGCCATCCCGACCGGACTCGGGCACTTCCGCAACTTCCTGGTCGTCCGGGCGGCGGACGCCGTCATCGCGCTCCCCGGCGCGAGCGGCACCCTCTCGGAGGCCGCCATGGCGATCACGCTGGGAAAGCGGGTGGTGACCGTTCCCGGAGACTCGGAGGAGTGGAGCGTGCCGGGAGCGGTTCCCGCGGGTTCCGCCGCCGAAGCCGTTCGCCGGGTGCTCGGGGACGGCTGAGTTCCGGTGACCGGCTTCGAAGCGCTCCTCGCCGCCGTCCGCGCCCGCCGGGAGGCCGGCGTCCGGCGGATCGGCCGGCTCTTCGGGCCGGCGCGGCTCGCGGTGGCGGCGGCCTGGGCCCGGGAGTCCGGCCGGCCGCTGGTGTTCCTCACGGCGCACGACCGGGATCTGCTGACCGGGGCCGCCGACCTCGAGGTGCTGCTGGCGGCGCTCGGCGAGGTGCGGCCGGTCCTGCGCCTCCCGGGTCCGGCGGTGAACCCCTACGCTGGCGTCGCCCCCCACGCGGAGGTGCTGGCCCTCCGCGCGACCGCGCTTTCCGCCCTCGCCGCGCCCGGAGACCCGCCCCTGGTCGTCGCCTCCGCGGCCGGAGCGCTCTGCTGCACCGCCGGGCCGGATCGTCTCCGCGACGCGGCGATCCGCATCCGGCAGGGAAGCGACGCCTCCCCCGCCGGCATCGCGGCAGGGCTCACCTCGGCCGGATATCGCTACGAGGATCCGGTGAGCGGGCCGGGGGACTTCGCCCGCCGCGGCGGCATCGTGGACGTCTTTCCGGTGGACCGGGAACTGCCCGTCCGCATCGAGTTCGGCTTCGAGGGAATCGAGAGCATCCGCGAGTTCGAGGTGGACACCCAGCGCGCTGGCGACCACCTCGCGCGGCCCGAAGCGGTGTCCGTCCCGCCGGCGTGGGAGTGGATCGGCGCCGGGTTCGACGAGGAAACCCATCCCGCGTTCCGGCTTCCCGGTTCCTCCGGGTTCGACAGCGCGTTCGACGCCTACCTCGAGGGCGCCGGGCTGATCCTCGACGAACCGGACCGGTTCTGGGACGCCGCCGAGGCCGAAACGGCGCGCGTGGTGGACGCCCGGCTCGCCGCCCGCGAGTTCCTGGCGCGCGCCGCCGCCCCGCCGGAGCGACTGCTGACCTCGATCGAGGCGCTCCGCGCGCGGCTGGAACGCCCCCCGCCGGCCGGAGCCGTCGAGCTGCGGGAGCTCGAGGCGGCGGGGCCCGCGGCCGCGGGCAGCCAGGACCTCCCCGCCCGGCCCACCGACTCGTTCCGGGGCCGGACCGGTGAGTTCCTGGAGTCGCTGCAGGCGGCCGGAGACCCGCGCCGCGCCGTGCACGTCTTCGTGCCCGGGGCTCCCGCCGCCGAGCGGTTCGCATCCCGCGCCCGGGAGGCGGGCGCCCGCGTTCACGCCGGCGGCAACGGGGCCGGCGTCCCGATTCCGGAGGAGACGCCCGGCGCCCTGCCGGTGCCGCCGCGCGTCTTCGTCCACGCGGGGCGGTTGAGCGCCGGGTTCGAACTCCCGGAGCTGGATCTCCAGGTAATAAGCGGCGCCGCCATGGTGGCGGCGCCGCCGCGCACCCCCCGGCGCCGTGCCCGCTCCGGCAGCTTCCTCTCGGATTTCCGCGACCTGAAGCCCGGCGATCCGGTCGTGCACACCGACCACGGGGTGGGCCGCTTCATCCGGATGACGCGCCTCGGGGAAGGGGAGAACGCTCCGGAACTGGTCGAGATCCACTACGCAAAGGGAGGGAAGCTCTTCCTGCCGGTGGACCGGCTGGACCTGCTCGAGAAGTACTCGGCCGGCTCGGCGGCGGGAGCGCCGCCGCTCGACCGGCTGGGCGGCACAAGTTGGGTGCGGCGGCGGAAGCGTGTCGCGAAGGCCATGCGCGACATCGCGGGCGAACTCATCCGCCTGTACGCGGCCCGCCGGAAGATCGCTGGCTACGCGTTCGCGCGCGAGGTCCCGGGAATGGAGGACTTCGAGGACGCCTTCGAATGGACCGAGACCGAGGACCAGGCGCGGGCGATCCGCGACGTGTTCGAGGACATGGAGTCGGAAGTGCCCATGGACCGGCTGCTCGCGGGCGACGTCGGCTTCGGAAAGACGGAGGTCGCCCTCCGGGCCGCCTTCAAGGCGGCGATGGACGGGAAGCAGGTCGCCATCCTGGTTCCGACGACGGTGCTGGCGGCGCAGCACGCGCGGGTGTTCGAGCGGCGGTTCGCCGCCTTTCCGATCCGGGTGGCGCTCCTCTCCCGGTTCCGCACCCCCAAACAACAGAAAGCGGTCGTCGCCGGGGTCCGGGACGGGACCGTGGACATCGTCATTGGCACCCACCGCCTGCTGTCGAAGGACGTGGCGTTCCGCGACCTGGGACTGCTGATCGTGGACGAGGAACAGCGTTTCGGGGTGACCGCCAAGGAACGGCTGAAGGCGATGGCGCCGCAGGTGGACCACCTGGCGATGACCGCGACGCCGATCCCGCGGACCCTCAACATGTCGCTCTCCGGCATCCGGGACATGTCGGTGATCGAAACGGCGCCCCGCGACCGGATGGCCATCCAGACCCACGTCCTGCCCTTCGATCCGGACCGCATCGCGGAGGCCGTCCGGCACGAACTCGCGCGCGAGGGCCAGGTCTATTTCGTGCACAACCGGGTCCGCTCGCTGCCGGCGATGGCGAAGCTCCTGGACGGCCTGGTCCCGGAGGCGCGGGTCCTGATCGCCCACGGGCAGATGCGCGAGGCCGCGCTGGAGCGCACCCTGATCCGCTTCCAGGAGCACGAGGCCGACATGCTGCTCACCACCACCATCATCGAGAACGGCATCGACCTGCCGCGGGTCAACACGCTGCTCGTGAACCGGGCGGACGCGTTCGGGCTCGCCCAGCTCTACCAGATCCGGGGCCGGGTCGGGCGGTCCTCACGGCGCGCCTACGCCTACCTGCTGGTGCCGCAGGGGGCGCCGCTCTCGGGCAGCGCGCAACCCCGCCTCGCCGCGCTCCGGGAGTTCAGCGAACTGGGGGCCGGGTTCCGGGTCGCGGCGCTGGACATGGAGCTGCGGGGCGCCGGCAACCTGCTGGGCGCCGCCCAGCACGGCCACCTGGAGGCGGTAGGGTTCGACCTCTACTACCGGCTTCTCGAGGAAGCGGTCGCCGAGGCCCGCGGCGACCGTCCCCGCTCGCGCTGCGCCATGAACCTTCGCTTCCAGTTCCGCATCCCCGGAGACTGGCTGGGGGACGTCCGGCGCCGCATGTGGCTCTACAAGCGGTGCTCGTCCGCCGCCGACCTCGACACGCTGGATCGGCTCCGCGACGAGGTGCGCGACCGTTTCGGGGCCCTGCCGCCGGAAGTGGAGCTCCTCTTCCAGCACGTGCGTCTCCGCATCCGGGCCGAGGCGCTCGGCTACACGGCGGTGATCCGGGAAGGCGATTCGCTGCGCCTCGAAGCGGACGCGAAGGACCGGTCCTTCCGCTCTCCCCTCGCCCCCGGAGCGGGCCCGGCGGAAGTGCTCGGGTCGCTCCAGATGGCCCTGTCGGCCCTCGAGGCCGTCGCTCTCAGCCGGGAACCCGAGGGTGCGCCCGACCAGCGGGCGAACCTGTCGTGACCCGGTTCCCCGCGGCGAGCGGGATCGCCGTCCTGCTGGCGCTCGCCGCGGCGGGTTGCGGCGCCCTCTCCGAGGAGGAGGACCTGGTGGTCGTCTCGGTGGGCGAGCGGGAGCTGACCCAAGGCGTCCTCGACCGGTTCATCGCCTCCCGGACGGAGCTCGGCGGGACGCTCGACGCTCCCCTGCTCAGCGCTCTCCTCGACGAGTTCGTCCGCGAGCGGCTCCTGGTGATCGCCGCCGAGGAAGCGGGGGTCGAGGTCTCCGAGGTCCGGCTGCTCGAGGAGACCTCCGCCCTGCGGCGGGGGCCGGGTCCCGAGGTGGTCCGGACCGACGACGGGACTGCCGCGCCCGGGAGCGCCGGCGACGAGCCGGAAGACGCGGACGACGACGGGTTGCGCTCCCGGGTGAGGGACCGCCTGCTGGTGGACCGGTTCATGGACACGGTGGTGCTGGCCGGCCTCGAGGCCACGGACGAGGCTCTGCAACTGGAGTTCGAGGCGAACCGCGCCTTCTACGCGCGGCCCGAGACCGTCACCCTCTCGGAGCGGCGGTTCGACGACCGGGAGAGTGCGGAAGCCGCCGCCGGGCTCCTCCGCGAGGGCACGCGGTCCAGCGGGGATGGCGATGCCGCGGACGCCTTCCTGCCGGTCGGGACGTTCCGGCGCGGCGAACTGCCGGACGCGGTGGACGACGCGGTCTTCGTCCTCGATTCCGGGGACACTACGGACGCGGTCGAGACCGCGGCGGGGTTCCGGATCTTCCGGGTGGACGAGCGGCTCCCCGCCGCCTCGCTCGAGTTCGAGGAGGTGCGGGACGTGGTCCGGCTCACCGTGCTTCGCCAGGAGGCCGACGTCCGCGTCCAGGCCCTGCTCGACGATCTGCAACGACGCCATCCCGTCCGCATCCACGCCGCCAACCTCGCCTTCCCTTACGTCGGGATGCTGCCGAAGGTGGAGTGATCCACAGGCCCCAATCGCGGATCCGGCCGGGAGCGCCGGTCTTCAGACCGGCACAGCGGGCCGCAGGCCCGCGGACGACGTGCCGCTAGGCGCCCTGGGCGACGCCGCACGCCTTCCGGGAAGCCACACTAGAATGCGAGGCCCGACGATGACGCGTTTCCTCTCCCGCATTCCGCTCGCCGCCATCCTCTGCACCGCCGGCACCGCCGCTGCCGCGCAGGACGCGCCATCCGGGGGCGCCGAAGTGGTGGACCGGGTCGTCGCCCTCGTCAACGGGGACATGATCACCCTCAGCGAGCTGCAGCGACAGGTCGTCATTCAGGCGGAGCGTCTCGGCGTCCCCGACGATCCCGAGGTCCAGGCCACCTTCCGGCGGCAGGTCCTCGAAGGAATGGTGGACAACACGCTGATCCTCCAGGTCGCCGACCAGCGCGGCCTCCGGGTTCCGGACCGGTACTTCGACGAATGGAAGGAAGCGACCATCAAGGAGATGAACCTCCCGGACGAAGCGGAGTTCATCCGGCAGGTGGAGCTCCAGGGATCGAACATGGAGGAGCTGAAGAAGCAGTTCCTCGAGGGTGTCCTCATCCAGGAGATCCGCCGTCAGGACATCGAGGAACGGGTGCAGATCAGCGAACCGGAGATCGAGCAGCGTTACCGCGAGAACGTGGACGAGTTCATTCGCCCGCCGCAGGTGCGGCTGCGGGAGCTGGTCGTCCACGTCACCGAGGCCGGCGAGGCGGAGGCGCGCGAGCGTCTCGGGGAAGCCCAGCGCCTGATCGCCTCGGGCACCGACTTCGGAGAGGTGGCGAAGGTGCGGTCGGAGTCCGGTTCGGCCGAGAGCGGCGGGGACCTCGGTCTCTTCCTCGTCCGCGAGCTCGACGAGTCCTTCCGGTCGGTGGTGGCCGATCTCGAGACGGGAGCGGTTTCCGAGCCGCTGCGGATCGGCGAGTCCCTCTACCTGCTCAAGGTGGACGAGCGGACCGAGGAGTCCACGATCCCGCTGGACGACGTGCGGAACCAGATCGCCGAATCGCTCTACAGCGAGAAGATGGCGGCCGAAATGGACAACTTCGTCCGCAACCTGCGCGAGAACGCCATCGTCGAGATCCGCCTCGACGACGGCGCTTCCGCGACCGAGCCACCCTCCCGGTAGCGGCCCGGCGCGACGCCGGCCCGGAGGCCGGCCCTCCGAGGGTCGGGCGCTACAGCGTCTCGACGCTCAGCCGAGAACCCGTAGCGCGGTCTCGGGGGCTCGGTCAAGCAGCCGCAGCAATGCCCTCGCGGCGCCGGTCGGGCAGCGCTTCCCCTGTTCCCAGTTCCGGATCGTCTCGGGCGGCACCTGGATCCGCCGCGCGAACTCCACCTGGGTCAGGCCAAGCCGCCGACGGACCCTTCGAGCGTACCGCGCCGTCTCCCGGACCGCTTCTTCGTCGTCGTCTTGTTGCTGCCGGGCGAGGTCCGCTTCGGTGGTTCGGTCGAGCACGGCGTAGTCCACCCGCCCCGGAGGCAGACTGCCCGGATCCTGCGGATCAATCCGCACGTTCGTCGTCTTCATATTCAGTGACCTCTCGACGGTTGGCCTTGCGGGCCGAAATGATTCTCTTCGCCGGACCCCGCAGCGTGTAGATCAGGACGAAGATGCGACCTTCGATCGCCCCGAGCAATCGGTAGCGGTCCTCGCCATAGTCCTGGCGGTGATCCGGTCCGACCATCCGGCGCGGATCGAGAAAGGCGCGGACTGCGTAGGCGAAGTCGAAGCCACGCTCCTGAAAGCACCTGTCGCTCTTGGCTTCGTCCCATTGGAACTCCACCATGTGAATGTAGGCCAGTGGCCTACCTCGGTCAAGGCCCGACCCTCTGTTCGCTTCGAAAACGCCGTCCCGCGGGTCGGCCAGCGGCCGTGATGGCGCCCCCGGCTTGGAACGCCGAGAGTCAGCCGCCGCGGGTGTGCATCTCGAGGTGGGGGTCCTTGCGGAGATCTCCGGCCGCGACGAGTGGTGTGCGCCGGTCGAGGGCCGCCCGCTCCTCGGCGCCTCGGTCTTCCCGGCCTGACCAGGTGGAGGCGATCAACGACTCCATCTCGGCGGCGGTCGCTCCGGAGCGGAGCGGCTCCCTGAGGTCGAGCCCCTCGCGGGCATAGAGACACCGGAACCACCTTCCGTCCGCCGTGACGCGGCTGCGGTCGCAGGCGCGGCAGAAGGGTTCGGAAACCGAGGCGATGATTCCGAAGACCCGTCCGTCGGGTATCCGGTAACGGCGGGCCGGCGCGGTGGGGTCCTCCACCGAAACCGCTTCGACGCCCCCGTAACGCCGCGCCATGAGGGCGCGGATGGCGTTCGCATCGAACACCAGGTCCGGACGCCAGCCGGTGGCTCCTCCGACGTCCATGTATTCGATGAAGCGGACCTCGCCGTGCTGATCCGAGGCGAATTCGAAGAGGTCCACCAGTTCGTCGTCGTTGAACCCGCGGATCACCACCGTGTCGAGCTTCAGGGGCCGAAGCCGCGCCGCGTTCGCCGCCGTGATCCCATCCCGGACCGCGTCCAGTCCGTCCCGGCGGGTGAGCGAGCGGAACCGGTCGGAACGGAGAGTGTCGAGGCTGACCGTGATCCGGTGCAGGCCGGCTTCCCGGAGCGCCGCTGCCTGGCCGGCGAGCAGGATCCCGTTGGTGGTCAGGGCGACGTCCTCGATTCCCGGGACGACCGAAACCAGCCGGACCAGTTCGGGCAGGTGGCGGCGGATCAGCGGCTCCCCGCCGGTGATCCGGAGCTTCCGAACCCCGAGCGCCGCGAACCGTTCGACGACGAACGCCGTCTCGTCGAAGCTGAGCAGGTCCTTCCGGGGGAGCCACACGTACTCCTCCTCCGGCATGCAGTACTGGCAGCGCAGGTTGCAGCGGTCGGTGACCGAGAGGCGCAGGCTGCCGAGCGGCCGGCCAAGGCGGTCGCGAACGGGAACCGGGACGGAATGGGAGGACACGGGGCGCGACAGCCTACTACCCGGGACGGGCGAACGCAGGGAGTTCGTCAGTTGACGGCCAGCAGTTCGACCTCGAAGAGCAGGGTCGCGTAGGGAGGGATGCGAGGTTGCCGGCCGGCCGCGCCGTAGGCGAGTTCATGAGGAATCACGATGCGCCGGCGTCCTCCGACCCGCATCCCCACGATCCCGAGATCCCAGCCCACGATGACGGCGCCCACCCCGAGCGTGAAGTCGAAGGGGTTCTCCGCGGTGGTGGAATCGAAGGTGTCGCCCTTGTTGTCGGGCGCCAGCAGGTCGTACACCCAGCCGTGGTAGGCCATCGAGAGGGAATCCCCGTTCTCGGCCTCCTCCCCGGAGCCGACCTGCAGGTCGGTGATTTCGAAGGCCACTTCCGCTCCCGCCACCAGTTCGACCTCGAAGAGGAGGGTGGCGTTTCCGGGGACCAGGGTGTTCCCCTGGGCGCCGAAACCGAGATCGGGCGGCACGACGATCCGGCGTCTCCCTCCCACCCGCATTCCGGCCACCCCCTGGTCGATGCCGGGGATGACCTGTCCCACGCCGAACCGGAACGAGTCGGGATCCTCCTCGGGCACCGATATGAACTCCGAACCCTTGTTGTCGGGAGCGGCCTTGTCGTAGAGCCACCCGGTGTACGCGATCGCGAGCAGCCAGCCGTCCTCCACCTCGGGACCCTCCCCTTCCTCGAGATCGGTGAACCCGAAGGGCACGTCGAGCGGCGGGGCGGGTTCCGGTGGTTCGGGCGTCGTGGGGGTAGCCCCGTCACCGCCGCAACCGAGTCCGAAGGCGCCGGCGGCAAGCAGGAAAGCAGGCAGGAAGAACGGCCCGCATGTCGTCCGCCTCCGGCGTGCGGTGCCGGTCTGAAGACCGGCGCTCCCAGCCGCCACCGTACGCTCAGCGGACAAGAAAAACGCCGGGGCGCGCGCCGGTGACGGCGCCGTCCGCGAACACGGTTTCACCCCCGACCAGGACCCGGTGGATCCCGACAGAGAGTTCATGGGGCGCCTCGGGCGTCGCCCGGTCGGAAACCGTCTCCGGGTCGAACAGGACGAGGTCCGCCACCATTCCGGGAGCGATCCGGCCCCGGTCCCCGAAGCCCATGTGGTCGGCAGCAAGCGAAGTCATCCGCCGCACGGCCTCTTCGAGGCTGAGGATTCCCCGCTCGCGGACGAACTGCCGGAGCGCCCGCGGGAAGGAACCGAAACCGCGGGGATGGGCGCCGAAGAGGGCCCCGTCGGTGGACAGGTTGGCGTGTTCCCAGGCGAAGAGGGCGGCGATGTCGTCCTCGGCCATGCTGGTCGCGATCACCGTTTCGACGCGGGTTCCGGGTTCCAGATCCGGATCGGCGCGCATCGCCTCCGCCCGCTGGATCAGCTCGAGAAGGGTGACGGCGGGCTCCTCCCCGCGCTCCTCCGCGATGCTGGCGAGGGTGCGGCCGGCATAGGCGGGCTCCGGCGCATAGGTCGGAATCAGGATGCCCTCGGGGAGGGCCATCTGGGAGACCACGAACCGCGACTCCTCCAGATCGGTGAAGTCCCGCTCGGGGAACATCACGGTGAGGGTGGACTGCCAGTAGGGATAGGGATAGACGTCCAGCGTGATGTCCACTCCGGCGGCGCGGGCTTCCTCCAGCCGGCCGATGAAGCGCGGCACTTCCCCCCAGAGGCTCTGGAGCGCCAGCTTCGCGTGGGTGACCTGGACCGGCATTCCGGTCTCCTCGCCGATCCGGATGATCTCCTCGACCGCCTCCCAGAACCAGCGGTCCTCGCTGCGCAGGTGGCTGAGATAGCGGCCACCGGCATCGGCGGCCACCTGGGCCAGCGCCACCACCTCCTCGGTCGCCGAGTAGATCCCGGGGTCGTACTCGAGACCGGTGCTCAGGCCGAGCGCCCCGGCGGCGAGATCCGCTTCGAGAAGGCGCGCCATCGCGGCGATTTCCTCCGGAATGGCCTCGCGGCGGAAGTCCTCGCCCATGACCAGTTCCCGGAAGGTGTTGTGGCCCGCGTAGCTGGCCACGTTCACGGTCGCCGGGGACGCCTCGAAACGGGCGCGGAAGTCGGCCAGCGGATGGTGCGAGCCGCCGTCCTGTCCCACCACCAGGGTCGTGATCCCCTGGCTTACGGCGGCGGTGGCGTCGAGCCGCTCGAGGAGGTCGAAATCGGCGTGGCTGTGGGTGTCGATGAACCCCGGCGCCAGCGCCAGGCCTCCCGCATCGATCACGGTGTCTCCGGATAACGGTGCGGCACCCGCGCCCACCTCCGCGATCCGCCCGTCCACGACGCGAACGGTTCCGGAAACGGCCGGGGTGCCGTCGCCGTCCACGATGCGGGCGTTCGTGATGGCCAGCCCGGGAGGCCCGCTGGGGCCGCATCCGGCAAGGGCCAGCGCCAGCCCCGCCAGCGCAAGCGCGACGCCACGCTTTCGGCGGATCATCTCGGTTCCGGCTCCGTCGGCGGAAGGTACCAGACCGATCGGAGCGCCGGCGCTCCGAGCCCTACCCGATCAGCGCCTCGAGGCGGGCCGCCAGGTTGGCCTTCGACTGGACTCCCACGATCTGGCCGACCACCTCGCCCTTGTGGAAGAAGAGCAGGGTCGGGATCGAGCGGACCCGGAACTTCTCGGCGATCCGGGGTTCGTCGTCGACGTTCACCTTGCCGATCACCGCCCGGCCGTCGAAGTCCTCGGCCAGTTCCGAAATCGCCGGCGCGATCATCCGGCAGGGGCCGCACCACTCGGCCCAGAAATCCACCAGGCTTGGCTGGTCGCCGCCCACCGTCTGGTCGAAATTGTCGCTTGTCAATTCCAGCGCCTTGCCATCGGTCATACTTGGGTTTACTCCGGGGAATGGGTCCGACACCGGCGGTGTCAGTCAGGGATCGGTTTCCATTCTAGCCGGTGCCCTGAAGAGCCTGTGGAGAGCGTGAAACGGCATTCGAACGCCGCTGCATCCCGCCTGAATCGCGCGCCCGCGAGCCGCTCACGCCACTTTCGGAACCGGCCGTTGGGCGATACTTAGCGAAGTACCAGAGAACACAGGGTTATGTCGCATCACCATCACCACGACGCGCTGGCCCCTGCACACGGCGGGAAATTGCCTTCGCGGTGGGCGCTGGGCGCCGCCCTCATCTGCACGCTGACGATCGCGGTCGCCGAGTTCGTGGGAGGCATCCTCGCGAACAGCCTCGCCCTCCAGGGCGATGCCGGACACATGCTGAGCGACGCCGCGGCGCTCGGTGTTTCGTTTCTCGCGGCCTGGCTGGCTACCCGGCCGATGACCGCCCGCCGCACGTTCGGGTTCCACCGGGCCGAGGTGCTGGCGGCGCTCCTGAACTCGGTGTTCCTGCTGGGGATCGCCGGCTGGGTCGGCACCCGCGCGCTCGGCCGGCTGGGCGAGCCCGTCGAGGTGTCCGCCGTACCGGTTCTCATCATCGCGATCATCGGCCTGATCGTGAACCTCGTCGCCCTGAAGGTCCTGGGCCACCACCAGCACAGCAACCTGAACATCCGGGGCGCCTTCCTGCACGTGCTCGGGGACACGCTCGGTTCTGCCGGGGTCATCGTCTCGGCCATCGTCATCTACTTCACCAACTGGACGACGGTGGACTCCCTCGTTTCGCTCGGCATTGCCGGCCTGCTCGTCCTCTCGGGAACGCGGCTGCTGCGCGACAGCATTTCGGTGCTGATGCTCGCCACCCCGGCCAACGTGGACGGCGAGGCGGTGCGTTCCGGGCTGCTTTCCCTGCCGGGCGTCCTCGGAATCCACGATCTCCACATCTGGACGGTGAACAGCGGTTTCGTCTCGCTCAGTTGCCACGCGGACATCGAGGCCAACACCCCGACGGACGTCATTCTGAAGAGCGCTACCCAACTGCTGCGCGAGCGGTTCGGCATCCGCCACGTCACGATCCAGCCGGAGGTCACCCGGGTCCACGGAGACGCCGACTCTTGCCAGATCCTCGCGACCTGACGAGGGGGGCGCCCTTCGTCGCCGCCCTGGCAGGTCTCCTGTGCGCGGCGTCCAGCGCGGGCGCCCAGATGAGCACCCTGCGCTACCCGGCGGTGGCCGGAGGACAGATCAGGGTCGAGAACTACCTGGTTCCCCGCGTCACGTCGTGGCCGGCGTATCCCGCCTGGTCTCCCGACGGGAGCGAGATCGCGTTCGCCCTCGACGGCCGTCTCTGGGTGATGCCGGCGGCCGGCGGGGACGCGCGCCAACTGACCGGCGGCCCCGAGGACGCGGAGCCCGCCTACGACTTCGAACCGGACTGGTCCCCCGATGGCGGATCGGTGTTCTTCTCCCGCGACACCGACGGGAATCTGGACATCTGGCGGGTGGAGCGCGGGGGAGGGACGCCCGAGCGCCTCACCAGCCATCCCGCGATGGACTTCCACCCGCGGGCCGCCGGCGGCGGGTCCGTCGTCTACTCCGCGGCGCAGTCCGGCAGTTTCGACATCCGGATGGTCGGCCCCGACGGGTCGGACACCCTGGTCTGGGGCGGTGATTCCAACGAGATCCAGCCGGACCCCGGACCGGGTTTCGGCGCGGGACTCCCGGGAGGCTTCCTGGTGGCCGTGTCCAACCGGTCGAACCATCCCGGCACCGGGGGGATCTTCCGCATCGAGGGGCAGGGCGACTACCAGGAACTCCACGTCGAGGAGACGACCTTCCGGACCCGTCCCGCGGTGTCCCCCGACGGAAGCTTCATCGCCTTCGCGTCGGACATCCGGGGCAGCTACGACCTCTTCCTGCTGCCCGCGGACGGCGGCCTGCCCTTCCGGCTGACCCGCGACGAGTACTGGGACGAGAAGGACCCGGCGTGGTCCCCCGACGGGCAGGAGCTCGTGTTCACCACGAACCGGAACGGACATCCCGAACTCGAGGTGATCGGCGTGCACGGCGGCGGCTCCCGGCCGCTGCCGGTCACGGGGCTCGAGCGCGCCGGACCCGCCTGGGGCCGCCTGCGGGTCGCGCTGAGCGAGCCGGCGCGCGCCACCGTCATCGGGGCCGATGACCGGGCGCATGCGCCGCGCGGCGTCTTCCGCCGCATCGTCTCCTATACCGAGACCCACTACTTCCACGCCGCCGGGGAATTCACGGTGGAGTTGCCCCCGGGACCGGCCACGGTCCGGCTGAAGCGGGGAGTCGAGTTCCGGCCCTGGGAGCGGGAGGTCACCATCCGGTCCGGCGAGGAGTCGCGCCTCGAAGCGGAACTCGAACGCTTCAGCGATCTGGGCGCGAGCGGCTGGATGTCCGGTGACACCCACGTTCACGACCTCCACGCGGGTGATCTGCGGATCACTCCCGCGGACCTCGTGGCGCAGGCCGAGGCCGAGGCGGTCGAGGTGATCCACGCGCTCATTCACGTGGACGGTTCGCGGACCATGGGCGACCCGGCCCGCTTCGTCGCCGGCCGGCACCCGGCCTCCACGGAGACCGTGTTTCTCCGCTACGGCCAGGAATACCGGATGCCGTTCGGACACCGGACCTTCCTGAACCCCGAGCGTCTCTTCTATCCGCTCGCGACCGGAGTCCGGGGTACGGCGAGAGAGGCGCCTTTCCCGCCGCTCTTCGAGTACATCCGGCGCCTGAGGGCCGAGCAGGGAGAACAGGTCGTCGTGGGGATGCCGCACCCCTACTTCGCCTATCTCGCGGAAGGGGTCCGGTTCGACGGCGCCTCGCCCTCCGAGATCCCGCTCGACGCCGCGCTCGGCGTCGCCGACTTCTTCGACATCAACTGCATCCCGAGCTCGGAGACGGGGTCGGCGGCGATCTACGCGCGCCTGCAGAACGCGGGCTTCCGGCTCGCCGCCGCCGGCGGTTCGGACACCTTCTCCGACACCTCCCGCGATCCGCCGCTCGGCACCGGCCGGACGTACGTGCGGCTGCCGGACGGCGCCGGGCCGGACGCCTGGGCCCTCGCCCTCCGCGCCGGCCGGAGCTTCTCGACGAACGGGCCGCTGCTGGAACTGGACGTGGACGGTTTCGGGATGGGAGACGAGATCGGGCGCGAAGGCCCGGCGCGCCTGCCGGTCCGGGCGCGCGCCGTCTCCGCGGTGCCGATGGAACGGCTCATGGTCCTCGTGAACGGCGAGGTGTGGCGGGAAGCAACCGGTGACCCGGCTGCCGATCCCGTCGCCGGCTCGCCCTTCGAGCTCGAGATCTCCGGAGACCTCGAACTGGACGACAGCGCCTGGATCGCGGTGCGCGCCGAGGGGCCCCGATCGGTCTGGACCACCGACAGTTCGCTCTTCGCCCATTCCACCCCGGTGTACGTCGTGCTGGACGGCCGCGAGATCGTGGTCGAGGCCGACCGTCAGTACATGGAGGCCATGATCGCGGACTTCGGGGCCGCCATGGCTCGCCGCGACGACTGGCTGAACGACGCGCAACTCGAAACGGTGCTGTACGGCGTCGAGGAGGCGCTTCGCTCGCTCCGCCAGCGACCACGCTAGCGGCATCGCGGGGCACCGTGTCCCTTCTGGTTGCCGACGTAGCCGTCGTCGGCGGCGGCCCTGCCGGATCGCTGGCGGCCCGCCAACTCGCCACCGTCGGTCTCGACGTGGTGCTCGTGCACCAGCCCCGGAGGCAGCGGCAGCACCTCGGAGAGAGCCTGTCGGCCTCGGCGCCGCGCCTGCTGGCCTCCTACGGGCTGGAGTTGCCGCCGTCCGTCTACGAGCCGCGGCCATCCGATCACTTCGTCCGCTGGGGCGGGCGCGAAGACCGGATCGCCGCCCAGCCCGCAGCGGGAGACGGTGAGGGTCAGCGGCTCGTCCGCCGCGACCGCCTCGACGACTGGGCGCTCGCCGGCGCCGGGAGCGCTGGAGTGCGGGTTGTCGAAGGGTCGGCGACAACTGCCGCGGATGGATTGGTGGTCCGGAGGCAGGACCAGGACGAACTGCACGTCGCCGCCCGGGCGCTCGTGGACGCTTCGGGCCGGAGCGGGGTCCTGACCCGGCAGGACCGCGACCGGCCCGGCTTCCGGACCACGGCGCTGACCGCGCACTTCGCTCCCGGCGAACGGGAGGGAACGCTGATCGAGTCCTTTCCGGACGGCTGGGTCTGGAGCGCCCCGGTGGTCGGCGGCCGCCGGGACGTGACGGTGATGCTCGATGCGGCAGATGCCGGCAGGGCGGAGGAACGCTTCCGGGAAGCGGTCCGCGAGGTGGATCTCGGTGGGTTCGTCGCCGGCGACCTCCTGACGCCGGTGCGGGCGGCGGACGTGACGCCGTACCGGCTGCGGTCCACCGCAACCGCTGAGGGCTGCCCGCTGGTCGCGGTCGGCGACGCGGCGAGCGCCCTTGACCCGCTCTCGGGGCTCGGGACGATGAAGGCGATGGACTCCGGCCTCACGGCGGCCGTCGTGCTGCGTACGGTGCTCGAACGGCCCCGCGACGCCGGGCTGGCGCTCGCGTTCCACTCTGCCAAGGAACACGGCCTCGCGGTTGAGGCGGAGGACCGGATCGCCGGGTTCTACGCCGAGGAAGCGCGCTTCGCCGGGCGACCGTTCTGGCGCCGGCGTTCCCGGAAGCGACCGCCGGCTCCCCACCGGCCGCGGCTCCCCGAGGATGGCCTGCTGAAGCCGGCCGCGGGCGCCCGGGTCGAAACCCGGGGAGTCCTGCAAGGCGACTGGATCGTTCCCGCGGACGTGGTGATTCTCCCCGGCCGACTCCGCCCCGCGCACAAGGTCGCGGGCATCGCGCTCGCCGAGCTGTTTCGGGCGGTGGGCGCGCGGGGAGGGATCCGCCGGACGCTCCGGGAGTTCCCGGCGCCGCAGCCGGCAGTGCGGACCGCGCTCGCCTGGCTGGTCGGGGAGCGTTTTCTGATCCCGGGCGCTCCCGGCGCCCCCGGCGGCGCGGACTGAGCGCCTCGAGGTCACCGCGATCGGCCGGCCGAGGGTATCTTTCCCGGCCCCCCTGCGATCACAATTGGAGTCCTGATTGCCGATGGGACATCCAAGACTTCACCCGTCTCGACACCTCCCGGGATCCGGACGCCGGGGTTGCTCTTCGCGAAACCCACGCACTCGAGCCGGCGCCGAACCAGGGCGCTTGCCCTCATGACCCGGCATCCCTTCGACTGCGATTTTCGGGTTACCCCCGAGCAGAAGATCCAGTTCCAGCGCGACGGGTGCGTCAGGCTGGACGGATTCCTGAACGGCCAGGTACTCCGGATGCTCCGTGATCGGGTGGAAGTCGAGATGCATCGAGAGACGGACAACTCGACGACCCCCGCCCTCTACCGGGTGAACTACGACGTCGAAGGCGACAAGGAAGGCGTTTTCAATCTGCTGGCGCGCCGTTACTTCCGGCAGGCGTTGACGGATCTGACGGACAACGATCTCTTCTTTACGGGCGAACAGATCTTCGAAGTCGAGCAGAACGCCGACATCGGATCGACCTGGCATGTCGGCGTGGACAGTTTCGGCTTTCAGCACTCGAATGAGTTCGGTTGCACGCTCTGGGCGCCACTGCAACCGGTGAACGCACGCGGGCAACGGGGAGGAATGGCTTACGTTCCTCAACACGTCATTTCGGGAGAATGGGTTTTCGAACAGATCGAGCCGGCCCTGGTCTCCACACTCAGGGCCAAGGAGAAAGCGGGCATCAGGACGAGTTCCTTCGACTACGTGTCCATGCGCCACGGCGTCCTCAATTCGCCGGCGATGCGGGAGATCCTCGAGAACCTGTGCATCGAGGACGACTTCGAGCCCGGCGACGAGCTTCTGTTCAACAAGATGGTCGTCCATCGAGGCGTGGCGCTCGAAGAGGGTCCCCTTGCCAAGCGCACGGCCTATGTGATGCGTTTCGTCGAGGCCGGCTCGCACTACGACCTGCAGCGAGCGCGAAATCTCGACTATCCCACCCAGCGGTACCGGACAGGCCTTCTCACATACAAGCCCCTCACGCGTCAGCCCATCGAAATGGCGGAAGCCGGAGCAGCGGACGGTGATCTCATTGCGGAGTGTGCGTACTTCGGTGAACCCGGCCGTCGAACGCTCCGCCGTGAGCGGCGCTCCGATAGCGCGTAGCCGCCGGTCTCGGCCCCCGGTTCCGCTGTCGGGCGGCCCCTTCCAGCGTCGTACACGACTGGATCCAGAACCCCGCCCGCGAGCCTGACCACAGAGGCGGACCGCGCCGGCGAGCCGGGCTCCCGTCGCCCGGCAGAACCTGCGGGCGGATACGAGGGCGCAGATCGGTACCCTACGCGCCGTGATGCAGGGTGGGCTCGGCGGTATGAGTACCGCAAAATCCGTCCGATACCCCCGCCTACGGAGCCATCACTGATCGCCGGTCCACCCTGATGCAGCGCGAGAGACCGAAAGCCTCGAAGGGGACCCGGCGGGGAAGCGACCCGCAACCGCCAGAGCCGATCGCCGTCATCGGCATGGCGTGCCGGTTCCCCGGGGCTCCGGACGTCCCCTCGTTCTGGCGTCTCCTCGAAGCGGGCGGGAACTCCGTGATCGAAGGCGCGCCCGGTTCGGGCGTCGGGCGCGTGGGCGAACTCTTTCCGGACCCCTCGGTGGAGACCGAAGCCTGCCGTTTCGGGGCCTATCTCGAGGGGCTCGACCGCTTCGACGCCCCATTCTTCCGCATCTCGCCGGTCGAGGCGCAGCTCCTGGACCCACAGCAGCGCCTGATGCTCGAAGTGAGCTGGCAGGCCCTCGAGGACGCGGGGATCGACCCGGAGCAACTGCGCGGCAGCCGCACCGGCGTCTACGCGGGAATCAGCAACTACGACTACCGAGGCCTGATCCTGGAGACGCAGGACAGCGCGGAGCCGGCGGCGAGCCTCTACGCGGTCACCGGAACCTCGTTCAACACCGCCATCGGGCGGGTCGCCTTCGCGCTGGGCCTGACCGGACCGGCCATGGCGCTCGACACCGCCTGCTCGTCGTCGCTGGTCGCGACCCACCAGGCCGTTTCCGGCCTGCAGCGGGGCGAAGCCGATCTCGCGCTCGCCGGAGGCGTGCACACGATCCTGTCGGGCCGGCTCTCCGAACTCCGCGGGCGCGCCGGCATGCTCGCGCCCGACGGCCAGTGCAAGGCGTTCGACGCCAGCGCCAACGGGTACGTGCGCGGTGAGGGCTGCGGCATCCTGGTCCTGAAGCGGCTTCACGAGGCCGAGGCCGACGGCGACCGGATCTGGGGCGTGATCCAGGGATCCGCGGTCAACCAGGACGGGGCGAGCGCGGGGCTGACCGTGCCGAACGAAGCGTCCCAGCAGCGGGTCATCGAGGACGCGCTCGCGCGGGCGGGCGTCCTGCCGTCGGAGGTGGACTACCTGGAAGCGCACGGGACGGGGACGGAGGTGGGCGATCCCATCGAAGTCCGCGCCGCGGCGGCGGCGTACGGCAAGGGACGCGGGACGCAGCGGCCCCTGCTGATCGGTTCGGTGAAGACCAACGTCGGGCACCTGGAACCGGCGGCCGGAGCGGCGGGTCTCATCAAGACCCTGCTCGCCATGCGGCAGGGAGTGATTCCGAAGCACCTGCACTTCCGGACCCCGAACCCGGAGCTGGACTGGGACCGGCTGCCGCTCCGGGTCACCGCGGAACCGACGGACTGGCCGCTCCATCCGGGTCGCCCGCCGCTGGCGGGAGTGAGCGGATTCGGCTGGTCGGGAACGAACGCGCACATCGTGGTCCGCGGATACCCGGCGCTCCCCGACGACGCCGGCGCCGGGGCCGATCCGTGGCCCGTGGGGGCCGCCCGGACGATCGCGGTTTCCCTTCCGGAGCCGGCGGGACCCGGACCGCCCGCGGAGGAGCGTCTCGAGGCGCGCCGGGCGCGCTTCCTCCCGCTGTCCGGCAAGTCGGAGGCGGCGCTCGGCGAGCTGGCGGGCCACTACCGGGACTGGGTCGATGCGCGTGGGGCCGACCTTTCCTCCGGGGATGCCGGGCAGGCCCGTCTCGCCGACATGGCGTGGACCGCGGGAACGGGCCGGAGCCAGTTCGGCTGGCGCGCGGGGGTGGTCTTCCGGGACGCGGCGTCGCTCCGTGACGGACTCGCGCGGCTGGCGGAGCCCGGGGACGACCCTGGACCGGTTTTCGCGGAGGAGCCGCCGCCGAAGGTGGCGTTCGTGTTCACGGGACAGGCCAGCCAGTGGGTCGGCATGGGCGCGGACCTCTACGCGAGCGAACCGGTGGTGCGGGCGGTTCTCGACCGCTGCGACCGCCTGCTTCGCGAAGCGCGGGGCCGCTCCCTGCTGGATGCGATGTTCGGGCGGGGCCCCGAGCCGCCCGATCTGGACGATCCGGTGTGGAAGCAGCCGGCGATCTACGCCCTCGAGTGCTCGCTCACCGCGCTCTGGTCGAGCCTCGGCATCACCCCGGCGGTGATCCTCGGCCACAGCCTCGGGGAGATCGCGGCGGCGCAGGCGGCGGGCGTCTTTTCGCTCGAGGACGGGCTCCGGTTCGCGGCCGTCCGCGGCGAGCTGATCGGGGCGCTGCCGGGCGAGGGGGCCATGGCCGCGATCTTCGCGCCTCGCCCGGTGGTCGCGGCGGCGGTCGAGGAACAAAACCGCCGGTCGCCCGGCCCGGGGCTGAGCGTCGCCGCCGACAACGGAGCGCACCAGGCGGTGAGCGGGCCGGCCGCGGAGGTCGAGACGCTCCTCGCGCAGTTCGAAGACCGGGAGGTCCGGGTGCGGCGGCTGCGGAAGAGCCCCGCCTACCACAGCGCCATGCTGGACCCCGCGCTCGACGACCTGGAGGCGGCGTTCAACGACATTGAAATCGCGCGCCCGTCGCTCCCCTTCGTGAGCAACCTGACGGGCCGCGTGCTGGACGACGGCGAGTCCCTCGACGGGACCTACTGGCGGCGGCAGACCCGCGAAACGGTGGAGTTCCGGCGCGCCGTCGGGACGCTCGCCGAGCTCGGGGTCGGGGCCGTCGTGGAGATCGGACCCCACGCGGTCCTCGGACCGATGGTCTCGCTGGCCTGGCCCGAACCGGACGGTCGAGGCGGCGGCAACGGCGCGCCGGCCGTGCTCTCCAGTCTCCGGCGCCCGTCCCGGGAAACGCCGGAAGACATTCCGGACGCGTTCGTCGCCGCCGCGGCGCGCGCCTGGGAAATCGGGCTCCCGGTCGCCTTCTCCGGCCTGTTCGCCGGGGAATCGCGCCGCCGCGTCGCGCTCCCGGGATATCCGTTCCAGCGCGAGCGGCACTGGATCGACCGGACGAAGCGCCGCCGTTCGCGGGCTAGTCATCCGCTGCTGGGGACCCGGCACGAATCGGCCAGCGGCGAGATCAGCTTCGAAACCGAGTTGACCGGCACCGACCCTTCGTGGCTGGGAGACCACCGCGTCTTCGAGCGGCTGGTGGTCCCCGGGGCCCTCTATGGGGCCATGGCGGTTGCGGCGGCCGGTGCGGGGAAGAGCGAATCCCTGGAGATCGCCGATTTCCAGCTCCACAACCCGCTGATCCTCCCGGAGGACGACCCCGAAAGCGGCGGCGCGGGAGTCCGCAAGGTCCAGGTGGTGCTCGACGCGGCCGGCGGCGAGGCCGGGCGGCGGGTCCGGGTCCTGAGCAAGGGGGACGCCCAGGAGGACTGGACGCTCCACGCCGAAGCGAGCGTCACCCCCGGGACGCCCGAACGGGACCCGGCCCCGCCACCCGACCTCGAAGCGCTCCGGGCCGGCCTCGTTTCCGAAGACGTCCCCGCCTACTACCGGGCCAAGACCGGCGTCGGGATCGCGCTCGGCCCGTCGTTCCGCACCCTGAAGGCGCTCTGGTCCGGGCCGGGCGAGGCGCTGGGCGAGGTGGCGCTGCCGTCGGACGTTGACCAGGCCGGGCTCGACGTGCATCCGCTCCTCCTCGACGCCTGCTTCCAGATCTTCAGCGCCGCCCGCCCGGCCGACGCCTCCGAATCCGGCGTCACGTACCTGCCGTTCGGATGGGACCGGCTGTGGATCAGCGGTCCCTGGCCAGACCGGGTGCTGTGCCACGTGCGGCTCCGGGAGTCCGACCCCGACCGGTCCGCCGAGACGAACGGCGGCACGGCGGAGGTGCTGAGCGCCGATCTCCGCATCTACGACGGGAACGGGGCGCCGCTCGGCATCCTGAGCGGGTACGCCATCAAGCGCGCGACCCGGGCCGCCCTGCTCTCCGCCGAGGAGGGGCTGGACGAACTCCTCTACGAGATCGAGTGGCGGGACCGGCCACGCCCGGGGGGGATCCTGCCTGCGGATTTCCTGCGGACGCCGGCCGAGGTCGCGGCCGACTCCCCCGTCTTCCGTTCGTATCTGGCCGACGAGGGAGTCGAGGCGGCGGACGAGGCAAGGATGCAGGCGGAACTGGAGCGGCTGGCGCGCTCCTACGCGCTCTCGACGCTGGAGAGGCTGGGTTGGGAGCGCCGCGCCGGCGCCCGGGTGGACGCCGGGGAACTCCGCCAGCGCCTCAAGGTGCTCGGCGAACACGAGCACCTGTTCGGGCGGATCCTGGAACTGCTGGAGGACGCCGGCGTGCTGCGGGAGACCACGCAAGGGCTCGTCGTAGCGGTGGGCGCCAGCGATCCCCTGCCGGAGGGACTGCCGGCCGACCCGGCGGAGGAAGCCACCCGGTTGGCCGGGCTGTACCCGCACGGTGCGAACGAGGTCGCCCTGCTGCGCCGCTCGGCGGGCGCGCTGCCCGAAGTGCTCCGGGGCCGCGAAGACCCCCTGTCGCTCCTGTTCGGCGACGAGACGCCCCGGGCCGGCGATCTCTACACGCAGGCGCCCGTCTGGCGCGCCGCCAACCGGATGCTGGGCGACGTGGTGGAGATGATCGTCGCGGGACTCCCGGAGGGGCGGCCCCTCCGGGTGATCGAGGTCGGCGCGGGGATCGGGTCGGCGACCGACTGCATCCTGCCGAAGCTCGAGCCCGGCCGGTTCGACTACGCCTACACCGACATCTCGGCGGGGTTCTTCGCGGACGCCGAGTCCCGGTTCAGCGGCGAGGACACCCGGATCGAGTACCGCGTCCTCGATATCGAGAAGGACCCGGTGGCGCAGGGCTTCGAACACCACGGCTACGACCTCGCGATCGCCGCCAACGTGCTCCACGCCACGCGGCGCCTCGACGAGACGCTGGACCACTGCCGGGAGCTCCTCGCCCCCTCGGGACAGCTCATCGCGCTCGAGAACCAGCGCGGCCGGGGCTGGATGGACCTGATCTTCGGACAGCTGGACGGATGGTGGCGCTTCGCCGACCGCTACCGTACGAACCACGCCCTCGCCGGCCCCGACGTGTGGTGCGAGGCGCTCGCCGATACCGGATTTGCCGAATCCGAGGTCCTCGGCGTGGACCGGTCGGAATCCGCCGGCCTGCCGGACCGGGGTGTGATCGTGGCGCAGGGTCCGGCGAAGATCGACCTGCCGGAAGGCGTCTGGATTCTGGCTGCCGACCGGGGCGGCACGGCGGCGGCGCTGGCCGCGCAGCTCGCGGCGCAGAACCAGCGGGTGGTGCTGGCCGGCGACGATCCGGACGGGACAGGCGCGGCAGCGGAGGGCAAGGACGGGATCGTCGTGGCCTCGGTCGAACTGGAGCGGCGCGAATCGTGGCAATCGCTGGTCGAAGGCCTGCCTCCGGACGTGCCCTTCGCCGGCGCGGTGCATCTCGTCGGGCAGGACGGACACGGGGCCGACGCGACGGCCGCAGACCTGGCGGCGGATGCGAAACGGGCGGCGGCAAGCGCGCTCGCGCTCGTGCAGGGCATCGCGGACGCCGACGCCGTGCCCGAGAAGGGCCTGTGGTTCGTCACCCGCGGCGCGCAGGTGCTGGAGCGGGAGCGGACCGGGCAACTGGCCGGCGCCGCCCTCTGGGGCCTGGGCCGGGTGGTGCTGCGGGAAGCGCCCCAGATGCAGGCGCGGATGCTCGATCTCGATCCGGAGGCCCCGGAGCCGGAGGCCGTCCTCGCCAACGAACTGCTGTTCCCCGATTCGGAGAACCACATCGCGCATCGCCGGGAGCGGCGCCAGGCCGCCCGGCTGGTCCGGACGGGCGCCGGCGCGGAGCGCCTCGCCCTGCCGGAGGAGGCGGACTGGGTGCTGGCGCCGGACGAGGGCGGCGCGATCGAGACGCTGCAGGTGCAGCCGCTGGCGATGCAGGCCCTAGAGCCGAACGAGGTGCGGGTCGCGGTCGACGCCTGCGGGCTCAACTTCCTGGACGTGTTCCGGGCCATGGGCCTGGTCGAGGAAGGACTGCTCGGCGAGGAATTCTGCGGCCGGATCGTCGAAACCGGTTCGGACGTCACCGCCGTCTCGGCAGGCGACCGCGTGGCCGGCTTCGCGTTCGGCACCTTCGGGCCGGAGGTCGTGACGCACGAGGAGCTGGTTGCGCCCGCGCCGCCGGGCATGTCGGCGGCGGCGCTCGCCACGGTGCCCTCGGTGTTCGTGACCTGCGTTCTGTCCTACGAGCTTGCCGGGCTGAAGGCCGGGGACCGGGTGCTGATTCACGCCGGCGCGGGCGGCGTCGGGCTTGCCGCCATCCAGCTCGCCCGGGCGGCGGGTGCGGAGGTGTTCGCCACGGCGAGCGCGCCCAAGCAAGACTATCTCCGCGCGCTCGGCGTCGGGCATGTATTCGACAGCCGCTCGACCGCGTTCGGCCGGGACATCCTCGACGCGACGGACGGCGCCGGGGTCGACATTGTGCTGAACAGCCTGACCGGCGAGGGCTTCATCGAGGCGAGCCTCTCCTGCCTCGCGCAGGACGGCCGCTTCGTGGAACTCGCCCGGCGCGACATCCTGAGCGAAGACGAAATGGCGGCGCTCCGGCCCGACGTCGCCTATTCGATCCTCGATCTCTACGTCCTGAAACAGCACGACCCGGCGCGGCCGGGCGCGGCCCTGAAAGACGTGCTGGCGCGCATGGCGACGGGCGAGCT
>JAJDVI010000107.1 GCA_022826195.1 Acidobacteriota bacterium
GGGCGGCGCGCGCGGGGGCCGGGGTTTCGGGCCGCCGGGCGGCCGGGGCGGCATGGGCCGCGGCGGCGGGCGTGGCGCTCCGGGCGGGGGTGGAGCACCGCTCCTGAGCCTGCCGGACCTGCTGGAGATCGAAGCCGACGCGGCCGAACTGCGGCTGGTTCTCGACGAGCGGGTGCAGATCCTCTATCTGGACGGCGAAGAGCACGCCCGCGAGGACGGCCGAGGGGGGCGCATTACCAGCGTGGCCGAGTTCCGCGGCGGCATCGCGCGCGTCCGGGAGGAACGGGAACTGCCCTTCGGGAAACTCGAGCTGTTCCGGACGCTGCAGGCCACGGACGACGTGCTGGTCGTGCGCACGGAGCTCAAGATGCCACGGAGAGGGGATCCGCTGCTGCTCCGGAGCGTGTACCGGCGGCTCGACTGAGCGGCCGGCGAGCGCCGCGGATCGTCCGCCACGCCGCCGGCAGAAACGGGGCGCTGAGCGCCGCGTTCAGGAGCAGGAAGGTCAGGTGGGCGGACAGGCTGTAGGCGAGGAGGGCGGCTTCTCCTCCCGGTGACAGGGCCGCGGCTCCCGCGTGGAAGTAGATCCAGGCGGCCTGGCTCGTTCCGATGCGCGCCACCGCGATCGGGAGGGCGCCCGCGAGAAAGATGATCGGGAGGGTGGCCAGCAGGGCGCCCACGGGAATCCGGATGCCGAAGGCGCCGAGGGCGAAGTGGTGTCCCAGGGCGGCAACCAGGATCAGGGGCGCCTTCAGCGCGAGTACCGCGGCGTAGTGCCGGGGAGCGGCTCGCCGCAGCGACTGGAGGAGCCTCCAGCGGGGTGGCCCGAGCCCGGCGCCCCGCAGACGGCCTCGGAGAAAAGCGACGAGCAGGCAGAGGCCGGCGAAGCCGAGCGCGGCGGCCACCGGGACGCGGTCCGGCGCGGCGCTGCCCAGGACGACGGCGCCGCCCGCCGCCCAGAGGAGGAGATGGCCCCGCTGGCAGAGGTCGAGGAAGAGGATGGTCCCGGCGCACTCCCAGTAGCCCGAGTCCCGATGGGCCTCGCCGCCCCCCGCGCCTCCGAAGCGCCGTCCGAGCGTGCCCACCATCGCGGCCTGGGAGGCGCGTCCGTTCCAGAGCGAAACCAGGTAGTCCACCGCCCGGACCGCGAGCGATTCCCGGAAGCCGATTCCCGGCGGATGGAACCAGCGCAGCACCGCGGCCAGCAGGGCGCCGTCGAGGAGGACATAGAGGACGGAGACCGGAAGGAGCGCCGCGAAGAACAGAACCGGGTCCGCTCCGCGAAGCGCCTCCAGGATCCGCTCCGGCGGAATGCGGCGGAACAGCAGGGCCAGGATGAGCGCCGCCCCGACGAACGGGAGAGTTGCCAGGAGGAGCCGCTTCGGTGCGAAACGGGAGTTCATGGGCGGTGCGTCAGTCCCGTGACCATGAGCCCGGCGTGCCGGGCCGGGCCCCGGTTGAGCTCCAGGAGCAGCCCGAGCGCGGCCTCCGCCGCGCGGGACTTCCGGAGCGGTCCGGCGGGCACCGCCCGCAGTCCGGTGAGTTCCGCCAGCCGGGCGGCCGTCTCGCGGTCGGCGGTCCCGTCAGCGAAGACCAGGATGTCCGGCGCGGGTTCAGCGCCCGCCGCTCCGGGCGGGAGCCGGAGGAGGCCGGCGGCAACCGTCTGGAAGGCGGCGGCCACGCGCACCTTCCCGGCGCCCGCTCGCCGCAGGACCCGCTCGGCCTCCTCGGCCGCGGAGGTCTCGGGACGGGACCCCGGCGGCCAGAGTACGCCGCAGCACACCACCAGCTTCCCGTCGAGCTCGGAGCCGAGTTCCTCGAGGAGCGCTTCCTGGCCGGCGAAGGGAACGGAGAGGAAGACCGTGTCCGCGGCCCGGGCGGCGGCGCGATTCGTCGCGCCGGACACCGCGAGGCCCCGGGCCGGGTCGGAAACGGCGCCTGGCGCATCGAGACCCGTCCGCACCCGCGCCGCGGCTTCCTCCGCCCGTTTCCCGTCGCGCGAGCCGATCACCACCCGGGCTCCGCCGAGCGCGAGCCGCCACGCGAGCCCCAGTCCGAACTGTCCGGTCCCCCCGAGCACCGCGAGGTTGGCAGCCGGTGGCGAAACCCCCGCGGCCCAGTTCTCCCGGTGGGGGCTTGAGCGGCGATGCATCCCCGCTGAACCGCGCCGCTGCGTGGCGCTCGGCGTTGCGTTTCGGTCGGAATACACCCGGTATTCCTGCCTCACGCGCGTTGTCAGCGGGGCGCCTCGCCGCTCTCGGCGCTCACGGGGGTTTCACCACCGGCTGCCAGGACCGGTCACCGGAAGATGTCTTCCCCGCGACTACGGAGCAGCGAGGCTCCCGTTCCCGGTTCCGCCCCCGGGTGCGACGGGACGCCCTGCGCCAGCACCGCCGGAATGCGCCGCAGCTTTCCCATGACGAGACCGGCGGCGCCGGCCAACTCGTCCGCGATGGCCATCGTCGAGGACTGGAGGGTCCGGCCGCTGAAGTCCGGCTGCCCGCGGTAGTCGTGGAGCGCCGGTACGCCGGCGATCCCGATGGCCACGTTCACCGCCCCGAGGCGGAACGGCCGTCCCCAGGTGTCGGTGATGACGACCCCCAGCCGCGTCTCGGTCGCCTCGGAGAGCCGTTCGGCAAGCTCGCGCGCCGAGCCGTCGGGGTCTTCGGGCAGCAGGCAGACGTGGCCCTCCGGCACGTTCGAGCGGTCCACCCCCGAGTTGGCGCAGACGAACCCGTGGCGGGTCTCGGTGACCAGCACCCCGCGCTGCACGCGCACCATGTCCCGGGCCTCGCCGAGGACCGCCTGGACTTCCCGGGGGTCGCGCCCGTACTCCGCGGCCCACGCCCGGGCGATCTTCGTCGGCCGCAGCCGCTTGAGCTGTACCAGCCTCCCTTCGGCCTTCGAGACGACCTTGTGACAGACCACGACGACGTCGCCGTCGCCGGGTTCGGCCCCGGAGTGGAGCATCCCGTCGAGCAGGAGCCGCGCCAGGTCGTCCCCGGACTGGACTTCGGGCAGTCCTTCCAGCCCGCGCAGGGTCAGCATGAACGGCAAAGCCTATCGGTCCAGAGACGCCGGGAGCGAGCGAAAGTCCAGGAAGTCGTAGTGGACCCGCCGGCGAATCCGGCGGATGAAGAACATCCGGGCGTCCACGGTCATGGTCACCCGCTTGGGGAGCCAGAGTTCACCGTCGAACTCGCTCTCCACGTCGGCGCTTGTCCCGCGGTGGAGACGGCCGAAGAGCCCGGCGATGAAGTTCTCCGCCTCGGTGAGCACCGTGCGCACGCGGGCGATCTGCCGGCTCTCCTCGTCCACCCAGAGTTCCCCCTCGCACTTGGACACCACCGACATCATCCGGTTCGGGGCGTCGTCGAATCCCGGGCGGGGCCAGAAACGGACCACCTGGACGGGACGGCCGCGCCAGGTATCGCGCCGCAGCAGCTCTCCCTCGAACATCTCGAGTTCGACCGCATCCCTGACGATCTTGTAGAAGAGATCCATCCCGTTCTTCGGGAGGATCTCGTAGTCGGGATCCTGGCGTTCCAGCGCCCGACGGTCCTCGTCCGCCTCCTCCTTCGCGGCTTCGATCGCCCGCCGGTAGCGGCGCTCCTCGCGGCGGAAACGCCGCCCCGCGATCGGCTCGCCGTCGAGTTCCAGGAGCTTCCACAGGTGACGTCCGAACTCCGGCCGGTACTCGTAGAGCGCGTTGGCGCTCGCGACGACCTCCCGCTCCTCGTCGAGCCGCTCGGTGGTGATCAGCTGGCGGAAGGTGAGACCGCCTTCCAGCGGCCGCACCGTCTCGCGGTGATCGAGTACCCGGGCAAGCAGCGCTTCGGCGGCGTCCTGGTCTCCGATCGGGACGTCCTGCGCGGAAACCGCGCCGGCCGCCAGCGCCAGGGAGCCCCAGACAACGGCCGCGACGCGCATCGGAGGCGAGAGTTTAGGACGGCCCGCGGGAGGTGGCCGGTGTGTTCGGTTACGGTGTACCGCCGATGGCATTCAGCGGCCTCGACTGGATCGTCTTCGGACTCTACGTGGGCGCGGCGCTCGCCGTCGGGCTCTGGGCGGTCCGCTTCGCGGCGAAGGACAGCGACTCCTTCTTCCTCGCCGGCCGGCGGCTTCCCTGGTGGCTGCTCGGGACCTCGATGGTCGCGACGACCTTCTCCACCGATACTCCGAACCTGGTCGCCGAACTGGTTCGCCAGAACGGCGTCGCCGCGAACTGGGCCTGGTGGGCGTTCTGCATCACCGGGATGCTCACCGTGTTCGTCTTCGCGCCACTCTGGCGCCGGAGCCGCCTGACGACGGACCTCGGGTTCTACGAAATCCGTTACGCGGGCAGACCGGCCGCCTTCCTCAGGGGCTTTCGCGCCGTCTATCTCGGCGTCTTCTTCAACTGCGTGGTGATCGCCACCGTCACCCTCGCGGGCGCCAAGATCGGGGGCGTCCTCTTCGGACTCGAGAAGTCCACCGCCGTACTGATCGCCGGGGGTCTCGCGGCCGCCTACGCCGTGGTCGCCGGATTCTGGGGGGTGGTGGTCACCGATCTGCTGCAGTTCGTCGTTTCGATGGTGGGGGCCGTGGTGGCGGCGGTGTGGGCGCTCGACCACCCGGCGGTGGGCGGTCTCCCGGGCCTCGTGGAGCAGTTCGGCGACCGCCTCGCCGTCATCCCGCCGACCGGGACCGAGGCGTTCGCCGTCCTCTTCGTGGTGCCGGTGGCGCTCCAGTGGTGGAGCGTCTGGTATCCGGGAGCCGAGCCGGGGGGCGGCGGCTACATCGCCCAGCGGATGCTGGCCGCCCGCAGCGAGAAGGACGCGCTGCGGGGGACGCTCTGGTTCAACATCGCCCATTACACCCTGCGGCCCTGGCCGTGGATCCTCGTGGCCCTTGCGTCCATCGCGGTCTATCCGGACGTTGCGGCGCTCCAGAACGCGCTGCCGGGCCTCGACCCGGCGCTCGTCGGCGACGACCTCGCCTATCCGCTCATGCTCCGGCTGCTGCCGCCGGGTCTCCTCGGCCTGGCTGCCGCGTCGCTCGCCGGGGCCTACATGTCCACCGTGGACACGCACCTGAACTGGGGGGCGTCCTACGTGGTGGAGGATGTGTACCGGCGGTTCTTCCGGCCCGCGGCCGGAGCCCGGGAGTCCGTGGCGGTGGCGCGGATCGCGACCGTCCTGCTGATGGCGGCGGCGGGGCTGCTCACCCTCTTCATCGACACCGCCCGGGGAGGCTTCGGGCTGCTCCTCCAGATCGGAGCCGGTACCGGGCCGCTCTTCATCGCCCGCTGGCTGTGGTGGCGGATCAATGCCTGGAGCGAGATCGCCGCCATGGCGGGATCGCTCGCGGTGGCGGCCTCCCTCCCGCTGCTCGGGATCGAACCGGGATCGATCCCGGGGCTGGTGGCCGGTCTCACCGCCACCACCGTGATCTGGCTGGGCGTCACCCTGCTGACGCCGGCCGAGTCGCGTGCGACGCTCGACCGTTTCGTCGAGCGCACCCGGCCGCCGCGGGCCGGCTGGAGCGCCGCCTACGCGCGCACCCGGACGCGTCCCGAACCGTCCGGGCGCGCCTTCATGGCCTGGCCGGTGGCGTGCCTGATGGTCTATTCGGTGCTCTTCGGCGCCGGCGCCGTGCTCTTCGGGCACGGCGCCGCGGTCATCCTGACGTGGGCGCTCCTCGCGGTCGTTTCCGGTTTGGCGGTCTCCCGGCTGATGGCAACCCGGGAGTGATGCCTGCTCCGGAACCTCAGCGGCGGCGGCGCCGGCGCATGACGGTATCCCGGTCGATGAGCTGCACCCGGACGTCGAGCTCGCGCTCGTCCCGCCAGATCCGCAGGTTCACCTCGTCCCCCACCCGGTAGTTCGTCTCGAGCAGCAGCAGGAGTTCGCGCTCCGTAGCGACGGCCTGCCCGTCCACGGCCAGCAGGTAGTCCCCGCCGTAACGGAACCGGATGTTGCCGATCCGGCCCATGCTGCCGGCGCCCCGCAGACCCGCCCGTTCGGCCGGACCGCCGCGGGCGATGGCCCGGATCATCAAGCCGCCCCCCGAGGGAGCGGGAACTCCCGAGCGCCGGAAGGCGCGGGCGAACCGCTCGGGAATCTCCTGCACCGAGATGGCCAGGTGGGGATGGGGATACCTGCCGTTTTCAATGAGTTCCGGCACCACCCGCGCCAGCGTGGTGGCGGGAATGGCGTACCCGATGCCGGCCGAGGTCCCGGTGGGGCTCACGATGGCGCTGTTCACGCCCACCACCCGGCCGTCGAGATCAAGCAGCGGGCCGCCCGAGTTGCCCTGGTTGATCGCCGCGTCGGTCTGGATGATCTCCCCGATGAATCCCTGGTCGGGACTCTCGATGACGCGTCCCAGGCCGCTCACCACTCCGGTAGTGAGGGTCTGGTCGAGGCCGAAGGGGTGTCCGATCGCCACCACGAAGCGTCCCACTTCGAGGGCGTCCGAGTCTCCCAGCGTCAACGCCTTCGGATCGCCGGCGCCGGAAGCCAGCTCGAGCACGGCGAGATCGTTCGTGGGATCGGCGCCGACGAGCCGGGCGTCCCGCACCTCGCCGTCGGCGAAGGTGACCTGAAGCTGGTCCGCTCCCTCCACCACGTGGTAGTTCGTGACGATCCGGCCCCGGGAGTCGTAGACGAAACCGGACCCCGAACCCTCCTGGGTGACCTGGCCGCGGAACCAGTCGTAGCTCTGGATCTGGGCGGTGATGTTCACGACCGCGGGGCTCGCGGTCCGGTAGACCTCGGAGACCCGCCGTTCGAGTTCGATCTGCGCGCCCGCCGCCGGGGGCAGGGCGGCGAAGGAAGCGGCGGCCAGGGTGGCGGCGACGCGGCGGGTCGGAAAGGTCACGAGAGGCCAGGCAGCAAGACCCGCGCCACGGCGGCGGTTCTGCTAGAGTTATCAACTATGAAACTCATTTTCAATATCGAAAAGAGGCCTTCCGCCACCCGGTGCGGGAAGCTGGCGGCCGCCGCAATTGTCTTCGTTGCGGCCGCCGGCTGCACGGGCGCTCCCGCACCCGAGACGCTGACGATCTACTGCGGGCGGGGCGAATCGCTCGTGGGCCCGGTGGTCGAGGCGTTCCAGGCGGAGACCGGAATCCAGGTGGAGATCCGCTACGGTGGCACCGCCGACCTGGCCGCCCAGATTCTGGAGGAGGGCGACCAGAGTCCGGCGGACGTCTACTACGGCCAGGACGCGGGCGCGCTCGGCCAGCTTGCCAGCGAAGGCCGCCTGAGCCCGCTCCCGGACTCCATCCTCGACCGGGTTCCGGCCCGGTTCCGGGACCCGAGCGGCCGCTGGGTCGGGACCACCGGACGCGCCCGGGTCTTCGTGTACAACACCGAACTCCTGACCCCCGAGGATCTGCCGGAGACCATCCAGGGCTTCACCGACCCGCGCTGGAAGGGCCGGATCGGCTGGGCGCCCACCAACGGATCCTTCCAGGCTTTCGTGACCGCGGTCCGGCTCCTCGAGGGGGAGGACGCCGCCCGCGCCTGGCTCGAGGGAGTGCTCGCGAACGAGCCGGTGGCGTATCCGAACAACTCGGCCATCTACCAGGCGGTGGCGGACGGCGAGGTGGAACTCGCGCTGTCGAACCATTACTACCTCTTCCGGTTCCTGGTGCAGCACGGAGACGAGTTCGCGGCCCGGACGGTGAGTCCCCGGGGAGGGGGCGCCGGAGGCCTCATCAACATCTCCGGCGGGGGGGTGGTCAACACCGCGGCCAACCCCGAGGCCGGCGAGCGTTTCCTGGCGTACCTGCTCACCGAGGCGGTGCAGGAGCGCTTCGCCGGCGAGACCTACGAGTACCCGCTGGTTCCGGGGATCGCCACGGACCCGGCCGTCACTCCGCTCTCCGAGATCAGCCCTCCGGACCTCGAACTCGGGGACCTCGACGACCTGCGGGGAACGCTCGATCTTCTCCGCGAAGTAGGGGCCATCTAGGGAGCGCCGACCCTCAGGACCGGTGCCGCTGGCCGCACGCCGGCGAAGTCCGCGGGACGGCTACCGTTCGGGAACCGTGAGCATTCCGGCCCACCGAACCCGTTGGCCGTCGCGGCGCCTCCGCGCCGCGGGCATCGTGGTCGCGGCGATGTGCCTGTTGCCGCTCGTCTATCTGGCGGGCCGGGCGGTCGCGGGCGGCGGGCTGTTCGACGTGCTGTTGCGCGAGCGCAGTTTCGGGATCGCCGGGAGGACGCTGCTCCTGACCGCGGCCGTTGCCCTGGGGTCCGCGGGACTGGGGCTGCCGCTCGCCTGGCTGACCGCGAGGACCGACCTTCCGGGCCGGCGCGTCCTGACCGGACTGCTCGCGCTCCCGCTCGCGGTGCCGTCCTACGTGGCGGCCTTCACGGTGGCGACCGCGCTGGGACCGCGCGGCCTCCTCCAGCGCGCGCTCGAGCCCGTCACGGGGTGGGAGCGCCTTCCCGAGATCTATGGTTTTCCGGGCGCCTTCCTGGTGCTGGTGCTGCTCAACTACCCGTACGTCTACCTGGCGGCGCGCGCCCGGTTCGCGGTGATGGACGCTTCGCTCGAGGACGCCGCCCGGGTACTGGGAGCCGGGCGCTGGCGGCGGTTCCGCCGCGTGACCCTGCCGCTCCTCTCGACCGCGCTCCTCTCGGGCGGGTTGCTGGCGGCCCTCTACACGCTGAGCGACTTCGGCGCCGTCTCCCTGCTGCGCTACGAGACCTTCACCTGGGCCATCTACAACCAGGTCCGCGGATCGCTGGACCGGCATACCGCGGCGGGACTCGCCCTGCTCCTGGTGTTCGCCACCCTGCTGGTGCTGGCCGCGGCGAGCCGGTTCGACCGCGCCTCCGGTCCGTCCCCGGGGGCCACGCAGTCCCGCCCGCCCCGTATCCAGGCGCTCGGCGGCTGGAAGTGGGCGGGACTGGCCCTCTGCGCCGGCGTGCTCCTGCCGGCGCTGGTCCTGCCGGTCGGCGTGTGCCTCTACTGGCTGATCCAGGCGCCCGCCGGGGCGATGACGGGGCTCTTCGCCGCGCTGGGACGAACCGGATTGGTATCGCTGCTCGCCGCGGTCGCGACGACCGCGCTGGCCATCCCGGTCGCCTTTCTGACCGTCCGTTTCCCGTCGAGGCGCAGTTCCGCGTTACGCGCCATCTCGCACATCGGTTTCGGGCTGCCGGGACTGGTCGTCGGACTTTCGCTCGTGTTCTTCGCGGTGAACGTCGCGCCGTTCCTCTACCAGACGCTCGCGCTGCTGGTCTTCGCCTATGCGGTCCACATGCTCCCGCAGGCGATCGCGCCGGTGGAGGCGACCCTGGGACCGCTCAGCCCGCGGCTCGATGACGCGGCGCGGTCCCTGGGCGCCCGCTGGCTGCGCCGCCACTGGCGGATCACGTTGCCGCTGCTGGGGCCGGGCCTCGCTTCCGGCCTCGCGCTCGTGTTCCTGACCAGCGTCAAGGAGCTGCCCGCCACCCTCATGCTGGCGCCGACCGGCTACGCCACCCTGGCGACCACGGTCTGGAGCGCCGCGGAGAACGTCGAACTCGGCCGGGCGGCGGCCGCTTCGCTGGTCCTGTTGCTCTTCTGCGCGGCGACGCTGCTCGTCGTGCTCCGTCCCGGACGGCCGCTCCGTCCGGCGGTGCGCTGATGGCTGGCGCTGACGCCGGGGCCTCCCGGGAGGCGGCGCTTCGCTGCCGCGCCATCGAGAAGCGCTTTCTCAGCAACGGAAGGCTGGACCCGGACCGCCCCGTGCTCGCCGGAGTGGATCTGGACGTCCCCCCGGGCAGTCTCACGGCGGTACTCGGGCCCAGCGGCGGCGGCAAGACGACCCTCCTGCGGATCGTGGCCGGCCTGGAGACGGCGGATGCCGGAGAGGTCCGGGTGCTCGGACAGACGGTGACCGGACCGGGGGTGTTCGTTCCTCCGGAATCGCGGCGCGTGGGCCTCGTGTTCCAGGAGTACGCGCTCTTCCCGCACCTTTCGGCCCTCGAGAACGTGGCCTTCGGCGTTCCCGGCCCGGCGGGCCTGACCAAGGCCTGGGGAGCGCTCCAGATGGTGGGGCTCTCGGAGGTCGCCGGTCACCGGCCCCACGAGCTCTCGGGCGGAGAACAGCAGCGGGTGGCGCTCGCCCGCGCCCTGGCCCCCGAGCCGGCGGTGGTGCTGCTGGACGAGCCTTTCTCCAACCTCGACGCGCCCCGCCGGGCCGGCGTCCGGGAGGAGGTGGCCCAGCTCCTCCGGCGGCTCGACGCCACCGCCGTCCTCGTGACCCACGACCGGGAGGAGGCGTTCCTGCTCGCCGACCAGGTGGTCCTGCTGCTCGACGGCCGGGTAGTCCGGTCCGGCCGGCCCGAGGAACTCGCCCGGGACCCCGGCAGCCGCGCCGGCGCGGAGTTCCTGGGGGAGACCAACTTCCTCCCCGGGGAGAGCGACGGCAAGACGGCGCTCTGCGAGATCGGCCGGGTGGAGATCCTGCCCCCGGCCTCCGGCGAAGCGCCTCCCAGCGGCCCGGTCGAGGTGCTGCTGCCGCTCGACGGGCTGCTCGTGGAGCCCTTCGTGGACGAAGAGCGCGCCGGCTCCCCCGTCGCGGTACTGACCCGGGCGGCGTTCCACGGGGCCTTCCAGCTCATCGAGGCGCGTCTTCCGTCGGGCCGCTCGATCGCCGCCCGGTCCCCGGCCCGCGAGATCTGGCAGGGGCTTCTCCGGCCCGGTCAGCGCGTCGGCCTGCGCCCCGCCGGTCCGGTGCCCGTGTTCCCGAGCCGCCGAACCTGATCCGGCGACGCGCTTGCGTCCCGGTTCACCCCCGCTGACAATGGCCCCGATGTCTGCTCGTTCGTTCTTCGTTCTCTGCTTGTCGCTCCTCACTCTCGGCTGCGGGCCCCAGGACCATCCCTGGAACGCGCTCGACGCGGAGCGTCCCATCGCCGCGTTCGACAGCGTCTTCATCGAGGAACTGACCTGGATGGAGGTCCGCGACCGCATCGCGGACGGCGCCACCACGGCGATCGTCGCGACCGGGGGGATCGAACAGAACGGTCCCTACGTGGTCACCGGAAAGCACAACGTGGTGCTGCGGGCCACCACCGAGGCCGTCGCCCGGCGGCTCGGGAACGCGCTGGTCGCTCCCATCATCAAGCTGGTGCCGGAGGGCGACCACGACCCCCCGACCGGCCACATGCGCTTCCCCGGGACCTTCAGCCTCACGCGGGAGACCTTCGAGATGGTGCTCACCGACGTGGCGCGGAGCCTCGCCACCAGCGGGTTCACCGACATCCTGATGATCGGCGACAGCGGCGGGAACCAGCGCGGGATGGCCGCCGTCGCGGAGCGCTGGAACGCCGAACCGCCGCATTCCGGCGTCCGGCTCCACCACATTCCCGAGTACTACACCGAGGACATCTGGAGTTTCGAGCAGCTCAAGGAACTGGGAATCCACCAGGAGCCCGACGTGCAGTCCGCCTCCCGCGCGGGAATCCACGACGACTACCACTACGACGCGATCATGGCGACCGTGGATCCGGGATCGATCCGCACGCGCGAGCGCCGGGATGCGGGGCTGTTCGAGATCAACGGCGTCCCGCTCGACCCGCTCGACCGGACGATCTCGAACGGGCAGGCGCTGGTCGCCCGCCGCGCCGAGATCACGATTGCGGCGTTCCGGCGGTCCCTGGCCGAGTAGGAAGCGGCGTCCGCAAGACTCGCCGCAGCCGCTCGTCCTTCGAGACCTGCCAGATCTTCGCGTCGAGGTAGTAGTGCTGCATGGCCCAACCGAGGAGTGACGCTCCCACGACTTCGACCCCGAGGCTCCCGCCGCCGCTCCCCGGCGCCCCGGCCACGAGACCCGCGAAGGGCAGCAGGAATCCATCGAGGAATCCCGCGAGCAGGCCGCTCACGGAAGCCACCAGCGGCCCTCGGTAGCAGAGGACGGTGAACGCGAGCCCGAGCGCGAAATAGAGCACCGGGTTCGAGAAGGAGAAAGCGGCCGGACTCCGTTCCGATTGGTAGCGGCGCTGCCCGTAGTCCCAGACGAACCGCTGGTACTGGAGGTTGTGCCCGGCGGTGACCAGGGGCACCACGAAGAGCACCAGCGGCGGCCCCGAAAAGGCCGCGGCGTGCAGCGGCACCGTGGCCGCCAGGAGCAGCAGCTTGGGGAGATTCCGGGGGATGCCCTGGCGGGAGCGGCGCCACTGGAAGCCGGCGTAGGCGACCAGGGTGAGAAACCACAGCGACCCCACCGGCGCGTGCAGCCAGGCGCCGAGCGTCCGGCCGCCGATCTCGGTGGCGAACCCGAGTTCGGGCATTCCGCTGGCCGCGTACCAGGGTGCGGTCACGAACCAGCCGATCGGCAGGTAGAAGAGGACCGGGAAGACGACCCGGTCCACCCGGGATTCCAGCTCGTCCTCCGTCTCCGGGTTGCGGCGGGCGTAGAGCCGGAGAAACCCCCAGTGCTGGCGCACCACGTGGTAGTAGGCCCAGAGACGGAAGAAGACGAGGAAGACGACGCTTCCCAGCGTTGCCGCCTCGACAGGGAGGATCCCGGCGGACGACAGCCAGCGCGGCGTCAGGATCAGCGCCGGGCCCAACAGGAAGAAGCCGAAGGACGCGAGCAGCACCCCGCCGCGAATGCGCCATTCCTCCGGGTCCAGCACGGTGCGGGCGAGGGTGGCGAACAGGTGCGGGGCGTCGAGGACGATCGCCCAACTCGCCACCACCACGAGTCCGAGGCTCAGCGGGAGCGCGAAGTCGCCGATCCGCAGGGTGGCGAAACTGTCCCGGATGGGGTTTTCGAGGCCGGAACCGACCCCCAGGATCAGCGCCAGGTAGGCCCAGCCGACGGCGGCCGAGAGGATGATCCAGACCAGGTCGGCGCGGAACCCCATCAGCCAGTTCCGCGAGAGGAGACCGGCCGGCTGGGGAGTCATCGCCCCGGGGGGTTCGCCGGTCAGGCCTTGCCGCCCGACCTCCCGCCGGAAAGGCGCGGCCAGAGCGGCTCTCCCGTCCGGGTCTCGAGCGCACGGCCTCCCTGGAATACGGCGTCGTCTTCCAATTGGATCGGATCGCCGTTCGTGCCGCCCAGTCGCTCGAGGATCCGGAGCGTGGACTGCGGCATCACCGGATGGAGGAGCACCGTTGCGATGCGCGTCGCCTCCGCGGCCTCGTAGAGGGTCTCGTCGAGGGCGTCGCCCGCATCCGGATCCCTGGCGAGCGTCCAGGGCGCCCGTTCGGTCAGGAACTCGTTGACCGCGCTCACGATCCGGAAGGCGGCGGCGGCGCCGTCGTGGAGGCGAAGTTCCTCCATCGCAGCCCGGTAGTCGGAAGCCGCCTGCGCCGCGACCGCCGGGAGTCCCGAGCGGGCCGAAGCGGTCAGCCGGCCCCCGCGGTACCGGCCCGCCATCGAGGTGATGCGGCTCACCAGATTGCCGAGCGAGTTGGCGAGGTCGGCGTCGTAGCGGGCCTCGAAGCGGTCCCAGGAGAAGTCGCCGTCCTGGCCGTACTGGATCTCACGCACCAGGAACAGGCGGAGCGGGTCGGGTCCAAAGTGATCGGCCGCCTCGAGCGGATCCACCGCGGTACCGAGCGACTTGCTCATCTTCTCGCCCTGGAAGTTCACGAAGCCGTGCCCGAAGACCTGGCGGGGGATGGCGACCCCGGCCGCCATCAGCATCGCGGGCCAGATGACCGCGTGGAAGCGGGTGATGTCCTTCCCCACGATGTGGAGATCGGCGGGCCAACGCTCGTCCCAGCCGTCCTCGCCGGTCCCGTACCCCGTCGCCGAGAGGTAGTTCATGAGCGCGTCGAACCAGACGTAGACCACGCTCCGCTCGTCGAAGGGAACCGGGATGCCCCAGCCCGATCCCGGCCGGCTGACCGAGAGATCGAGGAGCCCGGCCTCCAGGACGTTCGTCAACTCGTTCCGGCGCGTCTCGGGCTCGATGAAGCTCGGCTGTTCACGGTAGAGGTCCAGCAGGCGATCGCGGTAGTCGGACAGCCGGAAGAAGTGGTTCTTCTCGGAGATCCAGTCCGGCCTGGCCTTGTGGACCGGACAGTTCCCGTCCTCGAGGTCCTTCTCCTGCTTGAACGCCTCGCAGGAGACGCAGTACCAGCCCTCGTAGGTCCCCTCGTAGATGCCGCCCCGGGCGCGAATGGCCTCGAGGAGCTTCTGCACCCCCCGGCGGTGGCGTTCCTCGGTGGTGCGGATGAAGTCGTCGAAGGAGATGTCGAGCTTCGCCCACACGGCCCGGAAGACGTCCTCCATCTTCGCGCAGTAGTCGAGCGGATCGAGTTCCTGTTGCTCGGCCTGCCGCCGCACGTTCAGCGAGTGCTCGTCGTTCCCCATCAGGAACCGGGTCTCGTACCCCGCGGCCCGCTTGAAGCGCGCGATGACGTCCGCGGTGATCTTCTCGTAGGCCGTCCCCAGGTGCGGCGGTGAGTTGACGTAGTCGATGGCTGTCGTCAGGTAGAAGCGGGGCACGGAACGGCCGGAATCTTACGCGGGGCGCCAGGGACGCCAGCCTTCAGACCGGCGCCGTCCGCGGCTCTCCCGATGACCCGAATGGCCCGTGAACTGCCCCGGCGCCATTCTCAGACTGCCGGCTGGTCTCCGTGCTTTCCGTCCAGCAACCGCCCGGCCCACGCCAGCTCCAGCGCCGTCCGATACGGCAGCACCCGGATCTCCCCGAACCGGAGCTCGCGCTCGCCGCCGTACACCCCGAACGCGCGCTCGATGCCGCCCGTCTCCAGCAAGATGCGGAGCCCGCGGTTGAAGGATTCCTTCCACTCCGCGGACGCCTTGATCTCGATGCCGACCGCTCGCGCGCCCCGCTGCCAGATCAGGTCCACCTCCGTTCCGGACTCCGTGCGCCAATAGTGGAACCGGGCGCCATGGGCTCCCCAGGAGTTCAGCGCCCGCAACTCGTTCAGTACCCAGGTCTCGAAGAGCGCACCGCGCTCGGCGCGAGACGGCTTGTCCCGCTGGAGGCCCGCCAGCGCGCGTTGCAGGCCGCAGTCGAACAGGTAGAACTTGGGGTGCGCCACTTCCTTGACCTTGGCTCGCTTGCGCCAGGCGAGTAACCGCCAGCCGATCAGCGTGTCCTCCAGGATTCCGAAGTAGCCGAGCACGGTGGAACGGGCAATTCCCGCTTCCCGGGCGATGTTGCTCACGTTGAGCACCTGCCCGCTGTAAAGCGCCGCGACCGAGAGAAAACGATGGAAGCCATCGAGATTCCGGACGAATGCCTCCTGCCAGATCTCTTCCCGGAGGTAGGTCTCGACGTAGGCGTCCAGAAACTCCGACTTGTCCCCGGCGGTTTCGGCGGCGACGGACAGGGGAAGCTGCCCGTAGCGGAGCGCCTCTTCCAGTCGAAAGTCCCCGCGCATCTCCAGCGGACTCAGCGGGAACATCCGCTTCGACCACGCCCGGCCCGCCAGCATGTTGGCGCCCGACCGCTTCAGCTTCCTGGCACTGGAGCCCGACATGGCGAAGCGGTGCGCCCGTTGCCCGGCGAACAGCAGAGCGTGGACCTCATCGAGCAACTCCGGCAGTTTCTGGATCTCGTCAATGATGACCCACGCACCGGCCGGCAAGGCCGCCACTTCGCGCGCCAGCAGGGAGGGGTCCCGTCGATACCGGAGGTAGTCGCTGGATCGAAGCAGATCCACCGTCAGACCGGCGTCGGGCAGACACTGGGACAGCCAGACGGACTTGCCGACGCCACGGGGACCGAAGAGGAAAAAACTCTGCCGCGGCAGCGAGAGCAGGCGTGGGTACATAGTGTAGGTAGTTCCGGTAAATTTACGGTAAATATACCGGAACCACCGTCAAATACACGGCTCCCTGGACGACGCACGGGTCCTCGGCGCTGTCGGCCGCGGTCAACGGATCGCGACCGGTTTCGATCAACATCGCTGCCAGCAACCGCGTTGGCAACGAAACCGTTGGAACCGGGGTGCGCCCGCGCTTCCTCCGGCGGCCGGGGAGCCAAGTCGGCGCCGGTCTCCATACCGGGAACCGCTCGGCGGTCGCCAGCCCCGTCCCCGGTTGACCGGCGTCCGCTGCTCGGACAGACTCGCGCGCCATGGTCCGACGAATCCCCCCGCCCCGCGATCGCCGCCTGCTGGCGCCGCTCGCGGTGTTCCTGGTCGCGGCGGTGGCGACGAGCGCCGCCGCTCAGCTCTCCTCCCGCGCGGTGGCCGACGCCGGCCCGCGCGACTGGGCGATCGCCGGCGGCATGGTCCACGTCGGGAACGGGACCGTGCTCGACGAGGCCACCGTGGTGATCCGGGACGGGCTGATCGTCTCGGTCGAGGCGGGAAGCGACGCGCCCGCCGGAATGGGCCGGCTCGATGCGTCCGGGAAGCACGTCTATCCGGGATTCATCACCGCGCTGAGCGATCTGGGCCTCGGGGCGGCCGCTCCCCGGGGAGGCCAGGCCGGCGGGCCCGGAGGGCGCCCGAGCCCGCCGCCGCCGTCGCGGGGGCCGGAAGACCGGCCGGACACCTTCTCGTGGCGGCTCGCGGCGGATGACCTCCAGGCGGACGACGACCGGATGGCTGCGCGCCGGCGCACCGGATTCACCTCGGCGGTCACCGCCCCCCGCGGTGGGATCGTCGGAGGCCGGGCCGCGTTCCTGAACCTCGCGGGGGACGACGCCCGGGACCTGGTGCTCGATCCGGACGTGGCGGTCATGGTCCGGCTCGAGACCCGCGGGTTCCGGTCCTTCCCCGGTTCCATGATGGGAGTGCTCGCCTACCTGCGGCAGCTCTTCATGGACGCCTCGCACTATGCCGAGATCTGGCGGATGTACGAGGAGGATCCGGCGGGCCTGGCGCGCCCGCGCTACGACCGGGCGCTCGCGCCGCTCGTGCCCGCCGCCGCGGGCGAGCAGGCGGTGCTCCTGCCGGCCGCCCTCGACAAGGAGGTCCGCCGGATGGTGGGTCTTGCCCGGGAGTTCGGCATCCGGCCGGTGCTCTACGGCGGGCACGAAGCCGCGGAGTCGGCGGCGTTCCTGGCGGAACACGGGGTTCCCATTCTGGTGAACCTCGACTGGCCGAAGGCCGACCCCGATGCGGATCCCGACGCCCAGGTGCCGCTCCGCGCGCTGCGCCTCCGCGACCGGGCGCCCGCCGGCCCTGCGGTCCTCGCGGCGGCGGGCGTGCGGTTCGCCTTCTACAGGGGTGAGGCGCCGAGGTCGGGCGGCGGCCCCCCGGGAGGCCGCGGGGGCTCCGGTGATGACCTGGCGGCGGTACGGCAGGCGGTCGAGCGGGGTCTCGACCGGGAGGCCGCGCTCACCGCGCTCACTCTGGCCCCGGCCGAGATCTTCGGGGTCGCGGACCGGGTGGGGACGCTGCAGGCGGGGCGGATCGCCAACCTGGTGATCGCCGATCAGGACATCTTCGAGGACGAAGCGAAGGTCGAGACGGTCTTCGTGGACGGGGTGATCCACCGGGTGGACGCGGAGGACGACGAGGAAACGGACGGGGGGGAAACCCCGGGGGACGAAGGATGAGAACGATGCGACACTCGAAGCTGTTTCTGGCGGCGGCCCTGCTCGGCGCGCCGCTCGCCTTCTCCCAGGACACCGTGATCCGGGGCGGCACGGTCCTCACCGTGACCGGGGGAACGCTCTCGCCCGGCGAGGTCCTGATCCGCGACGGGAAGATCGCCGAGGTCGGGGCCAGCGTCACCGTTCCCGAAGGCGCCGAAGTGATCGACGCCACGGGGATGTTCGTGATGCCCGGCATCGTCGACGCCCACTCGCACATCGCCGCGGAGTCCATCAACGAGGGGAGCGTCGCCGTGTCCTCGATGACCGGGACGGGCGACGTGGTGGACCCCTACGACGTCAACATCTACCGCGAGCTGGCGGGCGGCGTCACCACCTCCAACATCCTCCACGGCAGCGCCAACCCGATCGGCGGCCTCAACGTGGTCATCAAGCACCGCTGGGGCGCCGACGCCGCGGGGCTCGTGCTCGAAGGCGCTCCTCCGGGGATCAAGTTCGCCCTCGGCGAGAACCCCAAGCGGTCGCGGGGCATGCCCGCCGGCGTCGAGCGGCGCTATCCGGCCACCCGGATGGGAGTCCAGGACGTGATCCGGCAGGCGTTCATCGAAGCGGAGGCCTACCGCCAGGAGTTCGCCGACTACGAGGCGGCGAAGGCCCGGGGCGAGCGGGCGCTGCCGCCCCGGCGGGACATGAAGCTGGAGCCGCTGGTCGAGGTCCTCGAAGGGACGCGGCTGGTCCACGCCCACTGCTACCGGCAGGACGAGATTCTGCAGCTCCTGCGGGTCGCCGAGGAGTTCGGCGTCCGGATCGCCACCCTCCAGCACGTGCTCGAGGGCTACAAGGTCGCGAACGAGATCGCCGCGCACGGGGCGGGAGCGTCCACCTTCTCCGACTGGTGGGCCTACAAGGTGGAGGCGTACGACGCAATTCCGCACAACGCGGCCCTCATGACCGAGCGGGGCATCCTCGTCTCCATCAACTCGGACAGCGCCGAGGAAGCGCGGCACCTGAACCAGGAGGCCGCCAAGACCGTCAAGTGGGGCGGGATGAGCGAGGAGGAGGCGCTCAAGATGATCACCATCAACCCGGCGATCCAGCTCGGGATCGACGGCCGGGTCGGTTCCCTCGAGGCGGGGAAGGACGCCGACCTCGCCATCTTCGACCGGCACCCGCTGAGCACCTACGCGGTGAACCAGATGACCTTTGTGGACGGCGAGCTGCTGTTCAGCCGCGAGAAAGACCAGGCGATGCGGGAGGCGATGGCCGCCGAACGCACCGAACTCGAAGCCAAACTCTCCGAGGGGGACGGTGCGGAGCGCGGGCCGGGCCGGCGGGGGCCGCGGGAAGGAGTCCGGCGATGACCCGGCTCGGCAGGAACGCTTTCGGAATCGCGCTGGCGCTGACCGGCGTTGGCGCGATCGCCGCGGGACAGGAGGAAGAGTCCTGGATCATTCAGAACGCGCGGATCCACACGCTGGCGGAGGGGGCTGAGCCCATCGAGTCGGGTTCCATTCTGATCCGGGACGGCCGCATCGTCGAGATCGGGGCGGACGTTACGGCGCCCGCCGGGGCGGCCGTGATCGACGCCGCGGGAATGGACGTGTATCCGGGAATGATGGACTCGGTCAGCCAGCTCGGCCTCACCGAGATCGGCTCCATCAGCGCCACCGTGGACACCGTGGAGCTGGGGGAGATGAACCCCCACCTGCGCGCGGCCACCGCGATCCATCCGTCGAGCGAACACCTGCCGGTGGCGCGCGCCAACGGAATCACCCACGCGGTGGTGGCGCCCGGCCGGCTGGGCGGCTTCGGCGGCGGGGGCGCCGGGATCAGCGGGCAGGCCTCCATCGTCCACCTCGACGGCTGGACCGTCGAGGAGATGGACATCGACGCCTCCGCGGGGATGGTGCTGACCTGGCCGACGCTCTCGACGCGTTCGTTCAACCTCGCGACCTTCAGCATGGACCGGCGCTCCTTCCGCGAGGCGAAGGAGGAGTACGACCGGCAGGTGGCCGAGCTGGGCGAGGTGCTCGACGCGGCGCGGCGCTACGCGGCGGCCGGCGAGGCCGGGGCCCGGGAACGCGACATCCGCCTGGCCGCCCTGGGGCCGGTTGTCGGCGGCGAGATGCCGCTCCTGATCCTGGCCCAGGGCGAGCGGGAGATCCGCGGAGCCGTGGAGTTCACGAAGGAGCAGGGGGTCAAGATGATCCTGCTCGGCGGGAGCGAGGCGTGGAAGGTCAAGGAACTCCTTGTCGAACACGGGATCCCGGTGATCCTGGGACCCACCCAGCGGCTGCCGGGGGAGGAGGACGAGGCCTACGACCAACCGTTCACGACCCCGGGGGAACTCCACGACGCCGGCGTGACGGTCGCCTTCGCCACCTTCGGGTCCTCGAACTCGCGGCTCCTGCCCTACGAGGCGGGGCACGCGGTGGGCTACGGGCTCCCGCAGGAGGCCGCGATCCGGGCCATCACCGTGGTTCCGGCGCAGCTCTTCGGGCTGGCCGAAGACTTCGGAACCCTCGAGGAGGGGAAGGTCGCGAACCTCATCGTGGTGAACGGGGATCCGCTGGAGATCCGGACCGAGGTCGAGCACGTCTTCGTGAACGGAGTTCCGGTGTCCCTCGACAACCGGCACCAGAGCCTCTACGAGAGGTACCGGTCGCGCCCGCATCCCGAGCGGTAACCGGCGGCTTCGGGCCGCCGGGGCTCTCGCGGTGTTCGGGGTCTGGACGTCGGCGCCGGCGATGGGCCGAGGGCGCCGGAAGTCCCCGGACTGGTTGACGGGTTCTACAATGCGTGCCAGACTTAGTCTGGCTTAGCTAAAGGAGATTCCATGAAGGTGAACATGCACGAAGCCAAGTCCCAGCTCTCGCGCCTGGGGCGGCTCGCCTGGAAGGGAGAGGAGGTCGTGATCGCCAAGGCCGGAGAGCCGTATCTCCGGTTGGAGCCGTACCGGGAACGCCGTGGGGAGCGGAAGCCCGGCCGTCTGGCGGGGCAGATATGGATGTCTCCGAATTTCGATGATCCCATCCCGGAGCTTGAGGAAGCCATCGAGAATTCGAAGATCTTTCCGGATGAAGAGTGATGGGTTCGCGCCTCCTGCTCGACACCCATGCCCTTGTGTGGTGGCTGAGCGATGTAACACAGCTCAGGAAGGGCGCGGCCGCCGCGATCGCGAACCTGCGGAACGACGTCTTCGTCAGCGCAGTTACGGGATGGGAGATCACGGTGAAGCGGCGGCGGGGAGTGATGAACGTCCCGGAGCATCTTGCCGTCCTGGTTGAAGAGGAGGGATTCACGCACCTGCCGCTGACGTTCGAGCACGCCGAGCACGCGGGCGACCTGCCGATGCACCACCGGGACCCCTTCGACCGCTTCCTGATCGCCCAGGCGCGAACCGAGGGACTGACCCTGGTCACCCGGGATCACTGGATACGGCGGTATCAGGTGGACGTGCTCGAGGCCTGAAGGGTGGAATCGGCGCCAACGGGCCTAGCAGGGGTCCGAGCAGACCCCGCCGGAGAGCGCCGCGTCCTCGAACTGTCGGATCTCACCCTCCGTTTCGGGGGGGTGACCTCACTCTCAGGTCTCACGATGGAGGTGCGCGGCGGCGAGCTGCTGGCCCTCATCGGGCCGAACGGGGCGGGGAAGACGAGCGTCCTGAACTGCATTTCCGGCCTCTACCGCCCGCAGGCGGGAAGCATCACCCTGACCGGCCGCGACGGGGCGCGGCACGCGCTCCACCGGCTCGCGCCGCATCGCGTCGCGGCCCTGGGGGTCGCGCGCACCTTCCAGAACATCGAACTCTTCAAGCACCTGACGGTGCTCGACAACCTGATGCTCGGCCGCCACGTGCACATGAACGGCGGCGTGCTGAGCGGCGGCCTCTACTGGGGCCGCCAGCGCGAGAGGGAGATCCAACACCGCCGGTACGTCGAGCAGGTCATCGACTTCATGAACCTGGAGCCGCTCCGGAGCGCCGTGGTGGGGAACCTGGCCTACGGCAACCAGCGGCTCGTGGAGATGGCGCGCGCCCTGGCGCTCGATCCGCACCTGCTCCTCCTGGACGAGCCGACGGCCGGGATGAACGCCGAGGAGAAGGAGTCGATGGCCCGCTTCATCCTCGACGTTCACGAGGAGCAGGGGATCACCGTGGTGGTCGTCGACCACAGCATCGACGTCATCATGGACATCGCGGACCGGGTCGTGGTGCTGGACTTCGGGCGCCGGATCGCCGACGGGAGTCCGGATGAGGTCCGGAACGATCCCGCGGTCATCGATGCCTACCTCGGCACGCGGGCGGACGATCGGGGCCGCCGCGGGGAAGCGCCGTGACCGGGACCCTGCCCGGGCTCCTCGCGCACCACGCGGCGAGCCGTCCCGACGGCGTTGCCCTGCGCGAGAAGGAGTTCGGGATCTGGCAGGAGATCACCTGGGCCGAGTACCTGGCGCGGGTACGGAGTTTCTCGCTCGGGCTCACGGAGCTGGGTCTGGAGGAAGGCGACCGGGTCGCGATCATCGGAGACAACCGGCCGGAGTGGGTGATCGCGGAACTCGCCGCCCAGACCGCCGGGATCCTGCCCCTGGGTCTCTATCAGGACGCCATCGCCGACGAACTGGCCCGCATCCTGGAGGTCGCCGACGCCCGCGTCATCGTGGCCGAGGACCAGGAGCAGGTGGACAAGGTGCTGGAAGTGCGGGAACGGCTCCCCGGGCTCGAACACATCGTCTACTACGACCCCCGCGGCATGTACGCCTACGAGGCGCCGGGCCTGATGTCCTTCGAGGAGGTCGAAGCGCTCGGCGACCGGCGTCACGAGCGGTCGCCCGGGGAGTTCGACCGCCGGTTGGCCGGAATCCGGCCGGGCGACACCGCGCTGCTCTGCACCACCTCCGGCACGACCAGCGTCCCGAAGCTGGCGATGCTCTCGCACGCGAACCTGCTCGCCATGGCGTCGCAACTGCAGAGCGTGGATGCGATGTACCCGGACGACGAGTTCGTGTCGTTCCTGCCGCTCGCGTGGATCGGCGAGCAGATGGTGGGGGTGGCGAGCGGCCTGCTCACGGGATTCACGGTGAACTTCCCCGAGGAGACGGCGACCGCGCGCCAGGACACCCGCGAGATCGGGCCGGCGTTCCTGATGTCGCCGCCCCGGATCTGGGAGAACATGGTTTCGGACGTGCAGGTCATGGCCGAGGACACGACCCGCCTCAAGCGCTGGATCTATCGCTGGGCGATGCGGCAGGGCGCCGCCCGCGCCGAAGCCCGCTTCCGGGGCCGGAGGGTCGGCTTCGCCGGGCGGGTCGGCCACCGGCTGGCCGACTGGACGGTGTTCCGTCCCGTCCGCGACCAGTTGGGGCTCGCCAGGGTGCGGCGGGCCTACACCGGGGGCGCGGCGCTCGGCCCCGACGTCTTTCGCTTCTACCACGCCATCGGGGTGAACCTGAAGCAGCTCTACGGGCAGACCGAGGTGTCCGGGATCTCCGTGGTGCACCGGGACGGCGACATCCGTTTCCAGACGGTGGGCGTGCCGCTGCCCCGCACCGAGATCCGCGTTTCGGAGGAGGGAGAGATCCTCTGCCGGAGCCCCGCGGTGTTCCAGGGCTATTTCCGGAACCCCGCGGCGACGGCGGAGGCGCTGGAAGACGGCTGGCTGCACTCGGGCGACGCGGGCTACTTCGACGACGGCGGCCACCTGGTGGTGGTCGACCGCGTGGCCGACGTGATGAAGCTCGCCGACGGGAGCGCCTTCTCCCCGCAGTTCGTCGAGAACAAGCTCAAGTTCAGCCCCTACGTCGGCGAGGCGGTGGTATTCGGGGGATCCGGGGCCCCGTTCGTCAGCGCGATGATCGCCATCGACATGGAGAACGCCGGCCAGTGGGCGGAGCGCCGCCGCATTCCCTACACGACCTTCACCGACCTCGCCCGCCGCCCCGAGGTGTACGGCCTGGTGCGCGAACAGGTGGCCGCGGTGAACGAAGAACTCCCGGCCGCGGCGCGCATCCGACGCTTCCTGCTGCTCTACAAGGAGCTGCACGCGGACGACGCGGAACTGACCCGCACCCGCAAGGTGAGACGCCGCCACATCGCCGGCCGCTTCGCCGAGATCATCGGCGCCCTGCAGGGAGACGGCGATTCGGTCACGGTGGCGACCGAGATCACCTACCAGGACGGCCGCACCGCGGCGGTGGAACACCGGCTCCGCATCGAGACGATGGACGGAATCGTCCGTTAGCACCGGGCATGGACATCTTCCTCCAGTTGACCGTCTCGGGGCTCAGCACCGGGATGATCTACGCGCTCGCGGCGGCCGGCTTCGTGGTCATCTACAAGGCGAGCGACGTCATCAACTTCGCCCAGGGAGACCTGCTCCTGCTGGGGACCTACCTGATCTTCTTCTCGGTGGCCCAGGTCGGCCTGCCCTGGAGCCTCGGAGTGGCGGTGACGCTGCTGCTTGCGGTCGCCGTGGCGCTCGCCGTCGAGCGGCTGGTCCTTCGTCCCCTGGTGGGCGAGCCCATCATCTCCATGATCATGGTGACGATCGGGCTCTCGTCCGTCCTGAGGGGGGTCACGGGCGCGATCTGGGGCCCGAACCCGCGCTCGTTCGACTCGTTCCTGCCGGCCGGCGACATCGTGCTCGGGCCCGCCACCCTCTCGGCGGACCGGGTGCTCTCCATTCCCATCGCCCTCGCGGTGCTGGCGGCGCTGGGGCTCTTCTTCCGCCACACCCGGGACGGCATCGCCATGCGCGCCATCGCCGATGACCAGCAGGCGGCGCTCAGCATGGGGATCAGCATCCCCCGGGTCTTCGGGGTTGCCTGGGGGCTCGCGGCCGTGTCCGCGGCGCTCGGCGGGATCATGCTCGCGGGCATCGTGGGCGTGAGCCCCAACGTGGCGTCCATCGGTCTCCGGGTCTTCCCGGCGGTGATCCTGGGTGGGCTGGACTCGATCGCGGGGGCCGTCCTCGGGGGCGCCGTCATCGGGCTGCTCGAGGTCTACGTCGGCTTCTACGTGGGGCACGGACTCAATTTGGTGGTCCCCTACATGGTTCTGGTCCTCGTGCTCATGGTCCGGCCTTACGGCCTTTTCGGGAAAGAGATCATCGAACGGGTATGAGCACGGCGAGGAATCCCCGATGAGCCTGGACTGCGGCGTCTTCCACACGCGCTACGAGGCGGACATGGGTCTCCGCCCGCGGCCCCTCCAGCGCCTTCGGCTGGGGATCCTCGCCCTCTTCGTGCTCGTGTTTCCCTTCGTGGCCAGTCCCTACTGGCTGGACCTGGCGAACCAGGTGGCCATCGCGACGGTGGGGGCCATCGGCCTGAACATCCTCGTCGGCAGCACCGGACAGATCTCGCTCGGCCAGGGCGCCTTCATGGCGATCGGGGCTTACACCGCGGGACTCCTGACCCTGAACTTCGGCGTCCCCTGGGGCGCCAGCGTGTTCGCCGCCTGCCTCGTCACCGCCGCCGCGGGCACCTTCTTCGGGCTGCCGTCGCTCCGCCTCAAGGGGCTCTACCTGGCCATCGCCACGCTGGCCGCCCAGGAGATCGTGGAGTGGGCGATGACGAACTGGACCGCGGTCACGGGCGGCACCGAGGCGATCGTGCTGCCCGCGCCGGTTCTCTTCGGCGTGCGGATGAACACGGGCTTCAACTTCTACTGGCTCGCGGTGCTCACCGCCGCCGGGACCGCGCTCTTCGCGGCCAACCTCCTGCGGAGCCGCATCGGACGCGCCTTCGAGGCGGTGCGCGACCAGGACGTCGCGGCGAGCGTCATCGGGGTGGACGTCTTCCGCACCAAGCTGCTGGCCTTCGCGACGTCGTCGTTCTTCGTCGGGCTCGCCGGGGCGATGATTGCCTTCCACCGCAACATCGTCACCTGGGAGCGCTTCACGCTGAGCACCAGCATCGTCTTTCTGGCGATGATCATCGTGGGGGGCCTGGGCTCGATCCGCGGGTCGTTCCTGGGGGCGGCGCTCATCACGCTGCTCCCGGCGATGATCACGAACCTCGGCCGGGCCATCCAGGACACCGCGCCCCAGGTGGCGTCGCTCCTCCCCTACGCGCAGCAGGCCGTGTTCGGGATCGTGATCATCCTCTTCCTGATCTTCGAGCCCCGGGGCCTGTCCAAGCTATGGGAGAACCTCAAGGATTACTTCCATGTCTGGCCGTTTGCGTACCGGCGCGGCGAGAGCCGCGCCGGGTGACGCGCGCGATGCGGGCCGACTAGGATGGGCCGACGATGAGACAGGCGATGCGTGGCGCCGCCGGCAAGCGGCGTTGTCCGGCGGCGGCCCTTCGTGCGATCGGGCTGGGGGCCGCCATCCTGCTGTCCGCCGGCTGCGGCGGCGACGCCGGTCCGGACACCGGCATGATCAAGGTCGGCGCGATCTTCGACCTCACCGGGCCCACCGCCGACGTCGGCACCGACTACGGCGACGGGGTGCGCGGCTTCGCCGACTGGATCAACTCCCGGGGCGGGATCGAGGGGCGCCCGATCGACCTCGTCTACCAGGACTACGGCTACCAGGTGGACCGCGCCGAGCAGCTCTACACCCAGTTCGTCGGCGAGGGAGCGGTGATCTTCATGGGATGGGGCACCGGCGACACGGAGGCCCTGCGCCTGCGCATCGCCGAGGACGAGATCCCGTTCAGCTCCGCGTCGCTTTCGCATCGCCTGGGCGACCCGGCGGAGGCTCCCTACAACTTCCTGCTGGCGACGACCTACAGCGACCAGTTCCGCATCGCCCTGCAGTGGATTGCCGACAACCACGGCGGGGGGACGCCCATCGTCGCGCTGATGCACAACGCGAGTCCCTTCGGGCTGTCCCCGGCGCGGCAGGGTGGGGTCGCGTTCGCGGAGGCCCTGGGCATCGACCTGACCCTCTACGAAATGCCCCGCGGAGCGGTGGATTTCACCGCCGAGTTCTCGCGCATCCGCCAGAGCGGCGCCCAGTACGTCGTCTTCCAGAACACCTCGGGGCCGGCGGCGGTGGCGCTTTCGAACGCGCGCAGCCTGGGGCTGGAGGTCACCTTCTTCTGTCTGAACTGGTGTTCGAACGCCCAGGTGATCCAGTTGGCCGGGGACGCGGCCGAGGGTCTCATGGGGACGATGCCGTACGCGCCCCTGAGCGTGGACGTGCCCGGCACGCGCGTCATCCGCGAGTACCTGGAGTCGCGGGGCGAGTCGGCCGAGGGGAAGACCAACGCCTATACGCAGGGCTGGTGGACCTTCGCGGCGTTCGCCGAGGGGATGCGGCGCGTGCTGGCGGCGGGCGAGGAACTCACCGGCGCGAACATCAAGGCCGCCCTGGAGACGTTCGCCGACCACGACCTGGGCGGGGTGACGGCTCCCGTGACCTTCACCCCCACGGATCACCGCGGGTCGAAGGGGCTCCGCATCTTCCGGGTCGAGGAAGGCACGTGGGCGCCGTTCACGGACTTTGTCGAGGCGCCGGGATGGTGAGGACGGCGCGATGACGGGCGCGGAGGCGGCGCCGCTCCTCAGCCTCAACAACATCGAGGTTCTCTACGACGATGTGATCCTGGTGCTGCGGGGGCTGTCGCTCGAGGTGGCCGAAGGGCAGATCGCAGCGCTCCTCGGGTCGAACGGCGCCGGCAAGACCACGACCCTGAAGGCCACCTCCGGGCTCCTCCATGTCGAGGACGGCGAGGTCAGTGACGGGACCATCGTCTTCGACGGCGAGGAGATCCAGGGGATGGACGCCCACCGGATCGTGGAGAGAGGCGTTTTCCAGGTCCTCGAGGGCCGGCGGGTCTTCGAGCACCTGACGGTGCGCGAGAACCTGCTCGCGGGGGCCTACACGCGCGCGACCGGGCGCGGCCTCGAGGCCGAAACGCACAAGGTGTACGAGTATTTCCCGGCGCTGGCGGAGCGCCGGGGCCAGGCGGCCGGCTACCTCTCCGGCGGCGAGCAGCAGATGCTGGCGCTGGGCCGGGCGCTGATGGCCTCCCCCCGGATGATGCTGCTCGACGAGCCTTCGCTGGGGCTCGCCCCGATGCTCGTCGAGAGCATTTTCGGCGCCCTGCAGCGCATCAACCGCGAGGAGGGCGCGACGATCCTCCTCGTGGAGCAGAACGCCCGGATCGCCCTGTCCATTGCCGACTACGGGTACATCATGGAAGGGGGGAGGGTGGTGCTCGAGGGCGGCGCGGAGGAACTCAGGGCCAACGAGGACGTCAAGGAGTTCTACCTGGGGCTGGGCGACGGCGGGCGCCGGTCGTACCGGGACGTGAAGCACTACCGGCGGCGGAAGCGGTGGCTGTCGTGAGGGAGGACTGGAGCGAGCTCCAGGACCGGATCGCGGCGCGCGCGGTCTCGTACGGGGCGGAGCACAGCGCCGAGATCGGACGGCGGCTCGCGCGGGCCGGTGTTCGGCCGAACGATGTCCGCGGCGTGGCCGACCTCGAGCCGATTCCGGTGCTGGCCAAGGATGAACTGCCGGCGCTGCAGGCGGCCGACCCGCCCTTCGGCGGGATGCTCGCGGCGCCGCTCGCTTCGCTCGCGCGCATCTATCGCTCGCCGGGGCCGATCAACGATCCGCAGGGGACCGGCGCGGACTTCTCGCGCCTGGCCACCGCTCTCGAGGCGGCCGGTTTCCGCCCCGGCGAAGTGGTGCTCAACAGCTTTTCGTACCACCTGACGCCGGGCGGCCTCATGCTCGACGGGGGATTGCGCGCCGTGGGATGCGTGGTGATTCCGGGAGGCTCGAGCGCGATCGCCGGCCAGACGGAGGCGGCGCACGCCGCGGGCGCGACCGCGTATACCGGCATCCCCCAGGTGCTCCTGACTCTGCTCGAGCGGGCGGAGGAGTCGGAGCAGCCGCTCGGGTTCGAGCGCGCGCTGGTGACGGGCGCCGCGCTGCCGCCCTCCCTGCGCGCCCGCCTCCAGGATGGCTTCGGGGTGGACGTCTACCAGGCCTACGCGGCGGCCGACACCGGGCTGATCGGGTACGAGTGTCCCGAAAAGGACGGGTGGCACGTAGCGCCGGAGGTGGTGGTGGAGGTGCTGCGGCCCGCAGACGGCCGCCCAGCGGCGGAGGGGGAGACGGGGCAGGTGGTGGTCACCAGCCCGAACGAGGTCTACCCGCTGGTGCGCTTCGGCACGGGGGACCTGTCCGCCTGGAATCGCGCGCCCTGCCCCCGCGGCTGCCCCGGTCCCCGGCTGGCGGGCTTCCTGGGCCGGGTGGGGGAGGGGGTGAAGGTGCGCGGCATGTTCGTGCATCCGCGCGAGCTGGCCGCGGCCCTGGGGCCCGACCCGGCCGTGGTCCGCTACCAGGCGGTGGTGTCCGCCGAGGGCGCGCGGGACGTCTTCACCGTGCGGGTCGAGGCCGCGCCCGGCCGCGTGATCGACGCTGCCGGACTGGCCGGCCGCATCCGGGAGGTGGTGAAGATCCGGCCGGCCGTGGAGGTGGTTCCCTCCGGGACTATCCCCGACGAAGCGCGCCCGCTGGTGGACGCTCGAGAGGAATAGGCCACACCTACTCCCCCCGTACCCGCCCCGAACCTTCCCGATTGAGGTTGTACCTCATGATGCGGCCGTGCGGGCCGTCGCGGTCGCGCTCGAGCTCGAAGACCTCCCCCGGCACCTCTTTGGGAACCGCCGCCTCCAGCCGCCGCTCGTCGCCCGGTTCGAGGCGCAGGCGGCGCCCGCCCACCGCCCGGCCCCTGCGGCTCAGCCCGACGATCACCGCGCCGACGGCGGGCTGGCGCAGCGCATACGCCACCGCGACGTCGGCCATGGTGGAACGGTGCCGGCCGGCCACCTCCGCGAGCGCCGCGCGGGCCCGCTCCAGCACCGCGCGGCCCCCCACCTCGTCGGCGATGAGGCGGTACTTGACAAGGGAGCGCGACGGCGCCAGGGCACCGTCCGAATCCGAGAGCAGGCCGCCCGCGAGCGCCCCGTAGGCGAGCAGTGTCACACCTCGCTGGAGACACAGGTCCGTCATGCCCCTGCGCGGCCGCCGGTCCAGTAGCGAGAACTGGACCTGGTTCGAGACCACCGGAATCCCGGCGTCCAGGAGAGCCGTGAGTGCGCCGCAGTCGAAGTTGGTCACCCCGATGTTGCGCACAACCCCCGCTTCGCGGAGCTCCGTCAACCACTCCGCCGCGCGCAGCCATCCCGGCTGGGAGAGGTCCCACCAGGCGAACTGGACCAACTCCAGCGCCTCCACGCCGAGCCGGTCACGGGACCTGAGGACGACGTCGCGCACGTAGCTCCGGTCGATGGTGGCCAGCGCGTCCAGATCCGGTACGAACTTGGTGAACACGACCACCTCGCTGGCGGACGCGGGCCGGGCCGCCAACCAGTCGCCGAGGAGCTGCTCGGCGCCCGTGTAGATGTCGGCGCAGTCAAGGAAGAGTGGCCCCGGCCGGGCCGCGGCCTCGTCGAGAGCGGCGAAGGCGCGCTCGCGGCTCCACTCGGGTCCATGCCCTCGCGACAACTGCCAACAGCCACGTACCAGCCCGCTGGCCGGCAGCGGCAGAGTCATCCCGGCCGCGTCAGGGGAACGCGAGTGACCTCGCTGTGGCGGAAGGCCGAGATGCCGGTGCGGGTGATGCGGAAGCGGGCGCCACAGTGGGGATCCGGACAGGCGATCTCGGCGTCCGAGGTCATCCAGTCGTTGGGATGGGTCCGGCGCTGCTTGGCCGGAAGCAGCGGCAGGAGCGCCGCCAGCGGATAGAGCGGAAAGCTCTGCCCCGCAGGGAAGGACAGGTTCTCGCCCCGGAGTTCGAAGTAGTCCCCCTCCCGGTGGTTGCAGACCATCTCGCGCTCGCCGGCCACGACCTCCACCCGCAGGTCGTAAAGCTCGAACCTGTCGTCCTGACGCATCTGGCTGTTCTCCTCGCAGCGACCCGGGCGCCGCCGCTGGACCCGCCGTCGACGATCCCCGATCATACCGTGTGGACCACGATCGAAAGCGGCCGCTCGCCTTCCGGCTGGGCATGGTGGGAGCCGCGCTCCCGATCCTCGTTTTCGCCGCCGGCGCCGCCTGGCTGGGCTTTTCCGGGGCGCCGGACGAGCGCGGCCTCTGGCCCGTTCTGGTCGTGGCGCTGGGCGCCGGACTCCTGCTCGCCAGGAGGGCCTCCGACTACAGCGCGGCGGCCCTGCGCGGAATGTCGCGCCCCATCGTCATGCTCATGGTGGCGGCCTGGCTGCTGGCGGGCATCTTCTCCGCCGTACTGCGCGAATCCGGGCTCGTCCACTCCCTGGTGTGGGCGGGCGCCGAACTGGGGGTGAGCGGCGGCGGCTTCGTCCTGCTGGCCTTCCTCGTCGCGGTTCTCTTCTCGACCGCCACCGGCACCAGCTTCGGGACGATCCTCATCTGCGCGCCGCTGCTCTACCCCGCGGCGGGCGTTTTCGCCGCCAGTCCCGTCGCGTTGATCGGGGCGATCCTGGCCGGCGCCACCTTCGGAGACAACGTCTCGCCCGTTTCCGACACGACCATCGCGTCCGCGACCACCCAGGACGCGCCCATGGGCGGGGTCGTGCGCAGCCGCCTCCGCTATGCGCTGCCCGCCGCCCTGGCCGCCGCTCTCATCCTCACGCTGCTTGGCGGCGCCGAGGCGCCCCCGGCTACGGAATCGGTCCCGGGTGCGGCGCTCGCGGGCGACCCGTCGGCGCTCCCCATGTTGCTGGCGCCCCTGGCCGCGTTTCTCATGTTGTGGCGGGGGCGCGGCCTGGTCGAGAGCCTCTTCGCCGGGGTGGCCGTAGCGGTGGCCCTGGCCCTGACGCTGGGGCTCGTCACCCCCGCCGGCCTGCTCTACATCGACGCCGGGTCCTTCCAGGCCCGCGGGCTCATTCTGGACGGGATGGAGGGCGCGGTCGGCATCGTGATCTTCACCATCCTCCTCATGGGGATCGTGGGGGCAGCCCAGGAGGCAGGTCTCGTGGACCGATTGGCCGGCGCGCGCGGGCCCTGGCGGGCCGCACCGACGGCGCGGAGGGTGGAGTTCGGCATCTTTGGCGCGACGAGCGCCGCCGTAATGCTGACCACGCATTCGGTGATGGCCATCCTCGCGGTCGGCGACCTGGTCCGGGATTCCGGCAGGCGCGCCGGCGTGGGGCGCTTCCGGCGCGCGAACCTGCTGGACATGACCGTCTGCACCTACCCGTTTCTCCTGCCTTTCTTCATCCCGACCATCCTCGCGGCCTCGGCGACCGCCTCCGGCGAGGCTTTCGGCGTGCCGAGGGTGTCCGCCCTTGAAGCCGGGCTGGCGAACGCCTACTCGTGGGCGCTCCTGGGGGTGATCCTGGTGGCGATCGCCACGGGCCTGGGCAGGTCGGAGGACCGCAGCGATGCGACCACGCGGTGACGCCGCGCCGCGCCCGTCGTAACCCGCCCGCGCCCCGGAAGGTGCTAGATTCGGAAAACACCCGGACCTTGACGTCGCGGTTCGCCCACCGCGCCGAACCGGGGTCCCATTCCCGGGAGAGACGCCGATGACTTTTCGGAACCGCGCACCCAGGCGCCTTGCCCTTCCGGGGCTCGTCCTCGCCGCGTACTTCTTCGGGTGCGGACCGCCGGACTACGACCTGATCATCCAGGGCGGCACCGTCTTCGACGGGACCGGGACGCCGGGTGTCGTCACCGATCTGGCGATCAAGGGCGAGCGCATCGCCGCGATCGGCGACGTCGGCGGCAGCGCCGAACGAACGATCGACGCCACCGGCCTCTACGTGGCACCCGGCTTCGTGGACATGCACAGCCACTCCGAGCTCCGGCGCCTGCTCGACGGCGGCCAGGGGCCTTCGTTCGCGTTCCAGGGGCTCACCACCGAGGTCTACGGGGAGACGACGTCGATGGGCCCGCGGGGCGGCCGGATCGAGGGGGCCCTGCCCGAGGAACTGGAAGGGAAGTGGGAGACCCTGGGCGGGTTCCTGGACTACCTGGAGGGAACCGGCATCGCCATCAACGTCGCGTCCTACGTCGGCTCCGGCTCGGTCCGGGCCTACGTCCTGGGCTATGAGGACCGGGAGCCCACCGGCGAGGAACTCGAGCAGATGCTGGGGCTCGTGCGGGACGCCATGGCCGAGGGAGCGTTCGGCGTCTCCGCCGGCATGAGCTATGTGCCCAACATCTACATGTCCACGGAGGAACTCGCCGCCATCGTCGCCGAGGCGGCCGCGGCGGGCGGCATCTTCGCGAACCACGCCCGCACCATGAACGGGACCGATCCGGAGGCGATCACGGAGGCCCTCCTCATCGGCGAACGCGCGGGCGCGCCGGTCCACTTCTTCCACCTGAACTCGACCTCCTCCACCGAGGCGGACACCTTCCTCGGCCTCATCGAGGAGGCCCGCACCCGGGGCATGCGGGTGACCGGGGACTCCTACACCTACACCTGGGGCATCACCGGGCTGCGCAGCTACATCCCCGCCTGGGCGCAGGAAGGGGGCGTCGAGGCGATGCTCGAACGGCTGCGCGATCCGGAAATGCGCGAGCGCATCGCCGGCGACTTCGTCACCGAGCCGCCCTACCTCGCGAACATCGGATGGCACCGCGTCCGGCTCGGGGTGGACGACCCGGAGATCAACGGCAAGCTCGTCGAGGAAGTGGCCGAGATGCGCAGCCAACCCGCCGAGGAGGTCTTCATGGACGTGGTCCTCGAGCAGGAGGGCCGCGGCATCGTCATCGACTGGAACAACGAGGAGGACACGCTCCGGCAGGTGCTGGCCCAGCCCTATGTGGCCGGCGGGACCGACGGCGGCACGATCGATCTCGACTCGGAGAACCTGCCCCCGCTCGTCCATCCCCGGCATCTCGGGACGGTTCCCCGCCTCCTCGGCACCTACGTCCGCGAGGAAGGCCTCCTTACCTGGGAGGAGGCGATCCGCAAGCTGAGCGCGCTTCCCGCGGAGATTCTGGGACTCGAGGAGCGGGGGACGCTCGCCGAAGGGCACTTCGCCGACCTGGCGGTCTTCGACCCGGAAGAGATCCGCGGGGTGGCCACCTTCGAAGACCCGTTCCACTACTCCGTCGGCATGCGCTACGTGCTGGTGAACGGGATCCCGGTGGTGGACGAGGGGGAGTACACGGGCGCGCTCCCCGGCCGGGCGCTGCGCGGCCCGGGGTACGTCGGCGAGTAGTCCGGACCCGGCGGAGTCGCCGCGCGCCGTGGTGTGCCGAGGACCGCTGTCTACGGGACGCGGCGAGGCTCCGAGTCTGTCCGGACCGAAATCTCCCCGCTCCGGGAAACGCGGTAGGGCGCGCGATTGCTGAGAACCCCGTAGATGACTCGGACCAACTTGTTGGCGGTGGCGACAAGCGCGTGTTGGTGGCCTTTCCGATCCCGATCGGTTTCGTAATAGCTCCGGAATTCGGTCCCCTTCGCAAGGGTGGCGGCCTCAGCGCATTCGATCAGGATCCCGCGCAAGGGGGGGCTACGTCGGCGGGCGCCACGTCCCCCGTGAGCCCCACGACCTCTCCTGTCCGGTGCAAGGCCTGCAAACGCGGCGCACTGACCGCTGGACTCGAAGGCTCGGATGTCCGGGCCAAGCTCCAGGAGGATGGCGCAGGCCGCCTCGCGGCTGACTCCGGGAATCGTCATCAGGAGCCCCACCGGCTCGTCGAACTCGGACAGGCCCTTGGCGATGCGAGCGTCGTAGGTCGCGATTCTGCGGGTCGCCGACTTCCACGCCCGTAGCTGGTCGCTCAGAAGGAAGCGACCGGTGTCATCCAGACGAGCTGTCAGGGCGTCCCGGAGTTCTCCTTCGTCGTGCCCAACATGAGGAGAAAGGCCGTCGAGCACGGTGTGCGTCGGCGTGTCCGCGGCGAGACCTTCGAGAATGTGGAGTCCATCCGGGTCAAGAGGATCCGGGAGCGCGCTGCCGATCCGAAACCCGGCAGCGCCGACGATGGCCTGGATCTGGGTGCGTAGCCTGTTCCGATCGCGGACGATGTCCCTCCGTATCCGGCCGAGTTCCCGAAGTTGAACAAACGGTTTGGGCAGATTCATGAGGGACGGTCTCGAAACATACCGGGGCCGCGTGGACGTTGCGACACTGGAGCGCCGAGGCGGTGGAGGTTTCCGTCCCTCCCCCTGGCCGGGCCGGCACAGGCCGCCACAGGCCGGCGGCGGAACGACCTCCTTCGCCGGGATGGCGCGGCTGTGCGTCCGTCTCCCCGGATTAGCAACCAACCGCCCGCGGCCCTGCGGGCCGCTGTGCCGGCTGAAGCCGGCGTTCCAAGCCGGCGGCGCCACTCGGACCGCTGGCCAACTCCGCACGACTGCACTTTCACAACCGGGGCGATGCCGGCCGGAGGCCGGCGCTCCCAGCCGTACGCGCCACCCTGCCTGCAGGAGGGGGGCGGCCCCGGGTGTGGGGGGTACAATCACCGGCTACCGACCGGCCGGTTCGCAGCTCTCGTTTCCCCATGTTCCAGTCGTTGCGGCGCGTATCGGGCCGCCTCGTGTTCGTACTTCCAATTGCGTTGGGCGGAGGCTTGACGGCTCCCGTTTTCGCGGGGCAGGGGGCTGAGGACGAGTCACGGTTCCTGAGCCGTATCCGCCGCCTGACGGTCGAAGGCAGGCGCGCCGGCGAGGGCTACTTCTCCCCGGACGGGAAGGAGATGGTCTTCCAGTCCGAGCGGGAGCCGGGGAATCCCTTCTTCCAGATCTACCTGCTGTCCATGGAGACGGGGGACGTGCGCCGGGTCTCGCCGGGGCAGGGCAAGACCACCTGTGCGTTCATCTCCGCGAAGAACGGGGACATCCTGTTCGCCTCGACCCACCTCGACCCGCGTTCGCTCGAGCTGCAGCGGGAGGAGATCGAGTTCCGGGAGAGCGGCCAGGAGCGCCGCTACGAGTGGGACTACGACTCCCACATGGACGTCTTCGTGGAGCGGCGCTCGGACGGCGAACTCGTCCGCCTCACCGACGCGCGGGGCTATGACGCCGAGGGGAGTTGGTCGCCGGACGGGGAGTGGATCGTCTTCACCTCGATGCGGGGGATGTTCGAGGGCGAGCTCTCGGAGCGGGAGACCCGGCTCGCCGAAATCGATCCCTCCTATTTCGGCGAGATCTGGACCATGCGCGCCGACGGGAGCGAACAGCGGCGCCTGACCCACGTTCCCGGCTACGACGGCGGCCCGTTCTACTTCCCTGACGGGTCGCGGATCATCTGGCGGCGCTTCTCGGAGGACGGACTCGTCGCGGACGTCTGGTCCATGAACCCGGACGGGAGCGACCAGCGCCCGCTCACCGACTTCGGCGCCATGAGCTGGGCGCCGTACGTCCATCCCTCCCTCGAGTACGTCCTGTTCGCCTCGAACAAGCTGGGATTCAGCAACTTCGAGGTGTACCTGGTGGACGTCGCCGGCGAGAAGGAGCCGGTGCGGATCACCACGACGGACGGGTTCGACGGGCTGCCGGTCCCCACCCCGGACGGAACGGGCCTCGCCTGGACGTCCACCCGCCACGGCGGGGAAGGCGGCCAGATCTACCTCGCCGACTGGGATCACGAGGCCGCGCTCGCCGCGCTCCGCTCCGCGCCGTCCCGGAACGAGCCCACGGAGACCCCCCAATGAACCGCCGCCGCCAGACCCTGATCGGGGTCAGCCTTGTGCTGGCGCCGTTCCTGACGCTTCCCGCCGCGGGCCAGACCCCCGAGGAGCTCCGGGACGACGTCCTCGCGCTCACCGGACCGGGCACGGAGGGCCGCGCGGTTGGTACGCCGGGCGCCGCGGCCGCCCGGCGCTACCTGGTCTCGGAGCTGGAGGCCGCCGGCGCCCGGCCGCTTCCCGGCCAGGACGGCCTCGGGATCCCCTTCCGTTTCATCTCCGGGGTGGAGGACCGTGGCTCCTCACTGCGCGCCGGGGGACACAAGCGTTTCGGGAGCGACCAGGTGAGGGCGTTCGCGTTCTCGGAAACCGGCGAGGTGCGGGGGGAGCTCTACTTCGTGGGCTACGGGATCCGGGTTCCGGAAAACGCCGGGGTGAGCTACGACAGCTACGCCGGCCACGAGGTCCGCGACAAGGTGGTGGTCGTCCTCCGCCATTTCCCCGACGGCGTGGAGGACGAGACGCGGTCGGTGCTCAACCGCCACGCGGACTTCCGCTCCAAGGCGTCGGCGGCGCGGGACCAGGGGGCGGCCGGGATGGTGATGGTCACCGGTCCCGGGTCCGAGGGGGCCGGGGAACTGGCTCCGGACGGCTTCGACATCTCGGCGCCGGGCAGTCAGGGCATCCTCGCCGTCTCCATCGACGGGGCGGCCGGCGACCGCCTCTTCGCGGGGACCGGGGTCTCCCTCGCCGAGGTGCAGCGATCCCTCGACGCGGGGGAGGTGGACGCCGGGTCCTTTCCGCTTCCGGGGTTCGCCACGCTTGCCGTGGACCTCGAGCGGACGCCCGCCAGCGGCGCGAACGTGGTCGGGATCCTCCCGGCGGCGGACGGCAGCCTCGATCCGCCCTACGTCGCGGTGGGAGCCCACTACGACCACCTGGGGATGGGGGGTGGCGGCTCCCTGAACCCCCACGGCCCCCCGGCCGTCCATCCGGGCGCGGACGACAACGCATCGGGGACCGCGGCGGTGCTCGCGCTGGCCCGTACGGTTGCCGACTCTCCCCTCGCCCGGCCGGTGCTGGTCGGGTTCTGGTCCGGGGAGGAATCGGGCCTCCTCGGCTCGCGGGCGTTCATCCGGAACGACATCCGGCCGGACCAGCTCGCGGCCTACATCAACCTCGACATGGTGGGGCGGCTCGAGGAGAACCGGCTGACCGTCCAGGCGATGGGCTCCTCGAGCGTCTGGCCCGGCATCGTCGAGCGAGCGAACGTGCCGGGGGGATTCGACCTCGCGCTCTCCGACGACCCCTACCTCCCCACCGACTCGTCGGCGTTCAACAGCGAGAGTGTTCCCACCCTCAACCTCTTCACCGGGACGCACACCGACTACCACCGGCCGTCGGACACCGCCGACAAGCTGAACTACGAGGGTCTCGCCCGGATCGCCCGCTTCACCGGGCTCGTCGCCCGCCGGGTCGCCGAGAGCGATCCGGTCCCCGAGTTCGTGCAGGTGGAGCGCGCCCCGGAGACCGCGACCTCGCGGGTCTCGCTGCGCGCCTACACCGGGACGATCCCCGAGTACGCGACCGAGATCGAGGGGCTGCTGCTCGGCGGCGTGATGGCCGGCGGGCCGGCCGAAACGGCGGGGCTCCGGAAGGGTGACGTGATCGTCGAGTTCGCGGGAACTCCGGTCCTGAACATCTACGACTACATGAACGCGCTGGAGGCCGCCCGCATCGGCGAGCCGCTCACCGTGGTGTTCCTCCGCGACGGGGAACGGCACGAGGTGACCCTCGTTCCGACGGCTCGGCCCTAGTGCCCCGACCCGCCGGTCCGGTTCCCATCGAGCGGGTCCGCAACTTCTGCATCATCGCGCACATCGATCACGGGAAGTCCACGCTCGCCGACCGGCTCATCCAGCGCTGCGGCGGGGTCAGCGACCGCGAGTTCCGGGACCAGTTGCTGGACTCGATGGACCTCGAGCGCGAGCGCGGGATCACCATCAAGTCGAACAGCGTCTCGCTCCTCCATGAGACGAAGGACGGGGAGACCTATCAGCTCAACCTGATCGACACCCCCGGCCACGTGGACTTCTCCCATGAGGTGCGCCGCTCGCTCATGTCCTGCGAGGGGGCGCTCCTGCTGGTGGACGCGGCCCAGGGGGTCGAGGCGCAGACGGTCGCCAACCACTTCGTGGCGATGGAGTACGACCTCGAAGTGGTTCCGGTCATCAACAAGATCGACCTGCCGGCGGCCGACCCGGAGCGGGTGCGCGAGGAGATCGACGAGGAGCTGGGGCTCGATCCCTTCGAGGCGGTGCTCGCCTCGGCGAAGAAGGGCGAGGGGATCGAGGAGATCCTCGACGCCATCGTGACGCGGATTCCGCCGCCGGGCGGCGACCCGGCGGATCCGCTGCGGGCGCTCATCTTCGACGCCCAGTACGACACCTTCCGGGGAGTCGTGCTGCTGGTGCGCGTGGTGGACGGCGCGATTCGTCGCGGGGACCGGGTGCGCCTGATGCGCGGGGACACGGACCACGTCGTCGAAGAGGTCGGGCTCCTGCGACTCCGCCGGGAACCGGTGGAGGTTCTTTCCGCGGGGGCGGTGGGATACGCCATCTGCGGCATCAAGCGGATTCAGGACATCGCCATCGGTGACACGGTGATTGACGCGGCGCGTCCCGCGCAAACGTCGCTCCCCGGATACCGCGAACCGCGTCCGGTGGTGTTCAGCTCGGTCTATCCGATCTCGACCGACGACTACGGCGAACTCGAGAGCGCGCTCGGGAAACTGTCGCTGAACGACCCGGCGCTGACGTATGAACGCGAGACCTCCACCGCCCTCGGCTTCGGGTTCCGCTGCGGATTCCTGGGACTCCTCCATCTGGACGTGGTGCAGGAGCGGCTGCAGCGGGAACACGGGCTGTCCCTGCTCCTGTCGGCCCCCAGCGTGCGCTACCGGGTCGCCACCCGGGACGGGGAGCTGCACGAGGTCGAGAATCCGGCCTACTACCCGGACCCGGCGATCATCGACGGCACGGAGGAGCCCTATATCCGCGCTTCCATCCTGATTCCGGAACGTTCGGTGGGACCGGTCATGGAACTCCTGACCGAGCGGCGCCTCGCCACCAGCCGGATGAACTTCCTCTCCTCGCGGCGCGTGGAGATCCAGGCGGAGTTGCCGCTCGCGGAAGTCCTCTTCGACTTCCACGACCGGCTGAAGACGGTGACCCACGGCTACGGCAGTTACGACTACGAACTGCTCGACTACCGCTCCACCAGGCTCGTCAAGGTCGACATTCTGGTGAACGGCGAGCGGGTGGACGCCCTCAGCCAGCTCGTTCACGAGGAAAAGGCGCGCCCCCGGGCGCTCGGCTACTGCGAACGCCTCGCCGAGGCGATTCCGATGCACAACTTCAAGATCGCCATCCAGGGCGCCATCGGGGGAAAGATCATCGCCCGCACCAACATCCGGGCGCTGAGGAAGGACGTGACCGCCAGGTGCTACGGCGGCGACGTCACCCGGAAGCGGAAGCTGCTCGAACGCCAGAAGGAAGGCAAGAAGCGCATGAAGCAGGTGGGGAACGTTCAGATTCCCCAGTCGGCGTTCGTGGCCGTATTGAAGTCGAGCCCGGCGGCGTGACCGACCGCCCGGATTCGACTTCGCTGCCGCCTGACCTTCCGACGGAGACTCCGGAACCGGCCGCCCCGGGGCTCTACGTTCACGTCCCTTTCTGTTCGCGGATCTGTCCCTACTGCGATTTCGCCGTAACTCCGCTCGGGGGTCCCGGATCGGAGCGCCTCGATCGCTACCGGCAGGCACTGCTGCAGGAGTTGGAACTCCGGGCTGCCGCGCTCGGTGCGGACACCGTCTATTTCGGGGGCGGCACCCCCTCGCTCGCGCCGGCCGGATTCTTCCGGGAGGTGGCGTCGGCGGCTGTGGAGCGGGGCCTTGCTTCGCCCTCGCCGTTCGTTTTCCTCGAGGCCAACCCGGAGGACCTGGTCCACGATCCGGATCTCGCCCGCCGGTGGGCGGCCGAGGGGGTCTGGGGCGTCAGCCTCGGAGTGCAGGCGCTCGACGAATCCCGGCTGCGGTTCCTCGGCCGCGCGCATAACGCGTCGGATGTCGCGGTAGCGGTGTCCCGGCTCGCCGAGGCCGGCATCCCCTGGATCTCGGCCGATCTCATCTACGGCACGGCGGGGCAGACGCCCGATTCCCTGCGCGAAGAACTCGTCGCCATTGCCGCGTTGCCGGGGGTGAACCACATCTCCGCCTACGAGCTGTCCATCGAGCCCGGAACGCCTTTCGGACGCCGCCAGGCCCGCGGGGAGACCCTCGCCGTGCGTTCCGACCACGCGAGCGCCCTCTTCCGGGAGGTCCACGAAACCCTCCGAGAGAGCGGTTTCGCGGCCTACGAGGCGTGCAACTTCGCCGCGGCGCCCGAGTTTCGTTCGCGCCACAACCGGAAGTACTGGAGCCTGGTGGAGTACCTCGGGGTCGGACCATCCGCCCATTCCTTCGCACCGGAACGAGGAGAACGGTTCTGGAACCAGCGGGCGTTCGACGACTGGGAGGAAGCGATTCTCCGCGGAGAAGAACCCACGGCCGAACGCGAGACGCTCTGTTCGCACGAGCGCGCCCTCGAAGAACTGTTCCTGCGCCTTCGCACCACGGACGGCCTGCCGCTCGGGAGGTTCGCCGCCCGGTACGGCGAAGCGGTGGTGCGCGCGAACCGCAGGCTCTTCCGGGACTGGCGGGACCGGGGCCTCGTCCAGCTCCGGGGTGACGAGCTGAGGGGTTGGCTCCTGCCGACCCGCGACGGACTGGCGGTCGCCGACGCGCTCGCCCGCGAGGTGAATCTCGACGCGCTCGCCCACGATCGGAACGCCGCGTGACCCCCACGTTCGGCAAGACCCCGGAGGCGGCCCCGCCGCGGGCGCCGCTCACCACCAGCCGCATCTTCTGGGTGTGGCTGCCGATGGCGGCCACCTGGATCATGATGTCCGTCGAGGGACTCCTGGTCGCGGCGGTGGTGGCCCGGCTCCCCGACGCGACGGTGAACCTCGCCGCATTCGGGGTCGCGTTCGCCTTCGCGCTGATCCTCGAGGCGCCGATCATCATGATGCTGAGCGCCTCCACGGCGCTCTGCAAGGACCGGGAGGCGTTCCGTTCGCTGCGCCGCTTCGGGGCGACGCTGAACCTCGGGCTGACCCTGCTGATGCTCGCCTGGACGCTGTCGCCGCTCTATCCGTGGGTCGCCGAGACGGTGATGAGCCTCGATCCGGAGGTGGCGGAGCTGAGCCGGCAGGCTCTTTTGGTACTGCTTCCCTGGCCGGCGGCCATCGGCTTCCGCCGCTTCTACCAGGGGCTCCTCGTCCGGCACGGGCACACCCGCCGGATCGCCTACGGGACCACGATCCGGCTCTCGGGGATGGGCGTGACCGCCTGGCTGCTCTTCGACGCCCCGATCCCGGGGGCGCTCATCGGCGGGGCGGCGCTCTCGGTAGCGGTGCTCGTCGAAGCGTTCGCCACCCGTTTCATGGTGGCGGACTGTGTCCGCGAAGTGCTCGCCACCCCTCACGACGGGGAGCCGCTGACCACGCCCCGAATCCTCCATTTCTATATCCCGCTGCTCGTCAGCTCGGTGATCGCGCTCGCGATCCACCCGCTCGTCAACCTGTTCCTCGGGCACTCCCGCATGGCGCTCGAGTCGCTCGCCACCTACCCGGTGGTCGCCGCGCTCGCCTTCGTGTTCCGCAGCATGGGGCTCTCTTTCCAGGAGGTCGCCATCGCGTTCATGGACGGGAGCCGCCAGCGGTTCGACAAGCTCGTCCGCTTCGCCCTCGGCCTCGGGGCGGGGGCGTGCCTGCTGCAGGGATTGGTGGCGCTCACGCCGCTGTCCGGCCTCTGGTTCCAGCACGTGGCGGGACTGGCTCCGAACCTGGTCGACCTCTCGGTGCCGGCGCTCCAGATCCTGGTGACGATGCCGATCTTCTCGGTGCTGCTGGCGTTTTACCGGGCGCTCCTCGTCTGGAGCACCGAGACCCGCGCCATCACCTGGGCCGGCCTCATCGAGACCCTCGCCGTCCTGTCCGTGCTCTGGGTGCTGATTCAGCCGGTGAACATGGTGGGGGTCTACGCGGCGTCCTGGGCGACGCTGATCGCGCGGGGAGTGGACCTCACCGCGCTCTATTTCTGGGGCCTGCCGATCATCCGGCGCATGCGGTAGAAGAGCCCGTCATCCACGCCACTGAGGAGCGCCGGTGTTCGCTCGGGACCGCGGCCCCCAAGGGCCGCGAGACTCCCATGATCGGGTGCTCCTGTACACCTCGCCGGTGATGCGAACGGCGGAACGGGTTGGAGCGCCGGCGGGTCGCCGGTGGCGCACGAGTCGCGCCATACCAGCACGACCGAACGGTCCCCGCGGCAGGAACGCACAACCCCCCTCCAACCAAATGGCCGCCTCGCCCGATGGGGACTACGACACCCGTGAGCGGACCGCGCTGGGCGTCGCCTGCGCAGAGCCCTGCTGGATCATGGGTGGGCTTCGGCGGCTCACGCCGATGGTCACCTCGTCCCGACCAGACTGAGGTACGCCCCGCACTCGATTACTCGGAAATCGTCGCTGGCGGTGCGATACCCGCCGGTCCTTCAGAACCTTCCTGCGGGGTTATCGAGCGCGTACCGGATCGCTTCATCGAGACTCAGCTCAACCGGAGCGGGCCAGCTCGCAGCGTCTTCGTTGGGCCAGGTGGCGAACACCGGCTGAGAGAGGTTCAGCGCCACGAGAACCACCGCTGCGGCGTTGGTGCGCATGGTGCGTCTCCTCACGAAGGGACGAGGGACTCGGCCCGGCCGGGGGATCAGGCGTGCCGAAGCTCGCGCGAGAGCATGGCCATCGCCTTGCTCTGCAATTGGCGAACCCTCTCCGCCGACACCTGGAGTTCACGCCCGATCTCCGTGAGGCTGGCCTCACGCGAGCCGCCGAGCCCGTAACGCCGTTCGACGACATGCCGCAGGCGCGCCGGAAGATGGGAAACGGCCTTCTTGACCCGGGTGCGCTCCTCCGTTCGGGCTGCGGTTTCGCACGGGTCTGGTGATGTCGCGTCCGCAAGGAGGGTTACCAGCGGAGGACCACCCACGGTTCGGGGAGAGTCCAGCGATTTCACGTCCGGTACCAGCCGGATCGTGGTCCGGAGCGTTTCTGGATCCACGCCGATCTCGTGGGCGTCGTCCTCCGTCGTATGCGGTCGATGCCGCCCCGTGCGGCATTCCTCGTTGCGGTATCGCTGTTCGACATCCGCCTCGACGATGGCGGCACGGCGGCGCAGCGCCAGTTGGTCGAGAGGGATTCGAATCGTGCGGGATTTCTGCGATAGCGCCCGGCAGATCGTCTCCCGGATCCAGCCCGCGGCGTAGCGCGGGAAACGTCGGGTCCGCGCCGGATCGAACCGGGCGGTAGCCGTGATCAGCCCCAGGTTCCCCTCCTGGATCAAATCGGCGAGCGGCAAGCCCATCCCCTGGTAGCGCCGTGCGATCGAGACGACCAGCCCGAGGTTGCCTTCGATGAGCAGACAGGCGCCGCGCGCGCAGCGGTCCCCGAACGCCCGCTGCGGTCTTTTCGATCCGGAGTTCCGCCAGCGCGCGTACCGCAGGAAGCGGCAGCATCGCCGTTCCTCGCTTCCCGTGAGCGGCTGCTTTCGGCCTGCGTCGCGCAGATACAACTGCACTGTCTCCAGATCCTCTCGACTGTTACCTCCCGGACCATGGCGGTTGGTCTCCGCCCGGTGCCCCGCCGCCCCGGCGAGCGCGTCTTCCTCCGTGGCGCGCCACCCAGCCTCCTCGTACCGCGGTTCCGCTTTCCCCTTGGAGTTGGGAGCGCCCATGGTCATTCACCTCCTGCGGATGTGCTTTCCAGAGGCCGGCTGACATATGTAGTAACGGAGTTTTGATGGCTCCGGTTCTCCAGGCGACACTTGGGTTTCCCCCTGGAAGAGCACGCTCCCACCCACGGACGCTTCGATGTGTATGGGGGAGTCGAAGCCGACCGAACCCGACACTCGATGCTCACGGTTGCGCTCCTACAGCGCCTTCAGAACGCCCCACGGGCTCGAACGGAGTTCCCGCCAGGCCACCGCCGCCGCGGCGGCCCAAAGCGCCAGCCCGAGCAGCGCGGCCGGGCCGAGGAACAGCACGGTGTCGGGAGTTCCCACCCAGGGAATCCGGCTCATGAGGACACGCGTCAGGAGGAACCCGCCGCCGAGTCCGGCGGCGATCCCGGCGGTCACCGCCAGCGCCGTCCGTTTCACGACCTCCCACCGGAGGGCTCCCGGCTCGGCACCGAGAGCCTGGCGCACCGCGATGGATGGCGCTTCCCGCGTCAGGTGCTCGCTGACGTGCCCCATCCCGCCAAGAAGGCTCAGCAGGACTCCGGCGGCGCCGAAGATCACGAGCACGAAGGACCCCAGCACCGGGCTGCCGAGCTCGCGCGAACGCTGCCGCCACACCGACTCCACCCGCAGCACCCGGAGTCGCGGATCCACCTCCCGAACCGTGCGGCGGACGGCCGCCAGTTCCTCCGCGGATGGCTCGCCGGCAGTCCGGACGACGATCTGCGCTCGGGGAAACGGGAAGGAGAGTCCCGCCCGGGACGCATACGGCGTATAGATGGTCGGGCTCCTGGCGGTCATCGGAAAGGTGAGCACGTCCGGGACAACACCGACCACCTGGTACGCGCTACCCATGACCCTGACCGACCGGCCCAGCGGGGCGTCCCCGAGCCGGCGTGCGAAAGAGCGGTCGAGAACCGCGACCTGTCCGGCGGAAGGACCATCCGAGGCGACGAGTTCCCGGCCAGCGACCGGCTGGACTCCCAACACTCCCAGGAACCCGGGCCCGACCCGTCGTTCCGTGAAGTCGATGGGCCGGCCGTCGTCGACATATGAACCGCCCCTGCCGCTCTGTTCGTCGGGCATCGTCTCGGCATATGCCGCAGCCCGCACGGAGGGCAGCGCGGTAAGTCGCGCCACGCTCCGGTCGAGCAGCGCCGCGCGGGTTTCGGGCGCGACCGCGCCATCACCCCAACCGCTGAAATCCACCGTGGCCACGGTGAGCCCCTCCGCCGAGTAGCCGCCCCTTCCGTCGCGGAGCGCCAACACGCTACCGCCGAGCACTACGACCCCGGCGAGGACGACCACGGACGCGGCCGTTCCGGCGGCCAGGAAAGCGAACGCGAACGGTCGGGCGACGACCTGGCCCCGCGCCGAATCGAGCGCCGAATGCCGCCACGCCCGCGCCGTGGCCACCAGTTGGGGCAGCTCGACGAGTGTGGACGCGACGAGGGCCGCGAGGAACCCGGTAGTGAGCGACCATGCGCTGAGCCGCCAGGCCCCGGCGAACGGGAGATCACTCCCGAGGCCACGCATTCCGCCGAGCACCGCCAGGGCAACGAGGACCGCTCCCAGAAAGATCAGAAGCGCCGCGGCGACGACGCGCGCCACGCTTGCGACGAGCTCGTCCCGCGGCCCTGCTCCCAGTGCTCGGCGGATGCCGGCCGCTCGTCGTTCCCCCAACGCGCGCGAGAACCGCAGCGAACTCACGCTGAATGCGCTGACCAGGATCAGCAGCCACGCTCCCGCACGCAGGACGAGGAGCGTGGGGCGCAGCGAGGCCGTCAGGTCCTCCTGCATCGGAGTGATCGTGACGCGCTCCTCTCCAGTCCGCCGGTCCAGGTTCGCGATCAGGCTCGTGGCCTCGGCCCCAGCCGCGGCCGGCGTGACGTGAGGCTTGAGGCGACCCACGACGGGGAAACCGATCGTGGAAGACCTTCCCCCCGCGCCTTCGGCAGGGGGCCGTTCCGCCGCCTCCCTCGCCGGCAGCCAGATCCGGATGCCCGATGAGGGGAATACGAACTCACGCGGCATGACGCCGACGATCCGGAACGGCCGGCCGTCCAGCGTCATTTCGGCGCGACCGATCTCCTGTCCAGCGAACCCGGTGAGCCACAGATCGTGGCTCACGATCGCGACCTCGGACGCCGGTTCCGGAAACACCGAGTCCGCAGCCGATGCCGCGGCGTGGTCCTCGGCGGCGAAGAGCCGTCCGGCCTCGGGCGCCACGCCCAGCGTTTCGAGCATCCCCGGCGACACGAGTGCCGCGCCAACGTAGGCGGCCGTCGAACCTGATTCCAGGACATACGCGCGAGGCGCCCAAGTCCCGATCCATGCGAACGCCAGCGAGTCCCGGCGCAGCGCGTCAACCTCGGAAGGCGTCAGGTTGTCGTCACGGTGGCCGGCAGGCGCGGAAGCTCCGGGCGGGGATTCGAGGGAGACCTTCACGACCTTCCCGGAATCCCGGAAGACCAGCGGGCGGACGATCGCGGTGTCCCAGACGGCTTCGACGGCGAGGGCGGCGCCGACCGCAACCGCGAGCGTCAGGCACACGCCGATGCTGTTCCAGGGAGCGACGCTGAAGGACCGCAGCGCGGCAATGACGGCGGCGCGGGTGCGGATCATCTGGATCCTCCGAGCGAGCGCAGACCCGTCCGTAGCGCCCTCGTGTCCGCGAGAAAACGCCTTAGCGCTTTCGCATCAGGACGCGCCCCGCGCTCCATGCGATCACTCTCCGGAAAGGCGGTTGCACCCGGGAAAGCCGGTCTGACAACTTCCCCGAGTTTGGTGCGGATCGAATGTTTCCCGGCGCCTGGGGTCTCCCTGTGCTGCCCGGCGTCAGTACGCCGCCGGGATGCTCTCCAGGAGCAGACCAACGATCCGACCAAGGTCACGATCCTTCCTAGATGCAGACCAGGATCCAGGCGCAATAGCCGGCGATGCACACCCAGACCAGGTAGCAGTCAGCGAATGCGACAGATGCCGTGAGTCCCAGGGAGGCGCCAGCCAAGGCCAGCAGACCGACCAAGTTCCTCTTGAGTGAGAGTCTCATTTGTTCCTCCATTGGTGATGAGACGGTTGCGGGGACCGTGAAGCCATCCGGTCTCACGGAGAGCCGCGCAGCCAGCGGACTGCGCCGGACCGGCCCCGGAGGGGCGCGCGGCCGGTGGGCACGTTCGCAACCAGATGCGATGCTGCGCCGACCGGATGTCAGTTCGCGACGGCTGATACCGAGCGATGCCGCAGCGACGCTCGCGCGGGGACGATCCGTCGGGGGATGGCCGCCGTCTTCAATCGGCGCCTCCGTCCGGTTCGCCGCAGCACCCCGCATCGCGGCGCAATCGGCAGCGGCCCTGCCGATGCCGGCAATACCGTCCCGTGTGCGGCGGAGGAGGCCCATGGTTCCTATTCCTCGCTGACGTCCTGCAACGCTGCCTGGACGAGTTGCCCAACCGGACCCGGAATCCGGGCCAACAGCCGGATGTCAGAGACCTCGTCCAGCCGGGCGCCGTGCTCCAGCAGCAGCTCCAGAAGCGGCGCATCCTGCATGGCGACGACTGCCTTCAGGGGTTCGTCGCCGCTCCTGTTCTTCAGATTCGGGTCCGCGCCGCGTTCGAGCAACAGGCGCGCGAACCCGATGGGATCGGACCCGTTCGGGGATGCGTCGCCCGTCATGCGGCGGCGGAACAACCCTCCGACCAGATGCGTCAGTGCGGTGTTCCCGTCCGGATCGTGCTGTGCGTTGACCTCCGCGCCTGCCGCCAGGAGCCGCCGCCCCGCGTCCAGCGCGACCGAATCGGCCGCGTGCATGAGCGGGGTGGCGCCCTGCCCATCGGGTGCAGACGGGTCCGCGCCGGCCGCCAACAGGATGTCCACGACTTCCAGCGCATTGGCGCGCGCCGCCTGATGTAGCGGTGCATGACCGTTCAGCGTTTCTCGCCCGTTCGGGGAAACGCCTTCGCTCAGCAGAGTTCGAACCCGGCCGGCGTCTCCCGCGCGCGCCGCGGCCACCAACTGCCCTACCGGGGTCGCGTCGTCAATGGCGGCCTTCTTCTCGGCTTTCTCGACCGTTTCGGCCAGGTCGGTGGGCGCTTCGATGCGAATCGCCATAGGCTGCTCTTCCGACGCAGCGCCGCCTGCAGGACGGTCCGTTCCCAGTCGGGCGATCGCGGTCGTTCCGAGCGCCACCAGCGTGGCGGCCACTGCGCCGTAGGCCCCCAACCGGAGCCGTCTTGCTACTCGTGGACTCATTCTTTGCCTCCCGGGACTGCCTTGCGGTCCCTGTCTACCCTTGGGTTAAGCGTGCCGCGCGCCGGGTTTCAAGACCCAAATCACGGGAGCGCCACGGGCCGCAGGACCGGGGTACTGGTCTCCCCAACGGTCCGCGCGATTCCTCGGGGAGAGTGACCGCGCGCGCCGGTTCGGCGTCTCGTTACCGCAGACGGATCTGGTCCCAGGTGTCCCAGGCGGAGGTGTCGGAGAGGATGATCTCGTCCCCCTCGGCGAGACCGTTGACCACCTCGATCCGGTTCACGGAGGTCTGGCCCAGCTCTACCTGGACACGCACCGCCGTCTGACCGTCGGGGACGATCCGGAAGAGCCCGACCGTGTTCCCCGGCTGGCCGTAGGCCGGCCGGCCGACGTGCAGGGTGTCCTGAATCCTGTCCAGCTCAATGGTGCCGTCCACCGAGAGGTCCGGACGGGCGCCCCGGGGAAGCTCGCCGTCCAGCCGGATGTCCACCGCCACGGTTCCGTCCCGCACTGCGGGATCGACCCTCGAGACGACGCCTTCCACAACTCCGTTCCGGGTGTCCACCCGCGCCAACCGGCCCGGTTCCACATCCCGCGCCTGCGTTTCGGCGATCCGCAGCACCGCCTTCAGTTCCCGGGGATCCGCAACCCGTGCGAGCTTCTCTCCGGGGCTCACTTCCTGGCCCACCTCGACGGGGACCTCCAACAGCACTCCGGCCTGTCCGGCCCGCACCGTGAGCGCCGCCAACTGGCGCCGCCTGAGTTCCAGCACGGCGCGATACCGCGCCATCGTCGCTTCCTTGGACGTGATCTGCGCCTCGCTCGAGTCGGAAAGGATGGAGAGCCGCTCTTCCTCCAGCGCGTGGCGGGTTTCGAGTTCTTCGGCGGTCACCTGGCTGCGCCGGTGGATCAGTTCGCCGACGAGTCCCGCCTCGAACAGCTTCCGGTCGGCGTCGGCGCGCCGCTGGGCCGTTGCCGAGGAGTTCGCCAACCGGCCAGCGGTGTTTTGCTGGTCCAGCAAATCCGATCGGGTCTGATCCAGCAGCCGGCGGAGTTCCGCTTGCTCGGCGCGGAGCTGCAGCTCGGCCTCGTGCGTCTGCTCGACAAGCTCCGGATTCGAGAGGACGAGCAGCACGGTGTCGGCCTCGACGGGAGTCCCCGGCAGAACGCGCCGCTCCTCGACCCGTCCCCGGGTCTCGGCGGCCACCCAGCGGACCTGTTCGGGCGGCACCTGCAAGCTCCCGGGGCCGCGCACCTGCCGCACGAACCCGCCCCGCTCCACCACACCCGTCCAGACAGCCGAACGCTGCACCTCGGGGACGGCGGGGGCGATCTGTCCGAGCCCGATCAGGAACAGCGCGAACGTCACCGTCCCTCCGACCGCGAAGACCAACCGCCGGCTTCGGCGTTTCCGCTGCCGGTCGGCGACCTGGAAATCCATCGTGCGCCTCCTTCAGACCGGATTCCTCTCCCCCGGATCTGGAACGATGCGGCCGTCGAAGAGACGGATGGTCCGCTCCGCGCGGCCGGCGTAGCGCGGGTCGTGGGTGACCATGCAGATGGTCGCCCCTCCCTGGTGGAGCGCGTCCAGCATGTCCATCACCTCGGTGCCGTTCTTGGAGTCGAGATTGCCCGTCGGCTCGTCGGCCAGCAGGATGGAAGGCTCCCCGACGACGGCCCGAGCCACCGCCACGCGCTGTTGCTGTCCCCCGGAAAGCTGTGAGGGAAAGTGTTTGCGGCGGTGCGACATACCGACGCGTTCCAGCGCCTTCAGCGTGCGCCGCTTCCGCTCGGCGCCGGGGGTCCCCCGGTACACCAGCGGCAGTTCCACGTTTTCGAACACCGTGAGGTCGCCGATGAGATTGAACGCCTGGAAGATGAATCCGACTTCGCGGTTGCGGATCCGGGCCCGCTCGGCCAGACCCAGGTTCGCCACCGAGCGGCCGCTCAGGACGTACTCCCCCGCGTTCGGCGTATCGAGCAAGCCCAGGACCGAAAGCAGCGTGGACTTCCCGCACCCCGAAGGCCCCGAAATCGCCACGTAGTCGCCCGCATCGAAGCCCAGGCTGACTTCGGACAGGGCGTGGGTCTCCACCTCGTCCGTATGGAAGATCTTGCTGATGCCGCTCAGTCGGATGACAGGGTCAGGCATGAACTCTCCTTTCGCCGGCGCGTTGGGTTTCCCGCTGTCGGCCTTTCTCCGGACCTGGCGCATTACGTCGAGCGTGGTCATCGGAGGCGTATACGGTCGTGCCCGTCCCAGGCCGAGGTGTCGGAGAGGATCACCGTGTCGCCTTCCATCAGGCCCTCCCGGATCTCCACGGTGTCGACCGAGGCCCTGCCGAGGCGCGCCCGCACGCGGACGCCGTGGCTCCCGTCCCTGGAAACCCGGAACAGATCCACCTCCTCCCCTTCCTGCCCGAACGCCGGACGGCCGACGTGCAGCGCATCCTCGAGCCGCTCGATCTCGACGATGCCCTCTACCGAGAGTTCGCTTCGGGCGCCGCGGGGCAGTTCATCGGTCAGCATGACATCCACGGTTACCGCGCCGTCGCGGACAGCCGGTTCCACTCGGGTAACGCGGCCGGAAACGATTCCGTTCCGGGTGTCCACGCGGGCCGTCTGCCCCACCTCGATGTCCTTCGCCTGGACCTCCGCAATCCGCAGCTCGACCTTCAGGCTGGAAGGTTCGGCGACCTTGGCGAGGCTGTCTCCCGGCGCAACCTGCTGGCCGACCTCCACCGACACCTCCTGGACGACGCCGGCAATGCCGGCCCGAACGGCGAGCCGGGACACCAACTCCTGCTGGAGTTCCGCCACCGCCCGCAACCGCGCGACGCGCGCTTCTTCGGCAACCAGCTCGGCCGCCGCCACCTGTTGCGCGAGCCGGAGACGTTCTCCCTCGTGCCCGGCGCGCATCCGGAGTTCGGCCGCGGCCTCCTGGCTGTCCTCCAATGCGATCCGGCCGATGATCCCATCGGCGTAGATCTCGGCATCGGCTTCCGCGTTGAGGGCGGCCTGCCGGAACTCCGCCTCGACGGAGGCGAGCGCCGAGCGCTGCCGCAGCACGGCGCGGCGAAGCTGCACCCGCCGGTCCTGCAAGCCCGCCTCAGCGGCGGCGAGATCCAGCTCCGCACCCGTCAGTTCCTGGACCAGGCGTGGATTCTCAAGCGTCAGGATCACCGTTTCGGGTTCGACCCGGGCTCCCGGGAGCGCGTGCACGGCTGCGACCCGTCCCGACGTTCCGGCCGCTACCCGCCGTACGTCCACCGGCACCAGCGTTCCGGCCCCCCGGACGCTCAGCAACATCTCGCCTTGCCGGACCGTGTCCAGGAAGACCGTCTCGCGGTCCACGGCAGGAGCGGCAGGGGCGAGCCCGAGGGCCAACAGGACGAGGGCAACCAGAAGGACTGCCCCCGAGCAAACGAAAGCAATGCGGCGCCGGTGGCGACTCGCAGCGACTCCTTCACGGGCTATATCCATGGCTACCGAATTGGTTAAGCGTGCGCGTCCCACGTTTTCAAGACCGCGACCGGTTCGATTCGACGCTGGC
>JAJDVI010000057.1 GCA_022826195.1 Acidobacteriota bacterium
CGAGCCGAGCCGAGCCGAGCCGAGCCGAGCCGAGCCGAGCCGAGCCGAGCCGAGCCGAGCCGAGCCGAGCCGAGCCGAGCCGAGCCGAGCCGAGCCGAGCCGAGCCGAGCCGAGCCGACGGCCGGACCCTCAATTGCTTGCAGTGTTGGCGGTACTCTCCTCGCTTTCCTGCGGCGATTCGCCAATGGTGTCACCACAGCGGCCCACGCCGCCTCCGGCTCCCCCGGTGCCTGCGACGCTTTCCATCACGCCGCCGCAATCGACCCTCGCGGCACTTGGTGACACGGTCCGTCTGATCGGAGAGGTTCGGGACGAGAACGGCGGGGTGATGTCCGGGGCGGCCATCTCGTGGTCGAGCGGCGACGCCTCCGTGGCCACGGTCGATCAATCGGGCTTGGTCACGGCTCGCGGCAACGGCGGGGCGACGATCACGGCGCGGTCGGGTTCGGCGTCCGCAACCGCAGCGGCAACCGTCGAGCAGATTGCCGCCGGGGTGTTCGTCGATCCCGATTCGCTGACCCTCTGGAATCGGGGTGACACCACAAGGCTCAGGGCAACCGTCACGGACGCCAACGGACACCCTATCGAAGACCCGCGCGTGACCTTTGCGAGCGGCGACGCGTCGGTGGCGCTGGTGGACGAGGCCGGCGTCGTGACCGCCGTTTCCACCGGGCGCACGACGGTCACCGCCACGGCAGCCGAAGTCAAGGCGAGAGCCGTCATCGTCGTCGGGTCGCGGCCCCGGTCGATCACGATTGCGCCGTCGACCCTTCTGTTCGCGGCGCTCGGAGACACGGCGAGGTTGACGGCGAGGGTTACCGACGCCCACGGCTGGGAGGAGGCCGGGGCGGTCGTGACGTGGGCGACGGCGGACACGTCCGTTGCCGCAGTAGACGAGCAGGGGCTGGTGACCTCCATCGGCGTGGGCGCCACCCGGGTGACTGCAACGCACGACTCGCTCGCCGCTTCCGCCGACATCGAAGTTTCCGCGGACCTCTCGGGGGACCGGCAGGTATTGGAGTTTCTATACCGGATCTGGAACGGTGACAACTGGAACGACAACGCCAACTGGCTGACGGACGCGCCGCTGTCGGACTGGACCGGAGTCCGCACCTACAACGGACGCGTCGAGGTTCTGCGGCTGAGGGACCAGAATCTGGAGGGCCGTATTCCGGCGGCCATTGGACTGCTTGAACGGCTCTTTGACCTCGACCTGGACGGGAACTCGCTCAGCGGCCCGATTCCTCCCGAGTTGGGACGGCTGACGCGCCTACGCAGCCTGTTACTCGGCCACAACGACCTTTCTGGGCCGCTCCCGCCCGAAATGGGCGACATGGCAGGACTCCGCTACCTGGACCTCTCGTCCAACAACCTTTCCGGACCCATACCCGATACGTTCGCTCGGCTCGCCCTGACCAAATTCTACTTCCACACCACGTGGTTGTGCGTGCCCGCTTCGCTCGGTGCGTGGTTCGCGCGACTGGAGGAGGCGAACGAGCGAGTCCCGTGCGTTCCCGTCACCGCGGACCGAGACGTGCTCGTCGCGCTGTACGAGGCCACGGGCGGCGCGGATTGGGACCGGCGCGACGGCTGGATGACCGACATCGCAATCCAAAACTGGTACGGCGTCACGGTAAACGATGACGGGTACGTCACCGAACTCAATCTCCAGCACAACAACCTCACCGGCTCCCTGCCCGCCGAGTTGGGAGACCTTGCGCGGATCGAACGGATCAAGATGTCCGGCAACGAACTGACCGGCAACATCCCGCCGGAGTTGGGCGAACTGACCAACCTGCGCGGTCTGTTCCTGTCCGACAACCAACTCTCGGGATCGATTCCCCCGGAATTCGGGAATCTGGCCAACGTCGACACGTTGTACCTGTCGATCAACCAGCTCTCCGGACCGATCCCGCCGGAGCTGGGCAAGATGAAGTCACTGGAGTGGCTGTCGCTGTTCGAGAACCGGTTGAGCGGTCCGCTGCCGAAGGAACTCGGCAACCTGAAGAAGCTGAAGACACTGTGGCTCGCCGGCAACGCAATCGAAGGACCGCTGCCTCCGGAACTCGGCGAAATGGCCTCTCTTGAAGAACTTACGTTTTCGCGGAATCAAGTGTCGGGACCCCTGCCCGCCGCACTTGGCCGGCTCCGCAGCCTGAAGAGAATATCGGCTTATAACAACCGAATCGACGGTAGTATCCCGCCCGAACTCGGGAACGCGGTTTCGCTTGAGAAGCTGAATCTGTCGATCAACCGCCTCACGGGTTCCATTCCGCGGGAACTGGGCAACCTGTCCAATCTCGAGTCTCTGAGCTTGTTCAAGAACGGATTGAGCGGCGAGATCCCCTCCGAACTGGGCAACCTCGAGCGCCTAGAGCGGATGCTGATCGGCGACAATGAGCTGACGGGCGCCCTCCCGCCGGAGCTCGGGCGGCTGTCGAACCTCCGCGATCTGCATGTCGGTCGGAACCGCTTGAGCGGCCCGATACCGCCGGAGCTGGCCGCCATGTCCAACCTCCAATACATGGCGCTGTTCAACAACAACTTCTCGGGACCGCTGCCGCCGGAGATCGGCGGCTTGACAGGCCTGACGAACCTGTGGCTCTGGCGTAACCCGGGTCTCGAAGGGCTGCTCCCGCGAAGTCTCCTGAACATCGAATCCCTGTCGAGTCTCAGCGTTTTCGAGACCGGACTGTGCGCGCAGATCGACGCTGAGTTCCAGCGCTGGCTCGGCCAGTTGGATGCCACGGTCGAGGACTGCCCCGTCGCACAGGTCGAGCGGCTGGCGCTCTTAGAGTTCTTCGCCCGGACCGGCGGCGAATCGTGGACCCGCCGCGGCGGCTGGAACACGGCCGCGCCGGTCGCCGACTGGCACGGGATCGCATTGGAGGGAGGGCGCGTGCGCGCGGTCGCGCTTGAGGACAACGGTCTCACGGGGCCGGTGCCGCCGGAGATCGGCAACCTCACGACGCTGGAGGCGTTGGACCTCGGCGGCAACGGGCTCGTCGGGGAGTTCCCGGCCGCGATCGCATCCATGGCGGATCTCACTTCCATCAGGTTCAGCGGCAACGGGGAGTTGGAAGGGCCGCTTCCCTTCCGGCTGACGAAACTCACCCGGCTGGAACGCCTCGAATACGAAGGCACGGGCCTGTGCGCCTCTCCGACGATGTCCTTTCAGGACTGGCTCGGAAGCATCGATGTCGTGGCCGGGGCCACTTGCGGGAACCCCGAGGAGGTCGGGTTGTCGCTCCCCGTGGTCTACCTGACGCAGGCCATTCAGCGGTCCGCGGGAGACGTCCCGCTGATCGCCGGGCGCGATGCGCTGCTGCGCGTTTTCCTGACCAGCGACGCGCCGTTCGCCTTCTACGAACCAAAGGTCGTGGCGACCTTTTTCCACCGGGGCCGCGAGGTGCATCGGGCCGTGATGGAGCGCGAAGGCGATCTGCTGGCGACCGACGCCGACGAGGCGGACCTTCGCAACTCCTACAACGCAGTCATACCCGCCGAGCATATCCGGCCGGGGCTGGAAATGGTGGTCGAGGCGGATCCCGCGGGACTTGTGCCGCTGGCCGCCGACAGCCAGGTCCGCTTCCCACACTCGGGGACGGCGGCGCTGAACGTAATCGAAGTGCCGCCGATGGAACTGACGGTCGTACCCGTGCTCGAGGCGGCGAGGCCCGACTCGTCGATCTTCGAATGGACCGACAACATTGGCGACGACAGCCCGGAAGTGGGCCTGCTCAGGTACTCCTTCCCGTTCTCGGAGTTCACGGCCCGAAGCCGCGAACCGTACTTCACATCGCTCGATCTGACCAGCGACTACGGCCAGTGGGGTCTCGTTCTCGAAATGGAGGCCCTGCGCGCAATCGAGAACGGTACGGGTTACTACTACGCTGCTGCTGCGAGCGTGAACGGCTACGTGCGCGGGAGGGCCCGGTTGGCGGCGTGGGCGAGCATCGGCAAGGCGTGGGACACGGAACTTGCCCACGAGGTGGGACACAACCTCGATCTCCTCCACGCTCCCTGCGGCGGGGCGCTCGGCACCGATCCGGAGTTCCCGCATCCGCACGGAGGACTCGGCGCGTGGGGGTACGACTTCCGCGACGGCAGCGTCGTGTCCGCGGAACGCCGCCGGGACATAATGGGATACTGCTACGGCCGGGGCTGGCTCAGCGACTACTACTTCGAGAAGGTGATCGAGTATCGGAAGAGGGTGGAGGGGGATCGGGCGCGGGCACTGGTCGCCGCCAAGCGGCAGACATCCGAGACGCTCGTGCTGTGGGGTGGCGTCTTTAACGGACAGCTAAGGCTCGAGCCCGCGTTCCGGGCAACCTCGCCGGTGCGGCTTCCGGAGGAGACCGGCCCTTATCGCCTCGAGGGCGTCGGCAGCGGGGGCGAAACGGCATTCTCGCTGGACTTCGCACCGGGCGTGGACAAGTTCGGCGACAAGTACTTCTTCTTCACGATTCCCATCGATGCCGACTGGGTCGGCGTCCTGGACCGCGTCACGCTGAACGGACCGGAGGGAGAAGTGACCATCGATGCGACCGCGGAACGCGCCATCTCGGTCGTAACCGACCGCGCGACCGGTCGGATCCGCTCCATCCTGCGCGACCAGAACGGTCCCCTCCCCGCCGATCTGGGACGAACGGGCGACATCGAGGTCGCGACTTTCCGAAGGCTGGCCGAAGTGCTCCAACCGCGCCGGTGAGGAACCAGTGTGCCTCCCTGGCGGCAAAAGGTTCGCGGCTCACTCAGCCGGGTCGGTTCCCGCCACGCGCTTGAGCGCCGCACCTTTCCATCGCCACAAAAAGTGCATCCTCATGGGAATAGCCCAACTCCGGCGCATTCAGCCTGCGGTTTGCCGGCTCGTTCGCCCAGAAGGGGCGGAAGCGGCACCGTCGAGGGCGTCGAGGTCACGCTCGACATCGACTAACATCCAGGCTTCAGCACTGGTGAGAATCGCAACGCTCGGCGAAGGACTCTCAGTCGGCGTGATGGCCGGTCGCTCGGTCGCCTATCGCCTCGCGTGCGAGATGGGAACCGCGGGCCAGTGCATCGGTCGCGGTGCGGCCTGCGACGACGCGGATTTCTCGGATTTCGACATCAAGAACCTGGACTACAGGGGCCGCCTTCGGCGGACGTCGAGGCGCCCCCCGTCGGCGGTCTCTGGCTGGGAGTCGACGCGCTCTACCCGTTCGGACTCGCGGAAGTCGATGACAGCGGCACCAAGAACTCGGCGTCTCGCGCTTCAGGCCGGGTTGGTTTTCCCAATCGGGTGACCGGACAGCGGCGCGGCGTCCCCAACGTTGCCCGCCCCCCGCAAGTCGGCCAACGAGGTGGCCTGCCAAGACGTTCGGCGAGGAGGCGGCGCGGGTAAAAATTCCCGCTATTCAAAGCGTGGTTTTCCCGCTTTCGCGGCTTGGTCCAGCAGGGTCCAGCACAACGACAGGAAACGCAGATCGTGCAGTCCTGTATACAGTTAGACGATTTCCTGCCCGGATTCTGGCCGTTGTTGATCCGCTAACACATCTGGCTCCTCCACAAACCGGAGAAACCACGCCCCCGTGGCGCGCCCGCGCCAGAGCCGGCCGGACCGCCAACTCTGGACGACGGACGAAACCTGCGCGAAGTTTCAAACGCGCAGATCGTGCAGTCCATCAATCGAGAGGAATCGAACGATGGCACGCACGAAACGAAGTCGGCGCTCCTACGGTGCCGGAGAATGGGGCCGGAACAGGGTCCGGGTGTTCCCAGACCCGAAAACCGGCCTGTTCCAGATGGAGTGGCGCGAGAACGGGCGCAGGCTCACCCGGTCGCTCGGACACCGCGACTGGGCGCGCGCGAAGAGGCGGGCGGACGAGTTCGCGGCCGGTTTCGCCGGCCCCGACCTGAACGGCAAGAAGGAAGCCGAGCCGGAGCCGCTCACCCTGGAACGGCGGATCTCAGGGGGAACGAATCCCGGCAGGAAATCACGCAAGTCCAACCAGGGCTGCACGATCTGCGTTTTCTGCCGTTGGACTGGACACTACTGGACCGTGCTGCGAAAGCGGGAAAAACGGACCGGAATG
>JAJDVI010000031.1 GCA_022826195.1 Acidobacteriota bacterium
CAGCCGGCTCTGGCTCGGGCTCCGGCTCAGGAGCCGGCGGCGGTGGCGGCGGTGGTGCCGGCGCCGGGGTGGTCGCCGTGTCGTCGTCGCCACAACCTGTGAGCACGAGACCGGCACTCAGGAACATGGCAAGAAGGAGAAAATTTTTGTGACAGATATGACATAGCATGACGTTACCGAAGGTACGGCTCTTCACATCTGTAAGTCACATATTCTTCATTGATTTATGTCGTGGATTGTGCGACAAGAGATGCCGTCTTCCCATGCTGAAACCCCGATCCGGAACCGGCCCCCCGCCGCCCTCGCGCCGGCGGTCCGCCCCTCGGCGTGTTGACTTTTCCTTGACTCGCCGAAGGCGTTTGGCCACCACCCGTCACCGCCTCGAGGAACATGCCGGCCCGACGTAAGCGCGCTGCCAGGGTCAAGGTGACCCTGACCGAGCGGACCATCGAGGCCCTGACGCCCCAGTGCGGCCGTGGATCGCGTGGGACGACCGGGTCACCGGGTTCGGCGTGAAGGTCCAACCCAGCGGGACCAAGTCCTTCATCGTCAACTACCGCGCCGGTGACGGCGGCCGCACCGCGCCCCACCGGCGCCTCGTCATCGGCCGGACCGATGCGATCGAGCCGGATGACGCCAGGCGCCGGGCGCGGGAAGTGCTGGTGCGGGTCGCGCGGGGGGAGGATCCGGCCCAGGCGCGGATCAACAGGTCCGGGTTCCCGACGCTCGAGGAAGCCTTCGAGGAGTACCTGACGGCCAACCCGGACCGCAAGGAGCAGACCGCGAGGTTCTACCGCGCCCTGATGCGCAACTGCCTGGCCGACTGGTTGGCGCGGCCGCTCGACAGCATCGCGCGCCGGGAGGTGGAGGCGCGCTTCCACCTGGTCTCGCGGCGGCGCGGCCGGACCGTCGGCAACCACGCGATGTCGCTGCTGCGGTCGGTGTACCGCCGGCCGTGCGTGGACTTCGATGGTCTGCGCAATCCCGTCGAGCTGTGGCTCGCCGGGGGCGGCCGTTACCACCGCGTCGTCCGGCGGCGTATCTCCGCGCCGTCCGAGGTGCTGCCGCGGTGGCGCCGGGGGATCGAGGCGGAGGTCATCGTGCCGGCGACGCGCGACATCTTCTGGTGCGGGCTCTACACCGGCCTGCGGGTCAGCGAGGTGTTCGGCCTGCGCTGGGACCGGGTGAGCCTCTCGCGGCGGCTCCTGCGGATCGACGAGACCAAGACCGGGAAGCCGCTGCTCCTTCCGGTCACCCGGCAGCTCGCCGCCGTACTCGAGCGGCGGCGGGCGGAGCGTCTGGGTGAGCGCGGGGCGGCCGACCCGGTGGGCGTCCGGCCGAACGGCTGGGTGTTCCCCTCAGCCACCAGCGCCTCCGGCCACGTGGAAGAGCTCTTCCACCTGTACGGGCGGATTTCCCGGGTGGCGGGAACCAAGTTCTGGTTCCACGGGCTCCGGAACGCCTTCATCAGCGTCGCGGAGCGCGAGCTCATGCTGCCGCGCTCGCTCACCAAGCGGCTGGTAAACCACGCCCGACACGCCGACGTGACCGAGGACTACGCCGCCGACTGGACCATCCGGCAGCTTCGCGAACCGGCGCAACGCATCGCCGACCGGATCGACGAGCTGATGCACGCCGAGATCCCGGAGGACGGGGACTGGGACGGGGCGGAGGCTCCGGAGGGGTGGTGGGACGATCCGTGACGGCGAGAACCTGTCCGGCTCCTGACCCGTCCCTCTCGCGGCCTCCGCCGGGTGATCGTCCGTCAACTACCGGACGGCAGCGTGGGCATCAACCGCTCGCGTGGCGCCGCCGGGCTTCCGTCGTGACCCCCGCCTCCATCTCCGCCAGCGACTTGGCCGCGCCATCGACCGGGAGGCATCCGAAGACCTCCTCCGGGTCAGTCTCCGCGAAGCTCGGGACGCGCTTCAACAGGACCCCCTCAGACGTGCGCTCGACCGCCAACCGCGTCCCGGCGTCCCAACCGAGCGCATCCCGGATCGGTTTCGGCAGGGTGATCCGACCCTTGGTCGAAAGGGTGGTGGTGGGCGGGTGGCACCGGGACATGGCGGGGCTCCAAGACTGTCGTAACGAGACGGAACCTTGACCCGGGCGCTGCCCGGAATCAGGCGCCGGCATTGACGAACGGGTCTGTTCTGCGAACCGACACAGCGTTGCCGCGGCTGCTCGGCGCCGCGGAGAAGCTGGACGCGGGGGCCGAGGACGACGACGACCTCGCCGTGCTCCTGGCTCCGGGATCGTCGCTTGGGGGCGCCCGTCCCAAGGCGTCGGTGCTGGAGCGCGACGGGGAGCTCTCGATGGCCAAGTTCCCGCGCCGGAGCGACGGTTGGAACGTTCCGCGCTGGGAGGCCGTCGCCCTCTCGTTGGCCCGCGCCGCCGGTATCGTGGCCGCGGACGCGCGTCTCGAGGAGGTTCGGGGCGCGAGCGTCCTCGTCGTCCGCCGGTTCGATCGCGCCGCCGGCCGGCGCATCCCCTTTCTTTCGGCGATGACGATGCTGGGGGCGGCGGACCGGGAGGCCAGGTCCTACCCCGAGATCGCGGAGGCCATCCGGCGCTACGGCGCCGCGCCCGCCGCCGATCTGAAGGAACTCTGGCGGCGGATGGTGTTCACGGTCCTCGTCTCGAACCACGACGACCACCTCCGAAACCACGGGTTCCTCCGCCTGGGAGACGGTGGCTGGCGCCTCGCCCCGTCCTACGACCTGAATCCCACCCCGGCGGACGAGGGCGGCCGCTTCCTCACCACGGCCGTCGTCGCGGAGGACCCGCGCGCCTCGCTGGAGCCGGCGCTCGAGACCGCGCGCTACTACGGGCTCGCGCCCGCCGCCGCGCGCGGGGTCCTGGCCGAGGTCTCGGCGAGCGTTGCGCGGTGGCGGGAGGAGGCGCGCCGGTTCGGCGCGGGGCGCGCGGAGGTGGACCGGATGGCGTCCGCCTTCGAGCATCCGGAACGGGACCGGGCGCGGGCCGCGGCGGTGTCCGTCTAGCGCCTTCGCCGGCGAGGTTGGCGGGAGGCGGCCCTCGCCGGCCGTTGCCGGGACATCAGACGCGGCAGCCCGGGGAGTCTCGTTTTGGGGGTGGCCACCTGTCCGCGCGGGCGCGGTACGCCTGCCGGGGGTCGCCCGGACGAGCGGCCCGTCAGCTACCGAGCAGGGCCTCGACGTGCGCGCTGTTCTTGCGGAGAAACGGATTGATGAACCGGACGCCCTGGAGCACCTGTCCATCCTGGAAATCCTCGCTGAGGATCGCCGAACAACCAGCCCGCCGAGCCGTGGCCCAGAGCATCGCGTCCCAGAAGGAAATCCGATGCCCCTCCAGAACGCGCATCGCCTCCACGAGATCCATGGCTGCGTTCGGAGCGACCGGAAACACCGCGAGCCAGTCGCTGACGAAAGCACCCGCGTCCTGGGGCTTCAGCAGACGCTTGCGCGTGGTTGCGGAGAAGAACTCGGTGAGCGACTGCAGGGTCAGGACGCAGTCCGACTTCGCGGCCTGCTCGATCAACGCGACCGAAGTCCCGTGCCGATTCGCGTCCGCGTCCTGATCGGCGGCATACACGAGGATGTTGGAATCGAGCGAAAAGCGGCGCTCAACCCCCGTGGGGCTCATTTCGCTTCCGGAAACTCGTGATCGCGGTCGTGCAGCGCATCGCGGTCTTCGATTCTCAGGCCGCCCAGCGACACTCCCTCGCGGAGCCGCGCCTTCATTCGCTCGTAGGCGGCGACCCACCGTGGGTCTCCGGCCCGGACGTCATCGTTGGGCAGGATCCGGGCGATCGGGCGGCCACGGCGGGTGATCACGAACCCCTCCCCGTTTTCCACCTCCCGAATGAGGCGGGAGAACTGCTGGTTCGCCTCCTTCAGGGAGAGAGGGCGGAGCACCGGCTGAACGGCCATAGTCACTATTCTACTACTTTGTCGGTTCGGCCTCCGGGCGGGTGCGGTACGCCTGCCGGGGATGGTTGGGCTGGTCGGGGTACTTGAGTTCCAGAAGGCCGGCGTCCACGAGCGTGCGGAGGTGCCGGTACACCAGGCTCGGCTGGTGCATGTCGAGGAAGCGGGCCAGCTCTTCGCTGGTGGTCTCCTCGCGCAGGCTGCAGATCTTCAGGATCAGGGCGTGGAGCGACTCCCGCCGGGGCTGCGGGCCGAGCTCGCGGACCCACCGGTGGAGGATCGGCGGCAGGCCCTCGAGACGTGTTTCCCAGTCCACCGGGCGGGGGATGGCCGCGGATGCGGGTGGGTCGGTCTCGGGAGCGTGAGGCGGGGATGGGTCGGTCCCGGGAGTGTCGGGCGGGGATGGATCGGTCCCGGGAGCGTCGGGCGGTGCGTTCCGGGAGGCCCGGGGACGGGCGGCTGGGGACGAGGCTCCTCCGGTGGTCCACCGGATTTGCCGGAAGGAACCGAGGGCGGCCGGGGTTCGGGGCGCGGCTTCGGCGAGGAGATCTCGGGCTCCGGCGGCTTTGGGTGGGTGGCGGCGGCGGGACTCGCGGGGAAGAAATCCGCCAGGCGTTTTAGGGCGGAGACCACGATCCCGACGATCCTCGCGCCAAGCGTGACCCGCTCGCCGAGGCGCCGGAAGGTCTCGCCGAGATGATCGAGTTCGCCGGTTTTTCCCCGGCTCTCGCCGCGGGGATCGCGGAAGGCCTGGAACGCGGCGTCAAGCTTGACGGCCGTCTCCCGGAGAAGGTGGCCGACCCGTTCGAGGACCCGCCGCGCGACGGTGCCTTCGGCGGCGATCCGGCGCGGCGACTTCACGATGCGCGGGCCGTGCTTCCGGAGCCACCGCCAGGCCTCCTGGGCGCCGGCGAGGATCCACGCGACCCAGAGCTGGACGCCGCGAAGCCAGGGGCGCGGCTTCCGGAGCCAGGCGCGGATGGCGTCGAGTCCCGGGGGAGTCTCGGGGAGGGTGATCTCCTCGTCGGGACCGGCGGGTGGGTCCTCCTCGCGATACTCGAGAAGATTGAGGGGTGACATACACGGGCGAGGCTACCGAATGAGGACAGGAAAAAATCAACCGGTTCCGGCCTCGGGAGAAGTTTGTATGGCGCTATTTATGTTGACGTTACGTTGTACCTTACGCTCGTAGCGGGTTTGGTCCGTCTTCTGTCACGTGGCGGGTCGGATGGCGCCCTGGCGCCTCGCTGGACCCGGAGTTCCGGATCGCGGGGAACTCCATGTCACTCGGCGGGTCGGCCGGCGGGAACTCCATGCACTTGACGGGTCGGCTGACGGGGAACTCCATGCACTCGGCGGGTCGGCTGGGGGGGGGGAACTCCCTGCACTTCGCTGGCCGGCTGGCGGGGAACTCCATGCACTCGGCGTCGGGCAACAGCCGTGATGGCGCCGCCGGCCTGGAACGCCGGGTTCCCGAGCTACGAGGAATGGCTGCCGGCTGGCGCCGACTTCCATCGCTCGTGCTCAAGGGGTCTTCGCAGAGCTATCGCTCTGCTACGGAAACAGCCGGCAGCGGCCCGCGGGGCCGCTGGGAGCGTCGGGCCGGATCTCCTGATGGCGGAACAGCTGGAACGCGCCACTCGTTCCGCGTGGGGTCACGAGGTGCGCGGTGCGGAGCGCAGCCACACATTCCTCGTAAGTCGTTGATATAGCTACCAGTTATACGCGACTCCCGAAAACGGGTGGCACCTCGGGCGGCACATCCTGAACCGGCCGGCAGCCCCGAGTCTGATCGGGAAACGGCAGGAATCCGGCTCGCCTTCGAGCGACGTGGGCGGCAGTGTACGGCACCGCGATCCGCACCGGGGGGAGCAGCGGCGGGAACGTGCAACACCTCGGGACCGCTGCCCGGCGCACCGCGTCCTGGCCGACCACCGCCGTGACGCGGACGAGCTGGCCGGCCTCGACGATCAGCGCCCGTCAGCCGAGCGCCGCCGACCAGGATCGCCGTGCCGCCAGGAGTCCCGGGCCGGGCGCGACACCGGCCCGAACCCCGCGAGCGATGCAGGGCTGCCGGGCCACCTTCGGGGCCACGGTTGGAGTAGCGGCAGTCAACCCCCCCTTCCGCTACGGCTTCCGCTACCCGGCGATCGCCAACGTGGTTCACGAAACCCGTTGGCGCCGTTGCGGTTGGACGCCTGCCGGCGAATCCACTCTCCGCCTTCGGGGCGGAGAGTGGGGCTGGGAACGACCCCCCTCCGATCCACGGATCTACGGTCCCGAGACGCACGGTCGTGCTAGCACTTCCGCTACGGCTCGGAGGTCGTTCCCAGCCCGCGCCTTTGGCGCGATGAATCCCTGCGGGAAGGCGTCCGGTCCGCCTGCGGCGGGTCCAGGCGGCTGGCGGCGGAGCCTCCGCAGGCGGCGCGGTCCTCGAAGGGGACGCGGAGGTCGGGCGACGGCCCGCGGACGCCGCTGACGGCCTCGGAGGCCGGCTCCCCGGCATTGGGGAGCCGGAGGGCCTCCGCCGCCTGGTCGAAGGCGACCTGCTCCGCCTCGGCGAGGTGGACGACGACCACAGCGGTGCGCCGCTGCGCCGTGCGCGCACTGGCGTGGGGGTTCGGGGGCTGCGCCCCCGGTCGTCCGGTGCTCCGGCAGCGGCGCGAGAGGCCGGGGGTTCGAAGGGGGGCGCAGCTCCCCTCGCCAGCCAAGTGTGTACACACTGGGTATGCTGGCCCAACTGCCGTAGCAGGTGGCCAGTCCCAGGGTGTACGCACACTGGGTAGGCTGGCCCACCTGCCTTAGCAGGTCGGCCAGCCGCCGCGCCGCTGCCCTGGGAGACCCGGATCGTCGGTCCGGAGCGGCGGGATCGAGGGGCAACGCTACGCCGCCAGGAACGCGCCCCACTGCTCCATGAGCGCCCGCCGCCGCTCGAACAGATCCGTGCGCCGGTAGGCCGCCTCGATGGCGTTCGTGTTCACGTGAGC
>JAJDVI010000075.1 GCA_022826195.1 Acidobacteriota bacterium
GGTTCGCGGCGGCGGTTGCGGGGGCCTACGAGGCGGGGTTGCCGGTTGCCTTCGAGGGGCTCTTCGCGGGAGAGCGGCGGCGGCGGGTGTCCTTGCCGACGTATCCGTTCCAGCGGGAGCGGCACTGGATGCGGCCGTCGCGCCGGCGGGTGTCGGGGCAGTGGCATCCGCTCCTGGGAGCGCGGCGGGATGACCCGGGCGGCGAGACCGCCTTCGAGACGAACCTCTATCCGGACGATCCGGACTGGCTCTCGGGGCACCGGGTGTTCGGAGAGGTGATCGCCCCGGCGGCGCTCTACGCCGCGCAGGCGCTCGCGGCGCTGGCCGAGACGCGCCCGGGGCCGGGCGCCGCACTGGTTGATTGCCAGATCCATCGGCCGCTCGTCCTTTCGGGCGAGGAAGGCCGGACGGTGCGGGTGCAATTGGAGTCCGGCGACGGATGGCGGGTGGTGAGCCGGGAAGGCGCCGGGGGCGCGTGGGAGCTCCATGCCGAGGGGCGTGTGGCGGCGGCGCCCCCGGCCGGGGAGGCGCTCGACCTCGAGACGACGGCGGGGGCCGCGGCGGAGGAGGCGGCGGAGGCGATCTATCGCGGATTCGCCGCCCGGGGGATCGTGTACGAAGGCGTGTTCCGCAATCTGACCCGGCTGTGGACGGGTCCCGGAGAGGCGCTCGGCGAGGTGGCGTTGCCGCCCGGAGCGGAGAGCGAGGGGTTCCGGGTCCATCCGGCGCTCCTCGACGGTTGCTTCCAGGTTCTCGCCGGCGCCGCGGACCCGTCGGAACCCGACGGGACCTGGCTGCCGTTCGGCTGGGACCGGCTATGGCTGAACGGGCCGCTGCCGCCCCGGCTTCTCTGCCACGTCCGGAGCCAGGAGCAGGACGGCGAACTCCGCAAGGCGGACCTGGTCTTCCAGGGGATGGGGGGCGAGGTCCTCGGCGGGGTGGCTGGCTTCACCCTGCGGCGCGGGAGCCGGACGACGCTCCTCGAGACGCCGGTGGACGAGTTGCTCTACGAGGTGGAGTGGCGGGAGGGCCCGCCGGTCGGCCGGCCGTCGGCGGCGTTCCTGCGCGGCCCCGAGGCGGTCGCCGCGGCTTCCCGGCCGCTCGATGCCTACCTGGAATCCGAGGGACTGGGGCGGGAGGAACTCCTCGCGGCCGGCCGCGATCTGGAGCGGGAGGCGCAGCAGTTCGCGCTGAGGTCGTTCGAGGAGCTCGGTTGGGAGCGGGGCCCGGGGAGCCGGTTCACGACCGAGGAGCTGCGCCGCCGCCTCAAGGTCACGGGGGACCACCGGCGGTTGTTCGCGCGGCTGCTGGGGATCCTGGCCGAGGCCGGCGTCGTGGCCCGGGACCCGCTGGGCGGTTGGGTGGCCCTCGCGGGGTCGGGCGAGGCGGCGCCGGAAGGCCCCGGCGTTCCTGACGGGCCGCCGACGTCGATCGAAGCGACCCTGCTGCGCCGCTGCGGGGCGGCGCTCGCGGAGGTGCTGCGCGGTCGGACGGATCCGCTCGAGCTGTTGTTCGGGGCCGAACCGGGCGCCGCGGATCTGTATCGGGACTCGCAGGGGGGGAGAGCGGTGCATCGTCTCGTGGCGGATGCGGTGGCGTCTGCGGTGAGCGGGCTTCCGGACGGCCGGCGGCTGCGGGTGCTGGAGGTCGGTGCGGGAACGGGGGCGACGACGGCCCATCTGCTCGCGTCCCTGCCCGCTGGTCGGACGGACTATGAGTTCACCGATATCTCGGCCGGCCTCTTTTCGGCGGCGTCCGCGCGGTTCCGGGACTCGGGCCAGGAGATCCGCTACCGGGCGCTGGACATCGAGCGGGACCCCGGGGAACAGGGCTTCGAGCGCCACGGGTACGACCTCGTGATCGCGGCGAACGTGCTGCACGCGACCAAGGACCTCGGGGTGACGCTCGCGCACTGCCGGAGCCTGCTGGCCCCGTCCGGTTTGCTGGTGCTGCTCGAGGGGACGCGGGCGCTCGGTTGGCTGGACCTGACGTTCGGGCTGCTGCCGGTCTGGTGGCGCTTCGAGGACCGGTACCGCCCGGAGCATGCGCTGGCGGAACCGGAGGTATGGCGGCGGGCGCTCGGGGACGCGGGCTACGGGGCGGTGGCGTCCGTGGGGGCCGGGGACCAGGCGGTGCTGCTCGCGCGGGGGCCGTCGGCGGTCACCTCCGGTCGGGGGCTCTTCGTGCTGGCGGGCGGCGGGGCGCTGGCCGGCGAGCTGGAGGCGGAGCTCTCCAGGCGGGGAGCGAGCGTGATGCGGGGGCCCGCGGACGGCGGCCGCGAGGCGTGGCGTTCTTTCTTCGCCTCGTTGCCGGAGGAGGCGCCGCTGCGCGGCGTGGCGCACCTGGCGGCGGTGCGGGACGACGGATCGGGTCTCTCGACCAGGGAGCTGGCGCGGGAAGTGGAGCTCGTGGGTTCGAGTGCGCTGTCCCTGGTGCAGGGCATGACCGACGCCGGAGTCCGCCCGTCGGCCGGGACCTGGTTCGTGAGCCGCGGGGGCCAGGTTCTGGACCGGGAGCGGCGCGGGACCCTCTCGGGTTCGATACTCTGGGGGTTCGGGAGTGTGGTGGACCTCGAGTACGGGGACCTGAAAGCGCGGGTTCTGGACCTGGATCCGGACTCCCGGCCGCCGGCGCCGGAGCTCGCGGACGAGTTGGAGTTCCCGGATCGGGAGACGCGGATCGCGCGGCGTGGGGGCGTCCGCCGGGTGGCGCGCCTGGCGCGCCTCGGGAGGCGCGCGGAGCTGCCGGAGAGGGACGGGTACCGGCTGGCGGCGGAGGGGGGCGGCGCGCTCGAGCGGCTGCGGGTGGAGGATGCGCCGCGGGGGCGGCTCGGCGACGGGGAGGTCCGGGTGGCGGTGGAGGCGGCGGGGGTGAACTTCCACGACGTGATGGCGGCCATGCGTCTGGTGGACGACGGGCAGCCGCTGGGGGGTGACTTCTGCGGGCGGGTGGAGGAGGCGGGAGCGGAGGTCCGGGAGTTGGCGCCCGGGGACCGGGTGGTCGGCTTCGCTTCGGGGGCGTTCGGCCCGAGCGCCGTGAGCCGGGCGGAACTGGTGGCGCCGGCGCCGCCGGGGGTGTCGTCGGCGGCGCTGGCGACGTTGCCGACCCCCTTCGTGACCGTGGCGCTGGCGTTCGGGTTCGCGGGGTTGCGCCCGGGCGCCCGGGTCCTGGTCCACGCGGGGACGGGTGGGGTGGGTCAGGCGGCGCTCCGGTGGGCGCGGGCGGCGGGGCTCGAGGTGTACGCGACGGCGAGCGCGCCGAAGCAGGGGTATCTGCGCTCGCTGGGGGTCGCCGGGGTGTTCGACAGCCGGAGTCCGGAGTTCGGGGCGGCGGTGCTGGAGGCGACGGACGGGGCTGGGGTGGAGATGGTGTTGAACAGCCTGACGGGGGAGGGCTTCATCGAGGCGGGGCTGTCGTGTCTCCAGCGTGGCGGGTGCTTCGTGGAGATCGGGAAGCGGGGGATCTGGAGCGAGGAGCGGATGGCGGCGTTCCGGGAGGACGTGCGGTACCGAATTCTGGCGGTGCACGACCTGGCGCTGCGGGAATCGGAGCGGGTCGGGGAGGTGCTCCGGGAGATCGTGGGCCGGGTGGGTTCGGGGGAGCTGGCGCCGCTGCCGTTCGAGCGCTGGCCGCTCGCGGAAGCGGGCGCGGCGCTGACGCGGATGCGGGAGGCGCGGCACCGGGGCAAGCTGGTGCTGGTTCCCTCGGGGGTGGCGACGGGCCGGCTGCGGGGTGACCGGAGCTACCTGGTGACGGGCGGTCTGGGGGGGATCGGGCTCGAAGTGGCGGAGTGGCTGGTGGCGTCGGGTGCGGGTGCGGTGGTGCTGAACGGGCGGCGGGCGCCGGACGCGCGGGCGGCGGCGGCGGTTGCCGGACTGCGGGAGCGCGGGGCGGAGGTGCGGGTGGAGATCGCGGACGTGACGCACGGGCCGGCGGTGGAGGCGATGCTGGACCGGATGGACGCGGAGCTACCGCCGCTCGGGGGTGTGATCCACAGCGTGGGGGTGCTGGCGGACGGGGCGCTGACGAACCAGGACTGGGGCCGTTTCGAGGACGTGCTGTGGCCGAAGGTCCTGGGGGCGTGGCGTCTCCACCGGGCGACGCGGGACCGCGAGTTGGATCTGTTCGTGCTGTTTTCGAGCGCGGCGGGGGTCCTCGGGAACGCGGGTCAGGCGAACCACGCGGCGGCGAACGCGTTTCTCGACCAGTTGGCCCGCCATCGGCGGGCGCTGGGGCTCCCCGGGCAAGCGATCGCCTGGGGTGCGTGGTCGGGCGTCGGCGAGGCGGAGGAGCAGTACGAGCGGGTTGCGGCGCGGCTTGCGGAGGCCGGCCAGGGCTGGATAGCGCCGGCGCGCGGGGTCGAGGCCTTCGCGCGTCTCCTCCGGCTCGACGTGGGGACGGCCGTGGCGGCGCCGCTCGATCTCTCGGAGCTGCCCTCGCTCCCGCCGCTGCTCGAAGAGTTGGAGGGGGGCGTTGCGAAGGAGCAAGGCGCGGCGCCGGAGGAGGACACGCGGCGGCTGCTCGGCCTGCCGGCGGCGGACCGCGAGGCGGCGCTGGTCGCCCTCCTGCAGGGGGAGCTGAAGGCGATCCTCCGGCTCCGGTCGACGCCGTCTCCGACGGCGGGCTTTTTCGAGCTGGGGATGGACTCGCTGATGGCGGTGGAGCTCCGGAATCGGCTGAACCGGGCGTTCGCGGGCGCGGCGGTCGTCTCGAACACGGCGGTGTTCGATCACCCGGACGCGGCGCGCCTGGCGCGCCATCTGGCGGAAGCGCTCGGGGATGCGGCGGGCGAGTCCCCGGAGGTCCGTCCCGTCGTGGAGGCCGCCGTGCGCGCCGAGCTGCCGGCGGCGGAGCGGGAGCGGATCGCCATCGTGGGCATGGCCTGCCGTTTCCCGGGAGGCGCCGATCCGGCGGAGTTCTGGAGCCTGCTGCGGTCCGGAAGGGACGCGGTGACCCGGGGCCGTCCGGACGGGCTCTACGTGGATCCGGAGACGGAGGAAGCCCGGCTCTTCGGGGCGTATGTGGAAGGGATGGACCGGTTCGACGCCGGGTTCTTCCGGATCGCGCCGGTGGAGGCGGAGTTGATGGACCCGCAACAGCGCCTGCTGCTCGAGGTGAGCTGGGCGGCGCTGGAGGACGCGGGGGTGGCCCCGGGCAGCCGGCGCGGGACCCGGACCGGGGTGTACGGAGGCTTCAGCACCAGCGACTACCAGGGGCTGGTGGCTTCCTTCGGGGACGATCCGGCGACGAATCTCTACCGGGCGACGGGAACCGCCGCTTCGACGGCGGTGGGGCGGGTGGCATTCGCCCTGGGCCTCGCCGGTCCGGCCATCACGGTGGACACGGCGTGCTCCTCGTCGCTCGTGGCGGTGCACCAGGCGGCGGCGGCGCTCCGGCAGGGGGAGGCGGACCTGGCGCTGGCCGGCGGAGTGGGCGCCATCCTGAAATCGGAGATGACCCGGGTCTTCACCGATGCGGGGATGCTGGCCGCGGACGGTCGTTGCAAGACGTTCGACGCGCGGGCCGACGGATACGTGCGGGGCGAGGGCTGCGGGATGGTGGTGTTGAAGCGGCTCCGGGACGCGGAGCGGGACGGGGACCGGATTCTCGGAGTGATCCTGGGATCGGCGGTGAATCAGGACGGGGCGAGCGGGGGATTGACGGTTCCGAACGGCCCGGCGCAGGAGGCGGTGATCGGGGAGGCGCTCCGCCGGGCCGGGGTGGAGGCGTCGAGCGTGGACTACCTGGAGGCGCACGGGACGGGGACGGAGCTCGGGGATCCGGTGGAGGTTCGGGCAGCCGCGGTGGCGTATGGGCGGGACCGGGAGGCGGAGCGTCCGCTGCTGCTGGGCTCGGTGAAGACGAACGTGGGGCACCTGGAGGCGGCGGCGGGGGTCGCGGGGCTGATCAAGGTGCTGCTGGCGCTCGGGGCGGGAGAGATCCCGAAGCACCTGCACTTCGAGACGCCGAACCCGCGGATTCCCTGGGAGGAACTGCCGGTGCGGGTGACGGGGGCGACGAGGCCCTGGCCGGAGACCCCGGGGCGCCCGCGGCGGGCGGCGGTGAGTTCGTTCGGGATTTCGGGGACGAACGCGCACCTGATCCTCGAGGGCTACCCGGCGCCCGGCGAAGGAGCGCCGGTCTCCGACCGGCATCGTCCGCCGGAGGCGGGCGAAACCGACCTCGTCCCCCGCCCCCGCCGCCTGCTCCCGCTCTCTGCCCGCACCGCCCCCGCCCTCGCCGAGCTCGCCGGCCGGTATCTCGGCTGGCTGGGAGCGCCAGGAGCGCCGGTCTCCGACCGGCATCGTTCGCCGGAGGCGAACGAAACCGCCATCGCCACCCCGGACGCGCACGATCTCGCGGACATGGCGTGGACCGCAGGCGTGGGCCGGAGCCACTTCGGGTACCGCGCCGGTCTCGTATTCCGCGACGCCGAGGACCTCGGAGAGCAGCTCACCCTGTTGGCGGCGGAGGGAGCATCGCGCGATCCAGCCCCAACGGAGCCGCCCAAGGTCGCCTTTCTGTTCACGGGCCAGGGGAGCCAGTGGCCGGGGATGGGCCGCGACCTCTACGCGTCGGAGCCGGTGTTCCGGGAGGTCCTCGACCGCTGCGAAGCGGCGTTCGTCGAGGCGCGGGGGGAGAGCCTGCTCCCGGTGCTGTTCGGGGATGCGGAGGGGTCAGGGAGTCATCTCGACCGGACGGAGTGGACGCAGCCGGCGCTCTTCGCGCTCTCGGCGGGTCTGACCGAGTTGTGGCGGAGCGTGGGGGTCCGGCCGGACATGGTCCTGGGGCACAGCGTGGGGGAGATCGGGGCAGCGTGGGCTGCGGGGGCGCTGGACCTCGAGGAGGGGCTGCGGTTCGCGGCGCGGCGGGGGGCGCTGATGGGTTCGTTGTCGGCGGGCGGCGGGATGGCGGCGGTGTTCGCGCCGGTGGTTGACGTCGAGGAGGAGCTCCGCAAGACGAACGCGCGGGCGAAGGGCGTGGGGCTGTCGCTCGCGGCGGAGAACGGGACGCACGCGGTGGTGAGCGGTCCGCGGCGGCTGGTGCGTTTGCTGTGCCGGCGCCTCGGGAAGCGGGGCGTGCGGACGGAGGAACTCCGGACCAGCCACGCGTTCCACAGCGCGCTGCTGGACCCGGTGCTCGGGGAGCTGGAGGCGGCGGCGTCGGCGCTCGGTTGGCGGGCGCCGGAGACGACCCTCGTGAGCAACGTGACGGGGCGTCCGGCGGGAGCGAGGGAGATCGGGGACGGGGGCTACTGGCGTCGCCAGACGCGGGAGCGGGTGCGCTTTGCGGCGGGGGTGGAGGTGCTTCGAGAGCAAGGGGCGCAGGTGCTGATCGAGGTGGGTCCGCGGGCGGTGCTGGGTCCGCTGGCGGCGCTCTCGTGGCCGGAGGCGGCGGACGGGGGCGAGGACGGGGTACCCAGTCCGGCGCTCGTGACGAGCTTGGGGCGGGAGACGGGGTTTGCGGAGGCGGTTTCGGGGGCGTACGAGACAGGGCTCGAGGTTTCCTTCGAGGGTCTCTTCGCGGGGGAGCGGTGCCGCCGGGTGTCCCTCCCGACGTATCCCTTCGAGCGGCAACGCCACTGGGTGACGCCTTCGCGGCGGGCCCGCCCGCAGCCCAGGGACCTGCTGCTCGGGACGCGGCGGGTGTCGGCGAGCGGTGAGGTCACGTTCGAGACGGAGCTCGAGGCCTCCTCCCCCGCCTGGCTCGCGGATCACCGGGTGTACGGACAGGTGGTGGTTCCGGGCGCGTTCTTCGGGGCGCAGGCGGCGTCCGCGTTCGGGACCGGGAACGGGGAGGGGAACGGGAGAGCTCCGCTCCGGATCGAGGACGTGCGCTTCGAACGCCCCCTCGTGCTTCCCGACGCCGGGGAGGACGGTCCCGGCGGCCGGACTGTGCAGTTGTTGCTGGGCCCCGCCCAGGACTCCGGCCCGCACTCCTTCGAGGTGCACAGCCGCGGATCGGAGGAGGAATCCTGGGTGCGCCACGCCGCCGGGCGGGTTGGCCGCGGTTCCTCCGGAGGCGGTGACGCCCCAGCCGGGATGGATGCCGGCGAGGATGCCGGGGTGGATCCGGAGGGCTTGCGGGAATCCCTCACGCGCGTGGACCCGGGCGGTCTCTACCGCGCCCTCGCGTCGGCCGGAATTGCGTACGGCCCGGCGTTTCGGGGAATTCGCGCGCTCTGGGCGGGCGAGTCCGAGGTGTTCGCGGAGGTGGCCCTCCCGGAGAGCGTGGGCGGAGTGCCCGGCGGGGTGCACCCCCTCCTGCTCGACGCCTGCTTGCTGACGTTCGCCGGGATCGGCAGCTTCGCGTCGGGCGACGCGGGGAATCTCCTGTTGCCGACCGGCTGGGACCTGCTGTGGCTCGAAGGCGAGCTTCCGGAACGGCTGCTCTGTCACGCGCGGCTGTCGGACGGCGGAGCGGACACGGGCCCGCTGGAGGCGGAGGCGCATCGGGTGGACCTCGTGTTCTGCCGGCCGGAGGGCGCTTCGTTCGGCGGCGTCCGGGGGCTCGCGGTCCAGCGTGCGCCCCGCCCCCGTCGGTGGGATGCGCCAGATGACGTACAAGAGTTCCTGTACGAACTGAAGTGGCGGGAGGCGCCGAGCGCCGGGACAGCGGATTCCCCGCCGCCGCCGAAGGACGCGCCGTCCCGGGCGCCGGCGGTGCATCCGTCCGAACAGGAAGGTCCGGCCGACACGCCGTCGCCGTCCGGTGTGTGGGTGCTGGGCCCGGGCGCGGAGCCCCTGCGACGGGAGCTCGGCCGGGAACTGCGCCGCCGGGGCCAGCGCGCGCTGCCCGCCGGCGGCGCGGCCGGATGGAGCGGGAGGGAGAGCTGGCGGGAGTTCTTCGGGGGGCTTTCGGAGGAGGAGGGTCTGGCCGGGGTGGTGTTCCTCGAGGGAGCGACGGGGTGCGGCCCGGGTGCGGCGTCGGCGGCGCTGGGGGCGGATCTGCGTCGCATCGGAGAGGGGGCGCTCACGCTGGCGCAGGGCCTCTCCGATGCGGGGGTCACGCCGGGTTCGGGGCTTTGGTTCGTGACGCGGGGAGGTCAGGTGCTCGGGGAGGAGAGGGGCGGGGCGCTGGCGGGCGCGGCGCTTTGGGGCTTCGGCCGGACGGTTGCGAACGAGTTCGGGGAGATCCCGGTGCGGCTCCTGGATCTCGACCCGGCGGGGACGGGGGTCGGGGAGCTGGCGTCGGAGTTGCTGCACCCGGGGGAGGAGACCGAGGTGGCCTGGCGGGGCGGGCGCCGGCAGGCGACGCGGCTGGTCCGCTGGCGTCCACCGTCGGGGGGAGGGCTCCCCGAGCCGGTGCGCGGGGACCGGACGTATCTGCTGACGGGCGGCAAGGGGGGGATCGGCCTCGCCGTCGCGGAGTGGCTCCTCGAAGAGGGGGCGGGGGCGCTGGTGCTGAACGGCCGGCGGGCGCCGGCGGGGGAGGCGGAAGCGGCGGTGACCCGGCTGCGAGAACGTGCCGGGGACGGGGGCCGGGAGGTGCGCATCGAGCTTGCGGACGTGAGCGATCCAGAGGCGGCGCGGCAGTTGGTTGCGCGGGCGGGGCCGGAGGCCGGGCTGCCGCCGCTGGGGGGGGTGTTCCACTGCGTGGGCGCCCTGTCGGACGCCGCGCTCGCGAACCAGGACTGGGCGGGATTCGAGCGGGTGCTGTGGCCCAAGGTGCTCGGGGCCTGGGAACTGCACCGCGCGACGCGGGATCTGGAGCTGGATCTGTTCGTGCTGTTTTCGAGTGTTTCGGGGATCTTCGGGAATCCGGGGCAGGCGAACTACGCGGCGGCGAACGCGTTCCTCGACCAGTTGGCGCTCCATCGCCGGGCGCTGGGGCTTCCGGGCCAGGCGATCCAGTGGGGGCCGTGGTCGGGGGCCGGGATTGCGGAGGCGGCGCGCGGCCGGATCGCCGATCGGCTCTCGGCGTCGGGCGCGGGTTGGCTGACGCCGGAGGAGGGAGTCGCGGCGCTGGGGCAGGTGCTGCGCTCGGGGCGGGGCGGGGCGGCGGCGGTCGCCATGGACTGGGAGCGCGCGGCGGCGGAAGGACGCCGGCGGCCGGCGCTGCTGTCGGAGCTCGTGACTCGCGAGCCCGCCGCGGCGCCGGAGGGAGACCTGGCGCTCCGGCTCGAGGCGCTCCCCGGCAGTGAGCGCGAGGCCGCCCTGCGCGCGTTTGTGCGGGAGGAGGTGCGCTCCGTCCTGCGGCTGGACGCGCCCCCGGAGGAGGACGTGGGCTTCTTCGACCTCGGCATGGACAGCGTCACCGCCGTCGAGTTGCGGAACCGGCTGAACCGCCAGCTCCCGGGGAGGGCGACGCTGCCGAACACCGTGGTGTTCGAGCATCCCGACGTCAGTGCGCTGGCGGGCCGTCTCGCCACCGAGTTCGGGGAGGCGCCCCGGGATCGGGAAGCCGCGCCCCGGCCGCTCCCGGCGACCGTGTCGCCGGAGCCGGCGGAGGGGATCGCCATCGTCGGCATGGCCTGCCGCTTCCCCGGAGGCGACCATCTGGGGGACTTCTGGAAGCGGCTCGTGGGCGGGGACGACCTCGCGACCGAGGGGCGCGGCGGCGCGTCCTTCGGCTGGGAGACTGCCGGCAACGGGAACTCCGGCGACGGGGGGGCATGGGGCTACTACCTGACGGACGTGGACTGCTTCGATGCGGGGTTCTTCCGGATCCCGGCGGAGGAAGCGCGGCTCATGGACCCGCAGCAGCGGCTGCTGCTCGAGACCAGTTGGCAGGCCCTTGAGGACGCGAACATCGCTCCGGACTCGCTCCGGGGGAGCCGGACGGCCGTGTACGCCGGAGTGGGGACCGGATCCCTCGAATACTCCCGGCTGATCGGCGCCTCCGGGACGACTGCCGTCGGAATCAGCGCCGCGGTCGGTGTGGCCGCCAGTACCGCGCTCGGCCGGATCGCCTACGCCCTGGGGCTGGAGGGGCCTGCGGTCTCGGTGGACACGGCCTGTTCCTCGTCGCTCGTCGCGCTGCATCAGGCCGTTTTGGGCCTCGAGCGCGGCGATGCCGATCTGGCGCTCGTCGGCGGCGCGAACGTCACCCTGCTCGACGGCCTCCGCCAGATCTACGCCGAGGCCGGCATGTTGTCGAAAGACGGGCGCTGCCGGACCTTCGATGCCCAGGCGGATGGGTACACCCGCGGGGAAGGGTGCGGGATGCTCGTCCTCCGCCGCGTGGCCGACGCCAAGGTTGCCGGAGACCGCATCCTGGCCGTCATCCTGGGTTCGGCGGTCAACCAGGACGGGGCGCGGGCGGGAATCACGGTGCCGAACGTCGCCGGACAGGAACGCGTCCTCAGGTCGGCCCTCGAACGATCCGGAATCGAGGCCGCCGAAGTGGACTATCTGGAGGCGCACGGGGTGGGCTCCCGCCTCGGAGACCCCATCGAAGTGCAGGCGGCGGCCGCCGTGTACGGCCGGGGACGGAGGCCGGACCGGCCGTTGCTCCTGGGGTCCGTGAAGACGAACATCGGCCATCTGGAACAGGCCGCGGGGGTGGCCGCGGTGATCAAGGCGGTGCTTGCGATGCGCGCCGGGTTCCTGCCCCCGCACCTGCACTTCCACGAGCCGAACCCGGAGGTTTCCTGGGACCGGATCCCGATCAAGGTGACCGCGCCGGGGGAGGCCTGGCCTCGCGATGGCGACCGTCCGCGGCGCGCCGCGGTGAGCGCGTTCGGCCTTTCCGGCACGAATGCCCACGCCGTCCTCGAAGCCGACGCGGCGATGCCCGCCGGCGCCTTCGGCGTTGTCGGAGCGCCGCGCGAGATTCCGCTCCGGCTTCCCCGGGAGATCGAGTCCTCCGGGACGGGGGTTCCCGCGCCGCGGCCGCGCGTCCGGCGGCTCTACCCCTTGTCCGCCCGGTCCGGCGGGGCGCTTCGCCAACTCGCGCGGCGGCACCTCGATTTCCTCGACGCCGAAGGCCCCGAAGTCCCGTCCGCCGACCTAGCGGACCTCGCCTGGACCGCCGCGGCTGGGCGTGGCCATCTTCCGATGCGCGCCGGCCTCGTCTTCGGGGATCGAGCGGACCTCCTTGCTTCGCTGCGGCGTCTTTCGGAATCGGGGGTGGCCGCCCGGCCGCGGTCCGCGCGAAAGATCGCGTTCGTGTTCGCGGGTGAGGAAACGGCCCGTGCCGGGTTCGGCCGCGGCCTCTACGAGACGGAGCCGGTCGCGCGGGCCGTGTTCTATCGGTGCGAGAGGGCGTTCCGTGAGGTGACCGGAGAGTCACTGCTGGCCGCCATGTTCGGATCCGCGGATGGGCGGAAGGACCCCGACAGGTTCCAACCGGCGCTCTATGCGCTCGGGGCGGCCCTCTCCGTGCTCTGGTCGAGCGTCGGCGTCGAACCGGACGTCGTCCTGGGTTTTGGCGCCGGGGAGCTTGCGGCCGCGCACGCCGCCGGTGTGTTCGGGCTCGATGACGGCCTGCGCCTGGCGTTCCGGCGCGGCGCACGGCTCGCCCGCCCCGGCGCAACGCAAGACCTCGGGGATCTGCTACCGGCGGGAGCGGCGGGAGCGGCCGGTCCGCCGGTCCGCCCCCTGGTCCATGGGACGGACGGGTCGGTAGCCGGACCGAAGGACGTGCTCGACGCCGCGCACTGGCGTCGGCAGGCGCTCGCGCCGGCGCGCGTTCCGGCCGCGCTGGCGTCGCTCGTGGATCTCGGCGTGGATGTATTCGTCGAGATCGGCCCGAGCGGGGAATTGGCGGAGCGGATACCGGCCGCTCTGGGAGATCGGCTGCCGCGCCGCGCACTGGTGGTTTCCAGCCAGAATCAGGATGCGCCTGGCGCCGCTGGCGCTGACGGAGGGTTTCTCGACGCCGTCAGCCGGGTCTATGAGACCGGTCGGGACGTGGCGTTCGAAGGCCTCTTCGCCGGGGAGCGGCGGCGGAAGGTCGCACTTCCCGTCTATCCCTTCGAGCGGCAGCGTCACTGGGTCGAGCCGCCGAGACCGCGCCGCCGGGTCGTGCGGCATCCGCTGCTGGGAGAACGCCGCGTCTCGGGCCGGGGGGAGGTGACCTTCGAGGCCGACCTGTCGAGCACCGACCGACCCTGGCTCCGCGACTTGGAGGCGTTCGGACGCCCGGTCGCGCCGCCCGCACTGTTCGCCGCGCAGGCGGTGAGCGCCGCCCTCGCCGAGGGCGCGGGCCCAGGCGTGGTCGTGGACGATCTGGAGATCGAGCGTCCCTTGTTCCTGCCGCGCGCGGTGCCCGGCAGGCAGCACGCGCCCGGCCGGACGGTCCAGGTGGTCCTCGGGGCTGGGAGCGACGGGAGCGGCGTGCGCGATCTCCACATCTTCAGTTGCGACCCCGCCGACGACGCCTGGGTGGCGCACGCTACCGCGCGGGCTCGCGTCGCCCCGGAGTCGCGGGAAGGCCTCACCTCGCCCCGCCGGAAGCGCGCGGCGCGGAAACTGGCCGCCGTCGAGTCGTCGGTCTTCTATCGGGGCCTCAAGGAGGCGGGGGTGGAGGTCGGATGGTCGCTTTGCAGCGTGTCAGAACTTCGCGCCGGCGAGAATGCGGCGCGGGCCGACGTCAGCCTGCGGGCGGCGATGGATGCCGGCGGCGCGCCCGCCCATCCGGTGCTGTTCGATGGATGCTTCCAGGTGGCGGCCTTGGCGGCCGCCGGCGTGGAGGGAGCGATGCCCCTGGTCCTCATCGGCTGGGACCGCCTCTGGCTCAGCGGACCGCTTCCCCGCCGGATCGTGTGCGAGGCGGTCGCGGTGGGGCCGCCCTCCACAACGGACGGGGTGGAACGCGACGCCCCGCGGGTGGACCTGGCGCTCTTTGACGCCTCCGGGGCGCGGCTCGGAGATCTCTCGGGGGCGCGGCTCTGGCCGGCGAAGCGCTTCGTCGGGGGAGCGCCACCTCAGCCGTCCTGACCCCGGGGCGTGCCCATGCACAACCGGGTTCCGCTTTGCAGCTCTCATCAGGTATCGTTCGTCCCGGTCCGCTGGGGGCGGGACTGCCAGCTTGTGCCGGAGGTTGGACCCTCGGTGGGCCGCCGACAAAGAATTCGCAACCACAACGGAGGTTCCGATGGCCAGTACTGCCAATCGTGTTGTTATCCACATGCTCGGTTTCGTGAACGAGGATCGCCTGTCGGACCGGGCGGCGGCAGCCCTCGGTGAGGCTCGTCAGTTCACCTTCGCGGACTACGGGATCAGTTCCGTGGAGGCGATGGCCCTGATGAAGAAGATCGAGGCCGACTTCGGAGTGGAGATCCCGGCGGACGAGGCTGCGAAGTGGAGCAGCCTGTCGGACTTGACGGCTTTCCTCGACGCGCATTCCTGAGGATTTTCCTCGGGGCGGCGCGCGTCCGCCAGGATGGCTCCCGTTCCGGAGCAGCTGGCCGGCCCCTTGGTGAATTGTGGCCTCTTCCGCGCGCCGGATGGGGTCACGAATCCGTGATCGCGTGACAACGGCGAACCATCGCCTCGTCGTCCCCGAACCGCTGGAGACGGCCGAGATTCCCCTCGGTTCCGGGGTCGCCACGGTGGTGCGCCGTTATGGCCATCCGGACGGCAACCGCCTTCTCGTGAGCCACGGCAACGGCCTCGCGACCGACGCCTATTACCCGTTCTGGTCGCTCTTCCTGGAGGATTACGAGGTAGTCGTCTACGACTGCCGCAATCACGGGCACAATCCGCTGGGCCCCCGGGAGGATCACAACCCGCGCGTCTTCGCCGAGGATCTCGACCGCGCCATTCTCCCCGGCGTGCAGGAGGCGTTCGGCCACAGGCCCACGGTGGGCTGCTTCCACTCCCTGTCGGCGCTGGTGAGCCTCCTGCTCCCCTCGCACGGGGCCGAATTCAACGGGCTGGTGCTCTTCGATCCCCCCATCTACCGCCCGGGAATCTCCCAGAAGGTCTTCGATGAGGGGATGGAGATGACGGCGCACATGGCGCGTATCCGGGCCCGGGATTTCGACAGCGTGGAGGAGTTCGTGGACCTCTTCGGGCAGTCGCCGCTCTTCGCCGGCGTGGACCGCGCCAAGCTGCGGCTGGTGGCGGAAACCACCCTCCGGCCCCGATCGGACGGCCCGGGATATCTGCTCCGCTGCCCCCCCGCCTACGAGGCGCAGGCGCAGGAGTTCATTAGCGCCTATGCGGTGCTCGTGGACATCAGGGTAATGCAGTGCCCGGTCAAGGTGATCGGCGGTGACCCCACGTTGTCCTTCGCCTTTCTGCCCTCCCAGCACGTGGAGGAGTTGTTCCTCGCCGATTACGACTTCGTTCCCGACAGCAGCCACTATCTGCAACTGCAGTTCCCCGAGGTGTGCCATGACCTCACGGTGCGCTTTCTGCAGGGCATCGGGATCGCCTGACGGCCCCTGACCGGGACTCCGGCGCGGGTCGCAACACTCGGGTCGGGGGCGGGAGCGCCGGTCCCGAAGGAGCGGCGTCGAGGACCGAGAGCCCGTCGGGCTCCGGGGTGCCCCGGAGACGGTAGAAGCGTTCGGCGGAGTGCGGAGCGAATAGCGAACTCCTGTTCCGAGGCGGCCACGATCACGACCGATCGGTCGAGTGCGGCGGCGCTCCGGTCCGCAGGGTTGCGGCCGCGACGGTCCGCCACGCCTCCTGACTAGGTGGACTGGCGGCGCGCTCGAAGAGCCTTCCCGCAGGGATCATTAGCCGGCGACGGGAGCGACCCCCCGGCCCGGGAGGAAAGTGCGACAAGCACTCCACTACCGGGCAGTTTTTCGACAGAGGAACAGGGGTCGCTCCCGTCAACACCCATGGCCCCGCTGAACCGTGGGGTCCTGGCCGAATACCGGTGGCTCTCGGCCAATTGGTGCGCCTGCTGCTGAAAATAAGCGCGCGACAAGCGACGGGGTGCCTTGTCTCATGCAATGAGGGCCCCGTCGAAGCGGAAGTCCTCCAACCGGTCCGCTACGTGGATGGTGTAACGGTCGATCCGCGCCACGGAGCCGTCCCGCCGCGCGAGCAGCCAGCTCTCGATCCGGTTCGCCTCCTCCAGACCGAGCCATTTTTCAAGGTCGTCCGGGTCCGGATCCCGGCGCGCCTCCTGGATCGCCTGCAGAAACGAGCGTTCGTTCTCGTTCAAGGCAAAGGCGGCCGGGGTCCAGCCATACAGTGTCTTCTCGTAGAGGTCTTTCGCTACGTTGTCGCGGACCGACACGATGACTTCGACTTCGACGCCGTCCTCTCGCAGGAGGAGCCAGAGCAGGCGGTGATCGGATGCCCAGTAGCGGAGCGCCCGGTTGGTCCCATGGCCCGGGTCGGGGAACAGGAAGGCGATCCGATCCTCGCTGGCCACGATGGGGTTCAGAGCCGCGTGGCGAAAGACGTGGTTGCCGCGGAAGCGTTGCGGGAGGTCCTCGTCGTCGTAGCCGCGGTCAAGGAAATACTGTGCCTTCTCCGGGCTGGTGGCGAGCCACTCCCCGTCGGGATACTCAAGCAGGCAGTCCAACGTGAGCAGGCGTCGCCAGAGCAGCTCCGCCGATCCGAGGCGTCGCTGGTACGCGTTCTCATTGCCCAGGGCGCGGTAGAGGCTTCGGCCGAAGACGTGACAGAAACGCTCCGGTGTGGTCCGCTGCGGGAGGGGATGCTCCCGCGCGACGCCGGCGGTCTGCAGGCGCTTCACAAAGCGGCTCGCGGCGTGCTTGTCACGGTGATACCAGGCTCGGTACTGCTGCCGGGTGAACACCCCGGAGTGAAGACACACCAGGGCCAGCCACTCCGCATCAGCCTGCGACCATCCCAAGGCCCGTATGGCGGCCGTCCGGTGCTCGAGGTGAGGCATTGGCCACGGGGTGGGGATCCGTGGCTCGTAGGCCACCGGAACGGGCATTCGGCTAGTGCGGGCTGCGGTAGTCCCACCCCACCTCGGCGCGGTGGAGCGGCCGGGTTTTAGTCGTCACCTTGGACACCGGCCTTCCGCCATGCGGCTCTGAGCCGTCATCCATAGAGCCGTATCACCTGGCCGTCGGCCGCCGTGAGGAACGCTGCCCACTGGTCCATGAGTGCTCGCCGGCGGGCGAACAGGTCGCTCCGGAAATACGCGCCCTCGACTCCCCTTACGCTGTGAGCGAGCGCGGCTTCGGCGATCTCCCGCGGTTTTCCCGTCTCGGCGCACCAGTCCCGAAACGCGCTTCGGAACCCGTGAACGGTCGCCCGGTCGGCGAGGCCCTGGCCCCGTAGGATCTTCGTCAGCGTCATGTTGGAAAGGGTCCGGCCCGGCCGCAGTGGTGAGGGGAACACCAACCCGCTCCCATCGTCGAGCGCCCGCGCCTGATCGAGCACCGCCAGGGCGGCATCGCTCAGGGGCACGCGATGCCCCGCGCCCCCCTTCATGCGGTCGCCGGGAATGCGCCATTCGCGAGCATCCGGGTCAACCTCCCCCCACGTGGCGCCACGAGCCTCGCCGGACCGCGCCGCCGTCAGAATCAGGAACCGGAGGCAGAGCTTCGCCGCTTCGCTCGCCCGCGACCCCTCCACGGTTGCCAGCGCCGTCGCGACCTCGGTGTACGGCAGCGCCCGGAAGTGTTGTTTGACGGCGGGCATCTTCGGCAGTGCACCGTCGATTCCTTCCCCGGCCATGTTCTCCGACACGTAGCCGTGCGCCCAGCACCAGCGCAGCACGGCCCGCATTCGCTGGCGCACGCGCCGCGCCGTCTCCGGACGCTGCGTCCATATCGGCGTCAACACCCGCAGGACGTCCTCCCGGCGGATTCGATCCACGCTCATGTCGGCGAGCACTGGGAAGGCATGGCGTTCCAGGGTCGCCATCCAGTCCTTCGCGTGCTTGCGGTTCCGCCAGCGCGGCCGGAGCGCGTCGCAGGTCCTTGACGCGGCCTGCTGGAAGGTCGGCGTCTTGGCGCGGCGCTTCGCGGCGAGCGGGTCGCCTCCCGAGCGCGCGAGTCGTCGGTTCTTGTGTGCCTGGTCTCGCGCCTCGGCGAGTGTCACCAGCGGAAAGCTGCCCAACCCGAGGTCGTGGCGCCTTCCCTCGATGGTCAGCCGTTGGATCCAGGACTTCGATCCGCCGGCTGCGATCCGGAGGTAGAGCGTCGGATCGGCGCGGTAGAGGCCCGGTTCAGAGAGTGATTTGGCCCGTGCGACCGTGAGTGTTCCCATGTCTGCCCAACGTCTTGCCCAACGTTGGATACGGGATTATAGGAGCAGCAACCGAACGGCGCAAGAACCGGAAACGCTGTAAGGAACGGTATTACAACGACTTATTGGGAACAGGAAGGACTGCCAAGAACCCCCCGGCGGCGGAGAGGGAGGGATTCGAACCCTCGGCGCGGTATCCCGCGCAACTGCTTAGCAGGCAGCCCTGTTCAGCCACTCCAGCACCTCTCCAACGCCAGACAAGGCGGTAGTTTCGCCGCCGGACGGGGCATGGTACACCGCTGGAATCACGACCGCGCCAGGCCGGCGTACGACATCGAATCCTGCTATCCTCATGTGTTCCCGCAACACTGGGAAGTCGTCCAATGGCAGGACACACGGCTCTGGACCGTGGAATCGGGGTTCGAGTCCCTGCTTCCCAGCCAGCCGGGTGTGGGCGGAAGGGGCGTCCGCCCGAAGGGAGCCCCGACGCCCGAGGCGAAGGAGATCTCCGATGAGAAAAAACACGATTCGCAAGGCCGGACTCGTTGCGCTCGGCCTGCTCTTGGTCGCGCAGACGGCAATGGCCCAGATGGGTACCGGCCGGGTGTCCGGAACCGTGAAGGATCAGGAGGGGAACCCCATCGAGGGGGCGACCGTCACTGCCCAGGCCGGCGACTCGGGGCGGGTCCTCGAGGCCACCACCGACGATCGCGGCCGCTGGGCCATCCTCGGCTTCCGGTCCCGGGCCTACGACTTCTCGGTCCAGGCGCCGGGCTTCATGCCCTACAACTATCAGGCGCCGATGCGTCAGGCGGGGAAGAACCCCGACATGGACCTCATTCTGGAGCGCGCCCAGATGGGCCGGTCCGCGGGGACCGGCGGCGGCCTGCTGGCAGAGGCTCAGGAACTGCACCAGGCCGGGCGCTACGACGAGGCGCTCGCGATGTACGACGAGGTCCTCACGGCGGATCCGACGGTGTACCAGATCAACCTGAACCGGGCCGCGGTGCTCCGCGAGCTCGGCCGGCCCGATGAAGCGAGAGCGGCCTTCCAGATCGTGCTGGACCAGGAACCCGGGAACGCGGCGGCTCTCGTGTCACTGGGCGAGATGGCGATGGCCGACTCGGACATGAACGGGGCGCTCGCTTTCTGGGAGCAGGCGGTCGATTCCACCGAGGACGAGGTCATCCCCTACAACGTGGCCCAGATCTCCTTCCAGAACGGCGAAACGGAAAAGGCCATCGAGTACTACCTGATCGCCGCCGACCGGCGCGCGGACTGGGCCGAGCCGTTTGTCCAGATCGGCATCGTCTACCTGAACATGGGCGACTTCCCGGCTGCTGCCGAACAGTTCGAGATGGCGATCGAGGTGGAGCCGGAGAGCGCCGCCGCGGCGCAGGCGCAGGCGATGCTGGACGCCCTTCCGAAGCCGGAGTAGCGAGCGCGCCGCCTGCCCGGCGGCAGTCACCGGAGGGGTGGCCGAGCGGCTTAAGGCGGTGGTCTTGAAAACCACTGGCCCGAAAGGGTCCGGGGGTTCGAATCCCTCCCCCTCCGCGGGAGCGCCGGTCTTCAGACCGGCACCGCTGGCCGAAGGCCAGCGTAGTACGCGCCCGGCGTGCCGCCGCTACCTTCGTACGAGGGCCAGATTGTACGGATCGTTACCAACGCCGGTCACCGTGCCTATGACGCGGCGCGATCCAAGGTCGATCACATAGACGTACCCGGTCACCTCTATCGCCGCTCCCCCTCTTTCTTGGCGGACCCCATCCGCTAGCAATCTTGAAAATCAAAGATTGATTTTTTGATTTTCAAGTATGATCACATCATGATCATTCGCCGGGAGCACGAGGCGCAGGTTCGGGAACTGCTCGAGGACTTTCCGGTGGTCGCGATCGTGGGGGCGCGCCAGGTGGGCAAGACGACCCTCGCCCGCCGTCTGATCGCGGACCTGCCCGGACCGGTCACCGTCTTCGATCTGGAGGACCCGACCCACGAGCACCGACTGACGGACGCGAAGCTCGCGCTGGCGCCCCTTCGTGGACTGGTGGTCATTGACGAGGTGCAGCGTCACGAAGGTCTCTTTCGCCTTCTGCGGGTGCTCGTGGACCGCCCCGACAACCCGGCCCGCTTCCTCATCCTCGGGAGCGCGAGCCCCGCGCTCCTGCGCCAATCCTCCGAGAGCCTGGCGGGCCGCATCGCGTACCACGAGCTGCCACCCTTCCGGATCGGGGAAGTCGGCACGGCGCCGGAGACGGTGGAGCGGCTCTGGCTCCGGGGCGGTTTTCCCCGCTCGTTCCGTGCGGCGGACGACCGCCGGAGCATGCGCTGGCGCTCCATCTTCATCCGGACCTTCCTGGAGCGGGACCTCCCGCAACTGGGCGTCGCAGTCCCGGCGGCCACCATGCGGCGGTTCTGGACGATGGTGGCGCACTACCACGGGAGCGTCTGGAACCACGCCGAGCTGGCCCGGGCCCTCGGCGTCACCGCTCCGACGGTGATGACCTACCTCGACGCTCTGGTGGATGCGCTGGTGGTGCGGCGCCTCGTACCCTGGTTCGAGAACCTCAAGAAACGGCAGATCAAGGCGCCGAAGATCTATATGGCCGATTCCGGCCTGCTGCACGCGCTCCTGGGCCTCGAGTCCTCCGAAGCGCTGCTTGGCCATCCGAAATCGGGCCTCTCGTGGGAGGGTTTCGCCCTCCACGAGGTCGTGCATCGCCTCGGATTCGCCTGGGAAAACTGCTACTACTGGGGGACGCACGGGGGTGCGGAGCTGGACCTGCTGGCGTTCGACGGCGGCCGCCGCCTTGGATTCGAGTTCAAGCGGACGAGCGCGCCCGGCATGACACGGTCCATGCACGCGGCGCTCGCCGACCTGCGGCTCGACCGGCTGTCCGTCGTCTCGCCCGGCGACGCCCGCTTCCCCCTGCACGCGAAGGTGGAGGCGGTCGGGCTGGAGCGGCTCGGCGCCGAAGGCGTTTGACTGCACCGCCGCGGTCACGGTCGGCCGAGCGGCTCAGGGCGGTGGTCTTGAGAACCACTGGCCCGAAAGGGTCCGGGGGTTCGAATCCCTCCCCCTCCGCGGGAGCGCCGGTCTTCAGACCGGCGCCGCTGGCCGAAGGCCAGCGTAGTACGCGCCCGGCGTGCCGCCGCTACCTTCGTACGAGGGCCAGGTTGTACGGATCGTTACCAACGCCGGTCACCGTGCCTATGACGCGGCGCGATCCAAGGTCGATCACATAGACGTACCCGGTCTCCTCGGCAAACGGCTGCGACCCCGGTCCACCGCTGATCACCACGTAGCGGCCATCGGAAGTGATCGCCGAACCCTTCGGGCGGGCGGGTCGTCCGTCGGCCCGGCTCAGCGGAATGCGCGCGACCTCGGCGTCAGGATCGCCCGCCAGCGCCAGATCCAGGTCCACGATCGATACGTTGTCTGCGCGAACATTCGGGACGATCACCTCCCTCCCGTCCGGGGTCACGGACGGTATGAGCGGATGTGTCTGCTCCTCGGGAGCATCCGTCCCTATCAGGAGGCGCGCGACCTCGGCGGCTTCGAGGCCGGCGCTCGCCCGATCGACATCGATGATGGAAATCGTGTTCCCCGACCGGCGCTCCCGTTGACTGCCTCCGTTGGCGACGATGACGTAGCGCCCGTCGGGGGTCGCCGTGATGCCCCACGGGCCGACCTGCATCGGGATCCGGCCGATCTCCGCCAGCCGGTCCCCCGCGAGAGCGCGGTCGAGCGAGATCACCGAGACATCGTTCGTGCCGCCGTTGGCCGAAAACAAGTAGTCGCCGCCATCGCTCGAGCGTCCTAGCGCCAGCCCATTCGGATTGGGGAAACACCCCAATCGGGGACCGGGGGCAAGTACGGCGAGATTCCTGGGAGGCCCATAGGGGGCGGCGTAGGGGACCGGATACTCCTCGCAGGCAAACCCAGGTGAGCCGAGCCCCAACTCCACCGTGGCGCGGAGACTCCCCGTCCGCCGATCGATGAACGTGATGCGGTTGCCGCCGTCCTCGGTCAGGTGGTTCTCGGCGTTGCCGATGATCAGCAGGTCCGGCCGCAGCACGACGCCGAGCGCGCCGAAGCCGCCGGAGTCGATGTGCTGTCGGAGCGCGTTGGCTGTCTTGTCGTTGTCCGGGTCGAGGATGTCGTCCACGTCCAGGACCGCGATCATTCCTCGGCCACCATGCTGCCGGAACTCGACGTTGTCGATGGCGCCGTGGTGATTGACCACATACACGGTGCCACCGTCGTCGCTCACGACCAGATTGGCGGGATCGCCGAGGAGTTGACCGTCGAGCCGGTCGAGCGCCACCTTCGCGCGACTGACGATCGCGTTCGGGGTGTTGTCGTTTGCTGGAGCGAGGGCGGCATCAAGGGAAATCGCGTAGAGGTACGGCAGTCGCCGCCCCGTCGCGAGGATGTAGGTGCTCTGGCTGACGGCTTTCTGGGCGCCGCAGATCGTCGCCAGGAGGGCAGCGATCACGAGCGGCAGGCGGGAGAGCGCTGGTGTCGAGGCGGCCACGCCTCCAGCATGCCCGTTACGCGGGAAGGCCCGCAACCCGGTCATTCGCAGGCGTGCCCGTCGCCATCGCGGTCCCGCGCCGTGTTCAGCGCGTAGGTCCGCTTCTCGGCCTCATCCCACGCCGCCTGGTAGGTCCCGCCATCGCGGTGCACGCCGCGGGTCCAGCCCGCCTCACGCATGGCGTTGCAGTTGGGAAAGGCCTGGATGGGCGGATGTGCAGCCACTGCCGGGGGCCGGGTGAGATCGCAGGAAATCTCGAACGACTGGCAGGAGGTGAGAATCCCGTCGAGCGCATCGGCTTCGGTCCGATCGATCGTCAAGCCATACGCCAGACGAACGTCGACGACTCTCTGGGCAAACCAACAGCGGTTCTGGTCCGGCAGCCATTCCGCCGCGTCATGGGCCACTTTCTCGCGGCGGTTCAGGGCCGGCGACGCGAGCGTCAGATTGACCAGGTCCCGTGCGAATCGCGCCCGCGTCTCGGCGTCGGCCCGGCACAAACCTGAATCGTGGGCTTCGGACCGGGCCACGATGTGCTCGATGTCCGTTTCGCGGATCGAGTCAAAGCTCTCGCAGGTGTACGGGCTGTAAATGCCGCCCAGGTCGCGAATGATGTCGTTCTCGACGGACTGCGGATAGCGGTAGTCGTCGGCGTCGTATGGCGCACACCGCTCTTCGGGCGCGATCGTTAACCCCCGCCACATCGTCGCCGGTGCCGGAGGTGGCGGAGTCGGAGTTGTCGGCGCGGCCGGGGTTGCCGGCGCCGCGCCTGGGGGCGATGAAGCCGTGGGTGCGCTATCGCCGCCGCAACCCAATACTGCAAGGAGGCAGACCGCTACCCCCGCAAGCTGGTGCATTGTTGGGCTCTCCCCTCGACGAGCAACTCGTGCTGGCGGGAGAGCCCGCCGCGAAAGATCTCGGGTGACACCTGTCCATTACAGATGTCACTTGCAGGAGAGTACCAACCCGAGAGGCCGATTTCGGGCCAGACAGGGAGGAAACCCGGACTCCCCGGGCGTGGGGCCGGCCTGCTACTGTTTGCCGCCCGCTTCCGGGGCAACGACCATGGACCGACGGACCCTGCTACGACTCGGCGGCGGCGGTCTGCTGGGCGCCGGTTTCGGCGCCTGCGCGGCGCGCTCCGACGTCCTGCCGCGGGAGCCGGCGTTCCGCCTGCCGATCGTGAACGTGGCGTGGAACCGGATCATCCGCACCACGGTGGGCCTGCGGCCGTACCGGCCCTCGGGGTTCGTGCTGCGCGCCGACAAGCTCGACGGCACCACGGTCCTCCACAACTACGGCCACGGCGGGTCCGGGATCTCGCTCTCCTGGGGCACCGGACGCCGGGTGGCCGAAATGGCGCTCGAGCACGAGAGCCGGCAGGCCGCCGTGATCGGCTGCGGGGCGGTGGGACTCGCGACGGCGCGTCAGCTCCAGCGCCGCGGCTTCGATGTGACGATCTACGCGATGTCGGTGCCGCCGAACACGACCTCGAACATGGCGTGGGCGGGGTTCACTCCCGCCGCCTGGCTGGTCGACGACAACATGCGGACGCCCGCGTTCGACGCTCAGTTCCGGGACGCTGCCGAGATCTCCTTTCGCGAGTTCCAGTGGCTGGTCGGCAGGGGCTACGGAATCGACTGGCTCGACCGCTACACGGCCACTGACATCGAGCCGCGCGATCCGTCAGCGAGCCGGCGGCCTCGCCGGCGGGAACCGCTCCTCCCCGACCACCTGATCAGCGGCCGGTTCCGGCTGGGCCCCGGGGAACATCCTTTTCCCACCCGCTACGCAACCCGGCGCAGCTACATGCGGATCGAGCCGGCGACCTATCTGGACGCGCTGGTCCGCGACTTCGCGGAGGTCGGCGGGCGGATCGTGATCCGCAGGTTCACGGACGCCCGGGAACTCGTCGCGCTCGATGAATCGCTCGTGGTCAACTGCACCGGGCTTGGATCCGGGGAGCTGTTCCCCGATCCCGAGCTGATGCCGCTCAAGGGCCAGCTCACCGTGCTCGTTCCGCAGTCGGAGATCAACTACGCGGTGTCGGGGAACGCCCCCGGGGCGCCGCCCGGCGTCGGCGGTTTCAGCATGCAGCCCCGGAGCTCCGGGATCATTCTCGGGGGGACCGGCGAGCGGGGGGAGTGGTCACTGGAGCCGAATGCCGCGGCGCGTGAGTACATCGTGAACTCGAACATCGACTTCTTCGCGAGGATGCGGCGGGTCTGACGGTCTCCAGCGAGCTCTGGCAGCCGAACCGGCGGGTCCGTGGGGGCCACTGCCGCAGGATCCAGTTCGATGTCATTTTTATGTTGATGACATAAAATAAACCGTCAAAATGACGGTGATACCACGATTCTTCCGTCCGCCAGTCGGTAGCTTCTTCCTCTTTGGCCCGAGGGGCGTCGGCAAGACGACCTGGTTCCGCACGCAGGTGCCCGACGCTCTGGTGCTGGATTTACTGGTCGGCACTCGGTACCGGGAGCTGTCCGCCCGCCCCGAAAAACTCCGTGATCTCGTTATGGCCTCGGCCTCGCGGGACATCGTCATCGATGAGATCCAGCGGGTGCCGGAACTGCTTCACTCCGTGCATGATCTCATCGAAACGGATCGTTCCCGGCGCTTCGTTCTGACGGGCTCCAGCGCTCGGAAACTCCGCGCGCGGGGCGTGAACCTCCTGGGCGGGCGCGCCGCCAACCGGACCCTCCATCCGTTTCTGGCCGCCGAACTCGGTGACGGCTTCGACCTCTCCACGGCGCTGCGCTATGGACTCGTGCCCGTGGTCGCGAGCGCGCCTGACCCCGCCGCTGCGCTCGATGGGTACGTGTCGCTCTACGTGGACGAGGAGGTTCGCGCCGAGGGACTCGTTCGAGATGTGGGGCGGTTCGCCCGCTTTCTCGAAGCGATGTCCTTTTCACACGGGGCGGCGCTCAACCTGAGCGGCGTGGCCCGCGACGCCGAAGCCCGGCGTCCCACGGTGCAGGGCCACCTGGAGATCCTGGAAGACCTGCTGCTGTCGTTTCGCGTGCCGGTCTTCACGAAACGGGCCAAGCGGCGTCTCGCGAGTCACCCCAAGTTCTTCTTTTTCGACTGTGGGCTCTACCGGGCCCTGCGGCGCACCGGCCCCTTCGACCGGCCCGAGGAAGTCGAGGGCCCGGCCCTTGAAGGGCTCGTGGCGCAGCATCTCCGGGCATGGGTGGCATACCGGGACCGCGGCACACGGCTCTTCACCTGGCGAACCCGGTGGGGCGCCGAAGTGGATCTCGTGGCCTATGGTCCGGAGGAATTCGCCGCGATCGAGGTCAAGAACTCACCGCGCGTGCGTCCGGAGGACCTTCGTGGTCAGCGCTCCTTTGGTGACGAGTACCCGGAGGCGATGCGTCTCCTGCTGTACCGCGGGCACGACCGGCTGTTGATCGGTGATGTCCTGTGTTTGCCGGTCGCCGATTTCCTGCGGCGTCTGCATCCCGACCGCTCGTTGGCGGAGGTCGCCGAGTGGCCGCGTGCGCGCGCGGTGAGTCCGCTGGAGGAATAGCGGTCCGAGGCGTACGCGCCACCTGCGCTTTTGAGCTACACGCCGAAATGGGAGCCACCTTGTCAGGGGGGAGCCACGACGTGCGCGGCGCGGAGCGCCGCGGTGCCGGTCTGGAGACCGGCGTTCCAAGCCGTACGCGCCATGCGGTTGGGCAGTCCTGGGCGCTCTGCGGCCCTGCGGGCCGCAATATAGGGGTTCCATTGGATTCCAACGGATGCCGTATTGAGCCTCTATTATGGCTGTTTATCAATGACTTAGCGTGCTACAATGTTCCATCTGGGAGCGACCGCAGCCTGCTCGTTCCCATTGTTTGTCTGATATCCACTTGGTAGCTGTAGGAACCAAGAACCCCCCTCAGGAACGAAAAACACATGATGGAACGACCCTACCGACTCTCCGCTCGCTTCGTCGCCACCATTGAGCGGCCCGGACGCTACGGCGACGGACGCGGCTCCGGCGGACTCTCACTGCTCGTCAAGCACACGACCCGCGGCCAGCTCGCCAAGTCTTGGGCGCAGCGCATCAACATCGACGGCCGCCAGCGCAATCTGGGACTCGGCTCCTGGCCCCACGTCAGCTTGGCCGAGGCCCGCGAGAAGTGCGCCCTGAACCTCGCCGCACGGCGGCGCGGGGAACTGGTGACCGGCCGCAAGCGGACGGTCCCCACCTTCGAGGAAGCGCTGGAGAAGGTCATCGCCGTGCACCGGGCTGGCTGGAAGAGCGGCGGCAGGCAGGAGGAGCTCTGGCGCGCGACGCTGCGGGACTACGCCATGCCGAAGCTCGGTCGGAGGCCGGTGGACCGGATCAACACGGCCGACGTGATGGACGTCCTGCTCCCGATCTGGAACGAGAAGCGGGTGACGGCGCGTCGGGTTCGGCACCGAATCTCGGCGGTGATGCGCTGGGCGGTGGCGCAGGGCTACCGGGAAGACAACCCGG
>JAJDVI010000007.1 GCA_022826195.1 Acidobacteriota bacterium
ACGGTGCTATACTGTTCCCTCCCGGAACGCCGCAAACTCCCTCGTTCCCGCACCTTTTGTCCCGGCCAACTGCCGCCCGAAGGAACCCGGAACATGACCGAACGCCCCTACCGACTCTCCGCGAGATTCGTCGAGACCATACGGGAACCCGGATGGTACGGCGACGGCCGCGGCTCCGGAGGTTTGTCCCTCCGGGTGAAGCGCACCGCACGCGGCCACCTCGCCAAGTCCTGGGGCCAGCGCATCAGCGTCGACGGACGGCCCCGCAACCTCGGACTCGGCTCCTGGCCCCACGTCAGCCTTGCCGAGGCCCGACGGAAGTGCGTCCTGAACCTCCTGGCGCGGCAGCGCGGTGAACTGGTCACCGGCCGGCGGCGGACCGTCCCCACCTTCGCCGAAGCCGTGGAGAAGGTCCTCGCGGTCCACCGGGCCGGCTGGAAGGACGGCGGCCGGTCCGAGAAGCTGTGGCGCTCGAGCCTGCGGGACTACGTGATGCCGAGACTCGGGGGGCAACCGGTGAACCGGATCCGCACCTCGGACGTGATGGCGGTCCTGCAGCCGATCTGGAACGAGAAGCGGGAGACGGCGCGGCGGGTGCGGCGGCGGATCTCGGCGGTGATGCGCTGGGCGGTGGCCCAGGGCTACCGGGAGGACAACCCGGCGGGTGAGGCCATCGGGGCGGCGCTGCCCCGGAACGGCGTCCGGCCGCGGCACCATCGCGCCCTGCCGTATGCCGAGGTCGCCGGCGCCATCGCGGCGGTGCGGCGGTCCGGGATGTATCCGGCCACGGTGCTGGCGTTCGAGTTCCTGGTGCTGACGGCGTGCCGGAACGGCGAGGTGCGCGGCGCTGAGTGGAAGGAGATGGACCTTGCGGGCCGGGAATGGCGCATCCCGCCCGAGCGGATGAAGACGGGGCGTGAGCACCGGGTTCCGCTCTCCACACGCGCGCTCGCGGTGCTTCGCGAGGCGCGGGAGTTCGCGGAAGGCTCGGAGACGGTGTTCCCTTCGCCGCGGGGCCTCCCGCTCAACCAGGGGGCGATCGCGAAGACGCTCCGCGAGCTGGAGATCGGGGCGGTGCCGCACGGGTTCCGGTCGAGCTTCCGGGACTGGGCGGCGGAGTGCTCCGACGCGCCTCGGGAAGTCTGCGAGCTGGCGCTGGCGCACGTGAACACGAACCGCATCGAGGCGGCGTATCGGCGCACGGATCTGTTCGAGCGGCGGCGGGCGCTCATGGAGCAATGGGCCGCGTTCCTGGCGGGGTAGTCTTGCCCCTCGATCCCGCCTTTCCGGACCGGCGATTCCGGGTTCCCCCGGGCGCTGGCGCGGCGGCTGGCTCAGCTGCTAAGGCAGCTAGGCCAGCATACACAGTGTTAAACACTGTGGACTGGCTCACCTGCTACGGCAGGAGAGCCAGCAGACCCAATGTTGAACATTGGTGCTGGCGAGGGGATGCTGCGCCCCCCTTCGAACCCCCGCTCTCTCGCGCCGCTGCCGGAGCACCGGACGGACGGGGGCGCAGCCCCCGAACCCCCGCCGCGGTGCGCGCAAGGCGCAGCGGCGCACCGCTGTGGCCGCCGCCGACCTCACCCTGGCGGAGCAGGTCGCCTTCGACCAGGCCGCGGAGGCCCTCCGGCTCCCCAATGCCGGGGAGCGGGCTCACGAGGCCGTCAGCGGCGTGCGCGAGCTGTCGCCCGACCTCCGCGTCCCCTTCGAGGACCGCGCCGCCTACGGAGGCTCCGCCGCCGGCCGCCTGGACCCGCCGCAGGCGGGCCGGAAGCCTTCCCGCAGGGATTCATCGCGCCGCAGGCGCGGGCTGGGAGCGACCTCCGAGCCGTAGCGGAAGTGCTAGCACGACCGTGCGTCTCGGAACCGTAGATCCGTGGATCGGAGGGGGGTCGCTCCCAGCCCCGCTCTACGCCCCAAAGGCGGAGAGCGGATTCGCCGGCAGGCGACCAACCGCAACGGCGCCAACGGCTCCCGCGAACCACGTTGGCGACCGCGGGGTAGCGGAAGTCGTAGCGGAAGGGGGGGTTGACTTCCGCTACTCCAACCGTGGCCCCGAAGATGGCCCCGCAGCCCTGCATCGCTCGCGGGGTTCGGGCCGGTCTCGCGCTTGGCCCGGGATTCCCGGCGGCACGGCGATCCTGGTCGGCGGCGCTCCGCTTTCCGGTCCGCTGACAGGCGGTGATCGTCGAGGAAGGCCAGCTCGTCCCGATGGCGGCGTGCCGGGCAGCGGTCCGAAAGTGCTGTCCGTTCCCGGCGCTGCTCTCCCCGGTCCGGCTCACGGTGCCGTACACTGCCGCCCACGTCGCTCGAAGGCGCGCCGGATTCCTGCCGTTTCCCGATCAGACTCGGGGCTGCCGGCCGGTTCAGGATGTGCCGCCCCAGGTGCCATCCGTTTTCGGGAGTCGCGTATAACTGATCGCTATAACAACGACTTACGAGGAATGTGTGGCTGCGCTCCGCGCCGCGCGGGTCGTGCCTCCAACCACTCGCATGGCACAACGGCTTGGAACGCCGGTCTCCAGACCGGCACCGCGGCGCTCCGCGCCGCGCGGGTCGTGCCTCCAACCCTCCGGCAGCAGATTTCTCCGCGAAACCCAGCTGACGCATTGAAGAGCGACAGGATTTGACCCGGCGCTGCTCTACTGTCTCGCCACCATGAGAATCGCAGCCTGGAACATCAAGAGCCTCAATACGAGGCGGGACGCACTCCTGAGCTGGCTCGGCAAGGAGTCTCCCGACATCGTGGCCCTGCAGGAGACAAGAACCGACGACGACACCTTCCGGCAGCACTACCAGCCTGCTGCCGATCGAGGGCATTCCGTCCGTCGTCTGTGGCGACTTCAACATCGCCCCTGCTCCAGTAGACGGCTGGCGGCACTGGCACAAGGTGCGCGAACCCAAATCGAAGCCCGCCTTCAGAGACGATGAACGCTTACGGATTCGGTCTCTCCAGGAGGCGGGTTGGTTCGACCTGGTCCGCAGCTTGAACCCCAAAGGAAAGCTGTTCAGCTGGTGGTCGCGGCCCGACTTTTATCTGCAGAACAAGGGACTACGGCTCGACCTCGTGTTCGGGAGTCGAGCCGTGGTCGACCGTGCTCAGTCCGCCCAGATCGTCCACCGTCCTTACGAGGACCGGGGAAGGAGCGGCGAGGTCGATCACGCGCCGGTGATCGTGGACTTGGACTAAGCGCCCCCGACTGCCGAATCGTTCAGATTCCCGCGGCCCCTACCACACGCGTTCGACCCCATAGTGGTCGAATACGGTGTCCTTGCTGACCAGGGGAAGCTTCTCCACCAGCGACTGCGCCGCGAGCAGGCGGTCGAACGGATCCTGGTGCTCCGGATGATCGGGAAGGTCGTGGACCGCCAGCGTGTGCTCCAGCTCTACCGGCAGGACCTGAAAGTCATTCGCCCCAAGCTCGGCAGTAATTCGAGCCCGGAAATCGTCCGCAACGGTGATCCTGCCGATCCTGGACTTGATTGCGAGTTCCCAAATGCTGACCACGCTCACGTCTGCGTCGCCGCCATCCAACACCGCCCGATGCACCCGTAGCGAGAGGCGTTCGTGAGGCCCGATCCACCACAGAAAAGCATGGGTGTCGAGCAGGCAGGTCACGGCTCGAAGTGCTTCATGATGTCCGGCGGCAGCGGATCGTCGAAGTCCTCACGGATGGTCAGGAACTGCCGTGAAGTACCGGGGACCCGTCTCACCGGACGGCTGGCGGGAACGAGCCGGGCAACGGGCCTGCCCGCCTTCGCGATGACGATTTCCTCGCCGTTCTGGACCCGTGCGATGAGTTTCGAGAACTGCGTCTTGGCAGCGTGGATGTTGACTTGATCCATCGGTGGACTCCAGAGATGCCGGGTGAGTCAGCTACCCGGATCGCTCGGCATATTGTGGGCTTAGTCGCGGACTAAGTCGATCAAGTCCACTTTAGGTCGGGAGCGTCCTCGTGCGGCCTTGCCGGACGGAGAAGCTCCTCGCTCGGGTTGACGGGAATGGGGCGGATTGCTAGCGTCCCTGCCTTCCGTCGCCGGAACGCATCCTCGGTTTGGAGGCGCCGGCGGCACCCGGGAACGGGCGATTAACTCAGCGGGAGAGTGCTACCTTCACACGGTAGAAGTCGCAGGTTCAAATCCTGCATCGCCCACCACCGGCGGGGGTCGACGCGTTTCGGCGGCATCCGCCCCGCCGAACCCGTTGCTGCTGCCGCTCGCGCCTTCCGCTTGGCGGCTCGACGCCGCTCCGCCCGCCGGTGGCGGGCTGTGCCGGCTGAAGCCGGCGTTCCAAGCCGTAGGTGTCACCGTCGCTCTTGACCTGCACGCCGAGACTGGAGCCATCTCGTCGGTGGGGGGTTTGCGACGGGCGGGGCGCGGAGCGCCGCGGTGCCGGTCTGGAGACCGGCGTTCCAAGCCGTACGTGCCACCTCGGCCCTGAACTCTGCGCCCGAGGTGGGAACCACTTCTTTCCGAGTGGGGTTGCGTGTCAAACGACAGGCAAGGATCGGTCTTAAACGACACCCACTTTGTCAGGGGTGTGAGTCGTTGGGAGAGTCTTCGGTTCTCGTATCGGGGGAACCGGCGTGGCGCTCAGCAAGGATCTACGGATGACGATCAGGACGCTTTCGGAGCGGGGTTGTTCGCGGCGGGAGATCGCGCGCGGCGGGGGTGAGCGAGCGTCAGGTTCGTTACGAGCTGGGTCGGGATTTGGGGATTGAGGATGGCCGGGCAAGGCAGCCGGAGCGTGCTTCGAGGCTTGGGGAGGTGATGGTGCTGGATCGCGGGGAGGTGGTGGCGGAGCATCCTCGAGACGGCAGCTCCTTGCTTGTGCGGGACTTGTCGCACTACGAGGGGGCGTCGACGGGCCGGGTGCTGGCGCCGGCGCCGCTGATCGCCGCGGCGGCGCTCTGTGGGTTGGTCGGCCTGGGAGCCGAGACCGGCTGGGGGTACCGCTTCTACCGCTCGTTCGACGCGGACTCCCGCACTGGGAACCACTCCTTTCCGAGTGGGGTTGCGACGTGCGCGGCGCGGAGCGCCGCGGTGCCGGTCTGGATGGAGACCGGCGTTCCAAGCCGTACGTGCCACCTCGGCCCTGAACTCTGCGCTCGAGGTGGGAACCACTTCTTTCCGAGTGGGGTTGCGACGTGCGCGGCGCGGAGCGCCGCGGTGCCGGTCTGGCTCATCTTTAACAGTTTGGTTTTGGAACTCGTTGATATTCGTTGAGTTACGGTCCGTTCCGGGAGGCTGTGGCACCGCATTTCGCCGGGTTCCGGCGTGGCGGCTGGTGCGTTGTGTCATGAGGGATGG
>JAJDVI010000037.1 GCA_022826195.1 Acidobacteriota bacterium
TGGTTGAGGGTCCGTTGATCTCACCTGCGACTTTGGTGCGGTAGCTCGAATCGCTAGCTTGAGATCATCGTTGAAGGAGCCGTCCATGCCCAAGCCGAACGCCCAAGCGCCCCCAGCCGGAGCGGATGCCGGCCGGACGCGCGCTGACGACCGCCGGTCCCGCACGCGCGTTCAACCCGTGGGGGCCAGCGACGGCATCACGATCACGCGCTGGAGTCTGGGACTCTCCCTTACGGTCGCGCTCACCGTCGTGACGGCCGCGTTCACTCTCGTGTGGAACCAGACGGTGAGGCTCGGTGAAACGCAGGTGCAACTCGTCGCCAGCGTTACTGGTCTGAACGAGCGGACGACGGGCCTCGACACCCGGGTAACAAGCCTCGAAACGGAAGTACGCGATCTGCGCGTGGAGGTGCGCGAAGAGATCGGCAGTCTGCGAGCAGAGATCGGCGGTCTGCGCGTGGAGGTACGCGAAGAGATCGGCGACCTTCGCGAAGAGATCGGCGATCTTCGCGAAGAGGTACGCGAACTTGCCGACCTCATCCGCGCACGCGATCAGCCCGACCCGCCAGTTCATTAGACGCCGTCCACGCTATGGTTGCTGACGCCGGCCGATGGGGATGCCGGCGCCGGCCTGCAACGTGAGGCTTGCCAGGCGCGGTTCAGAGGTGGGCGTTTGAACGGCGCTCGCCTCGGCTATGTCGGTCGTCGCACTCGATGTCCCCGCGCTGCTCTCCGATCCGGCCACATGCACCCAGTCGAAGTGGACGGCGGAGCCATTCTCCGTTCCCGCCAGCCACACCTCGGTCACGTTCTGCAGGGCGGGACGGAACGTGGCGGTCGGCGTGAACCGGAGGAGTTCGGTGTCCCCGGCCTCCACGAACACCTCGGCGCCGTCATGTCCGAGCGTGAGGTCGGTGAAATCGCCCGGCTCGTCCATGACGGCATCCGAGTTGCCGGCCAGATCCGAAGTGAAGAACCAGCCCTCCTCCTCCGCGTCGAAGAACAGGAACCGGAAGTTGTGGTCTCCGGCGGGGCCCAGACTGAACCCCAGGGCCGGGTAAGCGGCGTCTCCCGTGAACCAGTAGACCCGCACCGTTCCCTCACTTGTGGCCCGGCCCATCCTGGCCCGGATGGTCCACTCCGTCAGCGCGGGCTCGACCTCGCGTTCCGCAATGCCCAGCCGGTCGTCCGTCGTCGGCGTCAGGCGCAGGAGACCCTCCGCCACGTCGGCGTCCGCGTTGCTGATCTCCCATTCGTCCAGGCTGGCGGCCGAATCGAAGTCGTCCCGGAATCCGGTGCTCGCCGCCACCGTAATGGCGATGGTCTGACTCGCCGTCAGCCTGCCCGGATCGCTCGCCGTTACCGTCACCGTCGCCGAGCCGACCGCCACCCCGATCACCGTCACCCGGCTTCCCGACACCGACGCGGTGGCCAGGGCGTTCGATGTCGCCGCCGCGTACGTCAGCACGTCTCCGTCCGGATCCCGGAAATACGAGGACACGTCGATCGTCTGCGACCGTCCCGGGTTCAGGCTCTGGGCCGGTATCGTCCCCACGGCCTCCGGCGCCTGGTTGGCCGCCTCGACGGTCACCGCCCCGTTCTGCGCCGCCGTCAGACCCTCGGGATCGCGCGCGGTCACCGTCACCGTCGCCGTGCCGTCCGCCACCCCGACGAGCGTCAGAACGCTTCCGGACATCGAGACCGACACCACGCCCGCGGCCGAGGTCGCCGCCGAATACCCCAAGGCGTCGCCGTCCGGGTCGCTGAAGAAGGGGGCCACGTTCACGGTCGCCGTCTGACCCACGGTCATCGCCTGCGCGGGAATCGTCCCCACGGCCTCCGGCGCCTGGTTGGCCGCCTCGACGGTCACCCCCGCGCTCTGCGTGGCCGTCAGGCCGTCCGGGTCGGTGGCCGTCACGGTCACCGTTGCCGTCCCCCGCGCGACCGCCGTGATCGACAGATTGCTGCCGGTCAGCGACACGGTGAGCACGGCCTCGGCCGACGACGCGGCCGCGTACGTCAGGGTCCCCCCGTCGGGATCTCTGAAGAACGGCGAAACGTCCACCGTCACCGACTGCCCCTCGGTCATGACCTGAGCCGGGATCGACCCGACCGTCACGGGGGCCACCGGCGGAGGCGGTGGGGGCGGCGGGGGCGGCGGGGGCGGATCCGTCGTCCCGCCTCCGCCGCAGGAGACGCCGCCGCCAAGAGCCGCGGCGAGCGCGCTCGCGATAGCCACGGTGCGGTAACGATTCGTCTTCATATGCATTCAGTCAGCCCTCTCAGCGCTTCTCGTGACAGGCCCGGAGGGCCCGGTTCGGGTAAAAGGGAACAGATGATCCCAAGCTAGCGGCGCGAGCTGCCGCCCCAAACCGCGAATCGACGGTCGTCAGTACACTTGAGGCCGTTTGCCGTTGATACGACATTGATCGTGGCGGAGAGGTTCGATGCGGACGGGCGGTTGCCGCACGCGGCGGGCATCGCCTTCGAACCTCGTGCGGAAGGCGTGGCAACAATGGGACTGGACGTGATCGGAATCCTGAGCATCCTGGTGGCGGTCGTCGGCGTGGGCGGGACGATGGGCGGCCTCGCCCGTCGCGGGATCGGGAGTCTCAAGAGGGATCTCACAGAAAGAACCGACCGGCTCTCGAGCCAGATCGAGAGCGTGCAAACGGAACTTCGCGGCGAGCTGAAGAGCGAAATCGCCGACCTGCGCGGCGAGTTGAAAGGCGACATCGCCGACCTGCGCGGTCGAATCGACGCCGTCCACTCCGAAATGGTCGAGGCGCGCGTGGCCATGAGCGACCGCGTGGCCAGACTCGAGGGGAGCGTATTCGGAGTGCCCCTTCCCGATACCGGCACCGATCCCGCCTGATCGTGAACTTCTACTGAGCCAGCGGGCCGGGCAGATCCCGTTCGCGGATGAGGTCGGCGAGTTCCCGCACCTCGTCACGCAGAGCGCGCACTTCCGACTCGACGCCGGCCATCCGCGTCTCGAGGCTGACCATCCGCGCCTCGAGGCCCGTCATCCGCGTCTCAAGGACGGCCACCCGCATCTCGAAGCCGGCCACCCGGGTGTCGAGGCCCGTCGTCCGCTCGTTCAAGCCAGTAACGCTGGCGACAAGTTGGATCTGCGTTTCACCGAGCCTCACGGTCTGATTCCACACGAGAGTGAAGGCGGCCGTCACGACGGTGAGCGCGATCGTGAGGGAGAGTCCCAGACTCCAGCGCGTGATCGTGATGCCGTCGGTGGCCCCCGATGGTTGAACACGCGTGCGGGACCGGCGGGCGTCAACACGCGTCCGGCCGGCATCCGCTCCGGCTGGGGGCGCTTGGGCGTTCGGCTTGGGCATGGACGGCTCCTTCAACGATGATCTCAAGCTAGCGATTCGAGCTACCGCACCAAAGTCGCAGGTGAGATCAACGGACCCTCAACCA
>JAJDVI010000026.1 GCA_022826195.1 Acidobacteriota bacterium
GCCAGCGTCGAATCGAACCGGTCGCGGTCTTGAAAACGTGGGACGCGCACGCTTAACCAATTCGGTAGCCATGGATATAGCCCGTGAAGGAGTCGCTGCGAGTCGCCACCGGCGCCGCATTGCTTTCGTTTGCTCGGGGGCCGTCCTTCTGGTCGCCCTCGTCCTGTTGGTCCTCGGGCTCGCCCCCGCCGCTCCGGCCGTGGACCGCGCGAACCTCTTCGTGGACACGGTCCGGCGAGGCGAGATGCTGCTGAGCGTCCGGGGGGCCGGCACGCTGGTGCCGGTGGACGCGCGGCGGGTAGCGGCCGGCACGTCCGGACGGGTGGCAACGGTGCACGCGCTCCCGGGAGTCCGGGTCGGACCTGAAACGGTGATCCTGACCCTTGAGAACCCGCGTCTGGTCCAGGAACTCACGGGTGCGGAACTGGATCTCGCCGCCGCTGAGGCGAGCCTGCACGACCGTCGGGTGCAGCTCCGTCGCGCCGTGTTGCAGCAGCGCTCGGTGCTCGCTTCTGTCGAGGCGGAGTTCCGGCAGGCCGCCCTCAACGCGGAAGCCGACGCGGAGATCTACGCCGAGGGGATCATCGGCCGGATCGCCTTGGAGGACAGCCAGGAAGCCGCGGCCGAACTCCGGATGCGCGCCGAGCACGAGGCAGAGCGTCTCCGCCTCGCGCAGCAGGTGGCGGCGGCCGAGCTCGTCGCCGAAGAAGCGCGCGTCGCGCGGTTGCGGGCGGTGGCGGAACTCCAGCAGGAGTTGGTGTCGCGGCTCAAGGTTCGGGCCGGCATTGCCGGCGTTGTCCAGGAGGTGACGGTGGAGGTCGGCGAGCGGGTGGCGCCTGGAGACAGCCTCGCCAGGGTCGCCGAACCTTCCCGCCTGAAGGCCGAGCTGCGGATTGCGGAAGTCCAGGCGAAGGACATCGAGGTGGGGCAGACGGCCCGCGTGGACACCCGGAACGGAATCGTCTCCGGCCGTGTTAGCCGAGTGGAACCGGCTGTCCGCGACGGCGCGGTAACTGTGGACGTGATGCTGACCGATGAACTGCCCCGCGGCGCCCGGAGCGAACTCTCGGTGGAGGGTCTCGTCGAGATCGAGCGGCTTGAGGATGCGCTACACGTCGGGCGTCCGGCGTTCGGGCAGGAAGGGGAGGAGGTGGATCTGTTCCGGGTTTCCGGGGACGGGAGCCACGCCGTCCGCGTAGGTGTGCGCCTCGGCAGGTCCTCGGTCGACACCGTGGAGATCCGCGAGGGGCTGATGGAAGGCGACGCGGTGATCCTTTCCGACACTTCGGCCTGGGACGGGTATGAGCGGATACGCCTGCGATGATCACGCTTGACGTAGTGCGCCTGCGGCTAATGGCCGAGAGCGGGAAACCCAACTCACCTTTGAAAGGAGCGTTGCATGCCTGACCCTGTCATCCGGCTGAGTGGCATCAGCAAGATCTTCCATACGGACGAGGTGGAGACGCACGCCCTGTCCGAAGTGAGCCTGCGCTTTGACGCGGGCGACTACGTGGCGGTTTCCGGGCCTTCGGGGTGCGGGAAGTCCACGCTGCTTTCGATCCTGGGCTTGCTCGATACGCCGAACGCGGGGGAGTACCTGCTGAACGGCCGCTCGGTGGCGAACCTCGGTCTTGCCGAGCGAGCCCGGATCCGCAACCGGGAGGTCGGTTTCATCTTCCAGGCGTTCAATCTCATCGGCGACCTCACGGTGTTCGAGAACGTGGAGTTGCCGCTGGTGTACCGGGGGACCCCGGGCATTGAGCGGAAGCGGCGTGCGCGGGAGGCCCTGGAGCGCGTCGCCATGTCGCACCGTCGCAATCACTTCCCGTCGCAGCTTTCCGGGGGCCAGCAACAACGAGTGGCGGTGGCCCGGGCCGTCGTCGGGGAGCCTTCCATCCTGCTCGCCGACGAACCGACGGGCAACCTCGACTCGACGAACGGCACCGAGGTGATGGAGATGCTGGACGCGCTCCATCAGGGAGGGGCGACCATCTGCATGGTCACGCACGACCCGCGCTATGCCGACCGCGCGGAGCGGACCATTCGTCTGTTCGACGGTCGGATCGTCCCGGACCCGGAATAGGGGAGCCGGGCCGAAGGAGGCGCGCGATGGATTTCCAGATTGCCAACCGGCAACGGAAACGCCGAAACCGGCGGTTGCTCTTCGCCGCCGGAGGGACGGTCGCGTTGGCGGCCTTGCTGATCGGGCTCGGACGGATCGCCCCCGCCGTTCCCGAGGTGCAGCGTTCGGCCGTCTGGACGGGCGTTGTCGAGCGGGGCGAGTTCGCGCGACAGGTGCGCGGCCCCGGCAGCCTGCAGGTACCGCCTGAACAGGTCCGCTGGCTGGCCGCTGAGACCCGGGGACGGGTCGAGGAGCGGCGTGTTCTGCCGGGGACTCCGGTCGAGGCCGACACGGTGCTCCTCGTGCTCTCGAATCCGGAGTTGGTCGAGCAGACCCGCGAGGCCGAGCTGGAGCTCCGCGCCCAGGAAGCGGAACTCCGCCGACTGCTGGATCAGACCCGATCGGACTTGCTGGACCAGCAGAACGCGGCCGGACAGTTGGCGTCCTCCTCGGCAAAGGCGCGGCGGCGCGCCGAGGCCGACGAGATGCTGTTCGAAGCCGGACTGGTCGGCGAACTCATTCACCGGCGCAGCCATCTGACCGCCGAAGAGTTCGCGACGCGCCACTCGCTCGAAGAGGAACGGCTCTCCATCCTTTCGGATTCGAGCGCCGCCCAGATCGCGTCCAAGGAGGCGACAGTGGCCCGCTATCGCGCCGCGCTGGAGCTCCGCCAGCGCCAGTTGGCAGCGCTCACGGTGCGGGCCGGACAGGGAGGAACGCTGCTGGAGGTCCCGGTCGAGGTCGGGGAGGAAGTGAGTCCGGGGCAGAACCTGGCGCGCGTCGCCGATCCCCGGGAACTGAAGGCGGTGCTGCGCATCGCCGAAACCCAGGCTCGGAACGTGGAACCCGGCCAGTCGGCGCTGGTGGACACCCGGAACGGAGTAGTGGAAGGCGTCGTGTCCCGGGTCGATCCCGGCGTGCGGGACGGAACCGTGGCGGTGGACATCCGGCTCGAAGGCGACCTTCCCCGGGGCGCCCGTCCGGACCTTTCGGTGGATGGCACGATCGAACTGGCCCGGATTCAGGACACGCTCCACGTCGGCCGGCCGGCCTACGGCCAGCCGGGGAGCACAGTCGGGCTCTTCCGGATCGCACCCGACGGTCAGACGGCAATGCGTGTCCCGGTGGAGCTGGGCCGGAGTTCGGTGAGCCGGATCGAGGTGCTCAGCGGCCTCGCCGAGGGGGACGAGATCATCCTCTCCGACACCTCCTCTTGGGACGACACGGACCAGATCCGTTTGCGGTAGCGAGACGCCGAGCAGCTCGCGCACTCGCTCTCCCCGATGAATCGCGGGGGCTGTTGGCGCGGCGGAGACGATGTTTCTGCGCCATGTGGCGCTCCCGAGATTTGGGTCTTGAAAACCCGGTCACGGCACGCTTAACCCATGGGTAGACAGGGACTGCATGGGAGTCCCGGGAGGCAGCGAATGACTCCAGAGACAGCGAGACGGGTCCGGTTGGGGGCCTATGGGGCAGTGGTCGCCGCGCTGGTGGCGCTCGGGACGACCTCGATCGCCCGACTGGGCAATGATTCCGCCGTAGGCGCCGCGGGCTCGGAAGAGCGACCGCCGGCCATTCGCATCGAAGCCCCCACCGACCTGGAAGAGACGGTCGAGATGGCCGAGCAGAAGGCAGCCATCGACGACACGACCGAAGTAGGACAGCTGGTGGCCGCGGCGCGCGCGGGAGACGCCGGCCGGGTGCGAACTCTGCTGGGCGAGGGCGTTTCCGCGAACGGGCGTGAAGCGCTGAACGGTCATGGACCGCTGCATCAGGCAGCGCGCGCCAATTCGCTGGAAGTCGTGGACCTCCTGCTGGCGGCCGGCGCGGACCCGTCTGCGCCCGACGGGCAGGGCGTCACCCCGCTCATGCGCGCGGCCGATTCGGTCGCGCTGGACGCGGGAAGGCGGCTCCTGGCGGCAGGCGCTGAAATCAACGCACAGCATGATCCGGATGGGAACACCGCGCTGACGCATCTGGTCGGAGGAATGTTCCGCCGGCGCATGACGGGCGAGGCACCGCCGAACGGGTCCGATCCCATCGGGTTCGCGCGCCTGTTGCTCGAACGCGGCGCCGACCCGAATCTGGAGAACCGCAGCGGCGACGAACCCCTGAAGGCAGTTGTCGCCATGCAGGATGCGCCGCTCCTGGAGCTACTGCTGGAGCACGGCGCTCGGCTGGACGGAGTTTCTGACATCCATCTGTTGGCCCGGATTCCGGGTCCGGTTGGCCAACTCGTCCAGGCAGCGTTGCAGGACGCCAGCGAGGAATAGGCACCATGGGCATCCTCCGCACCGCGCGGGACGGTACTGCCGGCATCGGCAGGACCGCTGCCGATTCCCCCGCGATGCGGGGCGCCGCGGCGAATCGGGCGGAGGTAGTCATTGACGACCGCTCGCATCGCCGGGTGGATGGTCCCCGCACGAGCGCGGCTGCTGCGGTGCGCGATGCCAGGTGTCGCGAACTCCCACCCGGGGGGCGGAGCATCGCATCTGGTTGCGAACGCGCCCACCGGCCGCGCGGCCCTCCGGGGCTGGTCCGGCACAGCCCCTGGCTGCGCCGCTCCCCGTGAGACCAACTGGTCTCACGGTCCCCGCAACCGTCTCATCACCGATGGAGGAACAAATGAGACTCTCACTCAAGAGGAACTTGGTCGGTCTGCTGGCCTTGGCTGGCGCCTCCCTGGGGACTCACGGCATCTGTCGCGTTTGCTGACTGCTACCTGGTCTGGGTGTGCATCGGCAACTGGTGCGGCTGGATCCTGGTCTGCATCTAGGAAGGATCGTGACCTTGGTCGGATCGTTGGTCTGCTCCTGGAGAGCATCCCGGCGGCGAACTGACGCCGGGCGGCACAGGGAGACCCCAGGCGCCGGGGAACATTCGATCCGCATCCAACTCGGGAAAGTCGTCAGACCGGCTTTCCCGGGTACACGTTGTACTGTGGAGAGTGACCACATGGAGCGCGGGGCGCGTCCCGATGCGAAACGACTCTGGTGTTCGTTCGCGCACGCGAGGGCGCTACGGACGCGTCAGTGCTCGGTCGGGAGATCCAGGTGATCCGCATCCGCGCCGCCGTCATTGCCGCCCTGCGGTCTTTTGGCGTCGCTCCTGGGAACACCATCGGCGTCTGCCTGACCCTCGCGGTTGCGGTTGGCGCCGCGCTCGCCGTCGAAGCCGTCTGGGACACCGCGATCGTCCGCCCGCTGGTTTTCCGGGATCCCGGGAAGGTCGTAAACGTCACCCTCGAATCCCCGCCCGGAGCTTCCACGCTTGGCCGCGCTTTTGGCAACAACCTGATGCCTTCCGAAGTTGAAACGCTGCGCCGGGATTCGCTGGCGTTCGAATGGATCGGGACCTGGGCGCCCCGCGCGTATGTCCTGGAAACGGGTTCGACGGCCGCTTACGTTGGCGCGGCGCTCGTGTCGCCGGGGATGCTCGAAACGCTGGGCGTCGCGCCCGAGGCCGGACGGCTCTTTGCTGCCGAGGACCACGCGCCGGCATCGGCTGCGTACTCGGTGCTCGCGGAACCGGCGTCCGAGGTCGCGATCGTGAGCCACGATCTGTGGCTCACCGGGTTCGCTGGACAGGAGATCGGTCGCGCTGACGTGACGCTGGACGGCCGGCCGTTCCGGATCGTCGGCGTCATGCCGCCTGAGTTCGTATTCCCGTCCTCCGGCATCCAGATCTGGCTGCCGGCGAGGGAGGCCCGGGAACGGCCCGCTGCCGAAGGCGCGGAGGGAATCTCGCTTGGCTTCCCGGTTGTGGGCCGCCTCAACCCGCATGTCACGCCGGCCGCGGCCGCGGCCGAGGCGACCAGCTTGATCGCAAATCTGGAGTGGCGGACTGGGGAGGAACGCATCACGATCACTCCCGTGCACGAGGACCTGACGGCTTCGCTGCGCCCCACGCTCCTCGTCCTGCGCGCGGGGGCGTGGCTGCTGATCCTGGTCGGCGCATTCAGCGTGAGTTCGTTGCGTTTCTCGCGCGCGTTGGCGGAACGGCGGACCGCGGCCATCCGCCGAGCACTGGGAGCAGGGCCGCGGGACGAACTCGTCGCGAGCGCGGTACGCGTCGGAGCCGAAGCTCTCCTGATCTTTCCGGGAGCCGTGTTTGTTGCCCTGGCAGTGCTCAGCGGAATGCGTAGCCTCGGGAGTGACCTCCCGTTCGCCGAGGCCTGGCGGCTCGGCGCATCGTCACTGGCGATCGGGTTCCTCGCCGCCCTTCTCGCGGCCACGCTCGTGGAGCTGCCGCAACTGGTGGCGACAGCGCGGGCGTGGCGGCATTCGGCGCTCGATTCGGCGCGCGGCCAGATCGTCGCCCGACCGTTCGCGTTCGCTTTCCTGGCCGGCGGAACGGCTGCGTCCGTGGTGGTCCTCACCGGGGTCGTAGTGCTCGGCGGCAGCGTCTTGGCGCTCCGCGAAGGAAGAGGGGGCTACTCCGCGGAGGGGCTCACCGTGGCGACGGTGGATTTCGGCGGTTGGGGTGATGGCGCGGTCGCGCCCGAAACACGGGCGGCGCTGCTCGACCAGAGCGTGGCGCGACTTACGGCGCTGCCCTCCGTGCGGGCTGCGGCATATGCCGAGACGATGCCCGATGAACAGAGCGGCAGGGGCGGGTCGTATGTCGATGACGGCCGGCCCGTTGACTTCACCGAACGACGGGTCGGCCCCGGGTTCCTGGGAGTGCTGGGTGTCGAGCCGGTCGCCGGCCGGGAACTCATCGCCTCGGACGGTCCCTCCGCCGGGCAGGTCGCGGTCCTCGACCGTTCCTTCGCACGCCGGCTCGGGGACGCGCCGCTGGGCCGGACGGTCAGGGTCATGGGTAGCGCATACCAGGTTGTCGGCGTTGTCCCGGACGTGCTCACCTTTCCGATGACGGCCAGGAGCCCCACCATCTACACGCCGTATGCGTCTCCGGCGGGACTCTCCTTCCCCTTTCCCCGAGCACAGATCGTCGTTCGGACTGCCGGCGAGCCGTCCGCGGAAGTACTGGCCGCCGTCCGCCGCACGGTTGGGGAAGTAGACCCGCGGCTCCGCGTGCTGCGGGTGGAATCGGTGTGGCGGCAGCGGTCGCGCGAGCTCGGCAGCCCGGTGCTCGGGTCCTTCGTGCTCGTGATCTTCGGAGCTGCCGGCGTCCTGCTCAGCATTCTGGGCGGGATGGGGCATGTCAGCGAGCACCTGACGAGCGAAGCGCCCTCCATCGCGGTGCGCCAGGCTCTCGGCGCCGAACCGGGGGCGCTCCAGTGGGAGGTTGTAAAGCGGACCGCGCTGGCGGTGACCGCCGGGATCGTCGCCGGACTCGGCATCGGATTCCTCCTGACGCGGGTCCTCATGAACCGAATTCCCTGGGTGGGAACTCCCGAAACCGTGCTGTTCCTCGGCCCGGCCGCGCTGCTTGGGCTGGCTCTTTGGGCTGCGGCGGCGGTGGTCGCCTGGCGGGAACTCCGTTCCAGCCCGTGGGGGACCCTGAAGGCGCTGTAGGGGGAGCCGTGAGCACCGGGTGTCGCGGTCGGCTGACTTCGGTATCCCCATTCGCGTCCGAGAGTCCGTGGGCCGGAGCGCGGTCTTCCAGGGTCGAAACCCGAGTGACGCTTAGGGAACCGGAGCCATCAGGAATCCGTTACTACCTATGTCAGCCGGCTTCTGGAAAGCACATCCGCAGGAGGTGATTGACCATGGGCGCTCCCAACTCCAAGGAGAAAGCGGAACCGCGGTACGAGGAGGCCGGGTGGCGCGCCAAGGAGGAAGAAGCCATCGCCGGGGCGGCGGGGCACCGGGCGGAAACCCACCGCCATGATCCGGGAGGTGACAGTCGGGAGGATCTGGAGGTAGTGCAGTTGTATCTGCGCGACGCGGGCCGCAAGCGGCCGCTCACGGAACGCGAGGAACAGCGATGCTGCCGCTTCCTGCGGTACGCGCGCTGGCGGAACTCCGGATCGAAGCGACCGGAGCGGGCGTTCGGGGACCGCTGCGCGCGCGGCAGCTGTCTGCTCATCGAGGGCAACCTCAGGCTGGTCGTCTCGATCGCACGGCGCTACCAGGGGATGGGCTTGCCGCTCGCCGATTTGATCCAAGAGGGGAACCTGGGGCTGATCACGGCTACCGCCCGGTTCGATCCGGCGCGGACCCAACGTTTCCCACGCTACGCCGCGGGCTGGATCCGGGAGACGATCTGCCGGGCGCTCTCGCAGAAATCCCGCACGATTCGAATCCCTCTCGACCAATTGGCCCTGCGCCGCCGTGCCGCCAGCGTCGAGGCGGATCTCGAACAGCGATATCGCAACGAGGAATGCCGCACGGGGCGGCATCGAGCGCATACGACGGAGGACGACGCCCACGAGATCGGCGTGGAACCGGAAGCGCTCCGGACCACGATCCGGCTCGTGCCCGACGTGGAATCGCTGGACGCTCCTCGAACCGTGGACGGTCCTCCGCTGCGGAACCTGCTTGCGGACGCGGCATCACCGGACCCGTGCGACGCCGCAGCCCGGACGGAGGAGCGGAACCGGATCAGGGAGGCCGTTTCCCACCTTCCGGCGCGCCTGCGGCTTGTCGTCGAGCGGCGCTACGGACTTGGCGGCTCGGGTGAGGCCAGCCTCACGGAGATCGGGCGTGAACTCCAGGTTTCGGCCGAGAGGGTGCGCCAGTTGCAAGGCAAGGCGATGGTCATGCTCTCGCACGAACTTCGGCACGCCCGATCCCCCGGCCGGGCCGCGCCCCCCGTCCTTTCCTGAGGAGACGCACCATGCGCACCAACGCCGCAATCCTGGCTCTCGTGGCGCTGAGCCTCTCCCGGCCGGTGTTAGCCGCCTGGCCGAACGAAGACGCTGCGAGCCAGCCCGCCCCGGTTGAACTGAGCCTGGATGAAGCGATCCAGCAGGCGCTCGAGAACAACCTGAGCGTGCAGATCTCCCGGCTCGCCCGCCAGTCCTCCACGTTCGCGCTGTCGGCTGCCCGCCGGGTGTACACCCCGAATCTGGTGTTGGATACCAGCGTCACAGAAAGCCTCTCTCCCGCGGAGAGCCAACTCGACGGGGCCGACCAGAACGAGCAGGACAACATGGTCTACAACCTGCGTTTCGAGCAGCAGCTCCCCTTTGGCGCCCGCTACTCGGTCCAGTTCAACAACAACCGCCTGGCCACCAACAGCCAGTTCTTCACCTTCAACCCGCGCTACCGGAGCACGCTGAACGCCCAGGTCACTCAGCCGCTCCTCCAGAACTTCCGCGCCGATCCCCAGCGCCGTCAGATTGTCGTGACCCAGAACGGGGAACGACAGGCCGGTCACGACTTCGAACGCAGCGTGCTGGACGTGCTCCGGGACGTCCAGAACGCCTACTGGGATCTTGTCTTCGCCATCCGAAACCATGAAGTGGAAGCCCAGTCCCTCGACCTCGCGCGCGAACTATTGCGGAACAACCAAGTGCAGGTGGAGGTCGGCACCATGGCGCGATTGGATGTGTTGCAGGCCGAGGCCGAAGTGGCGGCGCGCGAGGAAGCGTTGATCCTCGCCGAGGAACAGATCCGGCAATCAGAGGACACTCTCAAGGCACTGATCCGCGATCCCGACGCCTCCGGATTCTGGGACGACGGAATCCAGCCTCTGGACGCGCCCTCCATCCAGGACTACGAGGTGGAAGTCGACGACGCGATTCGGGTTGCGCTCCAGCGGCGTCCAGAACTGCGCTCGCAGCGCGCCCAACTCGACACGAACCAGTACGACGTCCGGTTCTACCGCAACCAGACCCTCCCTCAGGTGGACCTGGTGGGACTCGTCCAGTTCACGGGAGTGGGCGGCACCCAGCTCGTGCGCCAGGGATTCTTCGGGCCCACGGTCGAAACGATCCCCGGCGGTTACGGCGACGCGCTCTCGCAACTGAGCGGGTTCGACTACCGTGACTGGCAAGTGGGCCTCTCCTTCTCGTACCCCATCGGCCCGAATGAGGCGCACGCCCAGCACGCCGAAGCCCAGACGGAGGTCACCCGGCAGCGCGAGACGATGCGCCAGCAGGAAGTCCAGATCGCCCAGGAGGTTCGGACCGCGGTGCGTCAGGTGCAGACCAACCGGCGCCGGATCGACGCCAGCCGCGTCGCCCGCGAACTGCAGGAGGCGAGCCTCGACGCCGAGCAGAAGAAGTTCGAGGTGGGGATGACCACCAGCTACTTCATCGTGCAGGCGCAGCGCGACCTCGCCCAGACCCGTGCGAACGAACTCCAGGCCATCATCGACTACAACAAGGCGATCGTGGCGGTGGAACGCGCTCAAGGCACCCTCGCCGAGCGCTCCCGAGTCACAGTCCGGTGAGGGATCCGGGAGACGGTCTTCAAGCACCGGCTGGCAGCAGCCGCTGCGCCGCCACGGACTCCCCCATCGATGCGCTCCAGCCGGAGCGCCGCACCGGTGGGGCCACCGCCCGCAGTAGCCCCGCTCTGCGCCCAAGAGGCGGAGAGTGGATTGGCCAGCTTGCGACCGAGACGCAACAGGGCCAACGGCTCCCCGTGAACCACGTTGGCAATCAGGGCGTAACGGAAGTCGTAGTGGAAGGCGGGACCACATCCCAAGTTAGCCATGGCCTCCGAACCGACTGACTCCCCCGCTTTGACTTCATCCGAGGGGCCCCCGTTCGCGTCCGCCCCTCCAAGGGAGGCTAGCCATGCCCACCGGTCTCCGGATCGTTCTAGTCCTGCTCCTAACGCCACTGGCCGAAGCGCAGGAGAATGCGGAAGAGTGCATTCGTACCTCCGAATTCAACCTCTACGCCGATGGAACGCGTGACCGGGAGATTCGCAACGAGTGTGCGGACACGGTCAGCGTCGCCTGGTGTTTCGGCAGGGGCGCGGGTGCCTGTGGCACCCCCAGTTCCTTCTATCGGCTGGAGGCGACTCTCGCCCCCGGGGAATCGCGGCAAGTGCGGAACGATTCCAGCATTCGTTGGGCCGCCTGTTTCAGCCCCGACACGGTGATCGAGGTAGGACTCGGGACATACCGCTGCGGGGATGAGGAAGAGGACCCGGCACCGGAACCCGAGGCTGAGGATGTCTCTGACGCCGCCAACTCCTGCCAGTATGCGAACGATCTGGTCTGTGACGGGCCGCAACTATGCGAACCGGGGACCGACACCAATGACTGCTGGGAGAACTCGCGTAGGAGCGCCGCTGGCCAGGATTGTCGGATGGCCAGAAGGCCCAGGCCAAGCGAGACACCGCCCCGATCCCCGCGAGGAATGCACGGCTGAGGGGTCACCTTCGGGGCCACTGTTGGAGTAGCGGAAGTCAACCCCCCCTTCCGCTACGCCTTCCGCTACCCCGTGATCGCGACTGTGTTTCACAAGAGCCGTTGGCACCGTTGCGGTTCGTTCGCATGTTTCCAAACCGACGCCTCCGCTTCTGGCCGGAGAGTGGGCTGGGAACGACCCCCCTTTTCCTCCGGATCTACAGCCCGGCAATCCGGACTTACGCCAGCCCTTCTGCTACCTGTCGGGGGTCGCTCCCAGCCCGCGCCTGCGGCGCGACTGATCCCTGCGGGAAGGCTACTCGGGACTGATGGCACCACCCGCGTTTCCGGTCCTCGTGGATTACCTCCGGGACTCGGCCCGCGCCCCTCACCATTTCCATCACCTTGGCCTGTGCCGCGTCCCCGGGTCTCGGGACGTTCCGATTCTGGCCAGATTCCTCAGTCCATTCCCGGGCGCATCGGCAGGGCGAACTGGACCAGAACTCGCGGTTCTCGGGCGGTGACCGCCACCTACCAGCACGACCGAACGGTTACGCTGGAGGAGGCATCGACAGGAACCAGCGACGGGGTTCAGGATTTTCCCGCTTCGTCGGGCACGTGCAGAAGCACTCCGTTGCGTTCGAGGATTCCGGCACTGAGCAACTGGTATACGACTTGCTGGATGTGAGTCGTAATCGTGGAACCGGTACGCTCGAAGCCAAAGAGGCTACATGCTTGCTTGATCGCGTCATCCTCGCTGATTCCGAAGCTATCTTTAACCGCATGGAAGAGCGCTTGGCCAATCTCCTCGGGTGCAATCATGTCGATTCTCTTGAGAGCCTGCGCCGTATCGGGGAGCTTCCCGTCCCGGCTCCGAACGTCGGGGGTCCGATGGCCCGGACACCAAAGAAAGTTACTCCTTCGCTCGAACATCCCGGACCGAGCGCCGTGGCGTATCGCTTGTTCCATACGCTGTTGGATTCGCGAGCCAGTGCGCCGAACGCCAGCCGCCGTTCTGACGCGGGTGATCGCCTCCTGTAGATGGACTGGACTCTCGACCCAAACCACTTTGTTGATCCACTCGGCGAGGATGGCCGGGTCCACCTCGTGAAGCGGTGTTTCCAAACCAGTGATGCGCAGCTTCGCCACGACGTAGGGACTGGAGCGTTTCTCGGCTTCGCGAACCGCTGCACTACTGCGCCTTAGCGGTTCGGGTTTGCGGCGCGCGGCTCCCGCAGGCCCGCGCCCGTTCCCTGATCGGGCATTCCGAATCGCGTCCTCGATCCGGGTCACCTCGCGCTCGCGGTTGCGGAACCAGTCCGTGCTCCAGACGCGGTGGACGGACCAGCCCTTATCTTCGAGTACCTGCTGCCGAAGCCGATCCCGGTCGCGAGCGGATTGGGCACTGTGATACATCGCCCCGTCGCATTCAATGCCGAGCATGTACCGGCCCGGAAAGTCCGGGTCCACCACCGCGAGGTCGATGAAGAAGCCGGCAGAGCCGACTTGGTGTTCGATGTCGTGGCCTCGCGCGCGGAGCGCGGCAGCCACGCCTTCCTCGAAGGGTGAGTCGGCCTTCCGACCGCTCTCCTCCGGCATATCGAGCACGCCCGTGTCGGCGTAATCCAGGAACGTTTTGAGGGCCTTGATTCCACGGGTCTTTGCGCGACGCAGATCCAAATCCGCACCTACGAAGTTGGAGTACACGACACAGCGACGCCGGGCGCGCGTGATGAGCACGTTGAGCCGACGCTCACCGCCGTCTTGGTTCAGGGGGCCGAAGTTCATGGGTAAAGAACCGCCACTGAGCTTCCCGTAGCCGACGCTGATCAGGATCACGTCGCGCTCATCTCCCTGAACATTCTCCAGATTCTTGACGAAGAAGGGTTCTTCCGGATGCCGCGCGAAGAATGAGGCCTCGATGGAGGGATTTCGGCGGCGGAGGATTTCTAGTTCATCTTCGATGCGGCGGGCCTGCTTGAGGTTGAAGGCGACGGCGCCGAGCGTGATTTCGGGGGTCGTGCGTGCATGTTCGATTACCGCATCGGCCACCTTCCTGGCTTCGCCGACGTTCACGCCTCCTCGTTCATAGGGGTTTTCCGGGTCCAGTTGGAAGCACAGGCCGCTCTCGATCTTCCCCGCGTCCGGACTCGGGAAGACGATCAGCCGGTTCTCATAAAACTCGTGGTTGGACACCGTGATCAGCGACTCGTGCCGGCTGCGGTAGTGCCAGCGCAGCCATCGCTCGGGAGCTCCCTGCGCGCAGAAGAGGCCCAAGATGCTCTCGAGATCCGCGGTTTCCGACTGTTCCTCGGCCATGTCATCCCCGGCGCGGTCAAAGAAGCTCGTGGGTGGTAGCTGTTTGCTGTCCCCGACGACGACTGTTTGCTTCCCTCGCAGAATCGCGCCCATAGCCTCGACCGGCCTTACCTGGCTGGCCTCATCAAACACCACCAAGTCGAACGAGACCGATCCAGGGGGGATGTACTTGGCGATTGAAAGCGGGCTCATCATGAAGACGGGCTTGATGCTCTGGATCGCGTTACCCGCCCTACTCATGAGCTTTCGGACTGGAAAGTGACGCTTCTTCTTCTGGAACTCCCGCCGCAGTACGCCGAGCTGCCCACCGCCGTGATGACGAGGCAGCCGTTCCCAATGCAGTTGCGCGAGGTGAACTCGGGTGGATTCGAACTGCGCCTGATCCAGCTTTCGGAACTGTGTGGCGACACGTTCGTGGGTGGTCCCGTCGAACTGGGCCAAGGCCGAGCGGTCCTTGAGCGCCTTTTCGAGCCATGTGCTGTAGCAGCCATGTTCGAACAGGCCCACGAGCTGCTCTCCCGCGTCCGGCCGGGATGCCGCCGCCTCCGCCACCTCCGGGATGCCCTCGTCTGCGGCTTTGCGCTCGAACTGGTTGAAGCGCACGATGTCGTGGATCGACGGCAGTTGCGTGGCGGCCGCCGCTAGCCAGCGGTCCAGGTCTTCGTAGGTACGTTCCCCTAGACCGGTATTGAGCGGGAGGCGGTCCGGCAGCAACTCGATCGCCTTCGCCACGGCGTCCAGTGCCTGCCCGAGCCGCTTTCTCCCGGCTCGACAGGCCTGGAGTACGTCCTGCACAAGGGTCGCGGCGGGGCGCTGGTCCAACATGTCGTGGATGCTCTCGTCAACATGACCGGCTCTTTTTTCCGCGTGCAGGGCGACGAACCACTCCGCGGCCCGTGTAAATTCACGATACGGTTCGGGGGCGGCACCTAGAGTCAGGCCCGGAAAGAGGGCAGCAACCAAGTCGTGAGAGTCGGCGAAACTTTGACGTAGCCGCTGCGCCTCCATGATCCCGTCCACAAGCTTCAGGCTGTCCGATGCCTCCTTGGGCGGATCGGTTCGACAGAGTCCACCGAGCCTAGCTTTGGCCCGCCGCCAAGCGCCAGACAGGAACCTCCACCACCTCTCTCCATAGTCGACCAGCGCCTGCCGAATTTCCAGCACATCGGCGTCCCAGGCTTCCGGGAGGAGCACAGGTTCGTACTGCACCCGCAGATCGACGTATCGCAGGGCAGCCTTACTCAGCTCGGCGACTGCTGGCGCACGAGTAACCCAATAGTCGCTGCGATGATCGGCGGCAGTCAATCCGGACGCCTCGATGACTTTGTCAGCCATGTGTAGGGATCGATCCCCATCCGACGGACCCTCATCGCGGGTATCGGTCTCGGGCAGCAGCAAAGACCGGAGCCGACTCAGCCCGTCGCGAAGCTCACGCAGCTCCTTGGAAGCACGCACCAGGGCCGTCTTGATTCGCTGCTCGTCGGCCGGAAGCGGAGAATCGAGCAGTCCGGCACTCCAGAACAGATGGTCCCTGGGACGGCCGATCCGTAGAACCAAACTCTGCAGGTCGTCGGTGAGCACCCGATGTCTCTCAAGATCCCGTTTGTTCCAAGACACCGAATCACGGCACCGAAGCCCGAGACCGTCAACAGCAATTCCGTGCGAAGCCAGTCGTTCCAACATCCAGACCAACTGATGGGGCGTAAGCTCGCTGTTGGCGACGGCAGTGTTGACCGCGACCGCGTATTCGTTGAGTTGCTGGCGGCGCCGCTTGAGAACTTCGTCATTGACGCCGGCCCCGGATGTCGGTTTGCCCAGGTCTAAAGTCCGCTTCATCTCATCGAGGATCGCGCGTCGATTCGTGTTGTGACTGTGCAGTTCCAGGCAGGCGTCACCCAGGTGGTTGGTGTCCAGGCGCCGCTTCACGACCTCCAACGCAGCCAACTTTTCTGCCACGAAGAGGATTCTCTTCCCGCGCGCGAGCGCCTCGGCCACCAGGTTCGTAATGGTCTGCGACTTCCCGGTCCCAGGGGGTCCCTGAATCACCAGATTGCGCCCGTCCATCGCGTCGATGACGGCAAGGGTCTGGGAGCTGTCCGCATCGACGACCTGGTGCAGACTGGCCGCTCCAGCGTGGTCATCGATACGCTGGTCCTCGCCGATTGCAGGCGATTCGCCCCCGAAACCTTGGGGATCGTAGAGCGCCCGCAGCACCGGATGGTCGGCCGGTTGCTGCTCCTCCGGCCACTGAGTCGGGTCGAGATCCTTGTAGATGAGAAACTTGCTGAACGAGAAGAAGCCGAGTTGGATTGCGTCGTCATCCACAGACCACCGCTTAAATCGACTCACGGCCTTCGCTGCTTGGCCGAGATACTCAGCTACATCCAGATCATCCTCAGAGGGCATTTCCGGCAGGCGGACTCGGAAGTCGTTGAGGAGTTTCGCTTCTAGAGAGAGATTGGCCTCGATCTCGTCTTCCGTCCACGCGAGCTTGAAGCTGTGGCGAACATCGGTCCGATCGAGGCGCACGGGAACGAGGATCAATGGCGCACTGCGCTCCAACTCGCTGTCTTCGGACTCGTACCACCGCAACATTCCCAAAGCGAGGTAGAGGGTGTTGACGCCCTGTTCCTCGATCGAGGAGCGTGCGTGCCGGAAGGTCCCGAGGAGGCGGCGATTCAACGCAGCCTTGTCTAGTAGCGTCTGTAGCTTGTTGTCTACGTGGCGGGGGGCAGGCTCTTGAGACTCGACTTCGGGCTCCGCCAGGAGCGAGAGCAGTTCGGACGGGATCTCGTGATCTTCGTCGCCGCCGTTCGGCTGCACCGTCTGTTCGGGCGCGGGCAGAAAGTACATGACGCGCCCGTTCCGCACCAGAATGCGGAATACCTCGCGCGATAGCTCGTCTACGACCCGAACCCCCAACCGCCTTGAAGGTCGGAAATTCAGCAACGAGTTGCGTAGCGTCAGGTCGAGAACGTCCCGCCGTGACTCCTCGAGCTTCTGTGCCACGGACTGCCCGCTGATATCCGGCGCTACGCCGTCGCCCGAAAACTCCATGCAATCTTCTCCCCGCCGATTCGTCAGCTCCCTGACCAGTGTGCCGGAGTTCTTGATGTCGCCGCCTGAAAGAGAACAGGGGCATCCGTCGTCGCCACCATTGGCGAATTATCCTCAGTGGCAAGGAGACTGGGCACCAAATCGAGAACCACTCTCGCAATTCGCGAAGGCGGCGCGTGGAATCGCGTGGTCGCAGCGTCTGGAGCCGTCAGTTCGACGCCTAGGCCGGAGACCTCTGGGCCATGAGTGTCGACACAACCGGGGCGAAGGTGGCCTCGCGAACGGGACAAACGGAGAAAAAACCACCGCGCTCCCGGACCGGTCGCGGCAGAAGGTTGCCGCTATTCCACGTAGTAGCCGGACGCGAAGACCAGGTTGCCGTGGCGCCGGGCGAAGGTGTGCTTCAACTGCTGCTCGCCCCCCGCCGCCGGGTTCGGCTGCCAGTAGGTCACCCACACGCCCTCCTCGGTCGCCTCCGCGAGCTTCGGGGCGTAGAAGTGGCCCTTGATGTCCGTGCCGTCCTCCGGGTCGTAGGCGTCGAGGCCGAGCTTGTCCGGAGCCGGAGCGATCGCCACCAGGATCCCGTCCGCGTCGATGATGAAGACGTACCAGGACCCCAGCCAGCTCGCGTCGGTGTTGTAGAAGGCGACGGCGGCGTCCTCCCCGTGGGCATCGGCGTACCGGGTCGCCAGCCCCACGAACCCGACGGCGCGGGCGGCGGGGTCGTCCTCCACGGCCCCGGACTCGTACCAGCCGCTGACGATCCAGTGGCCCGCTTCGAACTGCGCCCACGAGTGTTTCGTGCCCTGCTCGCCGGTTGCCGGGTTCAGGTAGGCGTAGTCCACCCATCCCCCTTCGGGCGGCAGGCTCAGCATCTCGGCGCCGAACGCCTTCCCGGTCACGTCCAGGCCGAGCGGCCCGAAGATGCTCTTCCCCACCAGCGCGGGGCTCCCCCCGTGGCTCACCGCGACGCCCGCGGCGTCGAGGAAGACCACGTACCACGGGCCGCTCGTGGAGGCGCGCGTGGCGTAGAAGTCGAGCGCCGCCTCGAGTCGGCGCTCGCGGACCCAGCCGACGGCCTGCCGGACCACCCCCTGCGTCTGGGCTTCGATGCTTGAGTCGGTGGGCGCGCCCTCGTACCAGCCCGAGGCGAACACGATCCCGTCGCGGCGGACCGCCCAAGTGTGCTTGATCCCCTCGTCGCCGGTGGCGGGGTTGAAGTAGTTGTAGTCCACCCAGACGCCGTCCTCGGGCGCCGCCGCCAGCGCGGGGCCGAAGACGTGGCCGGCGGAGTCCACCCCGAGCGGCCCGAGGACGCTGGCGCCGACGTTCTCGGGCACCGTCGCGTGCGCGATGATCACGCCCTCCGCGTCCATGACGAACACGTACCACGATTCGTCAACGCTCGCCGGGTCGTTGTAGGCCGCGAGCGTCGCCTCCAGCCCCTCCGCCTCGAAGAGATCCACGGCCCGCTGCACGAAGGCCTGGGTGAAGGCGGCCGGGTCGTCCTTCGACGGTGGCGGCGCGGGGGCCGGGGCCGGGACGGGAGCGGGGATCGGGGCCGGCGTCGTCGGCGAATCGGAGCCGCCGTCGCAACCGGCGAGCGCGGCGGCGAGGACCGCGGCGAGGCCAAGGCCGGCGAACCGGCGGACGGAGGCCGCGGGCCGCACCCCGGATCTGACGTTCCCCATGGGACGTTCCTCCTTACAGGTCCCGGGATTCTGGACACGGGGAGCACCGCCGCGCAAACAACGCGGCCGGACCTCCGCGCCCCGTTCGAGGACCGCGCCGCCTACGGAGGCGCCGCCGGCCAGCTGGACCCGCCGCAGGCGGGCCGGAAGCCTTCCCGCAGGGATCAATCGCGCCGCAGGCGCGGGCTGGGAGCGACCCCGACCATGAAACAACCGGCGTTACAAGCGCCGGGTTTCGGGGCCGTAGAACGTCCGTTCGGAGGGGGGTCGCTCACAGCCCCCGCTCTACGCCCGGAATCGGAGAGCGGGATTCGGAGTCTGCGACCGAAACGCAACGGGGCCAACGGGTTTCGAGAACGCTCACGAGTCAGGGGTACGCACATAAGTACGCAAAAAAGGCGAGGCAGACTTATTTGCGGAGAAACGTGGCCCCGAGGGTGACCCCGGTGAGGGCAAATTAGTCACCGGAAGATCGGAGACGCGGGTTTGCGGTGCGTGGCGTGTGCGTCGGTGGTGTCCTGGGAATGGTTGGACGGGAATCCGGCAGTGGCGAATGCGCTGATGGTCGGCGGGAGGAGGCGCGACCCGGAAGGCTTCGCGGCGTTCTGCGCGGGGGTGATCCTGGCGAAGGTCGCGCATTGGGACGCCAAGGCGGAGGGGCGGCCACGACACGGGGAACGCGCGGCCGACTCTGACAGGGTGGCGGCAGCGGTGAGGGACAGATTCGGCGGCGGGAACTGAGAGGCGCGGCGGCAATCCGGCGGCGGCCCTGCCGATCGGTACGGCCAGAGATCGGCGTGGCGGGCGGGCGTTCCAGCGTGCGACACGTTGCGCTTGCTGCTCCGCCGAGTGCGGCGAGAGTTTCCGGGCCTAGCTGAGGCAGGGAAAATCCGCGCTCAGGGTGGTGTCCGGGGCTCCCAGCAGCGCGATGATCTCGTCTAAGCTCTCGGCAAGGACCATGAAGCCCATGTCCGAGGGGGGCGAGCTGGCGCGTCTTGGTCTTAGAGTTCGTCGCGCTCGTCGAGGTTGCCCGCGCAGCATCTTCCGCGAACGCCAGCCGTTGGAGAAGTGGGTAGTGAGCGCCCTCGGCTCAGTGGACCAGGCAACGGGCTATGAACCCGAACGTCGGGGCTTCGAATCGCTCAGCGCGCGCCACCGGGGCAGAGCGTCGGGGGCGGCGCCGTTGCTCCTCGCGCTGCTGACGCTCCTGCCCGGGTGCGGGATGACGGGCTCGGAGCCGGGCGCTTCCGCCGTACCGGCGGCAACGACGGACGACTGGTCGTTGATCCGGGAACGGGGGATCATTCGCTTTGCGCGTCTCGGCTTCGAGGAATTCGACACGTTGCCCTCACAGGGCCTTTCCGAGCACCGCTACCGTTTTCTGGCCGAACGGTTTGCGGACCGCTACGCTCTCAGGACGGAGTGGGTCGTCGAGCACAACATCGAGGGGCTGTTTCTCGCTCTTGAGGAAGGCCGCGCGGACGTGGCGGTGGCCACCCTGACGGAGACCGAATCCCGGCGGAATCGCGTGGCGTTCACCGTTCCGCTGACGGTGTCGCGCGAGTGGGTGATCGGCCGCTCCGAAGGAGTCTTCGGCGTGTTGCCGGGGGCTTACGAGGAGAGCCTCGCGACCCACTACCCGAACGCGCCCCGGATGGTCGTGCCGGACGACGCCGACCACCGGACGATTCAGGATCTGATCGAAGCCGGTGTCTTCGAGGCGACGATCATGGACGAGGCTGCCGCCCGCGTCGCGCTCCGGACGAGTTCCGCGATCCGGAAACTGCGCGAACTCCCGGACGTGCGGCGCATCGCCTGGGCATTGCGGCCGGCGAACCCGGACCTCCGGAGCGTCCTCGACCAGTACCTGACGGAACTCCACACGGTGCACGAGGAATCCCCGGGAGCCCGGGACTGGCCCGCCATTCGGGCTTCCGGCCAGTTACGGATGCTCACGATCAGCTCGCCGGCGACCTACTATCTGTGGCGCGGGGCGCAGCTTGGTTTCGAGTACGAGTTGGTGCGCCGTTTCGCCGATTCCCACGGCCTGGACCTTTGGGTGACCGTCGCCGCCGATCACGAAGAACTCGCCGCAGAACTCGCCGCCGGACGGGGAGATCTGGTCGCTGCCGGCTGGGTGATGACTCCCGCCCGGGTCGCCGCGGGACTCCTCTTCACCCGGCACTACCTCGAGATTCGCGAGACGTTCGTGACCGCGGGTGAACCGGTGTCCGACCTTGCCGTCTTGGCGGGCCGCACGGTGACCGTTCCGCAGGCAACGAGCTACGTGGCAAGGCTCGCGGCGCTGCGAGGGAATTTCGACATCGAGGTATCCGAACTGTCCAGCCATTCGATCCTGGAGGCCGTGGCGGAGGGCGAACTCGAAGTCACGCTCGTGGACAGCCACCACGCGGAACTGGCCGCGACGTTCGATCCGCGGTTGACGCCCGGCCTCGCACTCGATCCCGGCATGCGTCTCGTCTGGGCGGTGGGGCCGGGACGACACGACCTGAAGCGGGAACTGGACGCCTTTCTCGACGCCGGGTACCGCGGGACTGATTTCAACGTCCTTTACAACAAGTACTTCGTGAACCGCCGCCGACAGGCCGAGCAGCGGGAACACCGGATCACGGGGCGCCAGCTTTCGGAATACGACGCGCTGATCAAGCCGCGGGCGGCGGCCGAAGGGTTCGACTGGCGTCTCATCGTTGCGCAGATGTACGAGGAGAGTGGTTTCGATCCCGCGCGCGTCAGCTTCGCGGGAGCCCGCGGCCTACTCCAGATCATGCCCCGTACCGCGATCGAATTCGGGATCGATCCGGCACGGCTCTTCGATCCCGTAGTCGGGATTGACGCGGGAGTCCGGTATCTCGCGTGGAGCCGGGACCGATTCCCCGACCTGCCGCCCGGGGAACAACTCTGGTTTGCGCTGGCCTCCTACAACGGCGGCTTTGGGCACGTCCGCGACGCCCGGCGCCTCGCGCGCCAGTTGGGACTCGACGGATCGCGGTGGTTCGGGCACGTCGAAGAGGCAATGCTCAAGCTGAGCGAACCCCGGTACGCAAGCCAGGCCGCCTACGGGTACGTCCGGGGCTCCGAAGTGACGAGCTACGTCCGCAACATCCGTACCCGGTACCGCGCCTACGTGGTTCACTTCCGCCAACTGGATTCTGCGCACCGCTGACTGGGCCCGCCCCTGAGGCGGAGCGCCGCCACACGACACCTCGGAACACCGTGGCGGCGGGGCCACCCTCGGGGCCGCTCTTGCGGTAGCAGAAGACAACCCCCCCTTCCGCTACTACTTCTTCTAACCCGTGATCGTCACCGTGCTTCCCGAAACCCGTTGACACTGCTGCGGTTCGCTCGCATGACTCCCGAACCGGAGGCCCCGCACTTGGGCGGGAAGCGGGGCTGGGAGCGATCCCCCCGTTTCATGTCGAAAAGCGTCACAGACAGGGACTCCACATGCTGCTCCGTGTTCCACCCCCTTCCCGTGTCCGGGTGGCTCCCGACGCCGCCTCGCGGCGGCCAGTGATCCCAGCGGGAAGGCGGCGCGGGGTGGTCCGCCCGCCGAGGTGACGATTCGGCAACGCCAGAAACCGGCGCGCTACTCCAGCGACAGGACGAACAGCCCGTTATACATATCGCTGACGATCACCGTCCCCGATGGCAAATACGGGTAGACGCTCCAGGCGCCCTCCTGCGGGACTTCGTCGTGCTGGGGAAACGTGTCGAAAAAGGCCACTTCCCGCAGTTCCCGGTTCGCCAACTCGCCAATCTCCAGAACCCGGAGGCCGGAACTGTAGTTTGCCGCGAAGACCAGGTTGCCCCGCACGTAGAGATTGTGGTCGGTCGCGCGGGTCTCCAGCTCGTGCGGGAAGAGGTATTCCGGCGCGTCGAGGTCCGATAGGTCGAACACGTGCATCCGCGTGGGCACCCCGAAGTCGACCTCGTCGAACTCATCCCCCAGCAGGAAGTACCGGTGGTCCGCCGTCAGCCATCCCTGATGGACGAAGCCGAGATCCGGATATGTAGCCGAGGACAGGATGCGGAGCGCGGTCTTGTCGGTGACGTCCACCACGGCAACGTGATCCTCGTTGGAGCTGATGCAGATCTCCCGATCGAGATGCTCGGTGTCGGCCCCCCGATAGACGACACACTGGACGTCGTGCACCTTGGCCGCCGCGTGGCAGGCCCGGAACTGCGGATTGGTTGGCACTCGGAGATCCACGATGTGCAGACCCCCCTCGCAGGTATCGCTCCCCACCGCGTAGGCGAAGCCCGTCTCCTCGTTGATCGCCAGGTTGTGGGCGTGTTCGAACTCGCGGTACACCACGTCGGCGTCGAACGTCCTGGACGCCGCCGACCCCCTGAGGCGCGCCAGGTCGAACACCTGCATGCCGTGGGTGCCAGCATCGTCCGCGACGATGAACGCGTGGTCCCGATAGACCTTGATGTCGCGCCAGAACGACGCTTCGGTCTCGGTGGGGAGCCGCCCGAGGAAGACCGGGTCCTCCGGGTTGGAGATGTCGACGAAGGCAGTGCCGGTGTCCAGACCCATAAGGGCGTATTCCGGGCCGGTCTCGCCATCGGACCAGCCCCAGATGTCATTCCCGAAGTCGCCGCCCATCACGTCGAGCGCCATCCGGCGGCGCAGTTCGACGCCGTCGCACGGAAAGTCGCCGGCGAGGCCGTTCAGGCACATCTCCGGACCGGTGCCGAGCGGCGGGGGAGGCGGTGACGGCGAACCCGGGCTGGTGAGCGAGGAGGGCCCGCCGTCGGTACAGCTCCCTAGGACCACGGCGCACAGCGCGGCGGCGGCGAACGACCGGGGGCTTCCGTTCGTCACGTAGATGGTCATGGCGGTGCTCCAGTCGCAGGAAGACGGTCCGAGGCCGGCGCCGACCGTTCCATCCGCCTCGACCCGTCGCTCGCGAGAGAGCCGGGGAGGACGCTTTCAGGTCGCGGGACATCGGCGCTGGGTCCGAACCCGCCAGAAACATGCCACCCCGCCGGGGAGCCCGGCGGCCGCCTGCGGGGCGCAGCCGCCTGCCCTCAAGCCAGGGGTGGGCCGACGAGGTCGTGAGCGGCCTTGGTCAGCGGTGGCTCGATGCCTCCATCGGTATCGAGGAACACGCGGTCAGCGGCCTCCGCCCGCTGCGCAGGCGGCGCCGGGAGCCTTCCCGCAGAGATCCATCGCGCCGTAGGCGCGGGCTGGGAGCGACCCCGACCGTGAAACAACCGGCGTCATAACCGCCGGGTTTTTGGGACGCAGAACGTCCGTTCGGCGGCGGGTCCTCACAGCCCCCGCTCTACGCCCGGAATCGGAGAGCGGGATTCGGGAGCATGCGACCGAAACGCGACGGGGCCAACGGGTTTCGAGAACGATCACGAGTCAGGGGTACGCGCATAAGTACGCCAAAAAAGGCGAGGCAGACTTATTTGCGGAGAAACGTGGCCCCGAGAGTGACCCCGGTGAGGGCAAATCACCCACCGGAAGCAGCGACCGTTCGCCAACGGGGCTGATGCGCCCGATGGCGAGCAGGGCCCCGTGCGGGAGCCCGTTCGCCAAGACGATGTAGGTCGCGGGGAGGACCTTCGGAGGGGCTAGAGACCGAGCGCATCGGGCGCCAGGCGCTGGGCCACGTGGGTGGAGGAGGCGTCGACGTACTTGAAGGGCCAACCGGCGGCCTTCTCCCGGTCCAGGACGCGGCGATAGGCCCTCATGCCCTCCATCACGCCGCCGTACCTGTCGAGGGGTCTGGTGTCCTCGGTTGTCTTGACGAGTTCGACTGCATCGACGAGTTGTTGGTCGGCTTCGGAGCGGGGCACGGGGGGCGCGGGTGGCCCGCGCCAGGTCTCGAGGATCGCCGCGGTCGCGGCGGCGGCGTCCGCCGTGCGGGTCACGGCGACGATGTGAACGGCGCCGCCGCCGTCACGGAGGGCTTCCCAGAGGCCGGTGTGGGCGGTCACCCAGGAGCGGATGCGGTCGGCCTGCAGGCGTCGCCGGCCACCCGGCTCGGCATGGACGAAGGTGGTCGTGGCTCCGCTGCCGGCGATGGGGAGGTTGAGCGGGAAGCGGCGGCGGGTCGGCCGATCTGCGCCGGGATCGCGATGGAGGCGATGGGGCAGGACGGTGGGAGAGATGCCGAGGCGCTGGAAGTAGGCCAGCTTCTCGGGTTCCGTAGGGAGCCAGCCGAGGTCCGGATGTTCGAGGACGTAGTCGAGGGAGAGCAGCCGGCGCATGGTCACTTCCGGGGATGCGCCCCGGCGATGGCGGTTGTCCTCGATCCCGAGGGCACGGTAGAGCGGTCGGCTATGGACGTGGCAAACGCTGGTGGGCCGTCCGCCGCGCCGGTCGAGGAGCCCCGCTTCGCGGACGACGCCGGCATCCATGAGAGCGCTCACGAAGCGGGTCGCAGGCGCGGCGGTCACCTTGTAGCGCGCCTGGTATTGGGAACGGACAAAGGCGCCGGAGTGGAGGCAGACGAGAGTGAGCCAATCTGCTTGGCGCTCCGTCCAGCCGAGGCCGCGAAGGGTGGCGGCGCGTTGCCCGAAGCTCACGGGTGCGGCGGTGGCGGTCGCGACGGTCATGGTACGGGAAGGGCCGTTAGTAGCGGCCGGAGACGGTTCGTGCGGATCAAGCGGCTTCGGCCGTCGATCCGGCGAATCCCGCTCCTTCGCCCGCGCTCCCGGCGAGGAACGCGGCCCACTCCTCCATGAGCGCCCGCCGCCGCTCGAACAGGTCCGTGCGCCGGTAGGCCGCCTCGATGCGGTTCGTGTTCACATGGGCCAGCGCCAGCTCGCACACCTCGCGCGGCGCGTCCGTGCACTCGGCCGCCCAGTCCCGGAAGCTCGAACGGAACCCGTGCGGCACCGCGCCGATCCCGAGATCCCGCACCAGCTTCGAGATCGCCATTTCAGACAGCGAGCGGCCCCGCACCGAGGGGAACACCACGCCCGAGCCGTCCGCCAGACCACGCGCCGCGCGGAGCACCGCCAGTGCTCCGGCGGAGAGCGGAACCCGGTGCTCCCGTCCCGTCTTCATCCGCTCCGGCGGGATGCGCCACTCCCGCGCCTCAAGGTCGATCTCGTCCCACCGCGCGCCGCGGACCTCCCCGCTCCGGCACGCCGTCAGCACCAGGAACTCGAACGCCAGCACCGTCGCGAGATATGCCCCGGAACCGCGCACCGTCTCGATGGCCCCGGCAACCTCCGCATACGGCAGCGCGGCGAGATGCTGCGCCCGGACCCCGTTCTTGGGCAGCGCCGCGCCGATGGCCTCACCGGCCGGGTTGTCCTCCCGGTAGCCCTGCGCCACCGCCCACCGCATCACCGCTCCGATCCGCTGGCGAACCCGACGTGCCGTCACCCGCTTCCCGTTCCAGATCGGCAGCAGCACCGCCATCACGTCCGCCGTGGTGATCCGGTCCACCGGCCTTCCGCCGAGCTGCGGCACCGCATAGTCGCGGAGCGTGGCCCGCCAGTCCTTCTCGGACTTGCTGCCGTCCTTCCAGCCGGCCCGGTGCACCGCGATCACCTTCTCGACGGCTTCCTCGAAGGTGGGGACGGTCCGCTTCCGGCCAGTCACCAGTTCCCCGCGTCGGCGCGCCGCAAGGTTCAGGGCGCACTTCTCGCGGGCCTCGGCCAGGCTGACGTGGGGCCAGGACCCGAGGCCGAGATTGCGCTGGCGGCCGTCGATGTTGATGCGCTGCGCCCAGGACTTGGCCAGGTGGCCGCGGGTCGTATGCTTGACGAGCAGTGAGAGGCCACCGGAGCCGCGTCCGTCGCCGTAGCGTCCGGGTCGTTCAACGGTGGCGACGAAGCGGGCGGAGAGTCGGTAGGGTCGTTCCATCATGTGTTTTTCGTTCCTGCGGAGGGTTCGTGGTTCCTGTGACTACCAAGTGGATATCAGAAAAACGGCGGGAACGAGCGGACTTCGGTCGCTCCCGGATGGAACATTGTAGCACAGTAAGACGTTGACAGACGGTCATATTAGGGGACTACCGTGGCACCTGCCGGAACCGTTCGGAATGGCCATATTGCCGACCTCCGGTCGGCATCGCGCGGGAGCGCGAAACCCGCGTCGATGGTGCTGCTCTACGGCGATGTGGGGGCTGGCGTTGCGCCATTCCCAACTGGAATCACGCCGCGTGGGTTGGCTGCGGCATGCGTTTCGCGGCCTTCGGCCGCGATGCCGGCCGGAGGCCGGCGCTCCGCGGCGAGGAGCGCGCGTTTGCGCTCGAGGCCCCAGCGATAGCCGCCGAGGTTGCCGTCCCCCCGCAGCACGCGGTGGCAGGGCACCAGGACGGCGACGCGGTTCGCCGCGCAGGCCGAAGCAACGGCCCGCGCCGCTCCGGGCCGTTCGATTCCGGCGGCCAGCTCCCCGTAGCTGACCACCTCGCCCTCCCGCACGCTCAGGAGAAAGCGCCAGACCTTCACCTGGAAGGCCGTTCCGCGGAGGTCGAGCGGCAGGTCGGGACGCGGGGCGCCGCCAGCAAGGTGCGCGTCCAGCGCCGTGACCCAGGCGTCCAGTTCGGGAGCCTCCTGCGCCGACGACGCGATGAGGGCCGCGTTCGGAAACTCCGCGCGTAGCTGCTGGAGAAGGACCTCCTCGTCCTCCCCGAACTGCACGAAGGCGACGCCGCGGTCGGTGGCCGCCATCAACAGGGCGCCGAGCGCCGTGTCCCGGCAGGCATAGGCGATCGTCTCGCCGACGCCGCCGGAGCGGTAGGCGCCCGGCGTCATCCCGATGTTGCGGACGCGCTCGCCGTAGACCCGGCTCAGGGAGCCGAACCCGGCCGAGAAGATCGCGCCGGTGACGTCGTCCCCTTCCTTGAGCGCCGCCTTGAGGCGCTTCATGCGAACGGCGTCCTGGTACGCCCTGGGCGAGACGCCGAACGCCGCTTTGAAGACGCGCTGCAGGTGCGACGGCGAAAGACGCACGCGCTCCGCGAGTTCCCTGAGCGTCAGGCGCTCCTCGGCGTGGGCCTCGATGAATCGGGCGGTGTCCGCCAGCCGGGTCAGCGCCGGTTCGGGTTCGGATGGCATCGGCATGGTTTCAGCTCCCGACGTGATTCCAGCGCAGCCGCCCCCGCGCGTCCATCCGTTTCTTGTGGCCGAATCTACGGATCCACCTCGAAGACGAAGCGCATGCCGGTCTCGAGGTGCTCCGCGATGTGGCAGTGCGCCATCCACTTCCCGGGATTCGTGATCTCGAGCAGGAGGTCCACGGTCTCCCCCGCCGCGATGAGCACGGTGTCCTTGAAGACCTGGTTCGTGACCGGCGCGCCGTTCCGGCGCAGCACCAGGAACCGCTGGCCGTGGATGTGGAAGGGGTGCTGCATCGCGTGGAGGGCCGCCGCGTCGTTCTCGATCCGGACGGTGACCACGTCCCCGATCTGAAAGCGCCAGGCGATGTCCATGTCCTCGCGGCCGGTCGCCGGCTCGCGCACGATCCAGCGGACCTCCTCCGGGGTGGCCACCGAGTTCATCATCGGCATGGTGTCCGCCCACTCGACCGCCGGGAAGAAGACCCGGTCGGCGCGCATGCGCTGCATGATGGCGGGATCGAGGCCGGTCACCTCCATCGTGAGCAGGAGTTCGTGGTCCGGCGCCCGGTCGAAGTGGCTCCGGAAGCGCGCCACGTCCTCCACCACCGGAGCGTTCTCCCGCAGGTCGCCGTAACCCGGCGCGGCCGCGGGGTCGGCGTCGCGGTCGCGGACCCGAACGGTCCCCAGCCGGGTGACCCGCGAGAAGTAGCCGCCGAAGGTGTGCTCGAGCGGGCGCACCCGGTTCTCGAGGGCGTGCTCTCCCGCCGTCTCGTAGCGGACCTCCACGATGTAGCGCTCGGCGGGCGCCAGCGTCACCGAATCCACCCACGTCTCGCGCTCGAACTTCGAGAGGTCGGAGCCCACGACCTTGATCCGGTGCGTGCCCGGTTCGCCGAACGACAGGTTGAAGGTGCGGGTGTTCGAGACGTTCGTGAGGAAGAATCGGACGACCTCGCCCCGGTCGAGCTCCAGCGCGTACTCCGGCTCCCCGTTCACGAGCATCAGGTTGCCGAAGCGGCCCATGAGCGAATGGGTGGCGCGCTCGGTCCCGAAGGGGAAAAGCCCCCCGTCGTCGGCGATCAGGAGGTCGTCGAGCATGAGGATCTCCTCCCGGTGCACCGGCGCGTACCACGTCTCGGGCGGGGCCTCGACCAGCATGTTCCCGTAGAGCCCGAGGTCCTGCTGGACCTCCTCGCGGTGGTGGGGGTGGTACCAGTAGAGGCCGGCGTCCGGGAAGAAGAGCCGGTACTCGAAGCGCCCGCCGGGGGGGACCGGGTCCTGGGTGAGGTGCGGCACCCCGTCGAAGGCGTTGTCGAGGCGGAGCCCGTGCCAGTGGATCGCGGTGGGCCAGGACGTGTGGTTCTCGAAGTTGACGAAGATCGTGGAGTCCTGGTCCACATGGATCAGGGGTCCGGGGTACTGCCCGTTGAAGCCGTACATCACGTAGTCGCGGCCGTGGATGGTCCGGCGGACCCGTTCTGCGGTCAGGTCGAGCGTCTGCCCGTCCTGGAGCCGCACGACCTGCGAGGGAACGGCGTCCGGGAGCGTCTCGTCCGCCGTGACCCGGGGCAGGAACGGCAGCGGCTCGGGCCGCAGGTGCCCGAGCCCCGGGACCATGGGCGTCTCCGGAAGCATCGGCGGGTGCGACCAGGCGGGCTCGCCGGACGCCGGTCCGTGCCCCATCGCCGCGTGGTCCATCGCGCCGTGGTCCATGGGGAGGGCGGCGCTCTCGCCGGTGCCGGTCACCGGGACCATGAGGTGGTTGTCGGGCAGGATGCGGGTGGACGGCGAGGCGCCCCGGAGGATGAGCCGGCCGGTGCGGCGCTGGACGTCCGCCATGGGCTCGGCGCTGATCAGGATCACGAACTTGTCGAAGGCGACGGGGCCGAGACCGGCGAAGGTCCCGTTGCCGACCTCGCCGAGCCGTACCACCGGGTCCATGATGGGTGTCGTCGCCCAGGCGACGTAGGTGCGGTAGTCGCCGAGCGAAGTGGGGTCGGGGAGTCCGTCGATCTCGAGGTCGAGCCGGTAGCGCTGGCTGCCGTCGCGGGTTACGGAGACGCCGAAGGGGCTCGGGTCCCAGCGGAGGAAGGCGGTGCCGCCGGCGGGGGCGAGATCCGGGGTGGGGTAGAGGGCGATGCGGTGGAGGCCGGGGGCGCCCCAGTTGGATCGGTCGGGGGTTGGGGGTGTTTGCTGCGTCGCGCCCGGGTTGGGCATCAGGAGGGCGGTGAACGCGACGAGGACTGCTACCCGGCGACTCTCCATGCGCGCTGTCACAAGCCCTGTCTCCCGACGACCGAATGCGGTTTGTATGGTAGCGGCGGGTTGGGTGGTGAGGGTGGGTGGGGTTGCGACGTGCGCGGCGCGGAGCGCCGCGGTGCCGGTCTGGAGACCGGCGTTCCAAGCCTGCGGCGGCATCCTGTTAATTTGCGGCGGATGCGCCGTTTCCGACTTCTCTTGCTGACCGTTCTGGTGGCTGCATTCGCAGCGGCCGAGGACGGGACCCTCGTGCTGGACAATGACTATGCCGCGGTCCACCGGAACGCCGCGCCGTGCGCGGAGGCGGGTCCCGGTTGCGGGGACCGGGTGGTGGTCGCGTTCGGGGAGGTGAAGATCGCCGCCGGTGGTTCCACCGTCGAGCTCGGGTACGCCGAGGTCTTCGTGGCGGAGGCGGGGACCTCCTACGAGATCCAGGGGGACTTCGCGGAGGTCAACCTGAAGCCGGATCCGCCGACGGTGGAGGGCCCGGCGGTCGCCATCCCCGCCGGCAAGAACGAACGGCTGCACGACGCCGAGGACTACTTCGTGTTCGAGGAGCGGCTCGAACCCGGGGACATCCGGGAGCGGCACTCGCACGCCCAGCGGGTGGTGCTCGTGATGGGCGCCACCGAGCTGCAGCAGTGGCCCGACGGCGCCGACGAGGTGTTCAAGACCCAGGTCCCGGGCACCATCAAGTTCAACCCGCCGGTGGTGCACATCGTCAAGAACATCGGGGACGCGCCGCTCCGGAACATCGTCATCGAACTGATTCCGCGCTGATCCATCCGTGTCGGCCCGACGCACCGCCGGTCTCGTCCTGGCGGGCGCGCTCATCGCGGGCGGCGCGGCCGCCCAGTCGCGGATCACCGGCCAGGTCCTCGTGGACGCCAGCGGGACTCCGGCCGGGGGCGCCGAGGTGACGCTCCGCGAAACCGGCGCGGCGACCACCGCCGACGCGGACGGCCGGTTCGCGTTCGAGGGGATGAACGTCGGGACCCGGATCACGATCCACGCCCAGCTCGGATTCCTGTGGGGCGAAGCCGGCCTGACGCTGGAAACCGATCCCGGTCCCCAGATCGTCCTCCCGGACGCGGTCCGCATCGCGTTCCGCGGGACCGCCCACGAACACGTCACGGTGACCGCGGCCTCCGGCGCATCGTCGGGGCTGGCGGAGTTCGGGTCGGCGTCCTCCGTCGAGGGCCTCGACCTGATCGAGGGCGTGCCCAGCCTCGCGGAGCTGCTCGAAGGCGCCCCCGGCGTGGCGATCCGCAGTCTCGGTCCCGGCGCCGCGCGCCCCATCATCCGCGGGTTCGACGGCGACCGGGTGCTGATCACCGAAGACGGGGTGCGCACCGGCGACATCGGCAGCCAGGCGGCCGAGCAGGGAACGATCGCGGACCCCACCCAGGCGGACCGGATCGAGGTCGTGCGCGGACCGGCGGCCCTGCTCTACGGGACGAACGCGGTCGGGGGCGTGGTGAACGTGGTTTCCGCCGGCTCGCAGTTGGCGCACGGCGCGGCCTCCGGGTTCGAGGGCCGGGCCAGCCTCGGCGCCGGGAGCGCCGACGAAGGGCGCTACGCCGGCGCGCGGATTCACGCCGGCGGGGACGGGTGGTTCGCCTGGGGCGGGGGCAATACCCGGAGGACCGGCGACTACCAGTCGCCGCTGGGCGACGTGGACGGCTCGGACACCGCGCTGGACCAGGGCGAGGCCGGCCTCGGACTCCGCGGCGACCGCGCCTGGCTCTCGGCAGGCGTCCGCCTCGACGACAGCCGCTACGGCGTCCCGCTCGCGGGGATGCTCCACGGCGCCGACGAGGGGGAGGAGGAGACGGTGGACGTGACCATGGAGCGGCGGCAGGTGCGGACAGACTTCGGATTCGAGGACCTGGGGGGCTTCTTCGAGACCGCGTCGTTCACGGCGCGCTACAGCGAGTTCGTCCAGGACGAGATCGAAACGGAGGGCGACGGGCCCCCCGAACTCGAGACCCACCACGAGAACCGGTCGCTCGTCTTCCGCGGCGAGCTGGAGGGATCTCGCGGGCGCTTCCAGAGCCGGGTAGGAGGCTGGGCGAACCTCCGGGAGTTCACCTCCGCGGGCCCGGAAGCGCTGGCCCCCGACACCCGCCACACCGCGCTCGCCGCCTTCGCGCTGGGAGAGGTCCAGGCAACGGACCGGCTCAGCGTGCTGCTCGGCGCCCGGCTGGAGAACAACGCGTATGACGCGGACGATCGCCCGGAACCCGGGGAGGGCGACGACGATGATGAGGAAGTGGAGGGGGGCGAGGAGTTCGAGCCGCCCGCGGTGGTGGACCGGGAGTTCCTGGGAGCCTCGGCGAGCGCGGGGCTGCGGCTGGATCTGGACGACGAACACGCCCTCGTGGGGACCGCGACGCTCTCGACCCGCGCCCCGGCGCTCGAGGAGCTCTACAACTTCGGCCTCGACGCCGGCATCCAGGCCTTCGAGATCGGAAACCCCCTCCTGGAGCGGGAGCGGTCGCGCGGGTTCGACCTGAGCCTCCGGCGCGATTCGGACACCTTCGCCGGCAGCGTGGGGGTCTTCCGATACGGCATCGACAACTTCACCTACGGGGCCACCGCCGGAGGCCGGGGCGGGGTCACGGTGATCTCGACCGAGCAGGCCGACGCCCGTCACCTCGGATTCGAGGCCGACGGCCGCGTCCGGCTCGGCAGCGCCGACCTGACCGCGAGCGCCTCGTGGGTGGACGCGGAGTTCCCCGAACTCGGCCGGCACGCGCCCCGGATCCCGCCGCTGAACGGGCAGGTGAAACTCGATGTCCCGGTCCGCAGCCTGCGGATCGCGCCCCGGCTGCGCTGGGCCGCCCGGATGGACCGCCTCTACGCCGGGGAGACGCCGACCGACGGCTACGCGGTGCTCGACCTGACGGTGTCCTGGCTGCTCCTCACCGGGAACGCGACCCACCACCTGTCGCTCGTGGGACACAACCTCACGGACGCGGTCTACCGGCGCCACACCTCGGTGATCAAGGACGTGGCGCCGCAGGTGGGGCGGGGGGTCCGGGTCAGCTATTCCGTCCGGTTCTTCTAGTCCGAACGAAGCAACCCTGTCGCGGCCCACGCGGGCCGCGATGCCGGCCGGAGGCCGGCGCTCCGAGCCGGTGTTAGCATCGCCGGTTGCAGGTCCCACCGCGGTGAAGCTCGTCAGCCTCTGGTCTCGATTCCTCGCGGGTGCGGCCGTGGCCGCCCTGGTGCTGGCCACCCCACTGGCGGTCCAGGCGCACGAACATCCAGGCCAGACGGACTCCCCCTGCGGGATCTGCAAGATCGCGGAAACCGGAGTCCCCGCTCTCGAGGGCGGGCCGGAACTCCCCGTCCCGCGGCACGAGTCGAAGCCCGGCGCCCAGGCGGTTCCTTTCGCCGCCTCGGAGCCCGCCCCGACTCCGGCGGTCCCCCGCGCACCGCCCGCCTGACGGTCGGCAATCCAGGTCGGGAACCGTTCGGCCCCGTCGGCGGCCTCTGAACGTCCGGTTCCTCCGCACCCAAGAGCCCCAGGAGGTCCCACCGTGACGCGGACTTCTCTCCTTCCCCGTTTCTCGCCCCTTCGACGCGGCTTCCGGCGGGCCGGTCCGCTCGCCGCCTGCCTCGCCTTCGCGACCACCACCTGGGCCCACCCGACGATCTCGGGAAGGGTGCTCATGTCGGAAACCGGCGAACCGGCGCATGACGCCGAAGTCCTGCTGATCCAGACCGACCAGGTGGTCCATACCGACGACGACGGCCGCTTCGCGTTCGTGGACGTGGACCACATCGGTGCCGTCACGCTCCATGTGGACCTCGGCTTCCTCAGCGCGGTCCGGACCGTGGTGATTGACGTCGAACAGGAGGAGGACTTCGAGATCAGCGAGCCCATCGTCCTCGGGGCGCGGCACCGGATGCACGAACGGGTCACGGTCACCGCCTCGGCCAGCGATTCGTCGCCGTTCGAGGCCTTCGGTTCGGTGCACGCCCTGGAGGGGCTGGACCTTCAGAACGAGGCGGCGCGCAACGTCGCGGAGCTGCTCGAGGGCACCACCGGCGTGGCGATGCGCAGTTTCGGACCCGGTTCCGCGCGCCCGATCGTGCGCGGCTTCGACGGGGACCGGATCCTTGTCATGGAGGACGGCGTGCGGACCAGTGACCTGGGCAGCCAGTCCGCGGACCACGGGGTTCCGGTGGACCCGCTGCAGGCCGAACGGGTCGAGGTCGTGCGGGGACCCGCGACGCTGCTCTACGGGTCGAACGCCATCGGGGGCGCCGTGAACGTGATCTCCATGGCGTCCCACCTGGCGCATTCGCCGCCGCCCGGATTCCGGGGGCAGGCCAACCTCGACTACTCGACCGCCGACGCGGGCATGCGAGGAGGCGTTCGCGCCCAGGCGTCCGGCGCGGGCTGGTTCGCCTGGGGCGGGGGCAACGCAAACCGGACCGAGGACTACAACACCCCCGTCGGCGTGGTCGAGAACTCGGAGAGCTCCATGAACCAGGGAGAGGCGGGGATCGGCCTCTTCGGCGAGCGCGTCTGGGTCTCGGGCACCATGCGCATGGACGACGCCCGCTACGGCGTTCCGTTCGCCGGAGACTTCCACGGCAGCCACGTGGGGCACGACCACGGGCCGGTCGGCGACGAGGAACAACTGTCGGTGGACGTCACGATGAACCGGCGGCAGTTCCGCACCGACTTCGGGTTCCGCGGCCTCGGTTTCCTGTTCGACGAGGCGGAATTCACGGTCCGCTACGCCGACTACGACCAGGACGAGATCGAGACCTTCGAGGCCAGCGGGGAAGAGATCGTCGCGACCCACTTCGACAACCGGTCGGTCGTGTTCCGCGGTGAGCTCAGGAAGCCGGCCGGGCGGGTGACCAGCCGGGTCGGGGTCTGGGGCAACGTGCGGGACTACGAAGCCTGGGGCCACGAAGCGCTGGCGCCGGAGACCCGGCAGAACGCAGTCGCGGCCTTCACCTACAACGAGATCGAAGCGAGCGAAGGGCTCGATCTGCTGCTCGGAGCGCGCGCCGAGCGAAACGCCTACGACGTCGGCGAAGACACGAACCCGCTCCGGCCGGCGGAAGTCGTAGACCGCAACTTCCTCACCGCGTCGGCGAGCACCGGCGCCCGGCTCGCGGTGGGCGGCTCCACCGCCCTGGTCGGCGTGGCGAGCCTCGCGACCCGCGCCCCCTCGCTCGAGGAGCTCTACAACTTCGGCCCCCACATCGGGAACCTGGCGTTCGAGATCGGCAATCCCGAACTCGACCAGGAACGGTCGCTGGGATTCGACGTGAGCCTCCGGCAGAGTTCGGAAGCGCTCACCGGGAGCCTCAGCGTCTTCCGTTACGACATCTCCAACTTCGTGTTCGGAGAGGTGCTGGGCGGAATGATCAGCGGCTTGCCCGTCTGGCTGTTCCAGCAGTCGGACGCGACCTACCAGGGCTTCGAAGCGGAGGGACACCTGAGCCTCGGCGCCGCCGAACTGGTGGCGAACGCGGCCTACGTGGACGCAAAGCTCGCGAGCGGCGAGTACGTGCCGCGCATCCCCCCGCTCGGCGGACAGTTGAAGCTGGACGTCCCGGTCGGCAGGCTGCGCCTCGCGCCCCGGGTGCGCTGGGCCTCCCGGATGGACCGCCTCTACCGGGACGAGACCCCGACCGACGGCTACGCGGTGTTCGACTTCACCGCCTCCTACGTGTTCGTCGGAGCGCACATGACGCACAACATCTCGCTCCGGGGCTACAACCTCACCGACGCCGAGTACCGCCACCACAACTCGCTGATCAAGGACATGGCGGCCCAGATGGGCCGCGGCTTCCGGATCAGCTACTCGCTGCGGTTCTTTTAGGGCGCAGGCGGGGCGGCTCAGAAACGAAGACTGAGTCCCACCTGGCCGCGGCGAGTGTCGCCGAGGCCGCTGCGGAGCGTGCCGTCGAAGTTGAAGAGCAGCGAGCCGGTGTGGCTGTCGAGGAAGTTGTCGGCGCCCGTGAGGTTGAAGACCTCGACGATCGGTTCGAGGGTCGCGCCGTTCGGCAGCGCGAAGCTGCGTGAGATCCGCAGGTCCCAGGTGAAGAACTCGTTGTCGCGCCGCAGCGTGTTCCGGGTGAGGATGGAGCCGTCGGCGCAGATGCGGTCCGACGGCTGGTTCGCGCGCTCGCCGGGCTGCGCGCACCGCTCCGAAGCGGGGGAGGCCGACAGGTAGCGGAACACGTTGTTCCAGTTCACGTCGCCGGGCAGGGTGACCAGCAGGTAGCCGCTCACCTGGTGGCGGCGGTCGCGGTCCGACCAGCCGAACTCGGGGCCGAGGTTCGAGGGGTCGGCGTAACGGAAGGTGAACGGGTCCCGCTCGTTGTCGTCGTCGGAGCGGTCGAAGGCGAGGGTGTAGTGGGCCTCGAACGTCAGCGGCCGGTCCCCGAGCGAGCTCCAGCCGCGCAGCCCGACGGTCAGCGCCCGGTAGCGCGAGCGGGCGCTGCTCTCGGCGACGGTCAGCGCGTTGATGCCCCCGCCCGACGGGTGCGTGCCGACGCCGAACGGCGAGCCGAAGGCGGCGGCGTTGCGGTCCACGAACCGGAAGAGCTGGTCGGTGCGCGCGTAGACGAAGTTGGCGCTCGCCGCCATGCCCCGTCCGAGGTCCCGGTCGAGCCCGACGCTGAACGACCAGGTGCGCGGCAGCTCGAGGTCCCGGTCGGCGACCTGGATATCCGGGAGGAACGGGGCCGTCGCCTGGGGGTCGAGCTGCCGGTCGATCTCCGGGACCGGGCCGAGGAAGGTGTCGGCGCTGCTGCGGAAGAGGATCTGCTGGAACGCCCCGTTCGTGGAGCGGTGCTGGGCGAACACCAGCAGCGGGATGCGCGAGACGTAGGAGCCGGCTGCCGCGCGCGCCACCGTGCTTCCGTCGCCGGCGACGTCCCAGGCCAGCCCGAAGCGCGGCTGCAGGTTGTCGAGATCGTGGGGGATCCGCCCGTCGGAGGGGAACGCCGGGTCGTCGAGGTAGGGCGCGAAGAAGGTGTCTTCCGGTTCGACGAAGACGCCGGGGTGCCAGGTCCCGTCCCAGCGCAGTCCGAGATCGAGGGTCACGTCCTCGCCCGGGTGCCAGGTGTCCTGGACGAAGAGGCCGATCTCGTGCATGGACGCCCGCTGCCGGCCGAGCTCGGCCGGCGGGATGCCGGGGACGGTCGCCGACTGGAGGTAGAGCAGCACCGGGCCAGTGATCGCGGCGCCCTCGGGACAGCCTCCCGTGGTGCTCGCCGAGCCGTCGGAGCAGTGCACGTAGCCGCTCCCGTGGGTCGCGAAGCCGATGAAACCCTCGACCGAATCGAAGAGGTAGCGGCTGTTGGCGAAGCCCATGAACTGCTGCTCCACCCGGGTCCGGTTGTATTCGACCCCGGCCTTGAAGAGATGGGAACCGGTGGCGTACGACAGGTTGTCCACGATCTGGAACCGGTCGTCGAAGGCGGGATCGATCGGCAGGAAGAACGGGAGCCCGATCCGGAACCCGTCCGCGAAGTCCATGCCGATGTCCGGGAAGGGACGGCCGCCGAGCCGCTCGAACTGGGGCTGGCCCGGGAGAGCGGCGCCCGGCAGCAGCGGCCCGTCGTACCAGCGCGGCCGGTCCTCGCGCGCCCACTGGACCCGCAGCTCGTTCGAGAGCGCGTTGGTGAGCAGCGAGCGAAGGCTCCCGTTCACGGCGTGGGAGAAGCCCCGCTCGATCCCGTTCATGGAGGCGCCCCACGAGTCCACGTCGAAGGTGCCGTTCACCTGTTCGGACCAGTTGTGGTTGTACTTGAGGGACGCCTGGTGCCGGCCGCTCAGGTTGAAGTCCAGCTTGGCGAGGAGCGAACGGGCGTCGTCGGTGCGGCGGATGGGCCCGAACTCGTCCTCGAAGAGCCCCGGCCAGCGGGTGTTGAGGAAGGAGTCCAGCCGCTCCAGGTTCGCCGGGTTCGCGACGCGCCGGGTGGTCTGCTTGGTCTCGGCGGCGGCCTGCTGGTCGTAGGCGAGGAAGAAGAAGGCGCGGTCCCGGACGAGCGGGCCGCCGAAGGTCGCCCCGAACTGGTTCCGCCCGAAATCGGGCTTCCCGCCGCCCCGGTCCGCGGAGTACCCGGCGGCGATCTCGTCCCACTGGCCGAAGTAGTGGGCGGAGCCGGCGAGCTCGTTGGTGCCCGACTTGGTGATGACGTTGATGAAGCCGCCCGCCGAGCGGCCGAACTCGGCGGGGGCGCCCTGGTTCACGATCACCAGCTCGCCGATGGCGTCCTGGTTGAAGGTGAACGCCGCCCGCTGGCCGCCGCGCTGCTCCCCGAAGAAGGGGTTGTTGAAGTCGGCCCCGTCCACGATGAAGTTGTTGAAGATGCCCCGCTGGCCGTTGATGTTCAGCTCGTCGCCGTCCGGCCCCTGGGAGACCGAGGCGCCGGGGGTGAGGAGGGCCAGGTCCACGAAGTTGCGGCCGTTGCTCGGCACGGCGTCCACGACTTCCTCCCTGAGGCGCTGGGAGCGGGTGAAGTCGGTCGCCTCGATCGGGGACGGCAGCTCGCCGAAGACCGTGACCGTCTCGGTGGCCACGACCCGGAGGTCCAGGTGGAAGTGCAGCACCTCCCCCACCCGGAGGATCGCCCCCTCGATCCGCTCGGTCCCGAACCCCCCGGCGGCGGTGACGGTCAGGTCGTAGGTCCCCGGCGGCAGCAGGCTCCGCACGAACCCGCCCGAACCCGAGGTCTCGACGCTGGTCACCAGGTCGGTATCCCGATGCTGGATCAGGACGACGGCCCCCGCCACCGCATTCCCCAGCGGATCGCTCACCTCACCCCGGATGACGCCCGTGGTGGTCCCCGCCTGCGCGGCAAGTTCCGGCGCATGGAGACAGACGAGCGCCAACGCCAGGAACCACGAAGCCCGGGGACGGCGATGTCCAGCGGCGAGACCCACACGGAAATTCTAGGCCGCGGGCCCAAACAGCGGAGATCACGCGCCGGCTTGGCCGGCACCGCGGCGCTCCGCGCCGCGCACGTCACAACCCCACCTGTCCTCACGACGCCCACGGCTTGGAACGCCGGTCTCCAGACCGGCACCGCGGCGCTCCGCGCCGCGCACGTCACAACCCCACCCAAAAAAACAGCAGCCCCGGCTGCTAGCCTGTCCCCTCCCCAGGCGGGGCGGCAAGAGCCCGGGAGGCAAGGCAGATGAGACGCACTCCACGGATTCCGGCAGTACTCACGGCGGCGATCCTGGCCGGATGCACCGCCCCTACCACCGACACCCCGCAACCCGCCGACCTGCTCATCCGCGACGCCCGGATCGTGGACGGCACGGGCGGTCCCTGGTTCCGGGGAAACCTCGCCGTCGCCGGGGACACCATCGTGAGCGTCGGGCCGGACGAACCGGACGCCCTCCGGGAGATCGACGCTGGCGGGATGGTGCTGGCCCCGGGGTTCATCGACATGCACGCCCACTCGGAGTACGGGCTGGTCGTCGATCCCCGCGCCCTCAGCAAGACCGCCCAGGGCGTCACCACCGAGGTGCTCGGAGAGCATCTCTCGGCGGGGCCGGTGATGGGACCCGCGGTGGACGACCCGATGATGGTCGCCCCGCCCATCGAACGGGACTGGACCACCCTCGGGGGCTACCTCGACCGGCTCGAGTTCGCCGGGGTGGGCCCGAACGTCGTCTCCTACGTGGGCTCGGGACAGGTGCGCGCCTCCGTGGTCGGCTACGAGGAGCGGGACCCGACCGAGAAGGAACTGCAGCGCATGGAGGCGCTCGTCGCGCAGGCGATGGAGGAGGGGGCGTTCGCGCTGGCGAGCGGCATGGCCTACATCCCGAACGCCTTCATGAGCACCGAGGAACTCATCCGGCTGACCCGGGTGGCCGCCGGGTACGGAGGCATCTACGTAAGCCACCTGCGCGGCGGCCTCGACGGGCTCGCCGAGGGGATCACCATCGCCCGCGAGGCGGGAACCGCGCTCGAGATCCACCACCTGAACTCCACCTCGGGCGCCCGGATCCCGGAATACGCGGCGATGATCGCCGAGGCGCGCGCCTCGGGCGTGGACGTGACCGGGAACGTCTATCCCTACATCGCGGGCTGGACCTACCTGCGCTCCCTGCTGCCGGCCTGGGCGCAGGAAGGCGGCGTGGACCGGATGCTCGCGCGGCTGACGGACCCGGCCGACCGGGAACGGCTGCTGGCCGAGCTCCGGGAATCCGAGGCCCGGCGGCCCCGCTGGGGGCGCACGTTCGTGAGTTCCTTCCGGGACGAGGTGGACGGGCTCTCGATCGTGGACCTCGGGGACGCCCGGGGGATGTCGCCCGAGGAAGGGCTGCTGGACCTCCTCATCGAGCAGGAAGGCGAGGGGTTCCAGATCTCTTTCGGGAACGAGGAGGTGAACCTGGTCCAGGCGCTCGCCCAGCCCTTCACCCACATCGGCTCCGACGGCAGCGCCCTGGCGGCGGGGATGCGCACGCCGATGGGAAAGCCCCATCCGCGCTCCTTCGGCACCTACCCGCGGGTCCTGGCGAAATACGTGCGGGAAGAGGGACTCCTGACCCTGGAGGAGGCGATCCGCAAGATGAGCTCGGCGCCCGCGAACCGCCTCGGTCTGTCGGACCGCGGGGTCCTCCGGCCCGGGATGAAAGCGGACATGGTCCTCTTCGACCCGGACACGGTCCAGGACGAGGCCACCTTCGAGGAACCCGAGCGCTACCCGACCGGCATCCCCTGGGTCTTCGTGAACGGCGTCGCGATCATCGCCGAGGGCGAGCCCACCGGCGAGCTACCGGGCCACGTGCTCCGGGGCCCGGGGTACGTGGGGCGTTGAGAGGCGGCAGCTCGTGAGGGGAACGCTGTTCATCGCCGGGCGGAGCTATGACGATTGGCGGCGATGGGCACCACTCGGGCGTCTTGATCTGGACCTTGAACGTCCGTGGTACCGCTTTCGGCATGTCAGGGGGTCGGAGCGGGCCGAGGAACTCCGGATCGTGTTGCCGGTTCCCGGATTCGGTGAAATGCGCCGAAGCTATGAGTCCAGATGCCTGTTTCCGGTTTTCCAGAACCGCGTGATGAATCGCCGCCGACCCGATCTCCCGGACTACCTGAGGCGAATGGATCTGTCCCCGTCCGTGGACCCCATCCAAGCGCTCTGGGTGGACGGCGGGTATCGCGTGACCGATCATCTGAATGTGTTTCCGAAGCTGACGCGCGGGGGTGATGGATCTTGTCGGTGCCGTTTCTTCGTCCATCGCACCCGCCATCTCAGTGAAGGTGGGCGACGCCGGCTCGACGCGCTGGAGCCTGGCGAGCGCCTGCACTTGACACCCGAACTACCGGACAGTCCGACAGTCGCGATCCACACCAGGGACTCGCAACTCATAGGCTGGACCCCGATGTTCGTGGCGCGCGAAATAACGGTCGCACCGGCTTCGGCACGCTACGAGGCAAGGGTCGTTCGCGTCAATCGTGCTCCCTGGCCGTCATCTCTGAGCGTGCTCGTGGAGATGCGGAGCTGGTGGGAGAACCACGAACCAATGAGCGGCGAGGACTTCCAGCCGCTCGCGTGAGGATCGAGACCCAAGGACCGCCAGCCCTGAGGCCGGCCGGGGCACCAACGAAGGGCGGCGTGTAGGCTTCCGCCTCCAAAGGTGAGCCGGATGTCGAATACGGAATCCGATCTGGAAACGGCCGTGGCCAAACTCCAGGCTCTCGCCCGAAAATACGGGAGCCCGACTGGGAGCGAAGTGGACGATTTCATCGCCGAACGCCGGGCGGAGGCAGCGAAGGAGTCCGGAGATCCGGACCCCTCACGTTCCTCGATTGAGAGTGGGAAACGGCTGGCACAGAGTCCGCGAGCCACACGTTGACAGGCGGCGCGTCCGATGACTTGTGGTGGAACGCTGATTTCCGAGAGTTGACCAGAAACCATGGGTAATCGCACGAGCCGCCTCCCAAGGGAGGGTGCACCCGAACCCGACCGGCAGCGCCGCCCGAGGCGGCGCTTGAGCAGGCCCGGCAGGGCACTCAGCCTGGCGGCATCCGTGGCTGCGGTGATCCTCGGCCTGACACCCCCCGCCGCCGCCCAGAACGGGAACGGACGGCCCAACGTGTTCTTCGACTGCTCCGGGCCGCGGTGCGACTCCCGCTACTACCGGACCGAGATCACCTGGGTGAACTGGGTCAACGACAAGGAGGACTCGAACGTCCACCTGATCATGACGAGCCAGACGACCGGCGCCGGCGGACGGGAGTACCTCCTGCATTTCATCGGTACCGGCGAGCAGGCGAGCTACGACGACGAGCACGGCTACCGCGCGCTCCCGACGAACACCGACCGGGAGACGCTGGACGGGATCGTCCACACCATGGAGCTCGGGCTGGCGATGTTTGCGGACGAGGCCGGCTACCGGGGTCTCATCGCCATCAGCCCGATCGACCGGGAGGAAGCCGCGGTGGCCCGCGGCGTGGTGGCCCGGGACGAGGTGGAGGACCCGTGGAATCTCTGGGTGTTCCGCGTCGACGGCGAAGTGGGGATCGAAGGCGAGACCAGCGAGCGGCGCACCAGCCTCGAGGGGGGCTTTTCCGCATCGCGGGTGACCCCCGACTGGCGCGTCCGGTTCTCGGGGGACATCGAGAACGACCGTCTCTCGATCGAGCTTTCCGACGGGACCTTCGAGGACACCCGCACCAACTGGAGCTTCGACACCCAGGTCGTGTACGCCCTCCTCGAACACTGGTCGGTCGGGATGGACACGAACACCAGCCGCAACCTGACCTACAACCAGGACCTCCGGGTCGAACTGTCGCCGGCGCTGGAGTACAGCGTCTTCCCCTACGACGAGGCGACCCGCCGCAGCCTCACCTTCTACTACACGATCGGCCCGGCCTACCGCGACTACGCGGAGTCCACGATCTACGGGGAGACCGAGGAGACGCGCTGGGAACAGGCGATGAACGTCCGCTTCGGCCAGCGCCAGCGCTGGGGGAACGCCTCGGTCAACCTGCGGGGTTCCCACTTCCTGCACGACTTCAAGCAGCGCCTGGTGTCCCTGGGGGGGAACCTCTCCTTCCGGGTCTTCCGGGGTCTCGAACTCGAGTTCCGGGGCAACGTCTCCCAGGTGAACGACCAGATCTACCTCGCCGCCGAGGAGGCGACCGACGAGGAGGCCCTGCTGCAGCTCCAGCAGCGTCCGACCGACTTCGACTACCGGATGGAGGTCGGCTTCCAGTTCCGGTTCGGGTCCATCTTCAACAACGTGGTGAACAACCGCTTCCGGCGCCGGCGTTTCTGAGGCTGGGGCCCGCGGCTGGTCGCCGTTCCCGTCAGTACGTTCGGCGGAAACGGAAGTCCACGCCCAGCGAGCCGTCTTCGTCCCGCGTCAGGATCCAGGTGACCCGGCGCAGCGCGTACTCGACGATGACGATGGCCTCGTCGGCGTCCGAAAGGCTCGACGAATAGCGGACGTTCAGTGCGGGGGTCACCTGCTTGCTGAGGGTCACCCTCGCCGTCGGATTGCTGAAACGGCCGATCATGTAGGGATCGACGGTGACCCGGTCGATGCCGAACACCCGGCCCGCCCGGCGGCCGAGCATGCCGGTGAACTGCTGGCTCAGCAGGTTCGTGGCGGAGACCGCGACGGCGGGGTCGTCGGTGCGGCGGGCGCCGAGCAGGCTCGCCTCCGGAACGCCGGAGAGCAGCTGGAGGATGTCGCTCTCCCGCAGCGGAGGTTCGGAACTCACGTTCGCTTCGATCTCCTCCAGGGTTCCCGATGCGGTCAGCCGCACCCGGTAGTTCCTGACGTTCGTCTCCGCCGTCACGTCGAACACCGGCTCGATGCTCCGGGGGTCGATGAACTCGGCCCGCCCGGAAACGATCTCGAAACGGTGGGCGCCGACGAACAGCTCGCCCTCCACCAGGTCCGCGCGTCCCACCACCGCCGGAGACGCCGCGGTGCCCTGGAGGCCGAAGGCGGCATCCGCATCGAGGCTGAGGATGGAATTGCGGACCGCGAAGGGAGAATCGGTTTCCACCCGCACGTCCAGCGCCACCTCGCCCAGCAGACCGCCGGTCCCCGGCTCGGCGGAAACGGCGATGCCGCCTGAATCCGACAGGACGTCCGCCGACAGCTCGTAGTCGCGGCTCCAGACCGCATCGTCGACCCGGACCTCGCCGGAGAGCAGGCGTCCCCCCTGGTCGCCCACGAGCCGCAGGTCCGCGTTCACCGTGGCGCTGAAGTCGGCGGGGTAGCGAAACCGGACGCCTTCGAGTTGAAGCCGCAGATCGCTGGCCCCGAGTTCCGCGCCCCCAACGAGGACCTCACCCGACACGGCCAGGTCGCCGGAAGCGAGCCGGCCGTTCAGCCCTTCGATCCTCAGCGTCCGCTGGTCGAAGGCCACCAGGCCGTTCAGCCCGCTCAAGCCGTGCGGAAACCCGTCGAAGCGGAAGGAACCGTCCTCGATGGCGGCGGTGCCGAACATCTCGGGTTCCGCCAGGGAGCCGGCAACGGAAACCTCGAGGGCCAACCCACCGTCCGCGGTCAGGCCGGCGACGAACGGCTCGGCCCCCCGCAGCGAAGCGTGCCCGCGCATGGTCAGGTCGAGCCGCTCCTCCCCGAGGTCGACGGAACCGGCCGCCGCGAGTTCACCGTCGGGATGGAGGAGGCGGAACTCCTCCACCTCGACGACGCCGTCCTCCATCACGATGCGGGCCGGGCCGCCCGATTCGGCGACGAACTCCGGTGCCTCGATCCTCAGGCTCTCGAGGGTCGCCTCGGCCGCCATCCACTCGTCGAGGGGATCCTCGATGCGGAAGCCGCCCGTCCCGTTGACCACCATGGAGATTCCCCGCTCTTCGGGCTCGGCGACGAGAAACGAGGCGACGTCCAGCTCCCGCAGGGTGACCGTCCCGGCCATCTCGGCCTCCAGCGTCCCCGCCAGCCGGAACGCCGCCGCTCCGGAGTCCAGCGCGCCGCCCGCCTCGAAGCGCTCGCCCGTGACCGAGGCCTCGACGCTGCCGGGGCCGAGCCCCGCGTCGAGCACCGCGACGGCGGGAATCCGCCCTTCCAGGCGGAGTTCCGGAACGTCCAGATCGCCTCCGATCTCCGCCCGGAAGTCGGAGCGCAGCGCGATCCAGTCCAGCTCCAGCCCCGGCGCCAGCGGATAGTCCCGGCCGGTGACGGCGCCTTCCATCGTCCAGTCCAGGAGGTCGATGGTGAGTTCGCCCTCGGCGCTTCCCCCGCGGAAGACCGCGGTCAGCGGCGCCAGGCGGACCGACGCGCCGTCCAGGCTCCAGCCGATGGAGAGCTCGTCGAAAGGCTGTTCCAGAAAGGTCCCGGCGGAGCCGGTCACCAGCCCGCCGCCGTGGTAGCGCTCGCCGCGCCGCACCGTATGGCTCCGGCCGCTGACGGCGCCTTCGGCCTCGAGGTCCCATTCGAGGAAGTCCACGATCTCCCGAATGTCCCAGCGGTCCCACGCGGCGTCGAACTCGAAGTCCGGAAACGCGGCGTCGCCGCGGTCGAAGACCCCGGAGGCGGAGATCGTTCCTTCGCCGGCGCGGGCGCTCAGGCTCTCCAGCCGGACCGCCGCGGGGCGGATCTCCGCCGCCGCCGCCAGCGTCTCGGTGTGGAAGGTGGAGAAGCGCAACCCCTGCCCCTCGACGGCGCCCGCGATCACCAGATCGGGCCAGGAGCCCTCGACGGCTCCCTCGAACCGGGCGGCGCCGGACACGTCCCAGGCGGTGGTCTCCGGATCCTCGCCGAAGACCACCCGCCAGAACTCCTGCTGCACGGAGTCCACTTCGGCGGCGTCGCCCGTGACGCCGCTCACCACGAAGTCGGCGCTGCCGGCGCGCGGGTAGCGGCCCTCGAGCGTCGCCTGGAAGGCCGCGCCCTCGGCCGTGAGCCGCCGGACCACGACGGCCTTTTCGTCCACGGCCAGCGCCGCCTCGAAACCGAGCGGCAACGCGCCGGGCCCGGCCTCCGGCCTCGCGCCGGTCGCCTCGATCGTCCCCGTAGCCAGTAGAGGATCCGCGAGCGGGACCCGCAGCTCGGCGTCCAGGCTGACTCGGGAACCGAGCGCGGTCGGCGTCCCGAAGACTCCCTCGAGGGCGCGGGATAGCGATCCGTCCCGGAGGGTCAGCGCGACCTCCGCCGGGTTCTCCCCGGACGGCGGCGCCTGAAGCACGTGCAGGGTGGCCGCGCCCCCGGAGACGAACCCCTCGGAGGCGGAGACTTCGAGGCGGCCCGGGTCCCAGTGGACGAGCGCCTTCCAGTCGCGGAGCGGCACGCCGTAGAGGCGGCTGCCCGGGAGCGCGAACTCCCCGTCCAGCGCGAACCCGTCCTCCCCGAACCCCGCGGTCCCGTCGAAACGCATCCACGGGTCCCCCGCGGTGTCGATCGCCTCGACGCCAAGCAGGGAACGGGCGAGCCCGCCAGCGTCGCCGATGGCGGCGACCCGGAACTCGCCCGCCGGGCCTCCGCCCAGATCCAGCGACCCGTCCAGGTCCACCTCCAGGAGGTCGGATCGAAGCCCCAGCCGGTCCAGGTGGAGCGTGTTCTCGCGGACGCGGAACTCCGCGTCCAGCGCCAGCGGGAGCTGCGGCTGTTCCCGGAGGCGGACCACCCCCAACCCGGACCGGATCTCCCCGTCCACGCTGCCCGCCTCCCCCACCCGGAAGGCGACGGCCACGTCGTCCACCCGGACTTCCCACGGCGTGGGAAGACTCCGGTAGCCGATCGTCGTCCCCGCGACCGAGATGCGGTCCGACGAGAACGACAGCCGGGCCGCGAGCGCTTCGAACCCGGGTCCGGACGGGGCGGGGGCGGCGCGCGGCGGACCCCCGTCGTCCAGTCCCCGGAAGCTGAGCCCCTCGATCGCCAGGCTCTCGAAATGGAGTCGCGCCCGGAGCAGAGACCACAGACCCAGATCCCCGCGAACCTCACCGACCGCGAGGACCGGGGGCGCGGGGCCCGCATCCACCGGGTCGCTCCCCACCTGCAAGCCGCGCACGACGAATGCGCCCTCCGGAAGCGAGATCCGCAGGCCGGCGGCGGCGACCGGACGGCCGAGCGCCGCGGAGAGCCGGGAGGTGCCGAAGGCCAGCAGCCGGTCCTCGTCGATCGCGAGGGCGAGGACGGCCGCGAGGGCGGCGAGCAACCCGAGCAGGCATCCGGCGAGGACGAGCCCGGCGCGGCGGAACCGGCGGCGGGAAGCGGACACGAAGGGCTAGCCCGGCGAACACGGCCCGCCGGCGAACTCCCCGTCCGCGGGATCGCCGCGCCCGAAGCTCCCGCGATCGCGGATCTCCCCCTCCGCGTCGATGGCGCAGTAGCCGAAACGGTCCCCGGTCGCCTGCACGTAGACGAAGTGGTTGAAGGCGCCGCGGTCCTCCCGGCGGAGCGTGCGTTCGTCGTTCCGCGCGGAGTCCGGCTTCTTTCCCCCGGCGCCGGTCACGAAGTAGCGGATCCCGCGCTGCGGCCGGAGCCGCGCGTAAAGGTGCTGGTGGCCCTGGAACACGGCGTCCACGCCGTGTTGTGTGAAGATCGGCTCGAGCTCGGACCGCAGCACCTCGTCGTCATCCCGGCAGATCAACCCGAGCCACTGGCACCGGGCCGGCGCGTACATCGTCCCGTGCATGGCCACCACCTTCCAGCGGGCCCGCGAGGCGCGCAGGGCCCCGGCGATCCAGCGGAGCTGCGGCTCGTCCGTTCCGACCTCGAGCTTCGTGTCGTCCTTGCCCAGCGTGTTCGAGTCGAGCACGAAGACCTCGGCCAGCGGGGCCCGCGAAGGCCCGCTCCCCGGGATCTCGACCGAGTAGTAGCGGGAGCCGTCCCGATAGCCGAACTCCGGCGTCGCCAGGTGGGCGTCCACCTCGCAGTCCCGAGCGAGCGCGTAAGCCGATCCATCCCGGGGAACCGGCCGTACACCCGACTCGCCGCATCGCTCCACGTCGTGGTTGCCGAGCGCGGCGTGGATCCGGACTCCCCGGGAGAGCGCGCCGCGGTAGACGTCAAGGAATCTGCTTCCGATGAAGCGCGCCTCGCCATGCTCGTACACGTTGTCTCCGAGCAGGAAGATGTGCGAGACCGCGGCCGCTTCGGCGGTGCGCCGGATCTGCGCCGCCACGCTCCGGGCCCGCTCGTCGCCGGTGCCGGTGTCGCCGACCAGGATGAACCGCGCCGCGTCCGCCGGGTCCGGGGACCGCGTGCCCGACATCAGGACCGCCGGCAGGAACGCGGCCGCGCCGAGCGCGAGGAGGGTTCGGCGCTTGCGCATGGGCTCGGGTCAGGGCTCCGGCGCGGGATAGACGGTCAGCGTTCCTCTCGCCCTTCCCCCTTCGTCGGCGACGATCAGGGCGCCGTCCGGAGCGAACGCAATGCCCTCGATCTGGCGATGCCACGGGGCTTCGAACCGCCTGACGTCCAGGACCTGCCCCTCCGGAGTCACCTCCGCGATGGCGGCCTGCCGGGCCGCGACCACGAACCAGTTCCCCGAGACCGGGTGCCGCTCGACTCCCGAGGGCTGGAACCGGTTGGCCCCGATGCGCCGGGCGAAGTCGGCGACCGGGACCACGGTCCGCTCGCGCAACGCTTTCTCGTCGATCGACCAGCGATACATCGCCAACTCCCCGAGAAGATCATCACTGCGGGCGTTCTTGCACATCAGCACGAGCTCCCGCCGGCCTTCGTCGTACGCGAGGCCCTCGATCTCGCAGTCGCGCCCGGCCCCCGTGGCGTAGACCTGGAAGAGCACCGATGCGCCGTCGGCTCCCTCGCGGCACTCGTAGAGCCGGCCGGCGCTCGTCACCAGGTAGATCCGGCCCTCGGCCACCGCGATGCCCTCGAAGTCGTCGGCGACCGGGTCCCCCACGTCCGCCAGTTGGAACTCCTTCACCACCGACCCGTCGCGCGCGTCGATCTCGAAGACGATGCCGGCCTCGTCGTTGTGCGCGAGCAGCCGGTGGTCGGCGGTCGTCGCCAGACCGGAGATCTCCCGGAGGCGCCGCGGGAGTTCCCGGGGCGCGGCCTCGTCCGCCCGCAGTCCGTAGTCCTCGAGGCGGACTCCCCGCTGCACTCCCGCCGATGTCCCGGTCAGGGACAGCAGACCGAGCGTCGCGGCGAGCAGGACTCTCAACCGCGGGGTTCTCCGTACGTCACTTGGCCCTGGCCTTGCCGCCCGCTTCCGGCGCCGCTTCCAGTTCGTCCGGAGGCACGAGCCTCCACCCGGACAGCACCGCGGGTTTCGCTCCGAAGTTGCTCTTCCACACCGCCAGCGAGATCACCACGAAGATCAGCGACGCGAGGTAGGCCACGGTGGTGAGCTGGGTGCCGGCCGCCAGCCCGATCCCGATGGCCATCAGCATGTAGACGGCGTCCGTGGGTTCGTTGAGCGAGGCCCGGAAACGGACCGCGGCCACGATGCCCGCCAGGCCGAAAGCGAGGGCCACGCTGCCCTTGACGAGGAACACCACCAGCGCGATGGCGATCGGGATCACGAGGAGGGTGTGCGCGAAGGACTGGCTGTACTTCTTTTTCTGGCGGGTCCACCGGTACACCCAGGTGATCGGCAGGGTGACCCCGAAGGCGAGGATCAACGCGACGACCACCGGGACCGTGTGCGACGGATCGATCAACAGGTTGATGCCCTCCTGATCCGCCAACTGGCCGAGCCCCGACTGGATGTCCTCGAACACCTCCGAAACGTCCGCGCCGGCATCGGACAGCGTCCCGATGAAGAAGCGGTCCCGTTCCTGGGAGACGTAGTAGCGCATCCGCGGCAGGAAATGGAACGCGCCGGCGAGGAACCCGAGCCAGGAGAGGTAGTAGAGACCGAGACGGACGAGGATGTTGTTGAGCATGCGCCTTCTCCTGCTTCGCTAGAACATGTAACCGGCGCGGAAGTAGACCCCGGTCATGTCGCGCCCCTTCATGACGGCGACGCTCACGGTCGTCCGGCGCTCCAGGAACGACAGCCAGAACCCGCCGCCGGTTCCGTTGTGCCAGTCGTCGGCATCGGCGGGATCGCCGGCGAAGTAGACCCGGCCGACGTCGGCGGCCCCGAAGAGGCCGAACTCTCCGGGCACCAGGACCCGGATTCCCCCCAGCGCCAGCCGCAGTTCGACGTTCGCATAGAGCGAGGCGTCCCCGGCAAACCGGTTCTTGTGGAAGCCGCGCAACGGGCCGTCCACCTGGCCCAGGCCGGCCCGGCCGGGTCCCCCGAGAAAGGCGCTCTCGTGAAAGGGATAGGTCCCCCACACCTTCTTGCCGCCGGCCCTGAGGGCCAGCGTGGGGCTCAGCGGCGCGTTCGCCGTCAGGTAGGTGCGGGCCTCGACGTCCACGTTTCCGAAGGGCGACTCCACGTCCCAGACGCCGGGAAAGCCGGCGGCGGACACCCTGGCGAGAACCCCCCGGGTGGCGTAGGCCGGATTGTCGCGGTTGTCGTACTCGACTTCGCCGCGCACGCCGAGCTGGCCGAAGGAACCCGTGCCGTAGAGGGGTTCGTCCAGCGAACCGATGAAGAAGTCCCGGTTCGCCTCGGTGGGCGTGTTCGACCACTCGACGACCGGTCCGAGGCTGACGGTGAGCTCCGACCGCAGCGGCATCGTGCCGTCCCCGGTCGCATCCACGTCCTCCGTTCCCCGGCGGAACTCCAGGGCCGGCGTGAAAACGAAGTGCCGTTGCTCCACCTTGTAGTACGACGACGGCTCCTTGAGCCGGAAGTCGTTGCCGAACCCCTTGAAGCGGGTCACCTCGAACCCCGAGTACTCGAACGCCAGCCGCGCGTCGATCTCGGGCCGTACGTGGCGGAAGGTGCCGACGTACGACACGAAGGGCTTGAAGCCCCGGCTGGCCAGCCCCACGTCGAAGTAGTGCCGGGTGGCGAACGGGTCCTTGCGGAAGCCGTAGTGCTTCCGGCTGTGGATCACCCGCGCGAACACGCCCAGATCCGGGTCGGCCCACACGAGCGGGCGGGTGCCCGACTCCATGCCCCAGTCGAAGGCGTACCGCGACCAGACCAGCGAGGGGGTGGGGCGCTGGTAGGGCCGCTCGTCGACGCTCGCGCCCTTCCCTTCCACGAAGTGGTTCCGCCCGCGATAGTCGTAGAAGTGGGTCTTCGACGCGCCCGCGGCGGACGTGTTGGTGAACGTGTCGCTCCCGCCGCCCCCGTCGACGCGGACGGCGATCTCTCCGTCCGCGCCGGAGACCTCCGCCCGGTCGCTCCCGCCCCGCAGGTAGATGCGGACTTCCCGGGTTTCCCCGCGCCGGAAGGTCCGCTCGAACCAGGGCGGCTCCGGGTCTTCGTCCCCGTCGCCCAGGCGTCCGATCCGCACCCGGAGATCCCCGTTCGCGAGGTGCTCGGCGGTGGCGTATTCGTCCTGGTCGGTTGCCTGGATCTCGACCTGGGGCGTGATCAGGTCGTAGTAGTCGTCCACGAATTCCGGCAGCGCCTCGCGCCGGGCCTTGAGCGCCGTTTCGAGGCTCGCGCCGACGAGCTCGTAGTACGGCTCCGGGAGCCGCCGCACGGCGTCCTCGATCACCGGGTCCGGAAGTTCCGCCCGGAACTCCTCGACGACCTCGCGCCACGCGGGCCGGTCGAGTCCGGCCAGGAACTGGCGGTCCAGGTCCCAGCCGGTCATGGTCAGGCCGAGAAGGTTCGGATAGGACTCGTCGAACGGGATCGCTCGCGGGAGCGCCGTGCGCACCAGCATCATGGCGACGCCGCCATAGTGGATGAACGCCTGGTCGCGGTCCTCCGGAATCGGGAGCCAGACGTGGCAGTCGTCCTCCGGAAACCGCGCCCATCTCCATTGGCCGGGATGCCGATCCTTGTCGTTGATGAGCAGGTCCATCAGCCGCGCCTTGAGATAGGCGCGGGCGTCGATGCGGTCGCAGCGGCCCTCCTCCACGTCCTCCCACACCGTCTCCGTCCCGCTGACCTTGCGGGAGCCGGCGAACCCGGGCGAGTCGTCCGGGCCTTCGGAGGGATGCTCCTGGAGCGTCCCGATCAGGCCGGCGAACGCCTCCCGATACTCCCCGAGTCGCGGATCGTCCGGAATCACCACCAGGGTGTGCTTCGAATGGAGGATGCCGGTGGCTTCCATGAGCGGATCGACCACCAGCGCCGCGGCGGGCATGAGCGTGCTGATCAGGTCCTGCAGCACCTCGCCCACGATCGAGTTCTTGATGTCGTCCTCCAGCCGCTTGGTGGGGTCCTTGTCGAGGGATCGCACGGTGTAGCGGCGGCCATCCTCTCCGGTGAAGTGCAGGGAGACGGACTGCCCGAAGCCGCCGGTCCTGAGCGGCGTCAGGCCGCCGCCGACGGCGTCGAGGTCGAGGACCGCGACCTCGATGGGCGTGGTCCAGAGGTCGCGGTAGTTGTCGCCGTAGAACCAGCGCTTCGACGGGCTGGCCCGGAACCGCTCTCCGGGGACCACCCGGTGCGTCTTCGCTCCCGGAGGAGGAACCGACCGGTGAATCCGGGGGCCCTGGGTGGGTGGATCCTCCTGAGCGGTCACGGCCGCCGGAACCGCGAGGGCGAGCGCGAGCGGGATCGCGCCGCGCCTCGAGTCCGGCCTCGAGCCCATCCGGTGCTCCCTGCGGCTCAGCGCACCCGGCGCTCGACGGCGCCCTCCTCGCCGGTCGCGTGGTAGCTGTCGCCGTAGTACTTGCTCGTGATGCGGGTGTGGAAGTCCTCGGCGCGGACCGGGGGGTAGAGCGGCTCGCCCTGGTTCGGGAGCACTTCCAGGACCTCGTCCTCCCAGACGTAGACCGCCATCGGGAAGGAGGTCCGGGGCTGCGCCCGGGCGGCCGGGTCGCGCGGGGCGCTCACCCGGTGGGTGGTGGAGGGCAGGCGGTTGTTCGTGATCCGCTGCATGTAGTCGCCGGTGTTCAGCACGATCGCGCCCGGCGGCGCCGCGACCCGCACCCACTTCATGGTCTTCCGGTGGAGGAGCTGGAGCCCCTCGGTCTCGGCGGCCGGCAGGATGGTGAACAGGTCCACGTCCTCGTGGCCGAGCATCCTTCCGGTCGTCGCCTCGGGAACGTCGGTCATCGGCGGGTAGTAGTTCAGCCGGAAGCCGAAGTTCGTGGCGGTGAGGCGCTCGTCGAAGAGCCCGGGGGCCTCGCCCAGGTAGCCGAGGATCGACCGCATGATCGGGTGGATCAGCCGCTCGTGGGCGAGCACCACTTCCCGGAAGAAGGCCTCCCACCCCGGGGAGGGCCAGAAGTCGGCTTCGTCCCAGCCCGGGTCCTGCCCGAGGTCGAACGCCCGGCGGCAGAAGACCCAGCCCTCCACGAGGTCCGGGTGGATCACCGTGGTCTCGCGCATCGGGAAGTAGCCCTGGTTCACGGAGCCCTGCCGGCGCGCGCGGTAGCGCTGCTTCACCTCCAGCGGGTGGCACTCGAAGAACTCCCGTGTCCGGCGGTGGGCCTCGGCGTAGAGCGCCGGGTCCACCCCGTGGCCGGTGAGGATCGCGAACCCGGTGTCCTCGAGCGATTCGCCGAGGTCCGCGATGAACCGTTCGCGATCCGCGGCGGCCGGCGAGTCCAGGAGCGAGAGATCGCAGGGCTTGAAGACGAAGTCCTCGTCGAACTCCTCCTCGGCGCCTTCCGCGAGCCGGTAGCGCTGGAGCTTCGCGACCTGCTCGTAGGCGCGGAGTTCCTGGTTGAACTCCGACGGCGCCTGGGAACGGAAACTCACGAACCCTCGGCCTGCATCTCCGCCGCGACCCGCTCGGCCTCCCGGAGGATCCGCAGGGTGTTTCCGCTCCAGAGCTGGGCGATCTGGTCCTCGGTGTAGCCGCGCTTCACCAGTTCCAGCGTGACGTTGAAGGTCTCGGAGGCGTCGTCCCAGCCGTCCACCCCGCCGCCGCCGTCGAAGTCCGACGAGATGGCGACGTGATCGAGGCCCATCACCTCGACCGCGTGGTCGATGTGGTCCACGAAGTCGCCCACGGTGACCGGGAACTCGGCGCCGATATCCGTCAGCCGGGTCCGGAGCGCCGCCTGCTCCTCCTCGCTGAGGTTGCGGATCTCACCGAAGGAGGAGACCCCGAATTCCGCCATGGCGTCGTTGGTGGCCGCGGTCTTCTCGGGCGGATCCGTTTTGACGAAGCTGCGCAGCGCCACCGTCTGCATCACGCCGCCGTTCGCGGCGAGCGCGCGGAGCTGCTCGTCGTCCATGTTCCGCGAGACGTCGGCGAGCGCCTTGGTGCTCGAATGGGACGCGATGATCGGCGCCGCGGAGACTTCCGCCGCCTGCAGGATGGCGTCCTTCGAGGCGTGCGAGACGTCCACCAGGATGCCCAGCCGGTTCGCCTCGGCGATCACTTCCCGGCCGAAGTCGCTGAGCCCGCCGTGCTCCGTCTCGGCGTCCCCGAGGTCCTCCCGCGGGTTGCAGGAATCGGAGATGTCGTTGTGCCCGTTGTGGACCAGCCCGAAGTAACGGGCGCCGCGCTCGTGGTACGTCTCGAGGAGGGACAGGTCCTTGCCGATCACGAAGCCGTTCTCGGTCCCGATCATGGCGACCAGCTTCCCCTCGGCGTGGATGCGCTCCGCGTCGTCCGCGCTGTAGGCGATCTCGATGACGTCCGAGTGCATGGAGGTGGCGCGGTGGATGGCGTCGAACTTGGTCATCGCCCCTTCCTTGGCCGCCTCGTAGTTCTCGGGGGTCCGCTCGGCCTGGCCGTAGTAGACGACGAAGAACCCGACGTTGAGGCCGCCCTCCTGCATCCGGGGGTAGTCCACCTGGTAGTCCTCGTTGACGTTCCCGGGGTCCACCTCCTCGCTCGCGTAGTTGAAGGGGATGTCGATGTGGGTGTCGAGGGTCATCACCGCGTCGTGGATGCGGCGGGCCTCGGCCTCGACCCGCTCCTCTTCGGTCATCGGGGCGGGCTCTTCGGCGCCGCTGCCGCAACCGGCGGCAAGGACGGCGACCAGTACGGCCAGCGCTCCGCCGGCCAGGCGAAAGGGACGATGTTCGAGGGACATGGGGCCTCCTGGGTCCCGGCGCAGGGGGCGTCGAGGCGTAGGCCGGGACGGCCCGCGATGGTACCGCGACCCAAAGCAGCCCCGCAGGTCCGCCAGCAGCCGTGTTGGCGGCGAGGGCTTGGAACGCCGGCTTCAGCCGGCACAGCCCGCCGCAGGCGGGCGGCGACACGGATCTCATTCGCCGGGATGGCGCGGCTGCGCGTCCGTCCACCCGGGTTAGCAACGAACCGCCCGCGGCCCTGCGGGCCGCATTCTGCCGGTTCCACAGGGTTCCGCAGAGTGCCCTGACGTTCCGCTATGGCTACCTTTATTCAATGGCTTACGGTGCTATACTGTTCCTCACCGGAACGCCGCAGACTCCCTC